>CBDCBB010000001.1:0-11490 GCA_965214155.1 Phycisphaeraceae bacterium
GGAAGCCCACCGCCGGGGCGCGGAGGCCGAAGACGATGGCGCGGTCGACGTCGGCGACGGCGGCGCGGTGTTGCTCGGGGCTGACGCTCAGGTCCAGGGGCTGGCCACGGACCCGGCCGGCCTCGACGGCGAGCTCGTCGGTCAGCTCGTCGGGCGACCAAAGGTGGGTGTGGCAGTCGACGATCATGGGGGGGAGGGGAGGGAACAGGGGCCGGGGATCAGGGATCAGGTGAGTAGTCCGACGTTACGCAGGTCGATAGCCGCGACGCTACGCGTCGCCGGCTCAGGGCCAGAAGATCGAGCCCTCTATATAAGGATGGCGCTCGAGGATGTCGTCGGTGAGTTGGACGCCCAGGCCCGGCGCGGTGGGGGGCTGGAGCAGGCCGTTTTCGATGCGGAAGGGTTCGACGGCGAGGGAGTCGACCATGGGCATGCCGTGGGTGGGGTACTCGACGTAGCTGGCGTAGGGGTCGGCGAAGGCGAGGTGGTAATTCGCGGCGAGGCAGGGGGCCATGCCCCAGGAGTGGTAGATGACGCGGGTGCTGTGGGCCCGGGCCAGTGAGCGCGGATGTCCAGGCACTCGAGGATGCCGCCCGAGTGGGTCGGGTCGGGCTGGATGTAGTCGACCGCGGCGTGCTCGAAGAACGGGATGAACTCGTGCAGGCCCACCGCCGACTCGCCCGCGGCGATGGGGATCGACGTGTGGTCGCGGACAAAGGCGAGGCCCTCGTAGTCGCGGTTGTTCACCGGGTCCTCGAACCAGGTGAGGCCGTACGGCTCGAGCGCCTTGGCCGCCTGCAGCGCCCGCTTGGCGGTCCACGGCCGGGGGTTGTGGCCCATGACCGCATCCACCATCAGTTCGACGTCCGGCCCGAGCGCCTCGCGGCAGAGTTCGACCTTCTTCACGTCCTCCTTGATCGACCGGCCGATGCGGATCTTCACCGCCTTGAACCCCCGCTCCGACGTGCCCCCGCATCTCCTGCTGGAGCACGTCCGGGGGTGCGTCGTTGCCGCCGCTGGCGTAGGCGATGAGCCCGTCGTGGCACCGGCCCCCGAGCAGTTGATACACCGGCGCGTCGTGCAGCTTGCCGACGATGTCCCACAGCGCGTTCTCGATGCTGCCGGCGATCATCAGGGGCAGGCCTGCCTTGCCCCACGAGTACGACTTGGCCCGCATCTTGTGGAACAGCCGCGCGACCTGCCGCGGGTCCTCGCCGATCAGCAGCGTCGCAAAGTTGTCGGTCATCGCCTGCGTCGGCCGGGGAGCGCTCAGCCCCGGGTAGTACGCCTCGCCCAGGCCGCTGACGCCCTCGTCGGTTTCTACTTGGATCAGCGCGGTGTTCCAGTACGGGATCGTTCCGCCGGCCCAGACGATGGTCGACTCGCGCAGGTCGGTGGTGAGCAGGTGGCACTTGACCTCGGTGATCTTCATGGCGTCTCGCGGTGGAGCGGGGAGGGGCGCGGGGGGGGCCGGGGGGGGGCGGTGCGGGTGACAGGGCGGGGGCCGGCCGGCGGTCAGTCCGGGGCCTCGGGGAAGTACACGCCGCTGAACGCCCCGCCGTCGATCAGCAGGCTCGCCCCGGTGATATACGCCGCCGCGTCGGTCGAGAGGAACACGCACGCCCCGGCGATGTCCGCCGGCTGGCCCCGCCGACCGAGCGGCGCGAAGCTGCCGAAGTCCACCGTGTCGACGATGTGCTGGATCTTCGGGTCCCGCACGATGTCCGAAACGATGTCCCCCGGCGCGACCGCGTTCACCCGGATGCCGTGCGGCGCGAGCTCGAGCGCGAGGCCCTTGGTCAGCATCTTCCGCGCCGCGTTGGAGGCGCAGTAGTGCACCTTCAACTCGCCGCACTGCTCGGCGGAGATCGACGTGATGTTGATCATCGACCCCTTCCGCCCGTCGGCGATCATCGCCTTGGCCACCGCCTTGGCGAAGAGGAAGTAGCCCTTGACGTTGACGGCAAAGGTGCGGTCGAACAGCTCCTCGCTCACCTCGAGGATCGGGCTGAAGCCGAGGAAGCCGGCGTTGTTGACCAGGAGGTCGACGCCGCCGAACTCCCGCCGCGTCCGGTCGACCGCGGCGTCGACGGCCGCCGCGTCCGATGTGTCGGCCTCGACGGCAATGGCGGTGCCGCCGCCGTCGCAGATCTCCTTCACCGCCGGCTCGAGCGTCTCCATGCGGCGGCTGACACAGGCGACCCTCGCCCCGGCGCGGGCGTACGCCGCGGCGATCTCACGGCCGATGCCCGTCGAGGCCCCGGTGACGATCGCGGACTTGCCTTCTAACGCTCGGTCATTCATGGTGCGGCGGCTCCGGATGGGGCGGCGTCGGCGGCTTGAGGTCCGTTGTACAATTGCCCAGCCGCTAAAGGGTAAGCCGTCGCGGCTCCCGCGCCAACCGCCGACTTTACGCTAGGGTGGCGCAGGCCCGCCCGGCCAGGTTCCGCAACGTCGCGGCCCCGGTCGCCGTGGCCTAATCGCTTGCCGCCGGTCCGCCCGATGCCCGATCCGCTCGACACCAACATCGACGCCGCCGTCGCCACCTTTGAGCGGCTGCGGGCGCTGGGGCCGCAGGTGCAGCGGGCCGCGGCGATGGTCCGCGACGCGCTGGTCGGCGGGCGCAAGCTGCTTGCCTGCGGCAACGGCGGGAGCGCCGCCGACGCCGCCCATTTCACCACCGAGTTCGTCTGCCGCTTCGTCCACGACCGCCGGCCGTACCCGGCCCTCTGCCTCAACGCCCACGGCGGCGACCTGACCGCCATCGGCAACGACTACGACTTCACCGACGTCTTCGCCCGGCAGGTCCACGCCTTCGGCACATCCGGCGACGTGCTGCTGGTCTTCACCACCTCGGGCGCTAGCGTCAACATCACCCGCGCCCTCGATGCGGCGCGGGAGCGCGGCGTCGGTACGGTGGCGCTGCTGGGCCGCGATGGCGGCGCCTGCCGCGGGCTGGCGGACGTCGAGCTGCTCGTGCCCGGCGAGCTCGCGGCGCGGATCCAGGAGGCGCATCAGCTGTTGTTGCACACGATCTGCGAGACCGTCGAGCGGGACCTGCCGCGTGAGTGACGGGCCGCGGTACCTGGGCCTGGACGTGGGCGGCAGCAAGTGCGCCGCCCTGATCGGCGACGCGTCGGGCCGCGTGATCGAGCGGAGCCAGTGGGCTTCGGCGGCCGGGCGGGGGCCCGGGGCGATGATCGCGGACCTGGTGGATCGGGGCCGGGGGCTGTTGTCGCGGCACCGGGCGGAAGCGGTGGGGGTGGCGATCGGCGGGCCGCTGGACGTCGAGCGGGGGGTGGTGCTGTCGCCGCCGAACCTGCCGGGGTGGGACGCGGTGCCGCTGCGGGAGCGGCTGACCGAGGCGCTGGGGCTGCCGGTGCGGGTCGAGCACGACGCGGCGGCGTGCGCGGCGGCGGAGTCTCGCTGGGGCCTCGGCCGGGAGCTGCGGCCGGAGGCGTCGCTCGTGTACCTCACCTGCGGGACGGGCTTCGGCGTCGGCATGGTGCTGGGCGGGCGGGTCTACCACGGCGCGGCCGGGCGGTCGCCGGAGATCGGCCACATCCGCTACGCCGCCGACGGACCCACCGCCTTCGGCAAGCGCGGCAGCGTCGAGGCGTACTGCGCCGGCAGCTCCCTGCCGCGGCTGGCGGCGTGGCGCTTCCCCAACCGCTGGGGCGATCACCCGCCCGACGGCCCGGCGCTATCTCGTCTGGCGGACGGGGGCGACCGGGACGCGCAGGCGGTGCTCGACGAGTCGGCCCGCGCCGTCGGCCGGGTCTGCGCCGCCTTGGCCGACCTGCTGTTCCCCGACGCCATCGCCCTGGGCAGCCTGGCCCGCTACCTCGGCCCGCCGTGGCTGGCGGCGGTGCGGCGGGCGATGGAGCAGGAGGCGCTGCCCGACGCGGTGCGGTCCTGCCGGCTGGCGCCCGCGGCCCTGGGCGAACGGCTGCAGGACTGTTCCTGCCTCGCCGCGGCGATGCGGGACCGTTAGCGGACGCTACCCCCACGCCGCTTCCGTTGTATAAATGCCATCATGAGCGACGCCCCCCCCTCTGCCGCCGCCCCCCCATCTGCCCCCGCCGCCGACGCGGCAGCGCCCGATTTTTCGCTGCGCAACTACGGCCGGGAGGTTGCCCGCTTCCCCGCCAAGGGCGGCGGCGAAGAGGTTATCTTTCGCTACCCCAGGTGGGAGGACCTCAAGCAGTACCACGCGTACCTCAACCAGGTGCACGAGGAGAGCTTCACCGAGCCGATGTGGTTCTCGACCCACGCCACCGACCTGCCCAGCGCGTCGCGGAAGCTGGCGGACAAGCTCAAGTGCGTCGAGGTGCAGGGCGAGCCGCACCTGGTGGTGGAGATGGCCGGCCGCATCGTCGGGCTCGGTCAGGTGCCGATCCCGCGGCACAACTTCAGCGCCGACATCGGCCTCTTGGGCCTCGAACTCGCCCTCGCCTGCCGTGGCAAGGGCATCGGCACGAAGCTGTTCGACGTGCTCGAAGACCTGTCCCGTGAGGCCGGCGTGAAGATGATCGAGCTGTCGATGGCCTCAAAAAACCGCGCCTGTCAACTGTACGAGCGGCTCGGTTACAAGGAGGTCGGCCGCATCCCGCACCGGGTCCAGTCCAACTTCGGGCAAGAGGCGTGGGAGGAACGCGCGGACCTGGTGTACATGATCAAGTACCTGTGACCTCGACGTTGGCACTTCGTGTTTAGCGGCGGGCGTCGACCCCGGCGCGGGGCCGGGCGGCTTCCGCTAGAGCCAACGACGCAAACCTTCTTCATTAGCCGCGTTGCTACGCAACGCGGTCCGCGACGCGTAGCGTCGCGGCTATGACAGGAAACCTTCAACACCTGTTCTAAACCGCAGAACGATCCGTCGGACCCGTCACCCCCGGCAGGTCGGGTACCGCCGCATTGGCTGCCCACCTCGATGACTCGTCGACTCCACCACGTTCCGACGCCGGGGCCATCGACTTGAAGCCCGGCAGCGCGGGCAGGACGACATCCGCCCACACCCGCTCGACGTCGGCGAACGTTGTCAGCCGCGGCGCGTGCCCCCCGCCGGTGTACGCCGCCCGCAGCTCCGCCGCTTTCGCCGCCAGCCACCGCGCCTCGTCGGCGATCATCCGCGCGCCGACGCGGCGGTCGGCATCCGCCGCGTTCGCCCCGGCCGCATACCGCTCGCCCACCGCCGGCAGCGGGTCCGGCAGCCGCGACCTATCCACACACCCCGGCTCGGCCGCCCACAGCAGCGACGTCTCCACCCGCCCCGCGTGGTCTCTCGTGTCGCCCGGGGCGTCGGGGTCGAAGCCCGGCTGGTTCGCCTCGAAGTCCGGCAGCCCGTACAGCCGACACCCCACGTGCGGCTGCACCAGCTCCAACAGCGCCCGCAGGTCGTGCCAGTTCGGCCCGTAGTGCCCGGTCAGCAGGACCGCCGCGTGGAACCCCAGCGCCTCGGCCGCACGGACGTGGTACAGCACGCTCTTGAAGTGGTGCCACGGCGGCACCGCCGTCAGCCACGGCCGCGCCGCCTCGCCAACCTGCTGCGCGCCCCACGCCCCGTACATCCCGACCTCGTGCACGTGCCAGTAGTGCGGCGGCGCGACGATCCCCCCGCCCACCCGCGCCGCCGCACAAGCCACCGCGTGCGCCTTGAGCCCGTCCAGCCCCAACGCATTGTGCGGCCCGTGCGGCTCGCACAGCCCGTACGTGAAGTACACCGCCGGGCAGGCGTCGAACGCCGCGTCCAACTCGTCGGGGAACATCCGCTCCCACCGCACCTCACGCATGACCGTGCTCCGATCCTAATCCATCAATGCCCCCGCGTAGCGGGTGACGCGAAGCGTTCTGTGGTTTGTAGGTGCGCCGCAACCGGGCACCTTCGGTGCTCCCGCTACGCGTCATGTGCCGTCGGCCGCACCAGTTTCACCCATTGCAATCCCGAGCGGAAATCCAGCTCGATCTTGCCCTTCCAACTGTGCGTCTTCTGCGCCGACAGCAGCGAGCCGACGGGGTTGGTGATGCGCAGCTCGAACGTGTTGTCGCCGGGCGACACCGCATCGCTTACGTCGATGAGGAACGGATAGGTGATGCGCGTGCTCAGGCTCTGGCCGTTTTTTAGCACCTCGATCACGTTCTCGCGGCAGTCGACCTCCAGCCACAGCGGCCGACCGTCGGCGGCCGCGCCGTCGGGCACGTTCAGCGTCACCTGATACGTCACGCCGCCGCTGTAGTACCGCATCCCCTGGTGCTCCCACGGCGAGTTGTCGAGCTCCGCGGCGGGCGCGGCGATGCGGTGGTCGCGGAGCGCGAAGTCGCCGAGGATGAACGCGTCGAGCGTCGGCTGGATGTTGTCCTTGTGGTACCACGTCCCGGCCATGTTGCGCTCGTACATCTCCGGCTGGAACAGGCCCGTGACGGTGTTCTCGCCCGGCCGGAGCAGGGCGGCGATGTCGGCGCTGATGCCGAACGGATCGAGGTAGCGGTCGCGCTGCCACGGGGCGTTGACCTGGCCGTAGGGCCCGCCGCCGAGGGCGTCGCCGTTGACTTGCACACGCTCGACCAGCCCCTCCTCGGCGAGAAGGCGGGCGGTGGCGGGCACGTTGTCGACCTGCACGGAGCAGCGGAACATCACGATCGGCACCTCGCGCAGCGGCTTAGGGATGCTGCCGTCCTCGGTGCCCAGCCAGGCGTCGGGGTACGCCGGGTCGGCCATCTCCAGGCCCAGCGCCACCAGCGGCACCGCGTTGGCCCGGTCCCGCGCCGCCGGCCACGGGCCCGCCGACTCGGCCACCGTCTCCCGTTGCCGGTCGGTCCACGCCGTGTTGTCCACGTCCACCGCGCCCATAGGCCGCAGCACCAGCAGCTTCGACTCGTACGGGGACAGCGTCATCGTGAACCGGCCGTCGGACACCGCGACCCGCCGGCGCACGCCCGAGTCGAGGCCCCAGTCCTCGGTACCGCGGTCGGCGTCGTGCAGCACGGCGTTGACCCGCTGCTCCACCGGGCTGCGGTTGGCGATGGCGACGACGTCCGCGTCGCCGACGCGCCGCCACGCGGTGGTGAAGCAGCGCAGCCGCTGGCCCTGCTCGTCGAGCAGCTCGAGCTTCGGCCGGTGGTCGGGCAGCACCCGCGCCATCAGCAGCGGCTCGCACCCCGCCGGGGCCCAGACCGCCTCCTCGCCGTTGGCGCTTCCCGCGGGGCGGTGACGGATGACCAGGTCCGTGAGGCTGATATACCGCCCGCCGCCCTCGGTGAAGGTGATCCGCAGGTGTCGTGCCCGGGCGCCGTCGATTGCCGTGCGATGCACGAGGCCCGACCGGCCGGCGACCTGCTCCAGCGTCCGCCACGCCTCGCCGTCGTCGGACACCTCGAAGGTGTAGTCGTACGCGATGTCCCGCTTCATGCCTTCGACGGTGAACTCGACGCCGCTGAGCGTCAGCGGCTCGCCGAAGTCGAACGCCAGCCACTGCGGGACGCGGGGGTAGACCACCATCGTGTCGCTGCGGTCAAACAGCGCCTCGGCCTGCCCGGTCCGCGGCGCGTCGCCCGAGGTGAGGCAGCGCATGAAGTCCGGCACCAGCGTGAGCGCCCCCGGAAGTTCTTCCTCCACCGGCTCAAGTTCGATCTGCTGTACATCACGCAACCGCTCGATGCTGGTCGGCTCCACCAACTGCGACCAGAGGTCGGAAAGGTCTTCACCCTCGGGCGTCTGCAGCGGCAGCCGCTTCACGGCCACCAGGTGCCCGCCGGCCTTGACGAAGTCGACGAGGATCGCCGCGTGCTCGCGCCGCATCCGCGGGACGTTGGCGAGGATGAGTGTGCGGTACGCCGCCCCCGGGTAGACGAGCCGGCCGCCGTGGAGCGTGCCCTCGGGCAGGCCGGTGTCGAAGATGATGTCGCTCTCGATCTGCGCCGACATCATCATCTTGAACACGTTGTCGGTGTCCTTCTCGAGCTGGTCGTTGGCGACGTGGTCGACCAGCGCCCCGCTGAGGGCGGCGTGGCTGCCGAAGACGATGGCGACGTCGACCGCCGAGTCGCCCGCGGCGGTCATCTGGCACAGCCGCGTGACGTGGTCGGCGAAGTGGTGGTTGTAGCCCCAGTTGCTCGCCTGCACGAAGCCGGCGGGGTTGGTCGTGTGCTTGCGGATGCTGCGGAAGCTGTAGGTGTAGTCGATCGAGGCGTGGGTGTTGATGCCCAGGACGGTGAGCAGGTCCGCGTCGCGGGTCTTGTCGTGGAGGTTGAAGTCCCAGCTCGTGTCGGAGTAGGTTTCGCTGAGCGTGCGGGGCCGACCCTTCATGCGGGCGACCGAGGCGACCTTGCGCGGGAGCGCCATGAGGTCCTTCATCTCGACGCCGTGGTCGCCGAGGATGTCCATGGCCGGGACCTGCTGCGGGCCGATCTGGCGGTAGTAGTCCCCGCCGTTGACGCCTTCGTTGTAGTGGCCAGAGTAGGCGACGTTCCGCTTCCCGCACCAGTCGGCGATCTGCTCGCACCAGCTCTCGGCGAAGAGGTCGGAGATGAGGCTGGCAAAGTCGTAGCAGACTTTGCGGTGGGCGTCGCCGCCGCGGACGAGGTCGAAGAGGCGCGGCCGCAGGTCGTAACCGCGCCGCTCGCGGAAGTGGTGCAAGAGGTCGGCGGTCCAGGAGACGGTGCCGATGAGGCCGTGGAGGTTGGGGTGGTCGTGGTCGAGGGGCTGGTGCTTGCACGGGAAGCCGTGGCGGAGGTGGACGGCGTCGAGGCCGCCCTTGATCGCGTGGTCGTAGTAGGTGCCCGGCTCGTCGGTGAAGGTGCCGCGGATGGTCTTGCCGTAGTGCTCGCTGCAGCGGTCGTAGTGGGCCTGGTAGGTCAGCTTGATGAACTTGGCGACGGCGTCGCGGTTCATCACGTCGAGGTAGCCCGGCAGCCAGTTGCCCCAGCGCGAGGTGCAGGTCGGGTCGATCACGTGCTGCAGCGGCGTGACCGCGGCGAGGTGGATGCGCCAGTCGCCGCCCCCGAAAGTGGGAGCCGACCACCGCAGCGACGTGTCGTCGCAGAACGTCTCGAGGTCGATGCGCTTGCCGTCGCTGGCGCGCTCGGCTTCGCAGCGGACGACGCGGCCGATGGGCAGCCGCTGCACCAGTTCTTCGCCGGCGCGTATGTCGTAGCGGTACACGCGGCAGGCGGTCATGAGGTACTCGGGGTACGCCTCGTTGATCACGCCCCCGGCCGGGCCGCTGGGCCACGACCAGTCGTCGTAGACCCACACGCCCATGTCGAGCTTCTTCGCCTGCTCGACGGCGAAGGTGAACATCGCGAAGTACTCGTCGGACAGGTACCGCTGGTTCATGCCGGCGTTGCACCAGATGATCGTCTCGTGGACGTGCTGGTCCTTCATCGCCCGGAGCTGGCGCAAGAGCTCCTCCTCGCGGAGGTCGTCGTTCCAGAACCACAGCGGGGCGAAGCTGTAGGTGGGGTTGAACGTCTTGAACTGGCGGGCGAGGGTCGTAAGGTCGGGCATGGCGCGGGGTCTGGGGTCTAGGGGCTGGGGTCTGCGATGGCGCTTCGCATCGAGCGAGGGTCCATCAACCGGCGACGACGCCGCTTTGGTAGCGGTCGAAGGCGACGGGGTCGAAGAACGGCAGGACGACGTCGGCCTCGCGGCGGATGCGGGCGAAGGCGGCGTGGACCTCGTCCTGGTTGCGGTAGAAACCGATGGGCAGGTTCTCGTCGAGGTTGCGGTAGGTGAAGACGGTGTCGGCGTAGACCACCCGGCCGGCGGCGGTGGGGATGCTCACCGCGAGGCTGCCGTGGTGGTGCCCGCCGGTGCGGAAGACGCGGAGGTCGGGCGCGGCCTCGTCTTCATCCTCGAGCAAGCGCACGCGCGGCCAGTTGTCGGTGACCAGCCGGCGGAGCGTGTCGGGCGGGAGGATGATGTCGCGGCCCTGCGGCGGGAAGTTCACCGGCGGGGCGAGCAGGTCGGTCCACTCCGCCCGGCCGACGGAGATCGGGCACCGCTCGACCTTGCCGATCTGCCCGGTGCTGTACGGCCCGAGGCAGCTCAGGAGCAGGTGGTCAATGTCGCCGAGCGCGACGCCCAGCCGGTCGAGCTGGCCGGCGAGGGTCTGGTGCGGCTCACGCACCAGGTCGGCCGCAGGGCTCCAGGCGTGGAAGGCCTGTTGCACCGCCGTCATGTCGTCGGGGAAGCCGGTGTTGACCAGGATCGTCCGGCCGCCGCCGCGGAGCAGCAGGCCGGTGTAGGCCCACGGCTGGAACTGATCGGCCGGGGCGTGCTGGATGATGCCGCTCATCGGGCAGCGCGGCATGCGGCCGAAGTCCAGCAGGTCCACCCGATACGTCGTCGCGTCGCGGTCGGGCGTCGTCATCACAGCGGCCTCACGGAGTAGAGCGGCGTCGGGGCCGTGTCGAACCGCAGCGGGTTGCGCAGCGGCCGGCCGAACGCGGGGTAGTCGATCACCACCACGTCGCCGTCGCGGAGCTCGAAGCGGTCGCTGTAGCTGAACGCGTCGGCCCCAAGGAAGTGCAGGTGCACGTCGCCCGGCCGGCGGTGCTCGGGGTACTTGAAGTGGTGGTGTTCGAGGTTCGCCAGGCTGTGGCACATGTTCGCCTCGCCGGTCGCCAGGTCGGCCCGCCAGATAACGTCGCCGCCGCGCTCGACGCGGGTCTCGCCGCGGACGTCATCGAACGCCCCGCCGACGGTCAACTCCGGCCCGAGCGAGCACGGCCGCAGCTTCGACGACGAGAGGTATAGATAGTTCTGCTCCTCGAGCAGGTGGTCGGAGAACTCGTTGCCCGCGGCGAAGCCGACGCGGCGGGGGTGGCCGTCGGAGTCGACGACGTAGATCGCCACGGGCTCGGCCTCCTCACCGGCGCCTACGGCGAAGCTAGGGATGTCGATCGGCTGGTTGTGGGCGACCAGCCGCGTGCCGCTGCACTTGAAGAACCACTCGGGCTGCACGCCGACGGTGCCGGGCGCGGGCTTGCCGCCGGCGACGCCGAGCTCGTACATCTTGAGGCTGTCGGACTTCTCGCTGCCGTGGCCGCCCGCCTCGTGCATCGCCTGCCGGTTGGCGGCGCTCTTCTGGTGGCTCAGCCCGGTGCCGGTGATAGCACAGCGCGCCGGCTCCTCGGGGTGGTCGAAAGCGGGCAGCAGCGACCACTCGCCGGTGCCGGCATAAGCACCGTCGTACCTGACCCGCTCGTCCGACCGGTGCGATGCAACCAGATCGGCAAGGGTGGTGTCACCTTCGGCGGCACGCATCGCCAGCGTGTAGGCGCTGTCGAAGCTTTTAATCAGCACAAGGTCCGCGTCGTCGACGACGGCGACGCGGCGGCCGCGTATGGGGTGTTGCAGTTGAACCAGTCGCATAAAAATCTCCATCGACATCAAATTCATGAAGCGTCGCGGCTCTGCCGCGCGCGTTTCGCACGTCACACCGCGTCGCGAGTAACTTTGCTGTTGATCCGCCGCCAGACCCCGCGCGG
>CBDCBB010000002.1:0-2802 GCA_965214155.1 Phycisphaeraceae bacterium
CAATGCGATCCCACGCGCTCAAAGCCAGATCGCCCGGCTTCCAGGCGCTCCGATCTCCGAACCGTTCAGGCTCCGTCACTCCGCCCTCTCCCCGCTGGCGGACGCATCGGTGAGATCGAGCAATGACCGCACAGTCGAGGTCAGCCCGCTCCCCCGCTCTCCCCGCTTCCCGGTCTCGCGGAGTCCTGCGGCTGTCAGAGTGCGCTCGGCGGTTCGGGCGCTCCGTTCGATCAGGCCCCCGGCCCACTTGTGAAACAGCCTCACCTCCCCTGCCCAGGCTTCTTCGATCAGCCGTTCCACATCCCCGCCGGCTTCTCTGTCGAGTAGGTCTCGCACGGCCTGAGCGATTCGGAGCGCTCGGCGGTCTCCGTCGCTCATTTGGAGCGCTGGAGGGGGAGCCGGCGGCGGGACGTCGGGGGCGGCGTCTATCCAGCTCGCAAGCGCAGACAGTACCTCCGACGGGTCCGCATCGTAGATGCTCGGTGGTGTCTCCAGCATCCCCGACGCGGACGCTACCGACCGTCGCCCGTAGGTCTCGAACGCAAGCGCGAAGCGGTCAACGACGGCCCGGCGGAAGTCGAGGGGGGCGGGGTGGAACAGGTCCGCGTGGGCATCTGCGAACAGGTCGGCCTCTGCCTGGCTCCCTTCTTCAACGCCCTCTAGCGCTCGCTCTAACGCCCGCGCGTCAACCGGCACGACCGGACGGTCCAACATCTCCCGAGTGCGCTCAGAGAGGGAACGGGACCACTCCCGTAATAGGCGCGTGGCTTCGGCTGCCGTCCCGGCCTCCGTCACGGTGCGGACGCACTCGGCTAGGGTCTCGTGGCCTAGCGCTCGGGCTTCGTCCGGCCCCATCGAGAACGGGAAGGGAACGGGCGCGGCGCGGCTCAGGGACCGGAGTTCGGCGGGCGACAGGGACACGGTAGGCGGATGCGGTAGCGTCGTCAACCTACGCCCCACGTTGACAAGTTGCAACGAACCGCCTATCTTGACGGTCCGCACCACACGCCCGCGACGATGCCGAAGCAGTCCACGCCCCCAGAGCCGAACGTGCTACCGCCCGCCGAGGTGGCCCGCTTGAAGGGGGTGAGCCGTCAGGCCGTGTCTACGGCCGCCAGCCGGGGGACGCTGAACGCCGTCAGGGTGGGCCGGGCCGTCCTGATCCTGAGAGACGACAGGCTCGACGCCTACCTCGCCAGCGCCCCCCAGCCCGGAGCGGCTGAGACCGACCCCGCTAGCGACGACAGACGGGGTAGCTGAGGCGGAAGCGCCACACTCCCCGGCCCGGGGGCACTCTGCCCCGTCACCACCAGGCCCAACATGCCCGCACGCAAGCAAGCGCCACCCCACCGGCTCACCCTACCGGACGGGTCGAAGATCGAGCGCAAGTACCGGACGGACGACGACGGCACGCGAGAGCCCTACGGCAACTGGCTGTGGGTCGCCTACGACCCCGACCGACGCCCGACGCGCAAGAGGGTGAACCTCTACACCCGAGACCAAGCGGCGGCGCTCACGAAGGCCGTGAAGCTGTCCAGGCGGCGGGAGGCCGGCACGTTCGACCCGTGGGCAGACGCCGCCCCACAGGAAGGGTTGACCGTGGCGAAGGCGGCCAAGCGCTACACGACGTGGAAGGCGCGCGGCGGGGCCTCCCCTGCCACCGTCGAGACCGACCGGGGGCACCTCGACAGGTTCGACCGCTGGCTACCGGCCGGCACGATCGTTAAGCAGGTCGAACGCCACCACGTCGAAGGCTTCCTAGACCGACCGAAGAAGGGCAAGGGAGGGAAGCCCGGCGGCAAGCGGAGCCCGGCCGGGCAGGCGCGCACGCTGGCGACGCTCCAGCACTTCTGGGGGTGGGCCGTCGAGAACGGCGTGACGATGCAGGACCCCACGGCCGGCGTCAGCGTGGCGAAGTCGAAGGCGAAGCGCCGGGATCATATCACGGAGGATGAGGAGGCGGCGATCCTCCGGGCAGTCGGCGCCGCTGAGGTCCTGTCTGGAGAGTCCCGCCAGTGGCTACGGGACTGGCTGGAGTTCGGCACTCACACCGGGCTCAGGCCGGGCGAGCAGGGGCAACTCCGCTGGAGCGCCGTGAGGCTGGCCGAGGGCCGAGTCGAGATAGGCAAGGGGCACCGGGTCAAGACGCGGGAGAGCGCCCGCCAGGTGCCCGTACGGGGCCGCGCGCTCGACGTGCTCACCCGGCTTGCGGCGGAGCGTCAGGGGGAGTCCGACGGACCGGTGTTCACCGGCGTCGGGGGGCAGGCCGTGAACGTCGGGTATCTGTCGAAGCAACTCCAGCGGTTCGCGACTGAGGCCGGCGTCGAGAAGAACGTGACCGCCTACAGCCTCCGGCACGCCTTCGGTACCCGGATGGCCCTGGGGGGGACGCCGCTCTACCTACTCGCTCAACTCATGGGCACCTCGGTCGCCATGATCGAGAAGCATTACGGGCACTTCGACCCGGCGCGCGGCGCGGCCCACATGGAACGGGTGTTCAGTGAGGGGACGCCGGCCCGGTCCCGGCTGGCGGCGAAGCGGCGGCGCAGGCCGGTCCGGCGCTGAGGGCGGACGGCGGGGGACGGGTTCCTGGTAGGTGGCCGGCGTCATGGTCGAAACCGTTTTGGGGTAGCACCCCGCGAAACCGAGGTGCCCGGGTGCCGGCGCTGGAACGGGTCGATGCCCTGGCCCCCGGGGGGCGCTCCACCGGCCCCACTCCCCAGCAGGCTTCCTGGGGGCTCTGGCTGGCCCTCAGTTGGTCGCGAGCGCCGGGACTGTCTCTGAGTCCGCCCGGCAGGTCGG
>CBDCBB010000003.1:0-16380 GCA_965214155.1 Phycisphaeraceae bacterium
AGGACCAGAGCGTGCCGGGACTGACGGACCGCCCCCAAGATCCGAACGCAAGCGTCGGCGATCGCAGCGGCGAGCCTGCGGAACGCATGGGCCTTGACAGCCGTTCGCCGGGACCCGTCGAGTCCGAAAAGGCCTGGTCAGGTCCGTCCGATGCGCGGTCCGCAGAATGCGTCGCCGTCCGGCCCGTGTCACCAAGTGCGTGAGATCTGCCGTGTGAAGCGGCGAGGAGCCCGTCGGGGCTGTAGCGGCGGGTGGTGGTGGTTGCCGGGGGGTGGTGGTGGCCCAGGTGAGGGTGGCGTCGAGGAGGTCCCAGGCGCCGGGGGTGTGGGCGGTGGTGTTGGTGTTGGTGGCCCACCAGGCGGCCCGGGGGGCGGGGGCGGGTTGGCCGTCGGCGCCGTCCTGGCCGGCGTCGAGGGCGGCCTGGTCGGGTTGGCCGGCGGCGGTGGCGATGATGGTGGCGTTGGCGGCGACGTCGGCGGTGGGGACGGTGACGATGTTGCGGCTGCCCCCGAAGACCCCGACGGTGCCGCTGGCCCCCCCGGCGGCGGGGTGGGCGGGCTGGTGATGGTGAGGGCGGTCCGGTTCCGGGTGGTGGTGCCGGTGCCGGTGGTGAGACCGAGGTCGTCGTAGAGCTGGGAGTTGGAGGCGATCACGGGGACTCGGGCTGGGGTGAGGTGGGTGTTGACGGTGGCGGTGGTGGCGTCGCGGGACACGATGACGGCGTCGGCGGCCTCGGCGGTGCCGGTGGTAAGGGTGTCGTCGTCGACGACGTCGACGGCCCAGCCGGCGGCGGTGAGGTGGCCGATGGTGGCCGTGTCCCCGGCGGAGGGGGCGGCGTGTCTCGGGACGTCGGGAGCTAGCAGGGAGGATGTCCCGAGTTTCGTGGAACTTCGGTGGCGGCCCGGTGTGGTTCAGGCGGCTTCCTCATCATGGCATGGGGGTGTGACACGGCCGGTGGTGTGGTCGTCGAGGGTCTGGCGGAGGGCTCGGAGGTGGAGGTGGCCGTTGACCCGTCGGAACTGGCGGGCGGCCTCGCCCATGCCGGCGGCGCACCAGCGCAGCACCATCTGGCCGTCACGCCAGCGCTTGACGTTCGAGCTGTGGTCCCGGCAGATCTCGATCATCGACTCGATGGCGTTGGTCGACCGCAGGGTCCGGGCCAGGGTGGGTGGCACCCCGAGCCGGTTGACGGTCAGCGTCTCGGCCAGGGCCTCCCGGAGCGACCCCGCCGCGCCGGGGTGGGACCGGGTGAGGTCACGGACGAGCGCTTCGAGGGTCGCCTCGGCGGTGAGCGGATCGGTACAGCGGTAGGCGGCCCGCATCTTCTTGGCCACCGTGGGCGCAGTCGACTTGGGGAGACGGGCTTCGACGTTGCGGATCTTGTGGAGCTGGCAGCGTTGGATGACGGGGTGGTCGAACACGGCCCGTACCCCGGCGGCGAGGGCTTTGGCGCCGTCGATGACGACGAGCACCGGGCGGGTGGTGTCCAGGCCCCGGTCCCGCAGCCCGGCGAGAAGGTCCCGGACGACGGTGGTGTTCTCGGTGTCGCCCTCGACCAGGCCGAGGGGGATCTTGGTGCCGTCGATGCTGATCCCGAGGGCCACGACGCAGCAGTGCCCGGCGAAGTGCACGCCGTCGATCATCAGGGCCACGATGTCGTGACCGGACAGGTCAGCGGCCATCAGCTCGGCCAGGGCCGTCTCGGTGCGGGCCACGAACCGCCGAGAGATCGAACTCTTCGACGTCGAATTCGCTCTCTGTTCGACGGCGGCGCCGACGGGTTCAAGCCCGGCGGAGTAGCGGCGGGTGGACAGCTTGGCCATCATCCGCTCCAACGCCAGCGCTTCGAGCAGATCCGAGCCGGTGAACGCCTCATAGGCGCCCACCGCCAGCTCGGCTGTGCCGTCGGCGGTACGGACCCGGGGCCGGCGCACCGGTACCCGCCGCCCGCCGAGGACGACCGAGCCGTCCTCGCTGCCGTGGCGGACCGCGGTCCGGTCGGGGTCATGGCGGCCCTTGGGGCCGGCCAGGGCGCACACGGACTCCTCCATCATGGCGCCCATGACCTCGAGGCCGGTGGCTACCGCCAGGGCCAGCAGGCCCTCCCGGGCGGCGCCGCCGATCTCGGCCAGGGCGACGGTCACCTCGGCCGGCATCGCCAGCGTCTCGTCGATCATGTCGGGCGCGGTGGTGGTCTGGTAGTTCTTGGTCACAGGTGGTGGTCCCTTGCTGTCGAGTGACTTGGCGGTCGCCCGACACCTACCAGCCGGCAGGTCTCGAGCGGGGGACCGCCACCTCAACTTCCACGACTACCGGGACAACCTCCTAGCAGGACCGGTAGCCGTACTGTTCGAACAGATCTACGATCCGCTGCATGTCCTCCGCCTGGGCGGACTCCAGGGGAGTGTCACCTGACCAGAACTCACGCGACTCCTCTCGCAGCTCTGCGCACGGGTCTGATCCGTGCTCGAGGAGCAGGACCGCAATGTCGACGAGCTCTACTCTATCGAGAGGGTGTACGAGATAGAAGAGGGGATCGAGCTCGGATTGGGTCGGATCCGCTCCGTACTGGAGTAGTAGGCGTACCATCTGTTCGGACTCTGCGACGACAGCGTCGTTTAAAGGCGTTTCTCCTAAGAACTTCTGGTTCGGGTCGGCACCGTCCTCTAGGAGTTGTTCGACCTCGTCCAACCGACCGAGACCGATGGCCGTGACGATTGGCGGGTCATCCTCGGGCCCGAACGAGCACGATCCTGACACCGCTATTGCGGAGGCCACGACAACGATACTAGCGGCACGCAGCAACGTGGCTCCTTTCGGTGAGGCGGTAGTTTGCGATGCAGAACAGGCGGTTCTGGTCGTAATCGCGGCGGAGCAGCTGCTCAAGATGGACGGTCGTTTCGGCTAGGACGGCACGCTGGATGCCCCGCTCGTTGTTGAGGAAGTCACGGGCGGTGTCAAGTGGACCATCGTTGGCGTCCCGCTCGTGGGCGATACCGAACAGGCGAGCCTGGTTGGCGCCGCGCTGCATGGCAACACGGCCGATCCACAACGCATGCTGGAAGCCGTTGGCATCCGAACGATCCAGCTCCCGTGTTTCCCGCTCCTCCTTGCGAATGATTTGGCATCCCGGTCGTCCTCTCGGCCTTGGAGGAGGCAGTAGGCGACGTTGTCTTTGCTGGACTGACACCAACCGAACTGGTGGCGGCCGGCGTTGTAGCCGTCTCCGGAGTCCTCGTCGTGACTGCCGAGGTAGCAGCCGTCAACACAGTTGGCGTCGCCTACGGTGAGCCCCATGAGCGTTCGGATGCGCATGCTATACCTGTCGCTGTAGCCCTGGTACTGAAGGTCGATGGTTCGGTTGATGTCATCGACCAGGGCCAGCGCTTTGCGGAGATGTTCCTCAACTTGGCGCTGCGTTAGGTTGGATCGGTCGAGGGCCGCCAGGGCGTCGTCGGCGTCGGCGGCTCCGACTGCTTGCTCGAGATCGAGCCACAGCATGTCAGTGAGGGCCGGGCCGGTGTGCACTGGGGTCAGAAGCTGGGAGTCGGTGATGGTGTAGAGGCCGGTGGGGTCGGCGCGGTTGGTGGGGTTGTTGTCGGCGTAGTGGTGGCGGTTGGTGTGGGTGGTGCGGCCGGGGGTTCCGTCGAGGGGGTCGGGGGCACCGAATATGCCCAGGGTGGGGTTGAGGGTGCGGTGGCGGAGGTGGATGCCGTCGGGGGTGTGGAGTTCGCCTTTGTGTCCGAACCCGACCCCGGGAGGGCTGGCGGGGTGGTGGCCGTAGGCGTCGCGGGGGCCGGGGGCGGCCCAGGCGCCGCCGGCGGTGATGTTGCCGGTCGGGTCGTAGGCGAACGTGTCGACGGCGCCGGCGGGGTCGACGGTGAGGTCGCGGCGGGCGCCGTAGAGGAAGCGGCTGGTTCCGGGGCCGGTGGTGGCGGCCAGGATCTGGGGGATCCCGGTGGTTCGGGTCCAGTCGAGGCGGGTGGTGGCGCTGTTGGTGGTGGTGGCGTCGAGGAGCCCGTCGGGGCTGTAGCGGCGGGTGGTGGTGGTGGTGCCGGGGGTGGTGGTGGCCCAGGTGAGGGTGGCGTCGAGGAGGTCCCAGGCGCCCGGGGTGTGGGCGGCGGTGTTGGTGTTGGTGGCCCACCACCCCACCCGGGGGGCGGGTCGGCCGTCGGCGCCGTCCTGGCCGGTGTCGAGGACGACGAGGGCGGCCTGGTCGGGTTGGCCGGCGGCGGTGGCGATGATGGTGGCGTTGGCGGCGACGTCGGCGGTGGGGATGGTGACGATGTTGCGGCTGCCCCCGAAGACCCCGACGGTGCCGCTGGCCCCCCCGGCGGCGGGGTGGGCGGCGCTGGTGATGGTCAGGGCGGTCTGGTTCTGGGTGGTGGTGCCGGTGCCGGTGGTGAGACCCAGGTCGTCGAACAGCTGGGAGTTGGAGGCGACCACGGGGACTCGGGCTGGGGTGAGGTGGGTGTTGACGGTGGCGGTGGTGGCGTCACGGGACACGATAGCTGGTGCTTCTAGCTCGACTGCGGCCACCGACGAAGGCCAACCTTTATCCCCAAGCTTTCATCCCAGTTGGTTGACGCTACTGTAGTAGAAGACTCGGAAACCAAGTACATGACGGTGCCTCCAACCGCAGGAACGCCGTGACTAAACGCAAGGACGAGCGCCTTATCAGTGTGCGAGCGCGCCGTATCTGAGCGCAAGGGGTGCCGCAGAGAGTTGTAATCCTCCCTCCGCTCAATATAGCTGATTGATCGGTCGAGCTGAGTCAGCCAGTACAGGGCGCTAGTTGGTCTGCCCTTACGCGGTGCTGGGCCGTCTATCACGTAACAGTCGAGCGGTTCTGGAGAGCCCCACCAACCATCCCCACCATCAAAAACGGTAAACCCACTTGCTGTGTGGATCCACTCTCTACTCTCATGGAAGCTCATGTGGCACACCTCAGAACGCGGGGCTGACTGGCTGGTTCGCCTTGCAGTTGTCGACCTCCAGTCCTGGTGTGACGCCCCGAGGAAAGTAGTACTCAGTTATCGTCCCGGGGTTCTGGTCGGCCACCACGTTCCATCGACTTTGGCCAAGAGGCTGAGCTGGTCGGACTGTGCCGTCGCCACTCACGAGCCGCACGCGCCCGAGGACAGTTAGATCACAGTGAGTCAGTAGTGAACCAGTGTTGGAGTCCGGCAATCCGGCGAAGTGGCGGTAGGACCACCTGCCATTACTGGCCTCGAATGCCACCGGATCAATAGGTGTCCAGGACGCACCGTACGTGTATTGATCTGGGCCATGAACCCTGAACACGTCCTCACCTTCTTTCGGACTATGGTTTCGTGCGTGTCGGGCGAGAGACTCTGCAAACTGCTCGGGGTCGAAGCCGAGCGCGTATGTGTTGCCTAGCGCGTCTGTCCTGCTGAAGTCGCCGTCTCCGTGGAT
The DNA here is from genome assembly GCA_965214155.1 of Phycisphaeraceae bacterium. GTDB lineage: Bacteria > Planctomycetota > Phycisphaerae > Phycisphaerales > Phycisphaeraceae > Algisphaera. The sequence goes on from CBDCBB010000003.1 coordinate 5,437, forward strand.
GGCGTCGTGTGCTTTGGATCCGAGGGCCTTGAGGGGTCCTGAGTAGCCGAAGGGGTCCGCTCAATGTATGGCTCGGCCCATCTCGACGCCGGCGCTGGCTGCGCCGATGACCCCGAGACCACGGGCGAGGCGGGTCGCGGTACTCGCCCCCTCTGCGAGCCGGCCGAGGGGGGCCATGAAGCTGAGCGGGCGGCTTATCGGATGAGGAGCGAAGGTGGTGTCGGTGATGGCGTAGAGGCCGGTGGGGTCGGCGCGGTTGGTGGGGTTGTTGTCGGCGTAGTGGTGGCGGTTGGTGTGGGTGGTGCGGCCGGGGGTTCCGTCGAGGGGGTCGGGGGCACCGAATATGCCCAGGGTGGGGTTGAGGGTGCGGTGGCGGAGGTGGATGCCGTCGGGGGTGTGGAGTTCGCCTTTGTGTCCGAACCCGACCCCGGGAGGGCTGGCGGGGTGGTGGCCGTAGGCGTCGCGGGGGCCGGGGGCGGCCCAGGCGCCGCCGGCGGTGATGTTGCCGGTCGGGTCGTAGGCGAACGTGTCGACGGCGCCGGCGGGGTCGACGGTGAGGTCGCGGCGGGCGCCGTAGAGGAAGCGGCTGGTTCCGGGGCCGGTGGTGGCGGCCAGGATCTGGGGGATCCCGGTGGTTCGGGTCCAGTCGAGGCGGGTGGTGGCGCTGTTGGTGGTGGTGGCGGCGAGGAGCCCGTCGGGGCTGTAGCGGCGGGTGGTGGTGGTGGTGGTGCCGGGGGTGGTGGTGGCCCAGGTGAGGGTGGCGTCGAGGAGGTCCCAGGCGCCCGGGGTGTGGGCGGCGGTGTTGGTGTTGGTGGCCCACCACCCCACCCGGGGGGCGGGTCGGCCGTCGGCGCCGTCCTGGCCGGTGTCGAGGACGACGAGGGCGGCCTGGTCGGGTTGGCAGGCGGCGGTGGCGATGATGGTGGCGCCGGCGGCGACGTCGGCGGTGGGGACGGTGACGATGTTGCGGCAGCCCCCGAAGACCCCGACGGTGCCGCTGGCCCCCCCGGCGGCGGGGTGGGCGGCGCTGGTGATGGTCAGGGCGGTCCGGTTCTGGGTGGTGGTGCCGGTGCCGGTGGTGAGACCCAGGTCGTCGAACAGCTGGGAGTTGGAGGCGATCACGGGGACTCGGGCTGGGGTGAGGTGGGTGTTGACGGTGCCGGTGGTGGCGTCACGGGACACGATGACGGCGTCGGCGGCCTCGGCGGTGCCGGTAGTGAGGGTGTCGTCGTCGATGACGGTGACGGCCCAGCCGGTAGCGGTGAGGTGGCTGATGGTGGCCGTGTCCCCGGTAGAGGGGGCGGCGGGGTCGGCCGTGACGTAGGCGATGGTGGCGGGGGCGCCGGTAGCCCAGGCCAGGGCGGCGTCGTAGATGGCCCAGGCGGCGGGGGTATGGACGTCGGCAGCGGAGTTGGAGGGCCACACCCCCACCCGGCGGGCCGGTGCGGGGCTGCCATCGGCCAGGGGGGCGCCCCGTTCGATGGTGAACACCGCCGCCCGGGCCGGGTCCCCGGCGGCGGTGGCGACCACGTGCGCCGACGCCACCGGGGTGGTGGCCGTCACGAGCTGACGGCCGGTGGTGTAGACGGTGACGGGTCCGGTGTGACCTGCGGCTGCGGGGTGGGCGGGGTCGGTGATGTCGATGCTGGTCTGGTCGGCGACCAGGGTGCCGTCGGTGGCGGCCAGGCCGAGGTCGTCGTGGGCGACGGTGGCTCGCCTGTCATATGTAACCTAATCGTCCGACTCTTCTGCGAACGATCGGCGGAAACCAACTATAATCCCGAGAGACTCCTGCACGATTGCATCGGCAAGTGACGTGGCGGAGAGAGCAACTGGGTACATGACGGTGTAACCGGTGACCGGCACACCGTGGCCCTCGGCTATCACGACTATCTTGTCGGTACGGGAAGCGGGCTCGGCAACTTCTTTGTCCTGCTGATGTTCCTCGTTCGTCAGCCAGGGCCCGATCAGTATAAAATCGGCCGACTGGGCCAACCAGTAAAGCGCAAGACGACCTGATCCTCTGTGTGGTGCGGGGCCGTCCAAGACCTGGCAATGCAGCGGCGAAATGACACCGAACCAACCCTCACCAACGTCCGATAACTCGAAGTTTGTGATTGACTTGACGCAGCTGTCGTCGCCGGAAGTGATCACACTCTCCCTCCTAGAAGGATGGGCGGACGGGCGCCTCGGGGACGCAGTTGCTTACTTCAATACCAGACTTGACCCCGCCCGGAAAGAGGTACCCAATCAATCCGCCCATGTCGAGGGTTCCTTCATGCCACTTGCTTGAGCCGAACCTGAGGGCCGGCCTCACCGTGCCGTCATCACCGACAAGTCGAGTGCGACCGATTGCGGTGAGATCGCATCGCGCCAGGAGCGTAGCAGGGTTGGAGTCCGGCAGTCCAGCATGTTGTGGCGGTAGGAGAACCGGAGTTTGAGCTTCTCAACGCAACGGGTCGCTCGGCTCCAAGAAGCACCAAAGATATGTTGATTCGGTCATCAGATGATCCCATCCGCGCCCCACCCCCAGGTGGTGGACCCTCACGGCTCACCTACTTCCACAAACTCCCTGACAGACGCCGGCGCCGGCGCCGGCGCTGACGAGCCGGCCCGTCCAGGCCGTTGGGGCTAGCGCGGCCGCCTGGTGGGCGGGGCGGCCGTCTCGTGGCTGAGCGGGGCCTCGGTCCTGGCCACGTGACGGTCGATCGCAGCCTGGGCCTTCTCGACGGTGTCGAGTCGTTCGCCGCGCTCGTCGATGCCCACATCGTCGGCGGTGGGAGGGCCGGCACCGTCGAGCAGCGTCGCCCAGTCGACGATGAGATCAGGCTCGTCCGCCATAGGCCCATCCTACCGGCCGGGTTCCGAGCTCGACCTGGGCGTCGCGCAGCGAGGGTGTCGCCCAGCGGACCACGACACCGGTGTCGTCCCCGCAGCCGCCGGGCCCCACGGCGAGGTCGGCGGCTACCCGGGCGCGGACTCGATCACGCTGATGAGAGCATCGAGCAACTCGTCGACGGCACCTGTTGATCGAGCGCTGCTCGTGGGGTAGCAAGACATGCAGGTCGAGACCCTCGGGGTCGCCGACCGTGCGCTCCAACGGCTCCCTGAGGGCAAACCAGGCGGGCCGTGTAGTGGGGCCGCGAGGACAGCGATCGACCCCTGATCCTGGACTGCGTTCACGTGCATCCGGGCGACATGATCGGGTAGAGCTTGCCACCGAGCTGATGGTGCGGGCGCATGCAGCATTCGGAACGGCACCCTGCTACGAGCTGGTGGCACCCGCCGGCGGGCAGACTCACAGACGCCTCGGATGCGGTTCCGCCGTGAGGTGGCGATCGAGCCTGACGACCAGGCGTGCCCGAGGTCGAGTTCTGTCGGTCGTGTCCCGGCGAGCGGTCGTGGTGGCGGCTGGCGAGCACGGCCGACGGGAGCCATGTGGGCCTGGCCGTCCCGTCCGCCACAGCCGCACCACCGCAACGTCGGATACCTGGGGGTTGTGCCGGAGCACCGCGGCTGCGGTTTCGTCGGTGATCTTCTCGGCGAGATCACCCGATTCCACGCCGTCGAGGGTGCCGAGCGGCTCACCGCCATGACTGACGTGAGCAAGATCCGATGGTCCGCCTCGATCGGGCCGCCTACCAGGTGATCGAGCACTGGACCTTCCGCCCCGCTGACGAGAGCGGACCATTACCCGGTACCGGGACCGGGCGGTTCGACGGGCCAGGGGATGCGCCCGCCGATCAGCTCCTCGAGGGCCGCCCGGGGCAGACGCGTAGGCGTCGACCCAACCGCAGGACGGGCAGACCCTCCCGGCCGCCGCTTGGGAATGTCAACCCGGATTGGCCCCACCCTGCTCACTTGATCTGGCCCCACCTGAGCGGCGGCGTTGGCGGGTGGCGCGGAGCCGGTATGACTCGGTGCCGGTCTCGATGATGTGGGCGTTGAAGGTGACCCGGTCGATGACGGCGGCGACGAGGCGGGCGTCGGGGATGACCTTGCCCCATTCGCTGAAGAGAAGATTCGAGGCGACGGCCACGCTCGACTTCTCCTCGCGCTCGGTCAGGATCTGGAACAGCAACTCGCTGCCGCGGGTGTCGAGCTGGACGTAGCCGAGTTCGTCGAGGCAGAGCAGATCGAGCCGGCCGTAGCGGCTGACGAGGCGGGACAGGCGCCGCTCGTCAGCGGCTTCGGCGAGTTCGTTGACGAGCTGGGCGGTGGTCACGTAGCGGACCCGAAGACCTTGTTCGCAGGCGGCGTGGCCCAGGCCGATGAGCAGGTGCGACTTGCCGGTTCCGGAGTCACCGAGCAGCACGACGGGATCACCCGCAGCGATGTAGTCGCCGGCGGCGAGCGTGGCGATGGTGGCGGGGTTGACGGTCGGGGCGGCGTCGAGGTCGAAGTCGACGAGCCGTTTGAGCCTTGGGAACTTGGCTTCGGTGATGCGGCGTTGTCGGCGTCGTTCGGCGCGGGAGTCAACCTCGGTCTCGAGGAGTTCGGCGAGGAAGCCGAGGTAGGACAGCTGCGATCGCTTGGCGTCCTCGGCCAGCCGGGCGGCTTCGGCGCGGACCATCGGGAGTTTCAGTTCTCGGGCGGCGGCGTCGATTGCTGTGGTGGCGGCGGTGTCGGTGGTGGTCATCAGGGGGTCCCTTCCAGGAGCTGGTCGTAGTGGCCGATGGGTGGTTCGGGCCGGTCCAAGCCCCGGTGAACTCCGACCGGGATCACCGCAGCGACGGAGTTCTCAGCGGAGCGGCGGGCTTCGATCAACACGACCTCGGCGTCGACCACACCCGCGGCCAGGGCGGCGGTGAGGCCGGCGACGATCGCCTGGGCGCCGACGGTGCGGTGTGCGAGCAGCACGTCGATGAGCGCCTTGGTGCCGTCGCGGTCGCCGAGGCGACGGCGTGCGAGATCCCAGAAGCGTTGGTGGACCTCGGTGAACGCCCCTGAGGCCCGGGCCCGGGCCAGCGGTGTCGACGACAACAACGCTCCGGGCTTGCGGGCCATCACGTCGAGGTAGTGATCCAGCGCCAACACCTGGTCTCCCTTGCGGCCCCGCCGATGCCGGGCCACAACGGTGGCGCCGTCGAGAACCTCGATCGACTCCGCGCTGACCCGCACGTCGACGCGTCGGCGGACGAAGCGAGCCGGCACGGAGTAGTACGCCTGACGCACACACACCCGGGACTTGGTGTCGACCCGGTGCGAGCTGATCGCGGTGGCGTCGAACGCCTCGACCGGCAACGGCTTCAACGCTGGGGCTTCGAGCTCGAAGTGTTCGCCGACAGTGATCCGTCGATGAGCGATGAACCTGGCGTCATCGGTGGTCATGGCCGCGGCGATCAGCTCGTTGAGCTCGTCGATCGTCTCGACGTGGGGGACCGGGACGAGATGGTTGCGCCGGAACCGGCCGACCTCGCCCTCGACACCGCCCTTCTCATGGGCGCCGTCGGGGCCGGGCTGACAGAACCACGATTCGAACCCGTAGTGCGACCGCAGGGCGACGAACCGGTCCGACTCGATCCGGTCCCGGCCCTTGAGCACCTTGGTCACGGCGGACTTGAGGTTGTCGTAGCTGACCGTTGCGGGGACGCCGCCGAAGTGGTCGAACGCTCGGACGTGGCCGTCCAAGAACACGTCCTGGGTCTCGTTCAGATACGCCCGGCAGAACCCACGGCCCGACGCCGACAGCCGCATCAAGAACAACGACACGTCCGTCGGGATCCCGGCCAGGACCACCTTGGCCTCACCGAAGTCGCACTCGCCCTTGGACCCCAACCGATGATGCTGGGGGACGGTGACATCGGTCAGCGGGAACGTCTGGCCTTCCCGGACCGCCTTCACGTAGCGGCGGACCGTCGACTCGCCCACATCGGCGCCGTGCTCGCTGACGAGGCGCTGCCACACCCGCCGAGCCGTGTGGCGCTGCTTGCGCGGCCACTTCTGGTCCTCCGCCAGCCAGCCGGCGATGACCGGCTTCCACTGGTCCATCTTCGGCGCCGGCCGCTCAGGCGTCTTCCGCAGCGGCGGCACCGCCGAGTCCAACGCAGCCCGGACATCGCGGCGATGGACCCCGAACTGCCGGGCCAGGGCCCGGATCGACTTCCTCTCCTGCGCCGCGTGGGCGCGACGAATCCGCTCATACAGCTGCACCTTCGACCTCTTCGCCATCCCCACACGCCACCGCCACCGACAACGCCGGTCGCGGACCCCCCCCAAGGCGCCCCAGGTGGGGCCAACTCAGACGAGCACTACCGCTCCAAGTGGGGCCAGATCAGGAGAGCACACCCAGCCGCTGTCTAGGCACTGGTGAGCGAGGTCGTAGGCGCAAGTACGTCTCACCCGCAGGACGACGGCGGCCTCCTCGACCGACAGGACCGCCGGGGCGGGTGGGCGCTGTGCCGGCGCTTCCGAGACGGATGTGACGTGGGTCCGGCGTTGGCGGTGCGGGCGGCGTATACCTCCTTCCAGAGGCCACGAGAATGTCGCGACCGACGCCTACCTGCGCCCGTCTCCGAACCACCTCTGCTTGGGAACGTCTGCTCCGACCCGACCCGAGCCGAGGTCCGCCGAGTCGGCCACGACGAGGCAGACGTCGGCAACAGTGACGCCCTCGGTCGCGCGACGAACCGACTCGGTGGCCCTCCCTGAACGCTCGGTGGTCTCCATCTGACGACAGCGCGATCGTGGTGGGAGGGGGTCGGGCCAAGCCCCTTGAGGTGGTGTACGCGGTGACGTCCGCGTCTGCCTCTGCGGGTTGTTCTACACGACCTGCCTAGTGGTCGTCGGGGTCATCTCCTCGGTCTGGTCAGCGTCGCTGGCGATGATGTGGAGGCGGGCTTTGGCGAGTCCTTCGGCGGCCATGTAGCGGCGGGTGACGGCCCATTCGTCGTGTTGTTCGGCGAGCACGGCACCCACGAGGCGGATGACGGCGTCACGGTTGGGGAAGATCCCGACGACGTCGGTTCGTCGGCGTAGCTCCTTGTTCAGTCGTTCCTGGGGGTTGTTCGACCAGATCTGGCGCCAGTGGGCCTTGGGGAACGCGGTGAAGGCCAACACGTCGCCGGCTGCGTCGGCGAGGTGGTCGGCGGCCACCGGGAACTGCTCGGCGAGCTGGTCCACGACGCGGGCGTGCTGGGCCCACGCCGAGGCGGCGTCGGGTTGTTCGAAGATGGTGCGGACCAGGGTGGCCACCATGGGCTGGGATGCCTTGGGGACCTTGGTCAGCAGGTTCCGCAGGTAGTGGGTCCGACAGCGCTGCCACGACGCCCCCTGCATGGTGGCCTCGACTGCTGCGACCAGGCCCTCGTGGGCGTCGGAGATCACCAGGGCACAGCCGGACAGGCCCCGGGCGACCAGGCCCCGGAAGAAGGCCAGCCAGCCGGCGCCGTCTTCGGTGGTGATCAGGTCCACACCCAGGACTTCTCGGTGCCCGTCGGCGTTGACACCGACCGCGATCACCACGGCGACGTTGACGATCCGGCCGCCCTCGCGGACCTTCTGGGTGAGGGCGTCGGCCCACACGTAGGTGTAGGGCCCACCGTCGAGGGGCCGGTTGCGGAACTCGGTGACCGTCTCGTCGAGCTCGGCGGCCATGCGCGATACCTGGGACTTGGAGATCCCCTCGATGCCCATGGTCTGGACCAGCTTGTCGACCCGGCGGGTGGACACACCCCGCAGGTAGCAGTCCGCCACCACCGCCACCAGGGCCTTCTCGGCCCGCCGGCGGGGTTCGAGCAGCCAGTCCGGGAAGTAGGAGCCCTCCCGCAGCTTGGGGATGGCCAACTCGATCGTGCCGGCCCGGGTGTCCCAGCGCCGGTCCCGGTAGCCGTTGCGGCGGTTCACCCGCTCCGGGGACGCCTCGCCGTAACCGGCCCCGCAGATGGCGTCGGCCTCCGCCGACATGAGCTGCTGCGCGAACGCAGCCACCATCTCGCGGACCACGTCGCTGCCGTCGGCGTCGAGGTGCTTGCGCAGCCACCCCAGCGCGTCCATCGTGTTGTCGATCACCGTGTCTTCCTCTCTGGTTGCTTGAGCACTTCCAGAGGTAGACGCGGTGATCACGCGTCAGGGGGATGCTCCCCCGTACACCACCACCCGGGACTCAACTGGGGGTCGGCTGGTGAACGCCTTGTACCGCTACCGTCGGCGGATGCCTCGCTCGCGAGCCGGCGACCAGCCTGACCCCCTCGAAGACCTGGTCGCCGGGCTCGACGTGGGCGCAGTTCGGGGGCTGCTGGTGTCGGCAGCTGAGGCCCATGAGGATGTCGCCCGGTCGGTGCGGTTGGCGGCGGCCACGGATGACGAGCGCCTGGGGGTGTTGCGGACCGAGGTGGATGCGGGGCTGCGGACCCGGCGACATCTCGGGTACCGGGAGTCCTCGGGGTGGGCGAGCGACGCTGGCCCGATGGTCGACTCATTGGCCGAGGCGGTGGCCACGGGCCCGTCCCGGGAGCTGGTCGAGCTGTTGGAGCGCGCGATCGGCCATGTGGTGAAGGTCATCCTGCGAGCCGACGACTCCCACGGGATGATCGGTGACCTGGCCCGCCGTTTGCTGGACCTTCACGCCGAGGCGTGCGACGCCGGGGTGGCCGATCCGGTACGGCTGGCTCGCTGGATGGTGCGCTTCAGCTTCATTGATCAGGACTTCTTCTTCGTCGACCCCGTCCGTTACGCCGACGCCCTCGGGGAGGCGGGTTTGGCCGCCTACCGCCGTGAGGCCGACCAGCGCTCAGCGGTCAGCGCCGGGTTCGCGGCCAGACACGCAACCGAGCGGCTGGCCGTGCTGGACGGTGACGTCGATCGGATCATCGAGCTGATGGGCGGCGACCTGTCGGCGCCGCACCAGTTCATCCAGATCGCTGAGGCCATGGGCGAGATCGGCCGCTCCGACGACGTGCTGTCCTGGGCGCGGCGGGGCATCGCCGAGACGAGCGGCTGGCAGCTCGGCCGGCTCTATGACCTGGCCGCCGAGGTGCTGGCCGACTGCGGTGACGGCGACGGGCTGCTCGCCCTGCGACGGGACCAGCACGCCCGGATGGCGAGCGCTTCGACCTACGGTCTCCTGCGAGAAACCGCTGTGGTCGTGGGCGCATGGGACGTCGAACGGGCCGCAGCTCGGTCGGTCCTGGCGGAACGGGACCGGGGTGGCCTCGTCGACGCCCTCCTCGCTGACGGCGACATCGACGAGGCCTGGGCAGCCGCCACCCGCGGCGAGGACTGGGACCCTGGCGGGCACCGCTGGTGGCGTCTGGCCGAGGCGAGGGAGCCAACCGACCCGGCGGCAGCCATGGCCGTGTACCTGCGCGTGGTCGACGAGACCCTCCAGACCGCGGATCGGCGCGCCTACCGGGCCGCCGTCAGGCAGCTTGAGGCGGCCCGCCGGGCCGCCGACGCCGCCGGAGAGCGCGACCGCTTCGACCACCACCTCGAAGCACTGCGAGAGCGGTACCGCCGTCGGCCGACAATGATCAAGCAGCTCGACCAGGCGGGCCTGCACTGACCGCACCCGACCGGCCTCGCCCCCACGAGGACCCGGCAAGGCGACGAGCGGGGGCGGCAAGACAGGCAATGCCAAGGGCGACACACACGCAGCGGCGATGACGGGCCGACCCGCTGCGGTACACGAGAGGTGCACGGACTTCCCACAACGGGCCGCACAAGCCCTCACCGATCGGCGAGACAAGGTACGTCTGGCCTGCTCACGGCGCACATCGGCGATCAGCACGGACCCTTGCGGACCTGCGATCTCCGCCTTCAAGTCCGATGGCAGCAGCAAGGTCGAACGACGACCGGACGGGAGTCTCCTCACCGGTCGAGAAGGCCCCCGATGGCGGCCGCAGCAGCGTCGTCAGCACGGTGCGCCCGGTGGGCTTACACCTTGGCGAGAGTTGTAATGTGGTCGCCGAGGCGGGCGGCGACGGCAGGGAGCGGCTCGCCGGCGTCGAGCTGGGTGCTCGCGGACCGGTGGCGCAGGCCGTGCAGGCGCATCCGCTCGGCGCCGGGCACCCGTTCCCTGAGCCGGGCGAAGGCCTGCGTCAAACCGCCCGGGTGGCGTGGAAGGGCCCCGGTCGGATCGGCGAGGAGGTCGGCAAGCACGAACGACCGTGCAGGGATCAACGGTGACCTCTCCCATCTGATGGGGTCTTGGGGTCCTTCACCACGAGCTCACCCCCGTCGATGACGGCGACGGCCTCACTGATGTGAAGGCGGCTGCGTTCCAGAACCACGGATCTCAAGCGCAGGCCGCAGGCCTCGCCCCGACGCATCCCCGTCGTTGCGAGGAGCCTGAGCGGGCCGTAGTTCTCGGGGTTGCGGCTCTCCCGGGCTTGGCGCAGCAGTGCGGCGACGACGGCCGGAGGGGGCACCTCACGCGGCAGGTTCGGAACCGATGGCGGGGAGGCCAGCCGGGCGACGTTCCTTGGGATCCATCCCCAGACGGTGGCCTGCTGCAGCGCAGCGCCGAGGAGAGCGTGGTAGCGCTGAACGGTCGCAGCTGATCGACCAGACTGACCGAGCCGGGCGTAGAAGTCGTCGAGGTCCTTCACCCCAACCCGTCGCAGGCTCCGAGCGCCAAGTGGGTCCGCTGCGATCGCCCGGTAGTCGCGCAACGTCGTCGCTTCCCGGCCCCGGGACGTGAGGTGGTCGAGGTGGGCGCCGAGAAGGGCCTCCATGGTCATGTCGGCGGGGACGTCTTGGCGATCGACCTCGGACACCAGATCACTGGGCGCCCGGTTGGCCTCCCGCTTCCCGCCTCGGAAGCCCCGGGGACGTAGCGGCGCCTGCCTGTCTGGGGGTCACGGCCCGCGTAGGTCCGCGAGCTCCCAGTAGCCGGGCGGACGCTTCAGGCGGATGCTCCCCCGGGCCATGGGACAAGCCTGGACCGATTGATGGGACAGAGATGGGACAACTGCGGTTTCGGGCCTGCCGCCCCGAGCCGTCCAG
>CBDCBB010000004.1:0-453664 GCA_965214155.1 Phycisphaeraceae bacterium
ACCGCCGCCGACGTTCGACACGCTCAAACGTCGGACCCGCGCGGGTCCAATTGTGAGGCGATGACCCCGTCGCCGTCGTCGATGATCTCGCCGCTGGCCTCGGCCCCGGCGACGGTGCCGGCGTCGGACGGGGTGTCGTCGGCGAGCATCTCGCCGGCCCCGCCCTGCTGCGCCGCCTCGGTTTCGAGCACCGCCGTGCCGTCGCTGCCCTCCACCGCGTCGTCGTCGATGGGCATGTCCTCGGCCAGGTCCTCCTCGGCCGGGGTGGTGACATCGGGGGTCTCGATCGCTTCGTCCTGCCGGGCCTCGAGCATATCCAGGATCGACGAGCCGCCGCCGTCGCCGTGGAGGTTCCTCCGCCGGCGACCCGGCCGAAGGCGGCGTCGCCGCCCCGCCGAGCAGGTCCTCGATCCCGCCGCGGCCGCCCCCCGCCGACGCCGCGGCCATCTCCGCCTGGAACTCGGCCTTCTTCCGAGCCTCGGCCTCGGCCTTCTCCTTCGCCTGCTCCTCGGCCACGCTCTTGCTCCGCTCCCCGGCGATCGCCACCACCTCCACCGACTTCGCCTCGTCCACCCCCAGCGTCTCGGCGATGTACTCGGCCCCGACCTCTTCCACGTCGAACACGCTGATCAGCCCCAGCGCCGCCAACCGGTCCACGTGCGTCTCATCGATGCCCTCGATGCCGGTGAGCGTCTCCTCCATGATGTCGATGCTCTTGGTGAACTCCTGCGGCGTGAGGATGTCCACGTCCCAATTGGTCAGCCGCGCCGCCAGCCGCACGTTCTGCCCCCGCTTGCCGATGGCCAGCGACAACTGGTCCTCGTTCACCACCACCGTCGCCCGGCCAAGCTCGAAGCACAACGAGGTCTCCACGACCTCCGCGGGCTTCAGCGCGTTCTGGATCAGGATCTGGCTCGACTCGTTCCACCGCACGATGTCGATCTTCTCGCCGCCCATCTCGTCGACGATGTTCTTGATGCGGCTGCCCCGCACGCCGACGCACGCCCCCACCGCGTCGACCTTCTGGTCCGTCGACGCCACGGCGATCTTCGTCCGGTGCCCGGGCTCACGCGCCATCGCCCGGATCTCGATGATCCGCTCGGCGACCTCGGGCACCTCGACCTCGAACAGCCGCTGGATCAGCTTCGGGTCCGCCCGGCTGAGCACGATCTTCACCTGGTTGCCCACGTCCCGCACGTCCAGGATCAGGCACCGCACCCGCTCGCCCGGCTGGTGCTGCTCCCCCGGGATCTGTTCACTGCGTGGCATGAAGCCCTCGGCCCGGCCGATCTGCACCACCAGCGCGCCGCCCTCGTACCGCTGGGCCATCCCCGTTACCAATTCGCCGACGCGGTCGATGAACTCATCGAAGATGCTGGCCCGCTCGTCCTCGCGGAACCGCTGGATCATGACCTGCTTCGCGGTCTGCGCCGGGATGCGGCCGAGGGTCTCGAGCTCGATGACCTCGTCCTGCCGCCGCACCTCGATCTGGCCGTTGAGCCGGTCGATGTCGCACGAAAAATCTTCGGTCTCGTCGGCGTTGAAGTGCTTGCGGGCGGCCGACACCATCGCCTGCTCGAGGTCGTCAAGCAGCAGTTCTTTTTCGACGTTGCGGTCGCGGGAGATGGAATCGACGAGTCGGAGCAGTTCGGTGCCGTTCATGTTGTAAATCCTGGATAGCTATTTGGTTGTGGGTGGCTGGTGGCTGGTCGCTGGTCGCTGGTGACAGGCTCGAGGGTGGGGAGCAGGGACTTTAATGATCGCCAACCAGCAACCAGCTACCACTTACCAGCCACCAGCGGCCAACAAAAAACCACGCTGCGGGTCGCCGCACGTGGCCTGAGGGGTCACGGCTGCCGGACGTAAAGCCCGGGCCGGGAACGGAATACACGCGGGGGGCTAGGCGATGGCCGCGCCTCCGATCAGGGGGAGCAGCCGTGGCCGACGCCTGCGGAACCGGGGGGAGACCCAGCCCATCAGCGGGTCAACCGAGCCGAGCCGTGGATGTTACGCGTGTTACGCATACCGTTCACCTCAGGCGTCGCGCCGCCGGATGGCGACGCAACGAACCACCCACTTTAGACGATGCGGCGGGATTGTCAAGACGCCAAAGCCGGCTCGTGACGGCACGGGGGTTTCACGGGAAGACCCGATCACGACCACATCACGGGCCGACGAACTTTGTTGGCAAAAGCAGCGGTAAAAGCTACGCTTTCGGGCGAGAGTGTACTATTTACACCTACCCCCTCGGGGAGAGTATCCCCGAGCCGACGCCACCCTTAACGGGTGGCGTTTCTTTCTATCTGCAACGGGGTCGCGCAAAGACTTTGGGGCGGGGACATCGGCGTCTAGCGGCCGGAGATGGGCGTCAGTTTGGACGGCTAACGCACCACCACATCCTCGATCACCACCCCCGCTCCGCGGGAGGGCGGGGAGGCGTTAGAAGTCGATGCTCAGGTCCTGCTCGGGGACGGTGTAGTCGAGGCGGGTGAGGAATTTGGCGAAGGCCTTGATCAACGCATCGGGGATGCCCTCGCCGGGGCAGCGGTAGTGCGTGGCGGCGGCGGCTCCACCCTGGGGGATGAAGCCGAAGGGGCACGCGGCCACCGGCTCAGCCATGTCGCCGGCGAAGCGGTCGGGGTTGAAGGCGTCGGGGTCGGTCCAGAGGCGGGGGTCGTGGTCGGTGCCGTAGAGGTCCAGCAGGACGCGGACGCCCTCGGGGAAGTCGTAGCCGCGCCAGGTAAAGGCGCAGCGGGTCTCGGCCGCGACGACGGGGAAGAAGGGGTAGAAGCGGCGGACCTCGTGGGCGAAGTTTTCGGCGTCCGCCGCGTCGCCGGCGGCGAGACGCTTGCGCCAGGCGGGGTCTTCGTGCAGGGCGTGCGCGGCGTAGGTGCAGTACACCGCCACCGCGACGGTCGGCCGCAGGACGTTGAGCAGTTCCACCGCCGCGACGTGGGGTACGAGCCGCTCACCCGCCGGGTCGCGGTGCTCGGCAACGACGCGGGCGGCGGTCCCGGAGGCCGGGTCGATCCGGCCCGCGCGGACGTCGGCGACGATGCCCTCCGCTCAGTCGTCGGCCGCGTACCGGGCGATGCGGGAGCGGAGGTGGCCAAGCCCCACCGTCGCCGCGTCGTCGAACAGCTCGCGCAGCTCCGCCGTCCGCGTTTCCACCTTGTCCTCCTCCGGCAACGGCACGCCCGCCCAGCCGCACACCGCCCGGGTGATGACCCCGCACATCCGGTCGTACAGCACGATCCGCCCGCCCCCGGCCCGCCGCGCGGCGTGAGCCTCACACACGCCGGTGAAGCTTTCAGCAAGCTGCGCGACGCGCTCCGGGGCGACGATGTCCATGAGCATCGCCTTGCGGTGGCGGTGCGCTTCGCCGTCGAGGCCTTGCACGCCGCCCCTGCCGAACAGCGTCGCCTGCAGAAACCCGGGCGCGGCGTCGACACGGGTGAAGCGGGTCTCGTCGTAGAACAGCCGCGCGGCTTCCTCACCGTGGAGGCAGATCGTCCGCCGCAGCAGCAGCCGCGCCTCGAACAGGTCCGTGCCGTGCTCCGCACACCGCTTCATAATGAAGCGGTACGGGTCGGCCAGCACGGCCAGCGTGCTGTCGGGCGACGACTCGCGGGGGATGGCGGGCATGGCGGAGCCCATGCCGCGGGCGGCGGATCGTCGGGGTGCCGGCGTGTCGTGGTACCCCGTTGGCGGATGGGCCTACGCGGCTACCGGGCACGCGGCGGGTTGAACCATCCGGAACCGGCTTTCAGGGGGTGCCACACCTCGGCCGCTCGGGGCCGATGTGTGACGACTTGCATCGCACAACATGCACACATCGCCGCAAAGCCGGCGAGGTGTGGCACCCCCGAATCGTCGTACACGACTCGATGCGGGTTAAACGCCTTCGGCAATGACGGGGGTACGCATTACAAGCAGACCCCGCCGAGGAGATTCGTCAGGGATCGGCTCGCCGATGCTCAAGTCGCCTTGGCCGGCCGACGATGCGATAGCTGAGTTACCAACGGGGCCGAGGCTGCCGCGAAGGAGGTGGGCGTTGTCGTTACGGGTCGAACTGGACAAGCTGGCGTCGTCGGAGATGCCCGACCTCACCAACGGGGTGCCGGGGCTGCAGCTTTTCGACCGGGACAAGCCCGCGGCGGCCGTAGCGCTCGGTGAGCGGGCGCGGCAGGTGGCGGAGCTCGAGAAACAGAAGGACTCGTGGGGGTTCTACGTCGGGCTGGTGGTGGCGATCGCGGTGGTGTTGCGTGTGATGGTCGTGCTGACGGGGCCGCTGGGCGACGAGCGGCGGGCGTACGCCAGCGACACGCCGGTGCAGATCGAGCTGGCCGATAACCTCGCGGACCACTTGACCTACGGCCTTGCCGAGCAGCCGGCCGAGTCGCTGCAGCAGCACCTTGACAAGCTCCGCGAGGAGCGCGGCTCGCTCCCCCTCGCCGACGCCAACGGCCTGCGGCCCGAGGCGTTCCAGGCCCCCGGCTACCCCGTCGTCCTCGCCGCGTTCCGCCTCACGGGCCTGCCGCTCACCGGCCTCCTGCTCGTCCAATGCGCCCTCGGCGGCGCAGGCGTCGCGTTGACCTACGCCATCGCCAAGGCGCTCTTGCGCCGCAAGGGCGCGGCCATCGCGGCGGCCGCCCTCGTCGCCCTGCACCCCTCACTCGTCCTCGCCGCGGCGGTGCTTGACGGCAACACTGTCACCGTCACCCTCGTCCTGCTCGGGCTCTTCGCCGTCGTCGACCTGCACCGCCGGACGCTGCGCCGCGCCGTCGGCGGCGGCGCGGCACTGGGCCTGGCGGCGTTGTTCTCGCCGCTGCTCGTCGGGCTAACGCCCGTCGCCGCGGCGTGGGTCCTGCTGAGCGAGCGGCGGTTGCGGGGCGTCGCGCTGGCGGGCGTGCTGCTCGTTGGCGCGGCGGTGCCGGTGGGGGGCTGGGTGTACCGCAACACGGCCGCGGGGCTGGACGCGCGGCTCGCGGCGCAGCCGGCGGTGGACCGGCTGTTCGGCACGGTGGCCCACCTCCACGGCCCGATGGAGCCGAGCACGGCGGCGGCCACGGAGAACGCGCTGCTGGCGGCGGTCCGCACCGAGAGCCGGCTCCCGGCGTACACCGACCGGACGCTGTTCGACGCGGTCGACCACCTCGCCTTCGCCCGGCTGGGGGCGGAGAAGGCGGCGGCGTGGCGGCTGTTGCAGGACCGGGCGACGCTGCTCGCGCTCGACCACGGGGCCGAGCGGCTGCACGGGTTGTTCGGGCTCCGCTACACCCCGGCGGGCGGGGCCGAGCGGTTCCTCGGCCGCGACACGCCGCAACAGGCGGAGGCGGACCCCGCCACCGCGCCGCTCATCGCGGTGTGGGTCGGGCTCAACGCGGTGCTCGTCGTGATGGCGTGCGTCGGCGGGGCGCTGCTGGTGTGGCGATGCCGCTTTGGGGCGGTGGCGCTGGTAATCGCGGTCGGCGGAGTGGTGATGTGGATGGCACTGACGGGGCCGGGCGACGCGGCGCGGGGGGTGATGTTGCCGCTGGTGGCGCTGCTGGTGGGCGGGCTGTTCCTGCCGGACCGGGCGTACGTCCCGCGGGAGAAACGGGCGCGGATCCGGGAGCCGCAGCGGGTGCGGGCGGGGTTGTCGCCGCTGGCGAGCGAGCGGCCGGCGGTGCGTGACCTGCCGCACCCGGCGCTGGCGTTGGGCGGCGCGGCCGAGCGGGGCGAACGGGTAATCGCGGGGGGACGGCCGATCTGATCGCGACAAGTCGCGGCGCCAAGAGGCTGTTACACAGACGGTCCTTGCTTTTGGTGGAGCAGGCTTCCAGCCTGCTTTCGGGCGCAGCCCCAAGTCGGTCAGCGCGAACTTGGCCCTTAGGGCCAACGGCAGGCTGAAAGTCTGCCCCACCTGGAACCTCCGGTTCGGGCCGTGGATCCAGCGCGATACCGGTTGCTTAGCGCCCCGCGTCCGAGAACCCGCACTCCCCCCGCGGGGTGAAAGGCGGCGGCGCGGCACGACGATAGGGGTGACATCGCCCGACCCGTCAACCCCCCCCGCCACCCGCCGCACGAGGAGTTCGCCATGCCCAAGACCCCGCGCATCACCGTCATCATCCCCAACCTCGACCAGGGCCTGTACCTTGAGCAGGCCATCTGCTCGGTGCTCGACCAGGACTACGACAACCTCGAGTTGATCGTGATGGACGGCGGGTCGACCGACGACAGCCTCGCGGTGATCTCGATCTACGACCGCGAGATCGCCCACTGGCAGAGCCTGTGGGACTCGGGCCCGGCCGAGGCGATCAACACCGCGCTGACCTGGGCGACCGGCGAGGTCGTCGGGGTGCTGCACGCCGACGATTTATACCTGCACGGGGCGCTGGAGCACGCGGCCAAGGCGATGCGGAAGGCGGATTGGGCCGTGGGCCGGGCGACGCGGATCGACGAGACGGACGAGGAGCTCGGCCCGGCCGAGCGCGTGACGCCGGCGTGCCTGGCGGACTACCTGGTGATCGGCGGCGGGCGGATGCCGTGCTCGGCGACGTTCTACCGCACGGACCTGCTCAAAGCGATGGGCGGGTTTGACGCGGAGATGCGGCTGGCGTGGCACCACGAGATGGCCTGCCGGCTGTACGCCGCGGAGCAGCGGCCCGCCGCCATACCCGCCGCGCTGGCGTGTGTCCGTGAGCACGACGAAGCTCAGTCGGTCCGGCTCGCGATCCGCGCCGGCGAGGAGTTTATCGAGGCGTCGGAGCGCTACGGCGAGCACCTGTCCGTCGGGCAGCGCTACACCCTCTGGCGCGACAGCGACGCCCGCCGCAAGCTCTACCGCCTCGCCGCCGCCCAGTGCAAGGCCGACACCGCCCTCCGCCCCGTGTGGCGGCAGTGGCTGCGCCAGCCCTGGCGCCTCGCCGACGCCGCCTACCGCCATCGCCTCGCCGCCGCCCTCGTCCCCGCGCCTCAGCAAAAGGCGGCGTGAGGATCTCTATCAACCCGCTCAGCCCGGCCGCTTGCGACCGCCGTCTCTTTCGCCGTGGAACCCCGCCTGGGTGCCACACTGTATCCCGCCGCTCGGGGCGGGTGCGGTGTGCGGGTGTGACCAAGCGCACCGCGACTCGGTGTGTCACACCGGCAAAGCCTCCGGGATGCGGTGTGGCACCCGCAGGTCGTGGTGAAACACCCGCTTAGCACGGCCGCTTGCGGCCGCCGTCTCTTTCGCCGTGGAACCCCGCCTGGGTGCCACACCGTATCCCGCCGCTCGGGGCGGGTGCGGTGTGCGGGTGTGACCACAGCGCACCGCGACTCGGTGTCGTCACACCGCACCCTCCGCAAAGCCTCCGGGATGCGGTGTGGCACCCGCAGGTCGTGGTGAAACACCCGCTTAGCCCGGCCGCTTGCGACCGCCGTCTCTTTCCCCGTCAAACCCCGCGGCCGCAAGCGGCCGGGCTAAGCAGAGGGCGCGCCCCGTTGGGCGGTGCGGTGTTCCTCAACCGGCAGCGGCGGGAGCGCGGCGAGGAAGCGGCGGCCGTAGGGCTTGGTCACCAGCCGGGGGTCGAGCACGGCGACCGTGCCGCTATCGGATTTCGAGCGGATCAGCCGGCCGAAGCCCTGCTTGAACTTCAGCACCGCCTCGGGCAGCGAGTAGTCGGCGAAGGGGTTGCCCCCGCGCTCCTTGATACGCTCGGTGCGGGCCTCGATGAGCGGGCGGTCCGGGACGGTAAACGGCAGGCGGGTGATGACCACGAGGCGGAGGCCCTCGCCGCGGACGTCGACGCCCTGCCAGAAGCTGTCGGTGCCGAAGAGCACGCTGCGCGGGTCCTGCCGGAACTTTTCGAGCATGGCGGTGCGTTGCAGGCCCTCGCCGTGGACGATCATCGGCATGCGGCGGTGGTGGAGGGACGGGCGGAGCAGGTCGGCCGCCTGGCGGAGCATGGCGTAGCTGGTGAACAGGACGAACGCGCCGCCGCCCGACGCGTCGAGGTGGTCGAGCAGGGCCTCGCTCATCGCCGGGACGAAGCGGGGGTGCGACGGCTCGGGCATCGTGCGGTGCACGACGAGGCGGGCCTGCCTGGCGTAGTCGAACGGGGAGCCGAGCAGGAGCGTCGCGGCGTCGGGGCAGCCGAGGCGTTGTTGGAGGTGGTGGAAGGGGTCGCTCTTAGCCCGGCCGCTTGCGGCCGACGTGTCCGGGGTGGCTGAAGCACTGCGGCCGCAAGCGGCCGGGCTAAGCGGGGAACCATGCGCCGTCTTTGCCCCGGTCGCGAGGGTCGCGGAGGTCATCACCACCGGCATCGGCCGGTTGGTCGGGGTCTTCGTGTTGTACAGGCGTTCCTGCAACAGCGTGCCGACCTCGATGGGGGCGCTGCAGAGCTTGACCCGCTCGTACCGGCCGCGCTGCGAGAGCTCGACCCAGTAGACGCTGTCGGGCACGGTCTGGCCGAGCAGGGCCTTGACGGTGTCGCCCAGCGCCTGGGCGCGGTCGGCAAACCCACTGACCTCCAGCCGGTCGTCCTCGTCGTCGAGCGCCGCCTTCACGCGGCGGAGGGTGATCGACAGCTCGTCGAGCCGGGGCGACAGGGCGTTGTCGATGACGTCGGGCGAGGCGAGGCGGCCGTTGCTGCGGCCGCGCTCCCTCTGCCAAAGGGTCAGGTCGTCGAAGAACTGTTCGGACGCGCTGTAGCACTGCTCGACGAGCTGCACCGCCCGGTTGAACAGCGCCATGTCGAGCTTGTGTTGCAGGGTGGGGAGGACGCCGCGGTGTCGCCGGGCGTTGTAGAGGCGGGCGAGGAGGTAGCCGACCTGGAACTTGGTCACGGACAAGCCGAAGTGGTCGGCGGCGACGTCTTCGACGGTGTGGGCCTCGTCGAGGACGACCGCGTCGTACGGCGGCAGCACCCCGGCGGTGCCGCTGGACTCGGCCTTGACCGCGAGGTCGGCAAAGAACAGCGCGTGGTTGACCACCAGCAGGTCCGCGTTCTGCATCCGCCGGCGCGCGGACTGGTAGTGGCACTGCTTGAAGTTCGGGCAGCGTTTGCCCAGGCAGTCCTCGTGGTCGGAGCGGACCTCGTTCCACACGCCGGGCGCCTCGAGCTGCGGGAGGCTGGCGAGCGAGCCGTCGGGCGTGTCGCGGGACCAGTCGATGATCTGGCGGATCGAACGTTCCTCGGCCGAGTCGTCGAAGAGCGACGCCTTACGCTCCCACGCCCGGTTCATCCGCCGCAGCGAGACGTAGTTGCCCCGGCCCTTGACCAGCACGGCCGTGAACTCGTCCCCGCCCGCCCCGGGCAGGATCGCCTGCAACAGCGGGATGTCCTTCTCGATGAGTTGCTCCTGCAGCGCGATGGTGTGCGTCGAGATAACCACCCGCTTCTTCGCTTCACCGTCCTTCACGTCACGCTTCCGATCCGCGGCGTTTACGACGTGCTCGACCAGCGGCAGGAGGTACGCGAAGGACTTGCCCACGCCCGTGCCCGCCTCGACCATCAGCTTGCGCCCGGCGGCGACCGCGTCGCGCACCGCCTCGGCCATCGCGAGCTGCTCGGGCCGAGTCTCAAAGTCGGCCCCCATGCGGCGGGCGATGGGGCCATCGGGGCGGAGGAGGTGGAGGGCGTCCCAAGGCATGGGGGTGGGGGGGGACGGGGGAAGGGGGACGGAGGAACTGTTTTATCGTACTCGTCCTCGTACTTCGTACGTCGTACTCGAAACGTAAGCCTGGCGCGGCTCGTCGAGCGTGCGGGGGATCGGCCTAGAGCCTGTTTAACAGCCCTGGTGGGGCGGGCTTCCAGCCTGCCTTCGGGCGCAGCCCGTACCTGTAGACAGCGACTTGGCCCCTCGGGCCAACCGCAGGCTGAAAGCCTGCCCCACCAGCAACCCTCCAAGCCGGTTGTGAAATAAGCTCGTAGCAAGGCTGTTGGTTCGCGCCTTTGTGGCAGGGTGAACCCTGCACTAGCAAGGCGCATCTGTGGCCGCGCCTTCATACGAACCGATATCCTCCCGATGATGGATGCCCCTTCCGCCCCCCCCGGCCCCCCGGCCCCCGCCACGACCCCGGCCCCCGCCGAGACGCCGGCGGCCGCCGCGACCCCGCCGATCCTCATGGTCGGGGCCGCCCGCAGCGGGACCACCATGCTGCGGGTCATGCTCGACCACCACCCGCTCATCAACGCCTACGGCGAGCTCGAGTACGCCACCCTCGGCGTGCAGGGCGACACGTTCCCGGACGTCGCCACTTACCACGAGATGCTCGCCGACGACCGGGTCTACCTCATGGGCGGGTTCCCGATCGACGCGTCGCTGTCGCACCGGGACCTGGTGCGGAGTTTCCTCGACGCGGCGAGGCGGCGCGAGCCGGGCAAGCCCCACGTCGCGGTGACGATCCACCACCACCTGCACCTGCTGCCGGACCTGTGGCCCGAGGCGCGGTACATCCACGTGCTGCGGGACCCGCGGGACGTGGCGCGGTCGACGATGCGGCTGGGCTGGACCGGGCACCCCTACTTCGGCGTGGACATCTGGCTCGACGCGCGGCGGCAGTTCCAGCGGCTGACCGAGCGGGTCGACCCCGGCCGCATCCTCACCGTCCGCTACGCCGACCTGGTCCGCGACGCGGAGGGCGAGCTGCGCCGGTGCTGCGCGCACCTCGGCGTCGGCTACGACCCGGCGATGCTGGAGTACGACCGGTCGTCGACGTACGAGAAGCCCGACCCGTCGCTGGTCGACCAGTGGAAGCGGAAGATGAGCGAGCGGGACGTGCGGCTGATCGAGGGGCGGTGCGGGGCGCTCTTGCACGAGGCGGGCTACGAGGGCTGCGGCAAGGAGCCGATCAAGCCGGGGCCGGCCGAGCGGGCGCGGCTGCGGCTGCTGAACAAGTGGGGCAAGGTGCGGTTCCAGCAGCGGCGCTACGGGACGGGGCTGTGGCTCCGCCGCGCGGCGGCGCGGCGCGGGGGCCCGAGTAAGTGGCGCCGCCGCGTGCTCGCCGAGGCGTATGCGGTGCACAACCGCCAGCTCCAATAAAGCAGACGTTAAATGGCAGGTAGTGCCTAAGCGCCACGAGATCCTCTGCAAGGATGATCCAGCGCCTATCCTAGCGCCTAGCGCCTAGCGCCGCCGCCGTCTATCATCGGGGGACCGCCCCATCTCCCCACCCGGAGCCGCCGATGACTGTTCACGCGTACGCCGCCGACGAAGCCAAGGGCGAGTTCAAGCCGTTCGAGTACGAGGCGGGCGAGCTTGCCGGGGACCAGGTCGAGATCGAGGTGAAGTACTGCGGCATCTGCCACAGCGACCTGTCGATGCTGGACAACGACTGGGGCATGACGCGGTACCCCTTCGTCGCGGGGCACGAGGTGAGCGGGACGGTGGCGGCGGTGGGCGACCACGTGCCCGACGGGCGGATCAAGGTCGGCGACACCATCGGCGTGGGGTGGTACAGCCGCTCGTGCATGTACTGCCGCATGTGCCTGCACGGCGACCACAACCTCTGCCTCAACGACCCCGAGGGCACCATCGTCGGGCGGCACGGCGGGTTCGCCGACCGCGTCCGCTGCCACTGGGCCTGGGCGACGAAGATCCCCGACGGCGTGGACGCGAAGTCGGCGGGGCCGCTGTTCTGCGGCGGGATCACCGTGTTCAACCCGATCGTGCAGCACGGCATCTCCCCGCTCTCACGCGTCGGGGTCATCGGCATCGGCGGGCTGGGCCACCTCGCGGTCATGTTCCTCCGCGCCTGGGGCTGCGAGGTCACCGCCTTCTCCACCACCCCCGATAAGGAGCAGGAGGCCCGCGACCTTGGCGCCCACGAGTTCGTCAACGTCAAGCAAGACGGCGCGCTCGACAAGCTCGCCGGCAAGTTCGACCTGATCCTCAACACCTCCAACGCGAGCCTCGACTGGGACGCCTACGCCGCGACCCTCGCCGCACGCGGCGTGCTCCACACCGTCGGCGTCGTCGAGGGCCCCTTCGGCGTCGAGCAGGTCTTCCCCCTCATCGAGCGGCAGCGGTCGTTCGCCGCCTCACCCCTGGGCAGCCCGGCGACCACGTCGGACATGCTCGAGTTCTGCGCGCGGCACGCCATCGCCCCGGTGATCGAGACGTACAAGATGAGCGACGTCAACGAGGCGTTCGAGAAACTGAGAAACGGCAAGCCGCGGTACCGCCTGGTGCTGGAGGCGTACGACGCCTCCGCGTAGCGGGCGACGCGCCAGCGTCCCGCTATTCGCTAATCCCCCAGGGCACGGGACGCTGGCGCGTCACCCGCTACGCTCAAGCCGAGGATTTGACATGCAAATCGCCTTCATCGGCTACGGCAGCATGACCACCGCCCTCGCGGGCAAGTGGGTCTCTCACCACGACCTGCTCATCAGCGGCCGCGACGACGCCAAGGCGAAGGCCCTGGCCGAGGCGCTCGGCCACGGGGCGACCGCCGCCACTCAGACCGACGCCGTCGCGGCGGCGGACATCGTCGTCATCGCCACACCTCATCAAGCGGCGCTGGGGGTTATCGACGACGCGGGGGGCCCCGACGCCTTCACCGGCAAGACGATCATCGACATCAACAACCCCGTGCCCGGCTACGCCGAGGGCGAATTCACCGTCACCACCTACGACGGCAAGAGCCTTGCCGAGGCGTTGGCCGCGAAGGCCCCGGGGGCGCACGTGGTCAAGGCGTTCAACATGTGCCAGGCGAAGCTGTGGGCCGCCCCCGCGCCGATCCTGATCGACGGGCGGAAGCACACGACGCTTTACTGCGGCGACGACGACGCCGCGAAACGGCAGGTCGCCACGCTGATCGAAGCCGTCGGCAGCGACCCCGTCGACGCCGGCGGGCTGATGTACGCCCATCAGCTCGAGGCCGCCGCCGCGTTGATCATTAAGTTCCTCATGTCCGGCCGCGACCCGATGACCTGCTTCCAACTCATCCAGCCCGAGTTCAGGCCGGTCGCCTGAGCCCCCGTCCGGAGCATCAATACACCTCGTCGTGGCTGCCGATGTCGAGCAGCACGATGTCTTCAACATCCTGCGTCGACTCGATACTGAAGATGATCCGCAGGTCGTAGGCGACGCTGCACGCCCAGGATGGGTAGTGCTTCCCCTTCAGCTTGTGCGTCTTCAACCGGGGATCGAACGGATCGTCAGCGAGGCGTTCCAGGGTCCGCCTGATGAGCTCCGAGGCCCCGGATTGGCGCTTGCCGATCTGCCTTGCGGCTCGGGTAAAACCCGGGGTGGGCAAGAGCCGCCGATTCACGATTCAATCTCGCTCATGATCTCGTCGACGCTGGACGGCTTCAGCAGCCCCGCCTTGTACAGCCTCATCCCCTCCTCGCACGAGGCGGTAATCTCCTCCCGTCGCGCCGCGGACAGCCGCTTGCGCAGGATCGCGATCAACTCCTCCTGCAACTCGGCGGGCAGCGCGTCGGCGGCGTCGACCACGTCGGCGAAGGTCCTGATCTGCACGGTCTGAACAGGGGGCGCTTGGCTCATGCCTTGATTATCGCCCCGCCGGGCGGCGGTGTCCATACCTTCACCCCCGACCCGACCACGCGGATCAAGTGAATAACCCCCACACGCCCCGCACCACCAGCCCCAGGATGAGCGCCGGGGGCAGGAACATCGCCGAGAACATCACGATCATCGCCTCGGGCCCGGTCGCCCGCATCGCCCCGGGGCGCACCAGCGGCATGAGCGACCACGTGCCCAGCACCGCCACCGCCCCGCCCACCAGCGCCACCAACCCCGCCGCGTACCACGACCCGGGCAGCACCGCCGCGCCGACGCCCGCCGCCACGTCCGCCACCAGCCCCGCGATCAGGATGCACCACAACGCCTCGGCCCCCCGCTGCTTCGGGTCCTCCTGCCGGTCCACCCAACCCGCCACCACCGCCGCCACGACCGACAACACCGCGTGGATCAGCACCGCCCAACCCGCGATCACCAGCCCCCGCGTCACCCCGGCCGGGTCCGCCACGAACGCCGCACCCGCCAGAGCGAGCAGCAGCATCGCCATCACGACCAGCGGGAGGGTCTGAACCCATACCGTTGAAGGTACCGCAAAAGCCGTGACACGGCGAGACGACTAGAGCCGCCGCCTTCAGTACACCTCATCGTGCGTGCCGATATTGAGCAGCACGATGACTTCGGCATCGTCAACCTGAGCAAAGTCGAATATAGCTCCCGGTCAAAGGCGACGCTGCACGACCACTCTGCCAGCTCCGGCCTCGGACGGCCCCTCGGGGAAGCTTGTACGTTCGCACCGCGTCACGATCGGACGCGTCCACCACCGCACTCCGCCCGATCAAGAGTGAGTCGGCCACTTCGGCAGACGCCCCAGGCTGAGTTTCCGCAGCGGCGCGTCAATCCACGTCGAAACCTCGGCGTCCGCACCTTCGAGCTGCCGCTTCCCGCGCTCCGCCTTGATCGTCGATGATCGAGTCTTCCGCCCGTCCCCCGCGTCGAGTTGATCCAGGCCGCAAACTGCAGCCTCGCGCCGAAGCACTCGCGGATTATTTGCTCCCGGCCACGCTCCGCCGCACGCTTGCGCAGGATCGCGATCAGCTCCTCCTGCTCGTCGTCCGACAACGCATCGGCCGCGTCCACCACGTCTGCAAATCGCGTTGTTTCAGGCATGACAGGATTATCGTCGCCCGCATCTTCAAGGCAAGAAGTCACTATCAACGGGCTTCAACCGGGTTACACCCCGACCCGCTCGCGCCGCTCGGTCAGCGTGCGGTGCAGATCCTGCACGCACACCGAGCCCTCGCCCACGGCCGAGGCGACCCGCTTGACCGACCCCGAGCGGACGTCGCCCACGGCGAACACGCCCGGCAGACTCGCCTCCAGCGCGTACGGCTCGCGGTCCAGCGGCCAGGGGCGGCATCCCTGATCCTCCGCCGCGCCGTCGCCGCCGGCGCGGACCGACGAGCCGGTGAGGATGAACCCGTCGTCGTCCCGCCGCAGCGTCCCCTCCAGCCAGCCGCTGTTGGGGATCGCGCCGATCATCAGGAACACGTGGCGGCAGGGGCATGTCTTGCTCGCGCCGTCGCCGCGGGTCCAGGTCACGTCGCTCAGCCACTCGTCGCCGGCGAGCGCGGTGATCTCGGTCTCGGTCAGCAGGTCGATCCGGTCGCTCGCCTCGATGCGTTGCAACAAATAGTCGCTCATGCTGTCGGCGAGGCCCCTGCCGCGGACGAGGATGTGCACCTTCTTGGCGTGCCGCGACAGGAACACGGCCGCCTGCCCCGCGGAGTTGCCCCCGCCCACGACGATCACCTCGCTGCCCTGGCACAGGTCCGCCTCCACCGCGGTCGCGGCGTAGTGAATCCCGCTGCCCTCGAACTTGCCGAAGTTATCGAGGTTGAGCGTCCGCCACCGCGCGCCGCAGGCGATGACCACCGACCGCGCCCGCACCGCCTCGCCCCGGTCCAGCTCGAGTGTGTACCCCCCGTCGTCGCCGACGGTCAGCCGCTGCACGACCCGCGGCAGGACCAGCGTCGCGCCGAACTTCTGCGCCTGGACCTGCGCCCGGCCGGCGAGTTCCTGCCCGCTCAGGCCCGTGGGGAAGCCGAGGTAGTTCTCGATGCGGCTGCTCGTGCCCGCCTGCCCGCCGGGGGCCTCGCTCTCGAGGATCACCGTGCTGAGCCCCTCGCTGGCCGCGTACACCGCCGCCGCCAGGCCCGCCGGCCCCGCGCCGACCACCGCGACGTCGTACACGTCCCCGCCCGGCTCTTCGGTCAGCCCCAGGCAGTCCGCCACCTCCGCCACGTCCGGGTCGGTGAGGATGTGCTCGTCGCTGCACACCACCACCGGCACGTCGTCCGCCGACACCCCATACCGCTCCATCAGCCTCGCCGCCTCCCCCCCGCCCCCGGAAGCGCCCCCGCCCCCAGAAGCGGAACCGCCGCCGTCCTCGATGTACACCTCCTTCATCGGGTAGCCGTTGCGGTTGAGGAACCGCTGCAGCCGCAGCATGCCCGAGGTGTTGCGCCGGCCGATGAGGATCACCCCGCCCTGGCTGTGGTCGATCAGCCCGATGCGGCGGAGGATAAACGCCCGCATCACCGTGTCGCCCACGTCCGGCTCCGCCGACAGCAGCTTCGCAAAGTTCGGCCGGGGGACCCGCAGCACCCGGCCGTCGCCCCCGTCGTCGGTGACGATCCGCCCGCTCACGATGATCTTGCGGTCGCTGAACAGGTCCAGCTCACCGGTGAACCCCCGCTCCCCGTGCACGTGGATCGCCCGCGGCTCGCCCTCGTCGTCGCACACGCCGTCGTCGTAGATCTCGCACCGGCCCCGGAGGATGATGAAGAAGTCGACGGAGCGTTCGCCCCGCCTGAAGATGACCGTGCCGCAGGGCAGGTCCTCGACCTCGCCGAAGGCGGTGGCCCGGTCGATCTGGTCGGGGTCGAGCCGGGGGAAGGCGTGCCGGTCGTCGCGGGTCGCCTGGGTCGTCCCGCCGCCGTCGCCCGTCGGGGCTTCGGGTTCGACACCGTCGTCACGCGCCGCGGTGCGGGGGGCATTCGTCATGGAGATGATCGTAGCTCGAGCGAGACCGACGCACCCGGCTCCGATGTAGCGATGGCAGGCAAGCCGAGCGCCGGGTGGCGGCGGCGGTGTATCATCCCGTGCCTCGCCGCACCAAGGAGCCCGCCATGCCCGACCGGATGAAGTTCAGTAACGACGTGACCGTGGGGGCCCAGCCGAGCGAGGCGGAGTTCGAGGCGTTGGCGGAGGGCGGCGTGAAGACGGTGATCAACGTGCGGCACGACGGGGAGGACCTGCAGCCGCTGTCGGTCGAGGCGGAAGGGGCCGTGGTGCGAGAGGCGGGGATGGATTACGTGAACGTGCCAGTGTCGATGAAGGACGCCGACTTTGAGCTGGTGGACCGGTTCCGCGCGGCGTTGGATGAGGCGGCGAAGCCGGCGTTCGTGCACTGCAAGCTGGGGAGCCGCGCCGGGGCGATGGTGATGATGGACCACGCGGCGAAGCAGGGGTGGACCGGCGCGCAGACACTGGCGAAGGCGGAGGAGATGGGGTTCGAGTGCAAGCACGAGAAGCTGGCGGCGCTCGTGCGGGGGTACGTGGATGCGCAGCGGGGTTGAGCGGATGCGCCTGTGAGCGATGAACCGCCGCTTGCGGTTAGCGCGGGGTGCGCTAACCGCAAGCGGCGGGTTGGCGTGAACGACAGCGGGGAAACTCGTGCGATCAGTCCGCCACGCCGGGGGCTTGGAAGATGCCCTTGGCCTCGTCGATGGCGGCGGGGAGTTCGGCGGTGATGGCGTCGACCTGTTCCTGGGTCAGTTCCATGAACGCGAGGATGGCCGGGTCGATCTCGCTCTGCGGCGGGATGTCGTGGGCGAAGCCCATCCCGAGGTTGCCCGCGATGTGGTCGGCGATGCAGGTCAGGCACGCCAGGGCCCGGCTCTTTTCGGGCAGGTCCATCGGGTGGTGGTGGAACCCGGTGACGTGCTGGAACGATTGGGGGAACTTCCACAGCTTGCACAGCCCCTGGCCGAACTGCTCGTGCGTCGCGCCGAGGACTTGGGCCTCGGCCTGGCGGAGGGTGAGCGACTTTTCGGCGTTCATGAGCTCAAGGGCCTCGACGAAGCCGTTGCGGTTGGCCTGGATCTCGACCATGAGGCCGATGTCGTGGATGAGCCCGGCGAGGAACGCCTCGTCGGGCAGCCCGAGGCCGCACTTCGAGGCGAGCAAGCGCGTCGCGGTGGCGGTGGCGATGGAGTGGGTCCACAGGTCCCGGGCGTCGAAGTCAGGGCAGATCTTCCCGCCGCGGAAGAGCTTGGCGAGGCTCGCGGCGATGGCGATGTTCTTCACCGCGTTGAGCCCGAGCAGGACGATGGCCCGGTTGATCGACCCGATCTGGCCGGGCAGGCCGTAGAAGGCGGAGTTCACGACCTTGAGGATGCGGGCACCCAGGGCCGGGTCGTTGGTGATGACCTTGTTGAGGTCGGCCGCGGTCGAGTCGGGGTTCTCGACGAGCTGGATGATCTTCATCGTCACCTCGGGCAGGGTGGCGATGTGCGAGATCTCGCGGATCGCGGCCTGGACGACGGCGTCGGTGTCGGCACCGTTAGCGGGGGTGCTTCCGGGGGCCGGGGCGTGGGAGGTCAGGGTGAGGGCCTGGGTCATGCTGGGGGTCTCCGCGCCAGGGGGCGTGGCGGTTGGGCGATGCGATGGATACTTCAGGTATCGACGCGCGGCGGGGACAACTTGATCAAGTGGAACGACCTGTTACGAAAGATGCCTATTTCACGGCTCCGCGTGGCGTGAGTACCGCCGGGTGCCCGTGTTGCCGAACCGCGGGACGCCGGCGCGTCGCCCGCTACGCATTGAAAGCCGGACGCTGGCGCGTCGCCCGCTACGCCGAGGCGGGCCTCCCCCGACGCTCGTCGATCCACCGGCCGGCGACGGTGCCGCCGCGGGACGCTTCGGCGAGGTGGTAGGCGTACTGGGCGTGCAGGCACTTCACCGCGTCGAAGTTGGCGATCCCCGCGATGCCGCCGCGGAAGGCGCGGGCGAGCGACGGCGAGGCCTCGACGGCGGCCCGGTCCGCATCGGTCAGCATCGCCCAGCGCCGCTGCCGATAGCGGCCGTGATCCGCGTGGTAGGCGGCGCGGAGGGCCCGGTCACCCGCGATCGCCCGCTCCAGCCGCCCGACCCCGCCAAGTCGCTCCAGTTCCGACAGGTCCCGCACCAGCGCCGCGTCGAGCAGCCAGTAGATCGTCGGGAACGGCACCGCCCGACCCGCCTCCGACCGCAACGGGTACACCGCTTCGTGCCTCCGTGCCTCCGTGCCTCCGTGCCTCGCGCTCACTTCGGTTCGATCCGCTGGATATAGAACATCGAGTCGGCCGCCCGCGGCCCGATCATGTGCCACGACACGGGCCACTTCGGCTGCCGCGAGGCGTACGCCTCGAAGATCGTCCGGCCCCACGCGTACTGCTGCTCGATGTTCTTCTCCACCCGCCGCGTGTCGGTGTTGGGGATGAACGACTGGCTCATGTACGACCAGTTCGGGTCGAGTCGGATGAGCAGGTGCGCCTCGTCCCACTCGATGGGGTAGCCGTGGACGTACCCCTCGCCGGTGCCGGGGGTGTGGTACCAGTAGCAGACGAACTTGTCTTTCTCGGCGGTCGAGGTGTCCTGGGTCCCGCCCTTGAGCAGCTTCGCGTGGGAGACGCGGACGGGGGAGACGCCCCACTTTTTCTTGGCGATCCACACCTGCCGGTCGTGGACGTCGTACAGCCCGACGTGCGCGTAATCGACGCGCACGGTGGCGGTGCAGAACTGCTTGTTGACGGAGCGTTCGATGGGGGGGCTGGGGGCTGGGAGCTGGGGGAACGGTTTACGGCACGCGGCGTTGCGGGTTGGGGTACTTTGTCCGGCGGAGCCGCGGTGCCGCTATCTTAAACGCCGTTGACCGATGTCGGGCGGCCGGAAACCCTTGCCATGAATGACTCGAAGCTCCAGTACGTCGCCGCGTCCGACGCCCCGCCGACGGTGCGGGGCAAAGTGATCCAGAAGCGTCCGCCGGGGCTGGTGCTCGCGTTGCCCGGGACGGACTACCGCCTGCACCTGGTGCTGGAGATCGAGTTGCCCGCGGGGGTCGGCGAGCGGGTGGAGGGCACGGTGCACGCGGTGGCGCGGCGGGTGGACGTGGTCCCGGCGGGGGGCTGCTACGTCGAGCCGGTGTTCGGCCGGCCCCGCCGGGTGCAGGGCCGCCTCGTAGGGGGCCATGCCGAGAGCCGCGTGCTCTACGTCCAGGCCGCGTGCCCGATGGTGTGCCTGCTCAGCGACCGGCGTCAACAGGTGGCGGACTTCGCGATGGGCCAACTGGTGAGTTTTGATGTGGAGCCGGGGGCGGTGTTTAAACCAGTGCTTCGCTAGGGATCGGGGACCGGGGATCAGGGACCAGGAAGCAGCCAGCCAGATGGACGATTACGGTTATAGACAGTTGCACGCTTGGAAGAAGGCCATGGATGTGGTCGATGAGGTCTACGTGGTGACCCGCTCCTTTCCGGTCGATGAACGCTTCGGCCTCATCAGCCAGATGCGCAGGTGTGCGGTGTCGATCCCCTCAAACATCGCCGAAGGCTACGGCCGCGGACACCGCAAGGAATATCTGCGTCACCTGGGCATCGCCCGCGCTTCGATCATGGAACTGGAAACGCAGGTGATGATTGCGGTGCGGCAACAATTTCTCCAGCGGGACGCCGCGAAACCGATGTGGTCAATGATCCAAGAAGCGGCACGCCTTTTGAATGGTCTCATCAGGGCCCTGGAGAAGCCGACAACCCCGGCGTCTTCCTCCCCGGTCCCTGATCCCCGATCCCCGATCCCTGCGAAGCCATGAATAAACGCATCCTCGTCACCGGCGGCGCCGGGTTCCTCGGCAGCCACATCTGCGACCGTATGGTCACCGAGGGGCACGATGTCATCTGCCTCGACAACCTGTTCACCAGCCAGAAGCACAATATCGAGCACCTGCTGGGCAAGCAGAACTTCGAGTTCATCCGCCACGACGTGACCCAGCCGATCACGCTCGAGGTCGACCAGATCTACAACATGGCCTGCCCCGCGTCGCCGGTGCACTACCAGTTCAACCCCATCAAGACCATGAAGGTCAGCGTCATGGGCGCGATCAACCTGCTCGGTATGGCCAAACGCACCGGGGCCCGCATCCTCCAGGCGTCCACCAGCGAGGTCTACGGCGACCCCACCGCCGATAACCACCCCCAGACCGAAAGCTACCGCGGCAACGTCAACCCCATCGGCGTTCGCGCCTGCTACGACGAGGGCAAGCGGGCCGCCGAGACGCTGTTCTTCGATTACCACCGCTCCAACGGCGTGGACATCCGCGTCGTCCGCATCTTCAACACCTACGGCCCGCGGATGCACCCCTACGACGGCCGCGTCGTCACCAACTTCATCGTTCAGGCCCTCAAAGGCGAAGACCTCACCCTCTATGGCGACGGCAGCCAGACCCGCTCGTTCTGCTACTGCGACGACCTCGTCGAGGTCATCATCCGCATGATGAACAACGCCCCCGCCCCCGGAAGCCAAGGCAGCGGCGAAAAACCCTTCGTCGGCCCGGTCAACATCGGCAACCCGCACGAGTTCACCATCAAGCAGCTCGCCGAGCACATCATCCGCCTCACCGGCTCGTCGAGCCAACTCACCTACCTGCCCCTGCCCAACGACGACCCCCTGCAACGCAAGCCCGACATCAGCCTCGCCAAGGAGAAGCTCGACTGGGAGCCGAAGGTGCAGCTTGAGGAGGGCCTGAAGCGGACCATCGGCTACTTCCAGCGCGTCGACCTCGACAGCTTCCGCAAGCCGACGGACCACACGGCCCACAAGTCGTCGCAACGCGGATAGCCGTTGCACAACCCCTGTTCCCGATGAAGCGACGCGGCTTCGCCGCGCATTCCATACCGCGCGGCAAAGCCGCGTCGCTTCATGAAGTAGGGCGGGGCAAAGCCGCGTCGCTTCGTGTGGAACGTTACTGCGCGTACTGCCGCGGCAGGTCGGCGCTCAATCGACACAGCAACTCGTAGCAATGCGACCCCGCTTGATCCGCAAGGAGGGGTAGCGCGTTCGCCGTGTCCGGGTCGTTGCCGTACACCTCCACCTCCGCGCCGTGTAGCGTGCCGCGGCCGGCGTCGATGTCGGTCAGGTCCACCGTGAGCTGGTCCATGTTGACCCGGCCAAGCACCGGCGCGTCGTGCCACGCGCTGTTGATCGACACCCGGACGACGCCGCGGTTGGACAGCCCCAGCGGGTAGCCGTCGCCGTAGCCCACCGGGACGATGCCGAGGGTCGAGTCGCGCCGCAGCGTGTGGGTCGCGCCGTAGCCGACCCGGCTGCCGGCCGGGTAATCCTGCACGTGGATGACGCGGCTGACCCAACGGAGCACGGGCAACAGCGTGGGGGGCGGGTCGATCACCGGCCCGCCGGGGGCGAGGTCGCTCGGCCCGTAGCCGTAGAGCATCAGCCCCGGCCGGACCATCGCCCGGTGGTAGCGGTGCGCCCGCAGCGTCGCGTAGCTGTTGGCCAGGTGCACCGTCGCGTCGGCGGGGATCGCGGCGCGGTGCTGCTCCAGTAGTTCGTCAAACCGCTCGACCTGGGCCGCAGCGAAGGCCGGGTCGTTGTCCGCCGTCGCCAGGTGCGTCATGACCCCCGCCGTGCGGAGGTACCGGCGGTCGCCCTGCGAGGCGAGGGCGTCGGCAAACTCGGCGGCGCTCAGCCCCGAGCGGGACATGCCCGTATCTATATAGAGGTGCACCGGCAGGCGGATGCCGAACGTGCGGCCGATGGCGTCGAGCGCGTCGAGTTGCTCGGGGTCGTGCACGGTCAGGTGCAGCCTGCCCGAGCTGGCCGGTCGGTACAGCAGGTCGGTCCGCCCGAGGTGGCGCAGCGGGTAGAGCAGCAGGATCGGCGCCGTCACCGCGCCGCGGATCAGTTGCTCGGCCTCCTCGGGTGCGTACACCGACACCATCCCGCACCCCGCCTTCACCATCCGGTGGGCCACGGGCACGGCCCCCAGCCCGTACGCGTCCTTCTTCACCACCCCGCAGATCACCGTGTCGGCCCCGACGAGCGCCCGCACCGCCTCGACGTTGCGGTGCAGCGCCGCCAAATCGATCTCCAGCCGACTCAGCGGCTCACGCGGGTGGGCATCGGTTCGCAAGGGCGGGATCATAAGGCGGAGTGCGAGTGCGGGCGCGAGTGCGAGTGCGAGTGCGAGTGCGAGTCGATCGTATTTGCTTCCGAGACCCCAGCCCCTAGACCCCAGCCCCCACCTACAATGCCCGACTCGACATGAGCGCCAAGTACCGGAAAGTGAAACAGGCGGACGAGGCTTTGCCCGCGCCCTTGCGGTGGCTGACCCGAGCCTTCAGCTCGATCACGCTGTCGGTGATCCTGCTGTGCGGGGTGGCGCTCTACGGCACGCTCGCTTCGGTGCCGATCTTCTTCATCGTGCTCGGGGCGGGGTACCTCGCCGTCGTCGCGGCGTGCCTCGGCGGCGCGGGGTGGGCTGCGCGGCGGGTGGTGCGGGGGGAGGGTTCCGGCGGAGGGAGCGCTGCGGCCGTGAGCGGCCGGGCTAAGGGGGTGATGGCGGTGGGGATTGCCGCGTTGGGTGTCGCCGCCGCGATCGCGGGGTGCTACGGCGTCTACCACCTCGCCACGTCCTCGGACTGGCTGATGCAGCACCGTTCGACGGTGGTCTACCGCCTCGCCTGGCTGGACATGAACGAGCCGGACTTCTACGCCTGGTGGCCGTTCAAAACCTTGCTCGCGCTGTTCGTGGTGAACATGGTCTGGGCGACCATCCGCCGCATCGAGTTCAAGTTCGTGAACCTCGGCGTGCTCACCGTCCACACCGGCATCGTCATCATGGCGATGGGCGCGGTGGTCTACGGCAGCCTCAAGATCGAAGGGGACACCCTGCTCATGCGGCAGGACATGGGCGGCTACCCCGTCGCCCACTTCTACGACCGCAATACCGCGGCCCTGTTCCTCAGCGTCGACAACGCGCCCGAGGCCGGCTTCCCCCTGCCCGACCTGCCCCGCTACCACGACCACGCCGAGGGCGAGCTCGGCCTCGCGCTGCACGAGCGGGACCGCTTCACCGAGCTCTTCGGCGACGAGCTACGTGTTACGATCGACGGGTTCTACGGCTACGCCGAGCTTGTCCAGCGTTGGAAGGACGCCTCCGAACTTGAGAATTTCCGCGGGCCGGACCTGGGCCCGGCGCTGGTCCTCCAGACCGGCGACCGCGACGGGCCGCACGACGCGCACGACCCGTTCACGCTGGTGGCCAGCCGCCCGGCCCAGCGGGTCGTCGTCGGCGAGGGGTTCGAGCTCGAATACCTCCACGCCCCGCCCGCCGAGCGGGTCGCCGAGCTGCGGGACCCAACCGTGGCGGCCCACGTCCTGCGGGTCGAGGTGCCGGAGGTCGGCTACCGCAAGACGCTCGCGGTGCAGGAGGGCGTGGGCTACGCGCTCGGGCTCACCGGGTTGACGCTGGAGGTCCGCGACCTCGGGCCGTACGACATGCCGTTCGTCACCGACGGGTATCAGGGCGCGACCGACACGCAGGCGACGGTGCACGTCTCGGGCGAACTTGGCGGCGAGGCGAAGGATTTCACCCGGATTGCGTTGCACCGTTACCCCGAACGGTCGCAGGACTTTGTTCAGACCGGGGCGGCGGGTGAGGGGCCGATGGGCACGCGGCAGGACCCCGACACGGCGGTGCGGATCACGTACCTGGACAACACGCGGCCGCAGTACCGGCTGATCACGGCGGTGCCCGGGCAGGCGGCTCCGCAAGCGGCGTCCGCGGTCTCCGAGGAGCTGTGGCTCTCGTGCCGGATCCCGGGGGTCGAGCCGTTCATGGTGCCGCTGCCCGGCGACGTGGTGGGGGCGAAGTTCCCGTTCGGGCGGACGGACCAGGCGTCGTGGCTGCACGTGGTGGACCGGTTGGATCGGGCGGTGCCGGTGCGTGAGCCGGTGGCGGTGCCCGCGGCGAAGCGTGACCCGAAGGTGGAGGGGACGCACGAGCAGGCGGTGCTGGCGGTGCGGGTGGATTACCCCCTGCACGACGAGCGGCTCGAGCCGTCGGGCGAGTTGTTTTCGACGACGGTGTACCTGCGGCAGATGCCGTACATCGAGCACGCCGAGGGGGACCTGCAGCCGGCGTACGTGAGCATCCCGGGGTACGGGGCGCTGAAGCTGTCGTTCGGGCGGGAGCGTCACCCGCTGCCGTTCGCGGTGGCGCTGGCGGGTTTCGAGATGACGCCGTACCCGGGGTCGGACATCCCGCGGGACTTCGCGTCGGACCTGATCGTGACGCCGGTGACGGCCGAGGGTCGGCTGAGCGACGAGGCGGTGCTGCGGCGGCCGCACCTGAACAACCCGGTGGTGTACCGCTCGCCCGGGGCCCCCTTGCCGACGCGGAGCGTCAAGATCAGCCAGGCCGGGTGGGACCCCGGCGACCCCGCGTTGTCCCCCGCCGAGCGCGAGGCGAAGGACGAGAGCGGCCGTTACCTGAACCAGCAGCGTTTCTCGATCCTGGGCATCGGCAACAACGTAGGGATCCGGGTGATCGCGTTGGGGTTGTGCCTCGTGGTCGCGGGGATCCCCTGGGCGTTCTACGTCAAGCCGTGGCTGGTGCGGCGCAAGGCGCGGCGGTTTGCCGCGGGGCTGCCGGAGCGCGGACCCGTTGCGACGCCGCCGGTGAAGCCGGCGCGGCGGGAGCGGGAACTGGAGCCGGTTCAATTGGCCGCGGATCAGTACAGTTGAAAAGGATTGTCATGGTCGGTGCTAGCTCAATCTCAACCTCCGTCGGCGTGTCGCTCTATCCCCATGACGTCAAGGGGCCAAGGGGCCAAGTGAAAGCGGAGAAAGGTTTGTTGCATCGTCTTGGCGTCTTAGCGACTCGGCGTCTTGGCGATGAAACCTGCTCCGCACGACCACGCCGCGCCGCTCGACCCGCGTCCCTCCGCGTTCACCTGCGGTTATTCCTTCTGCTGCTGATCGCCGCCAGCCCCGCCCTCGCCGAGGGCCCCGCGGGCAACGACCTGCCGGGCGAAGCCGCCCCGCACGACTCCCACGCCGGGCACGATCATGGGCCGGGGGTTACTCACGGCCCGCCGAGCACGTCGGCCGCCGCGCTCGACCCCCACGCCGGGCACGACCACGCCGCCATGACCCGTGCCCAGCATCAGGCCTTCGCCGCCTCCGTCGACCTCGACGCCGTCCGCAAGCTCGCCGTCTTCGACCAGGGCCGGGTGAAGATCCTCGACACCCTTGCGGCCGAGCAGCTCACCCGCATCTACGGCAAGCCGCGGTGGAAGGACGTCTCGGCCGCGACCGCCGGCCTCCCGCCCGGCCAGCGCGAGGACGTCACCTACGACCCGGTGTTCACCTACCTCGACCTCGTGTTCAACCGCGGGTACTACGCCGACAAGCCGATCCTGTACGTCGAGGTCCTGCCGTTCCGCGAGCGGCTGATCGCCCACCTGCCCGAGGACGAGCGCGAGCGGTGGAAGAAGCTCGGCCGCATCTCCGTCGACCTCTTCACCAGCCCGCAGGTCCGCGACGCCCTGCGTGCCGCCGACACCGACATCGTCGAGGGCAAGGCGCGCAATCAACTCTTCACCGCCGTCAATGCCTTCGCCGCCGCGGGCGAGGACCTCCTGCTCATCAGCCCCGAGCCGGGCGACGTGCAGTGGGCGCGGGTCGACACGCTCGACGCCGACGGAACGGGCGGGGCCGAGACCGGCATCGTCCCGGCCGGCTTCGGCGTCCGCGCGGCCACCGTGCCGGACCTGTGGAACGCCCTCGCCGGGGCGTGGTCCCACGGCGACGCCGAGACCGTCAACAGCCTCCTTACTCAGCTCACCGCCGCCATCCCCGCGGTCCACCCGTCCACCTACCCCCCCGCCTACCGCCTCTCGCTCGAGTACCTCTACAACGCCACCTACAAGTTCACCATCGGCTACGCGCTCTACGCCGTCGCCACGCTGCTGCTCGTCCTCGCCCTGACCACCGGGCGGCTCTGGCTCACCGTCTCGGGCGTCGTGTTCCTCCTGCTCGGGCTCCTCGCCCACGCCGGCAGCTTCGCCATCCGGGCCGTGCTCTCCGAACGCTGGGCGATCCATAACCAGTTCGAGTCGTTCATCGCCCTGTCGCTCTTCGCCGTACTCATCGGCATCGTCTTCATGTTCGCCCGGCGGCAGTGGGTCTTCGGTGCCGCCGCCGCGGCGCTCGGCACACTCTCACTGCTCACCGCCAACCTCTGGGCGATCCCCTCGCACGAGGTCGGCCAGGTCGCGGGCATCCTCGACACCAGCCGCATCCTCTACGTCCACGTCAACATGGTGCTCGTCAGCTACGGCCTCATCGCCCTGTCGTTCTTCGTCAGCCTCGCCTACCTCGCGGCGCATTATCTGCCGGGGCGGTACGCCGCCCAACTCGCCGGCGCCGGCGGAGCGGGCTTCAGCCCGCGTGATGTCGACGATGCACCCCGCCCCCCCTCCCGCAAGGCCGCCCTCCACGACCTCGACAAGGCGCAGCTCGTCCTGATGCAGCTCGCCTTCTGGCTGCTGGGCACGGGCATCATGCTCGGGGCCTATTGGGCCGACCACGCCTGGGGCCGCTGGTGGGCCTGGGACCCCAAGGAGACCTGGGCGCTCATCACCTGGATCGTTTACCTCATCGCCATCCACGCCCGCTTCGGCGTCAAAGACCGCGGCCTCACCACCGCCTGGCTCAGCGTCGCCGGCTTCGTCGTCATGCTCTGGACCTACTGGGGCGTCAACCTGTTACTGGCTGGCCTCCACTCTTATGCATGAGGGCGAAGGCAGGAACCGCAGATTGCGCAGATGACGCAGATTGCAAGGCAGCGGAAAAACGTTCTGGAATCAGTTGACTTGCTGAAGTTAATGTTGACGCTGCAAATTCCCCATCTAGTTAAAGCTTTCAATCCCTTGCCTTCATCTGCGCAATCTGCGAAATCTGCGGTTCCGGCTGTTCCGGCTGTTCCGGCTGCCTCACGCCTCGACAGAACCTTCTACCGCCAACCCCCCGTCACCGTCGCTAAAGCCCTGCTCGGCCAGCGGCTAGTTCATATCAGCGAGAACACCAGCGTCGCCGGCCTCATCGTCGAGACCGAGGCGTACCTCGGCTACGAGGACAAGGCGGCCCACTCGTTCAACTGGCGTCGCACCCCACGGACCGAGACGATGTTCTGCGACGGGGGCACCGCGTACGTCTTCCTCAACTACGGGTTGCACCACCTGCTGAACATCGTTGTCGCCGGGGTCGATGTGCCCCAAGCCGTGCTCATCCGCGCCGTCGAGCCGACCGAGGGGCTCGACGTGATGCGGCAGCGCCGACCGAAAGCCAAGCGTGATATCGACCTCTGCTCCGGCCCCGGCAAGGTTGGAGCGGCGTTCGGCGTCGACCGCTCGCACAACGGCACCGACCTCACGGTCAGCCCGACGCTGTTCGTCGAGCGCCTGCGGCAGCGGACCGTAAACGCCGACCGCATCGTCACCCGGCCGCGGGTGGGTGTGGACTACGCCGGCGAATGGGCGGCCGCCCCGCTCCGCTTCTATCTGAAGGGCAACCCGCACGTCAGCGTGCGGTGAGGCTCTCCCCACGCGGCGAGGACGCCGCGGCTATGACGGCATTCTGCTAGCCGCGGCGTCCTCGCCGCGGACCGCCCGCGTGGGAAACGGGGCCACCGCGATCAGCGTGCTTAACCGCCCCGCCCTAGCATCGTGCGGCACCGGGGGTTAAGCTATCAGACCGCGCGGCCAAGCCCGCCGCGCCCGTTGCCCCGCTTGTGGACCGAGTATGAGCAGTATCGAACCCCAGACCCCGCCCCCCTCCGCAAGCCCCGAAGCGCCCGCTTCCGCCCCCCCGGAAACTCCGGAAGCTTCGGCCCCGGAAGCGTCCGAAGCCCCTGAGGCCCCGCAAGCCGTTGAGGCTGATGCGTCCGCGTCGGCCAACGCCGACCCCCGGGCCGCCGGTGCGCAGCAGCCCTCGATGTCCATCGACGACGAGGTGCAGCGCGAGCTCGACGCCGCCGCCGAGGCGGGCGGGGTCGATGCGTTGATGGAAGCGTCGCTGCAGCCCGAGGCCCCCACGACCACGCAATCGAAGGATGAAACCTCGACCGGCGATGCGACGCCAAGTGAGCCCAAGTTCCACCACCAGATCGTCCGCGGCCGCATCGCCGCCATCCGCGGCGAGGACGTCTTCGTCGACATCACCGGCGGCCTCGCCCAAGGAGGGGGGAAGCTCCAGGGCGTCGTCCCCCTGGTCCAGTTCGACCGCCCGCCCCGCCTCGGGTCCATCATGGACTTCGTCGTCAACCAGGTCGACGAGAAGCAGGGCCTCGTCTTCCTCTCCCGCGAGGGGGCGATCAGCCTCTCGACCTGGGACCAGCTCACCAAGGGGGCCGTGGTCGAGGCCCGCGTCACCCGCGCCAACAAGGGCGGGCTCGAGCTCGAGATGGTCGGCTCCATCCGCGCCTTCATGCCTGCCAGCCAGATCGACCTGGCCCACACCGAGGACCTCGAAGCGTTCGTCGGCCAGAAGCTCGAAGCCGTCGTCGCCGAGATCGACCGCAAAGCGAAGAAGGTCCTGCTCTCCCGTCGCGCCTACCTCGAGAAACAGCAGGCCCGCGCTAAGGAAAAACTGCTCAAGGAGCTCGAGGTCGGCCAGGAACGTGACGGCACCGTCAGCAGCGTGATGGACTTCGGCGCGTTTGTCGACCTCGGCGGGGTCGATGGCCTCGTCCACGTCACCGACCTGTCCCACGCCCACGTCGCCAAGCCCTCCGATGCGGTCAAGGTCGGCGACGCCGTCAAGGTCAAGGTCCTCAAGATCGAAGAGGTCAAGGTCAACGCCAAGGGCAAGCCGTCCGACACCGGCGAGCACACCCGCCTCCGCATCGCCTTGGGCATCAAGCAGATCGAGCCGGACCCGTGGGACGGCGTGAGCAACAAGTACACCGTCGGCGAGCAGGTTACCGCCCGCGTCACCCGCACCGCGCCGTTCGGGGCGTTCGTCGAGCTCGAGCCGGGCGTCGAGGGGCTGCTGCCCATCAGCGAGATGAGCTGGAAGCGCATCAACACCGCCGAGGAGGTGGTCAAGGGCGGCGACGTGATCCACGTCGCGATCCTGCGGATCGAGCCGCGCGACAAGAAGCTGACGCTCAGCCTCAAGGCCGCCAAAGGCGACCCGTGGCAGGACGCCGCCGCGAAGTACGGCAAGGACATGATGGTCGAGGGCACGGTGCTGAACACCACCGACTTCGGCGCGTTCGTCGAGCTTGAACAGGGCGTCGAGGGCCTCGTGCACATCAGCGAGCTGTCCGACCGCCGCGTCGGCCAGGTCACCGACGTGGTCAAGCCCGGCGACGTGAAACGCTTCCGCATCAAGGACCTCGACACCGACAAACGCAAGATCAGCCTCTCGCTCAAGCCCCCCGGCCGGGACGAGCCCTCCGCCGACACCCCCATCGTCAAGGGCCCGGCCCGCAAGCGCCTGCCCAAAGAAAGCCTCAAGTCCGGCCTCGGCGACATCGGCACCCCCGGCGGCAAGGGCCTCGGCGGGCTGTCGCTGGACGATTTTAAGTAGATTGAGTCCGGCACTGAACTGCAGAACTGCCTGCTTGTGTCCATCACGCAGTATTTACGATGACACGTCAAACCACCATCACGCTCGATCGAGGAAGCGTGCCTGGCGTTCAATGGATGAACGGAGCCGGTGACTCGACAAGAGCGCTTACATCACCTCGCTGCTTCGGCAGGAGACTGCGGCGAAGCGTTGGAGGAGCGGGTGACGGCCGCCAATCGAGTTCCGGATAGCCGAGGATCCGGGACTATCAGCGCGAGCCTCTCGATCTTCTGATCCGCCGGGTCAATACATGTTCAACATTGCCGCAGGTGCACAATGGTGAACTGGATCCGCGGTGGCAAGCGGTCATCGATGTCGCTGATTACCTCGAAGTTGAACCCATACTGATCTGGCGGGAGGTGAAGCGTTGGGGCTGCAACCGTGATGAGGACTTTACCTCTGCCATCGCCACATGCCTGCTGGAACATCTACTTGAGCACAATCTCATCGAGGTTTTTGCCGAGGTCGAAAAGCTGGCGCTCACCGACGCCTGCTTTGCTGACACTTTCGCCCGCTGCTGGAAATTTGGATCGAGTGAATCTCCTGAGAATGTTCGACGCTTTGACAATCTAAAGCGGCGGGTATGTGCCGTGCGTGATGCACCGCGATGAGTAACACGACAAGCGACATCGCCATCATCGGCACCGGCGCGGCGGGCCTCTTCGCCGCCATCTTCGCCGCGCGGCACGCCCCGCCGGGGGCGCGGGTCATCGCCCTCGACGGGGCGAAGCGGCTCGGCACAAAAGTCCTTATTGCCGGCGGCGGGCGGTGCAACGTCACCCACGACGTGGTCCACCCCGCCGACTACGCCGGCGATACCGCCTCGCGCAACGCCGTCAAGAAAGTCCTCAAGTCCTACACCGTCGACGACACCGTCGCCTTCTTCCGGGAGCGCGGCGTCGAGCTCAAACGTGAAGAGACCGGCAAGCTTTTCCCCACCACCGACCGCGCCCGCAGCGTGCTCAACGCGCTGCTTGAAGCCGCCTACGACGCCGGGGCCAAACTTTTCACCGATCACCGCGTCACCGCCATCGCCCCGCACCCCGCGCACGGCTTCAGCCTCACCACCTCCCGGCGCCCCTTCACCGCCGGCCGCGTCGTCCTCTGCACCGGCGGCCTCGCCCTGCCCCGCACCGGCAGCGACGGCGGCGGCTACGCCCTCGCCCGATCCCTCGGCCACACCGTCACCCCTACCCGGCCCGCACTCGTCCCCCTGCTCCTCCCCGCCGGCCACTACCTCACCACCCTCAAGGGCGTCGCCGTCGACGTCGAACTCACCCTCGCCGCCCCCTCGGGCAAGGTGCAACACCGCCGGGCCGGCCCCCTCCTGTTCACCCACTTCGGCGTCTCCGGCCCCGCCGCCATGGACCTCAGCCGCCACTTCGCCTCCCGCTTCACCGGCCCCGACGCCCCCCGACTCACCGCCAACCTCCGCCCCGGCATTGCCTTCGACGCCGTCGAGGCTGACCTCCTGGACCACGTCGCCCGCCACCCGAAACACACCGTCGCCCAAGCCACTCATGCCCTCCCCGCCCCCCCTCACCCCCCGCTCCCCGAGCGCCTCGTCACCGCCGTGATCCGCCACGCCGCCAACCTCGACCCCGCCACCCCCCTCTCGCAACTGCCGCGCGACGCCCGCCGCCGCCTCGTCCACGCCCTCACCGCCCTGCCCTTGCCCGTCCACGCCGACCGCGGCTACGACCACGCCGAGGTCACCGCCGGCGGCGTCCCCCTCGCCGAGGTCACGCTCGCCGACATGCACTCCAGAAAATGCCCCGGCCTCCACCTCGCCGGCGAGCTGCTCGACGTCGACGGCCGCATCGGCGGCTACAACTTCCAGTGGGCCTGGGCCACCGGCCACCTCGCCGGCAAAGCCGCCGCCGCCCTCACCCCCCGCTCCGCCCCGTGAGGAACAGCCCGGTTGCCGGCCACACCCCCTTAAAGTCGGGGCGGCGTTGGGTCAAAAGCATGCATCACCCGCGGGCGTCGCCGGTCAACTGCAGCCGCTGGTTAGGCGACCGGGACGGTTGATTCTCTTTGCTGTACTGCCAAAGAGCTTTGTCGAACATCCGCTGATCGCAGCCGCAGCGGTCGTACTGTCCACGGCAATACTCAACGTATGACAGCCAATGAGTAAAGGACTGATACTTCGGCGGGTCGCACCCCAGCGACCAGAGCGCTCGAAAGTCGAGTATCGGGTACGGATCTGCATGGAACAGATGCAGGATTACGGAAGCGGTCGGCCACGACACGCCGTCCAGAAGTGTCAGAGATTCGATCCTGGCACGCTCGTCTCGGGCCGAGAACGCGAGTGCTGAAACTTCCTGCAGAAAGCGTTCGGAGTTTTTAGAAACATGACCAGCACTACGCGGTGACTTCCACTCCGCCACCATCCGCAGCGTCGAGAGATCGAGCATGCCTTGGCTACGGACGGCGGGGGCAAGGTCGACGAGCGGCTGTGCGCTGCGTGGATAGATGTAGC
Source organism: Phycisphaeraceae bacterium (assembly GCA_965214155.1). Classification (GTDB taxonomy): domain Bacteria; phylum Planctomycetota; class Phycisphaerae; order Phycisphaerales; family Phycisphaeraceae; genus Algisphaera. Next base: position 32,681 of record CBDCBB010000004.1, read on the forward strand.
GGTCAGCCCAGTGACGAATGTCCGACGGCTTGAGACGGAGGTCGAACATGCAGTTCTGAGGTCGCCTAACGAAGTACGGCGCAGTTGCCGGCCGCCCGCCGAGGACGGGACGGCGCCACGACTCTATAACATTCACGGTGTCGTCGATCAATTGCCGGGTGCCACACCTTGCCGCTTGGGGCGATGAGCGCCTGCCGCCATGACGTGACACATTGGGGGGCGCGGCAAACCTCGCCGCAAGGCCGGTGGGGTGTGGCACCCGGCGTTTGCTCAATGGTGCGGGGTGGGAACTTGGCGGGGCGGGGTGGGGGTGCTATATTGCCGTGCCTGTGGGGGTAAAGCGTGGCGGGGCGGCCGGCCGCGGCGATGTTGCGGGACGGTGGAAACGGACGGGCTTGTAGCTCAGTTGGCTAGAGCGCACCGCTGATAACGGTGAGGTCGCAGGTTCGAGTCCTGCCAGGCCCATTTTCGATCCGTCCGGCGCCGATGGATGCGGCCCCGTGCGGTTTTTATTGCCCCATTTGGTTCCCTGCGGCCCGGTGCGGGCGAGAGCTGCGCCGATTTCCCGCCACTGCGAATGGGGAGAAGAAGAGGGGTCGAGAGTCTCTTTACATCGGGGCGGCCCGCTGGTCGAGCTAGAAGTGTGCCGCGGCGGCCACGAGCGCAGGATGACCAACTTCCTCGTGGTCCGGCAGGTCATGCCCCCCTTCTTCCCCAGCCCGGCCGAGGGGGTGCGGGGGCCGCGGCACTCGATGATTCGCGGCAAGACCCCGGCGCTGACTAGCCCGGACGTGCGGGCGCTGTTCGACCCGATGAAGGGAGAGGAGCCCGTCGACCTGCGGGACCGGGCGATGATCGCCGTGCAGCCCTACAGCTTCGGACGGGGGTTGGTCGTCGTCGGCCTCGACGTGGACGACTGCTAGCAGGTGGACAAGGCCCACATGCTCCGCCTCGAGGAGAATGGCGGTAAGGAGCACCGCTTGCGCTGCAACCCCGAGGTGGAACCCGGGAGTCGGCGATACTTCCGCGGTTGGATGGGTACGGGTCCATCGTGCTCATCGAGCAAGGGGGCATACAGCGGCGGCACGTGGGGTCTGAGCGGCAGGATCACGATCAAGGAGCGGCTCTACTGACAGCTAAAACAAGCGGGACGCCGGCATGCGGGAGCGCTGCGGCCGCCTGAGACCTTACCTGCAGCGGGTCGTGGCGCGGCATGACGTTACCCCCCACGTTCGAGCCGCCGCATCCGACCCCGGAACCATTCGATGAGCGGCACCGAACTCGGATGGACACCGTTGGTCGGTGCCCGGCGAACACAGGTTGGACCACACCACCACGCAGGTCCTGCCTTGTTTTGGCTGGCAATGAGAGCCTGCAGCACCGCTTGATTTGGCCGCGGGCTTGGGCCAGGTGGCGGTCGGTGACGGCGACGAGCGGGCGTCGGCGGGCGAGGCTAACCGCTTCGGCCACGAGGCGGTGCTCGAGGATTGGCTCCCTCGCAATTTAGAGAACGCTCTCCACGGCCAAGACCAACGCCGCGGGCAAGCCGCTGGGCATCGAGCGCGACGGCTTGAGCGTCGGCTACCCGTCACGTCCCGGCGCGTGGCCGATCCTCCTCCCGCGGCGGCGGATGACGGAGTGGCTGGATGAGCGATGTCTGCTGCCGGCGTCGGAGGCCGGGTAAGAGGTCAACGCCGGGGGCGGCGCGACGGGGCATGTGCAGGGTTACCGCCTGCGGCTCTCGCCCGAGGCGGTGCGGGTCGAGCCCGACGAGGACGCCGGGCGGTTCTGTACGAAGCAGACGCTGATCCAACGGCGGCGGCAGGTTGATCGGGACGGGACGGTGGCGGTTGGGGCGATGGAGGATTGGCCGGACCTGGCCGAGCGGGGGATGGTGTTGAACATCAGCCGCGACAAGGTGCCGACGATGGTGAGCCTGTTCGCGTTGTTGCATCGCCTTGCCCACTTCTAGGTCAACCGGCTGCAGCTCTACATGGAGCACGGCTTCGCTTAACCGGGGCGCGGGGCGGTGTGGCGGGACGTCTCGCCGATGACGCCCGATCAGGTGTGCGAGTTCGATGCGTACGCGCGTGAGCGGCACGTCGAGCTGGTGCCAAATCAGGAATATCTCGAACATCTTGAGCGGCGGTTCCGGCACGCCGTGTGCCGGCACCTCGCGGAGCTGCGCCAACCAACGCGAGGCGGCGGCGGCGGCGATGAAGCACGGCGCGGCCGGGGTGCTCAACACGATCTGGGGAGACCCCGGGCCACTGGCAGCCGGCCCCGGTCGACGTCGTAGACCTCGCGCTCGGCGCGGCGCTGGCCTGGTGCGGCGAGCCGAACCGTGTCCTCGACCTGCCCGCCGCCCTCTCGCTGCACCGCTACCACGACCCGACGGGCAAGCTGGCCGAGGGCGTACTGGAGATGGGCCGGGTGGAGCGGGAGATGAAAGGGGTCGCGGCGACGAACCCGCTGACGTTGACACTGATGATGTCGGATCGGCCGCTCGTGGAGGGCAGCATCGACCAGCGGTTCCGCCGCATCGGCCCGTTCAAGGTCGAGATGCTCGTTGCCGCGAAGGAGCGGATGGAGAAGGCGGTGGCGATGGTCAAGGTTTCAGAGCCGGGACGCGAGGATGCCGCACGGCCGTCTCCGGAGTTGATTGACGCTGCGGCGTCGACGCGGCACGCCGTGGAGCAATTGCGGGTGCGGCTGGAGGGCGGCGTGCCGCGGGTGGCCGACCTGCCCCGGGCCGAGCGGCGGCGCCTTGCCGCCGACCTCCCCCCGCTGATCGAGGGGTCCCGCCGGCGGTGGTTGGCGCGGGATTGGGCCGGTGGACGGGTTGACGGTGTGGCCCCACTCGAGGTGACGCTGGCGGCCTACGCCCGATCCCGCTCCGCCGCGGCGGGGCCACGCCGACGCCGCACCGCGAAGCGCGGCGTGTACCGCCCCAGCCGCTCGGCGAGGTGCAGCACCGCGGCGCAGCCCCAGTTGTAGTCGGGGTGCCCGCGGTCGGGCCTCTCGAGGTCGGTCGACAGGTTCTCGCCCGGCCCGCCGGCCAGGGTGAAGGCGCGGAGCAGCCGCCGCGCCGCCTCGTCGGCCTCATCGACGTAGCCGTGCCGGTCCAGGACCTCGATCAGCCAGCACGAGATGTGCGGCCACGCCTTGCCCCGCCAGTACCCCAGGGGGTCGTACGTCGGCACGTCGTACGCCACGCTCGGGAACGGCACCCCGCCGAAAAACTGGCGCGGGTCGAGCAGCACGTCCTCGATCATGTGCGTGACCCACGCGGGGTCGAGCGGCATCCCCGACCACAGCGGCCAGAACATCCAGAACGTCGGCGTCCGCTGATAGTGTTGCGTCTGATGGTTGTAGTCCCAGAAGCGGCGGTCGGCGGCGACGTAGCAAACCTCGTGCAGACGGGTGCAGATGGCCGCGGCCCGGACCCGCAGGTCGGCCGCGTCGTCGGCGTTCCCGAGCTCGTCCGCGAGCAGGGCCAGCTCCGTCGCCTCGCGGTGAAGAAAGCCGTTGAGCTGCACCGACGCGACGGGCGGCAGCCAGGTACACCCGCCGGTGTCGCGGTTGTACGGGTCCCAGATCGGGCTGTTGTCGGCGATCTGCCCGGACCAGCGGTACTCGGCCAGACCGTCGCGGTCGGCGTCGCAGTAGTCGGTCCAGAACCGGAAGTTTTGCATCGTCCGCGGGTACATGTCGCGGGCGAAGTCGGGGTCGTCGTGCCGCTCGAGGTGGCGGTTGATGGCCCACGCCACCAGCGGGCTCTGCGGCGACTGCTGGGGTCGACGGTGGGTGACGCCATAGTTCCACTGCTGCTCCTGGCACGACCCGTCGTGGTCGAGTTGGCGGGAGAACAGCGTGCGGATCGCCCCGCGGGAGAGGTCCGGGTCGAGGCCGGCGAGGGCGCTGCTGGTGAAGAGCGAGTCCCAGAAGAAGGTGCTGGAGAAGCCCGAGTCGTCGGCCATACACAGCGATGCGGTGTCGCCGGCGAAGAAGCCGTTGAGGCCGACGAGGCTGCACCGCCACAACCCGAGGCGGGCGCGTCTGACCAGGGCGTCCTCGTCGCGGCCGAGGACCGGCGCGGCGAGGGCTTCGGACGCCCGCACCGTGTCGCCGAGGTCGCCCGCAGCGACCGATTCGAACGGCGGCAGGTCGTCGCCCGGGTTCGCGGCCGTGACCTGCACCGCGAAGCCGACGGTGACGCTCCCGCCGGGCGGGACGCTCGTCGGCGGGAGGATGAAGGCGTAGTGCCGCCCATCGGCGGACGGCCGGCGGTCGGCGTGCCACGGCTGCGCGCCGCACCACGACCCAACCCCGTGCTCCACGCCGCCGACCGAGACCTTCATCGCTAGCGCCGGCAGGTCGCAGCCACCCTCGGCCAGCCAGCGGATGGTGTACGACCCTTCGCCGGCATCGACGTGGGGCGTGCGGGGCGAGCGGTCGGCCGCGGGGAACAGCGTCAGCATGTGGAGCTGATCGTCGGGCTTCGCCGCCCCGATCCAAGCTCCCCTCAGCTCTTGCTCTACCGCCGAAGCGTTGCGGAACGTGAAATAGCCCCGCACCGTCTGCGGGGAGGCGAACGCCCACCGCGCCTCGACGGCAAAGCCCCCGCCTTCGCCCCGCTCGACCGCCTCGCAGGCGCGCGACGTGAGCGTGTCGCGGTGCACCGGCCGCCAATCGTCGTCGGTGTACAGGCCGAGCTTGAGCACCGGCTCGAGCATGTGGATCGTCGCCAGCATGGCCCTCGGGTGCAGCCACTGCGGGCCCATGATCGACGGCCCGGCGAACGACAGCGACAGGTGCCCCGCCCGGTCGACGAACGGGTGCCGCGGGTCGTCGTACCGAAGCAGGTGGTTGAACCTTTCGAGCGTGCTCATCGGTAGCGGAAGGTGCGGAAGCGGATCACGTGGAGCGTACGGCTCAGCAGCACGCGGGTGCCGTGGTCGGTCTCGTCGCCGTTGAGCCGCCGGCCGGGCTGCCATTCACCGTCGGCGTAGCCGCCCTCGAACGCTTCGAGCAGCTCGACGGTGGTGCCGTCGTCATCGGCGGGGGCGAGGTCGATCCGCAGCCCTTGGCCGACGGCGATGAACCCGTCGTCGCCGAGGCGGAGGAGCATCGCCGCGTTCGCCGGGGCCGCGGGGTCGTGCGGGAAGCGGGGCGAGGCGGTGAAGCGGACGCCACCGAGGTCGACCGCGTGCGTCTCACCCTCGGCCTGCTGGAACACAGCCCGCGCGTCGCCGCGGGCCTGGGCCTCGGCGATGACGTCGACCATCGCCCGCACCGCCGCCGCCGTCTCCGCCAGGGGGTGCGCGGGGTCGGTCAACTCGTCGACGGCGAAGGGGCAGAGCCCGATCCCGCGGTGCTCGCCGAGGACGTAGAGCAGGCGGCCCCCCGCCGAAGCGTCGGGCCGCGACTCGGGGACCAGCAGCGGGTTGCGCGGCGAGGCGTAGGCGGCGCAGATCTCGCGGAAGTGGTCGTGGTAGATGTCGGGCGCAATCAGGTCGAGCGTCGGCGCGGCAACGCGGTAGACGTCGAGCATCTCCGCGGTCGGCCCGCCGCTGGGGTACTCGCCGGGCTTGTACCCCGGCCCCGCCTTGATCCAGGCGTTGGCGAACAGCGGCAGGTCGTACGCGGCCCGCCCCGCTTGGGCGACGTGCTCCAGGAACCCCGCCACGTGCCAGGCCATGAATACCTCCTCGGCCCCATCGCCAAACACGTCGGCCCACGCCTGCCGCCCCGGGCCGCCGCCCAAGGTTAATCTCCGCGATAGCTCTGCGCCGTCCCGCGCCGCGATGGCGGCGAGGCCATCAAGGAGCTCGGCCGGCACCGCGCCCGCAAACGCTTCTTCCGCCGCCGGCGAACGGTCACGTGCCACGCCGAGGATGCCCGGCTCGTTCTCGACCTGCACCATGATGACCGTGTGCCGGTCGGCGTCGACGTCGCGGAGGTGGCGCATCACCGCGGCGAAGGCGCGTGCGTCGGCTTCGGCGGCGTCGGCGGAAAGGGGGCTGATCGCCGTGCCGCTCCGCCCCGGCGCGAGGTGGGCGCGGGGGAACCGGTCCTGATCCCGCTTCACCCAGGCGGGGGCGTAGGACGACGAGGCGTTTTTGTACGTGCCGAACCACAGCGGGATCAGCCGCAGGCCGCCCTCCCGCGCCGCGTGGAGCATGGTGTCCAGGAGCGTGAAGTCGAAGGCCCCCTCTTCCGCCTCGACCGTCTCCCACGTCAGCGGTGCGAGGACGGTGTTGAGTCCGAGGCGAGCCACATTGGCAAAGTTGCGGCGGATGTCGGCGGGGGTTGAAGCACTTGAGTTGCGTAGCTCCCCGCCGATGACGAGGAACGGCTTGTCATCCACCACGAGCTGCGTGCAGGCCTCGCGGTGGCGGAGCATCGGGGTGGCGGGCCGGGGCATCAGTACCCGAAGGCCGAGTACATGGCCGCGGAGCCTTCGAATGAGCCGTCGGCGCGGCCGACGTGGACGGTCCCGGGGATGAAGCTCGAGTTGAGGTTGAACCCCCACAACGCGGAGATGTAGCCCAGCGGTGCGGCGGGGCGGGCCATGTCCAGGGGCGTGAAGAACTGATCGGCGGGGACGAACGCGACAGAGGTGTCCGCCGCGGTGACGTTGCCGCCGGCGGGCACATCTGCGGCCATGTGGTTGTTGAACTTGCGGTAGTGGTCGGGGAACACGGTGGGTGTGCCCGGCAGGTAGATCATGTCCTGCAGCAGGGTCTTGCGGGCGCCCTGGTACGAGAGGCTCATCTGGTCGTACTCCGGGTATCCGATGACGTCGCCGAAGCCGTTCGCGTTGAGCACGCCGAAGCCGCGGAGCATGTAGTCGGGGTACCACTGCGAGCCGAAGGGGAACGTGTCCTGTGGGACGTTCTGGTCGTTCGCCGGGCAGTACATCACGTTGTCGCGGTTGGGGATGCGGTACGACTGGCCGGCGACCGGCGGCAGCGGCGCCCCGGGTGGCGTGAAGGTCGGTTCGACCGGGACGTGCAGGTATTCGCTGGCAAGGTACATGACGTTGCCACGGTTGCCCGGCCCGACGAAGTTGTCGTACTGGTGGTACCCGCCGCCGGGCAGACGTCCCTTGAAGTCGCCGGCGTAGCTCGCCCCGCCGATGGCGACCTGCCGCTGGTTGGCCGCACACACCGCCGTGCGTGCCACCGCGCGGGCGTTGGTCAACGCCGGCAGCAGCACCGCGATGAGCAGCGCGATGATGCTGATCACCACGAGCAGTTCGATGAGCGTGAACGCGGACGCGCGGCGGGGGTGCCGCGGGCGCAAGGTTGCTCCGGGGCGGGGAAGCCGCGGGTTAGAACGAAGATTTCCAGTTGCGGTCGGTGGGGTCATTGAGCACTTCCTGAGGTTGGCCGGTTGAGGAGTGGCCGTCTACGTGAGTGATGTTGGATGAGCCGTTGTGATGGAAGCCCATGTTGGTCATACGGAACGGGATGGCGTAGCTGTAGGGGTCGGTCGGGTCGCCGGTTGGGAACGAGCCGCCGTTGTGGACAATCGCGGCACCGGGGCTGTGGGAATAGCTGATGTCTTGCACCATGGTGGTACTGCCCGTGTAGATCTTGCCCGAGGCGTCGTGAAACAGGACCATGTCCGAGGGCCGTTTCACTTGATCAAGACGCAGGGCGTAGAAGCTGTCGCCGTCCTCGTCCAGGTCCCAGGGGCTGATGGTGGCCCCGGCGCTGTCGAGGGCGGTGTTGGTCCCGAAGCCGCCGGCCCCGATATAGGGATTGGCGCGGTAGTGCCCGGGGCGGATCATGGCGACATTCGGGGCCCCGGCGTTGTAGTCGCCGGCCGGCGTGGGCGCATCGTTCAACGTCGGGCAAGCGAAGACGGCGACCTCCTGGTCCTGGCCCGGCTGGCCGCTGCCGACATAGGTCGCGAGTTGGCTGTAGAAGCCGTACCACTTGTCGATGAAACCCGCCGGCGGCGGCGGCGCCTGGTGCGGGAAGGTCGGCGTGATGGCGTAAGCCGAAGGCAGGATGTCCTTGTTGTCCGCCGCGTAGAGCGCCGCGGCGATGCCGATCTGCCGCACGTTCGAGCTGCACGTCGCCTTCCGCGCCGCCTCGCGCCCCGCGCCCAGGGCGGGCAGCAGGATCGAGATCAGCAGGGCGATGATGCTGATCACCACCAGCAGCTCGATCAGCGTGAAACCACGGCGACGGGCGGGGGAGTAGTGAGGCATACAGGGCGTCCGGTCAAAGGTGAATCACTGCGGTTCGGCGGGTTCGTCGGCATCGGCCTTCTCACCGCCGTTGGTGGGTTTGGTGATCTTGTCGGAGACGGTGTTGATCGTGATCGCGGCGCGGGACTCGTTCGGGTCGATGATGAACTCGCCCTCGCTGCCGTCGGCGAAGGTGAAGCGATGGCCATCGAGCGCCATGAACGCTTCCTCGTTGAGGATGTTGCCGTCCCAGTCGAGGAAGAAGAACGAGTCGCCGACCTTCTGCCCGGTGTAGGTTGGCGCGCCCTCAACGGTGATGTCGGGGGACCAGTTGATGTTCTGGTTGCCGGTGATGGTGGTCAGCCCGTCCTTGCCGAGGCGGAGGATGGTCTTGCCGCCGAAGGCGAGGTAGTCCTGCGTGTCGAAGGTGGCCTTGCCACCCTCAATCACGAGGGTGCCGGCGGGGTTTGGGTTGTTGAACATCTTGAGGTCGATGTCGCCGCCGCTCACGGTGAGGGTGGCCTTGCCCGAGCCCAGGGCGATGGAGACGAGGTCGACGGTGCCGCCGGCGATGGTGGCGTCGGCCTCGGAGTCTTCGGGGTGGGCGAGGCGGAAGCCTCCGCCGGTGACGGTGCCACCGGTGATGAGGATCGAGCCCCGGCTGCCGTCGGACTCGGCGACGACGCTGGCGTTGGGCGTGCCGTCGGTGGTGACGGCGGTGCCGCCGGCGATGACCAGCGTGCCGGTGTCGCCCGAGTCGCCGACGCGCATGCCGTTGAGTTGGGCCTCGCCGCGGCTGACGGTCGCGGTGCCGCCGTTGGCGATGATGGCGGGGTTGCCGTCGCCCTCCGGGATGCCGTAGGACCAGTTTGATGCGTCGGCCCAGTCGCCCGAGGTGGCGGACCACCGCGTCTCGGCGGAGGCGGGGAGCGCGGTCGCGACCGCAAGGAGCAGGCTGGTCGAGATGGGGCGGAGGAGAAGCATGACGGGATGGGGCCGGCGGAAGGGAAAGAGGCGGGGCCAAGGCGTCGGCCGGCGGGTGGGCCGACCGACGCTGGAGGTTGCGAAACCGATCAGGCGTTGCGGCGGCCGCGGCCGAGCAAGGCGAGGCCACCGAGGCCCAGCAGCGCGAGGCTGGCGGGCTCGGGGATGACGGGCCCGCCGTCGGTGCCGGTGACGATGTTCAGGACGATGTCACCGCCGTTGGCGACGTTGAGGGTGTACGTGCCGCCGAAGCCGCCGAGGAACGCCTGGGGCGTGCTGTTGTTCTGCACGTTGTTGCCGGCGTTTGACGAGCTGATCAGCGTGATCATGTCGCCGTCCATGAAGCCGGGGTCCGAGGCGAGGGTGACGTCGGTGGCCGCCTGGTTCAGCACGGTGAAGGCGCTGCCGGCGTTGATGACGTTGAAGGTGTCACCGATGGTGAAGTCCACGTCGGGGGCGCTGCCGATGTTGAAGTTGTCGGAGATCGTGACGTCGGCCCCGGTGAGGTCGAAGTCGAGGTCGTTGACGAACTGCGCCCCGCCGTTTGCGATCGAGCTCGCGGTGATGGTGCCCCCGTTGAAAGCGACGGCGACCTGCTGGGTCGTGTTGGTGACGAAGCGGGTGAAGTCGACGGTGCCGCCGTTGACGGTGAACGCGCTGCCGCCATCATTGGTCCCGATGTTGATGAGATTGAAGTCGGCGGCCGCGCCGTCTTCAAGGATCACCTCGTGGTTGGCGGAGTTGTAGATCAGGTTGGCGTTGACCGCGCCGCCGAAGGTGATGTCGTCGTCGAGCGTGTACGTCTTGGGCGACCCGCCCGCGAGGTTGATGTCGTTCGGCGCGGTGCCCGCGGTCGGGAGGTTGTTTGGCGTGCCGTTGGTGTTGTTGAAGAAAATCGGCGAGTTGAAGTCCTTTGCGCCGGCACCACTGAAGTCGCCGAGGTTATCGGCGAGCGCAGATGGGGCCGAGGCCAGCACGAGCGAGGCGGTGAGAAGGGACGCGGTGGTACGGATCATGACAGTTCTCCAAGTGGACGGGAAGCGGAACCAAGGTGGCCGGGCCGCACATTGCGGGCCACGAAGCCGGGATCGGAGGGGCCCTCAAGGGGCCGGGGGTTCAAGCGAAAGCCCCCGCGGGGCTGGGGATCAGAGCGGTTGACGCGGCTGTGGAATCGGTGATCTCGTGCTCGAACAGCGCGTCGGCGGCGGTGGGTTCGACGGCTTCGCCGAGGCGCATCTGCTCGAGAACGGTGAGGGCGAGGTTCATGATCTGCCGCGAGTCGAAGCCGAGGCGGGTCACGCGGACGGCCGAGGGTGTCTGGTAGGGGTAGTTGCAGTGGGCCACGACGGAGATGTCGTCGGGCACGCGGACATGAGCGTCGATGAGACCGCCGGTGGCGTGCTCGACGAGGTTGTCATCCGCGATGAACAGCGCGTCGGGCCGGTCGGGCTGCGACGGGTGCATCAGGAGCTCGACGCTGTGCCGGCCCCAGTGGCTGATGTGCGGCGAGATCCCGTGGACCCAGCGGGCGTGGGTCTCCATGCCGCGGTCACGGATGCGGTGAACCAGCGCCGCGATGAAGTCGAGCGAGACCCCGTGCTGCACCACGGCCGCGATGCGTTTGCGGCCCTGGGTCTCAAAAAAGTCGAGGGCGCGGTCGACGACGGAATAGTCGCTGCCGGGCATGAGCGAGTGGACGCCACACGCGGCGGGGCCGTGCACGGTGGTGACCATGGGGATGTCGGTCAGAACCCGCATGCCGCTCTGCTCGAACGTCTCGGGGTTGACGAGGATGAGGCCCGCGAGGCGCTGGTGGCTGAGGTCGTCGCGGAGCCGGGCCGCGTCGGCGGAGTCGCCATGGCCGTCGATCCCGGAGTAGACGACGACGCGGCGTTCGCCCCGGTCGGTGATCTCCTCGCCGACGCGGCGGAGGGAGGTGAAGAAGCGGGACCAGGACCAGTGGTTGAGCGTGTCGGGCAGGCTGGAGAAGATCAGGCCGTAGTTGCTCAGGTGCGGCGGGTGGTCGTTGACAAAGGTGCCGCGGCTGCCCATCGCGGTGATGAAGCCGTCGGCGGCAAGGCCATCAAGGGCACGTTGCACGGTGACCGTGCTGACCCCGAGGTCCTGCGCGAGTTGGGCGCGGGTCGGCACCCGCTCACCCGGCCCGAAGTCACCGCGCACGATCCGCTCACGGACGTGGCGGGCGATGTCGCTCTGTCGGGTGGGGGTCTGTACCGGCATGGTGCTGAACTCGTCGTGTTGCAAGAGCGACATGGAATCTTATGTTACTCGAAGCACATTCTACTTGACACAAGCTACCTGTCAAGGGTAATCTGTCGGTCCGCGTCATCTTTCTTTTCGCTCCCTTCTACCCCCCCGTTACCCCTCGCTGATCGTCATGCGAAACCTCGACGCCGTGCGGCGCGACATCAACGAGCGGATCGGCGACGACGGGATGGCCCGGCTGCGTGAGCGGGTGGACCGCAGCAACCGCCTCATCGCCGAGCGGGGTATCCGCCGCGACGCGTGGGACGGCGGGCCGCTGCTCACCGGCTACGCCTACGAGGAGGTCTACGACTGGGACCTCTACTTCGAGTGCCTGTGGCTCAGCCACTTCGGCGTCGACGCGTTCTGCCGGCACAACGTCCGCTTCTTCCTCTCCCGACAGCTACCCGACGGCTTCATCAGCCGCACCGCGGGCGTCCGCTTCGTCAAGCCCCGCCAACATTTCAAGCCCTTCCTCGCCCAGACCGCCTGGCTGGGGGCGCGGCAGTCCGGCGACGACGGGCTGGACGACGAAACGTGGGCGGGCCTGCGGCGGTATCACGACCACTGGACCTGGTTCCACGACCACGACCGCAACGGCCTATCCGTGTGGGACAGCGCCGATCACAGCGGCATGGACAACCAGTTCTCCCGAGCCGGGGTCGAGGACACCAACACCCGTGAGGGCGTGGACCTGAACGTGTACCTGGTGCGGGAGGCGCGGGCGCTGGCGCACCTGGCGGCGGAGCGCGGGGAGGACGCTGTGGCGGAGCGGTATCGCACGGAGGCGGCCGAGCGGTTGGCCGCCATCGACGCGGTGCTGTGGGACCAGGACGCGGGCTTCTACTTCGACCGGGACGAGCGGACCGGCGAGCGGGTGGCGGTGCTCGCGGCGTCGGGGCTGATGCGGCTGTGGGCGGGGGACCTGCCCCCGGGCCGGGCCGAGCGGCTGATCGAACGGCTGCTGGACCCGAGCGCCTTCGCCACGCCCTGGCCTATCGCCAGCTACGCCCGGTCCGAGCCGGACTATTACCAGGCCCCGCGCTACGGCGAGTGCAACTGGCGCGGCCCGACATGGGTCCCCATCAACTACGCCGTCGCCCACGGCCTCGCCCGCCTCGGGCACCGGGACCACGCGCTCGAGCTCGCCTGGCGGACCTTCGACCTGGTGATGCAACACGACGAGGTCCGCGAGTTCTACGACGCGGAGACCGGCGAGGGCTACGGCCTTGAACCGTTCTGGGGCTGGTCTACGCTCGCGCTCGCCCTGCCCGCCGAGATCCTCGCCGACTACCACCCCGACGGCCCCGACACGCCGCCCGTGCCGCTCCTGCAGCGGATTACCGGCTGCACGTTGCCCGACCCGACGCACCCCATGACACCCGCTCTCGCCACCGCGGCGACGGCCTGACGCGGCCGCCGCGCCCGCACTTTTGCATTGCTCTTGACCGTTCCACTTCCCCGGATGCCCGCCCATGTTGAATCACCCCTTTCCTGTTTCCAAAGCCCGCTTGCGGCCGCTGCTGTTCACGCTGGCCGCGGCGTTGTCGCTTAGCGGGGGGACGTGGAGCGGCTTTACCGCCGCCCACGCGGCCGAGCCGCTGCGGGTCGACTCGCCGGAGCTCGCGGGCATCTCGGGCTTCCGGGTGATGTGGGACACGCCGGTGGTGCTGTCCGGCGACGCGGCGGTGGAGCGGGAGAACGTGCAGAACACCGGCGAGGGGCCGCGGCTGGATTGGCCGGCGGCGGCGGAGTCGGGCCGGCCCGCGGCGGCGGGTTTCGACGCGGTGCACCGGTCGATGCTGATCCGCTTCCCCGGCGCGGCCGAGGCCATCGCCGAGGCGCTCAAGCGGGGCCGCAGCGTCGACAAGGCGGAGCTGGTGCTGCCGTTCCGCGACGTGGAGATCATGCCCAAGGGGTACAACGAACCGGCGGGGGTCTCGTTCCTCGGTGACCAGTGGAAGACGCAGACCCCGCGGTGGCACGCCGTGGCCCACGCGCTCCGCAAGCCGTGGCACGCCGACGCCAAGACCGGCCCGACGTACAACGCTTATATAGATGGCGCCGGCTACTGGGCCCGCTTCGGCGCGACCGACCCCGAGGCGGACCGCTACCCCGACCCGGTCGCGCAGGCCGAGGTGTCGCAGGCGAACCCCCAGGGCCGGCTGGACGTGACGGCGATGCTCACCGACGAGACGTTCGGCGCGACGCCGGGCGAGCGGCTGCGGGCGTTCGCCGATCAGGGGGTGATCGTCGGCAAGCTCGAAATCTACGACGCCGCGTTTTGGAAGGGTGGTTACGAGTGGGCCACGGCCACCGGCGGGCGGGCGATCCTCGTCGAGACGCCGCGGCTGGAGGTGACGTTCAAGGACGGCGGGTCGGCCGTGGCGGTCGACCTCCCCGCGGCGGCGGATGTCGACGCGATGGCGGGCAAGCTCAAGGGCGGCGACGGCGGGCAGCCTTCCGCGGTCATGCCGAGCGACGATGAGATCCGGGAGTACGCCGAGCGGTTCGGCAACACGCAGCCTAACTGGATGCCCGACTGGCAGTGGTCCCGCGTGCAGGAGCTGATCGAGCTCGGCGGGGCCGAGGCGTTCCCGCAGGACCGGGCGGCGTTCGAGAAGTGGGTCGACTGGCAGCTCGGCCTCGCGCCGCGGTCGTGGACCGGGTTCGACGCCTCGGAGTTCGGCGGGCTGTACATGAAGACGAGCGAGGCGATGCCCGAGCCGGTCAAGGCCGCGTGGAAGCGGTTCTGGACCGCGTGGCTCGTCCCCCACATGCCCAACGACCAGCTCGCCCAGGGCTACATCGGCGGCGAGGCGGCCAAGGCGTGGTACGACGAGCACGGCGACTGGCGCGGCAACTTCAGCGTCTACCGCACCTACGTCCGCACCCAGGGCACGATGAACTTCAACCACTGGGCCACCGCCGGCGTGCTCTTCGGCGGGGGGATCGTCGGCGACGACTTCCTCGCCGCCGAGGGACGCTTCGGCCTCGAGCACTTCCCCGTCCGCCTGTGGAGCTGGTTCGACGGGTCGACCCAGGAATCCATCGACCACTACTACTTCGCCATCTCCCTCGCGGCGCAGAAGCTCTTTGCCGACTTCGGCCCGACGCACTACGACCAGATGCTCGGCCAAAGCATCGTCACCAAGGGCGTCGCCGAGGTCACCAACCTCTTCCACCCCGGCCTCCGCCGCTTTATCAGCTCGTCGGGCCGCACCGGCATGGGCTACCTCCTCGTGCAGCAGGACGGCCTGCAGCACATCGTCCACACCCTCTCGGCCGACGGCGCGCTCACCGATATGGGCCAAGACAAGGTCGCGGGCATCCCCGTCCTCGGCAAGGACCTGCTCCCCGGCGAGGTCGGCCAGGCGACGCTCAACGGCCCGTGGGCCCCCGAGTGGTTCGCCAACATCGTCGATAAGAAGACCCTGCCCTACGAGTCCACCGTCAGCTTCAAGCAGTGGGGCGCCTACGGCCAGACCCCGCTGTGGCGACGAAGCTACCTCGGCGAGAACTACGGCGTCGCCAGCCAGGACATCGACACCGGCAACACCGCCCCGGTCATGGCCCAGTGGCGCCGCGAGGCGAAGGCCGTCGAGTCCGCCACCGGCCTCGGCACGATGACCGCCCACTTCGGCATCAACCAGACCAACCTCCTCGACACCCTCCACCAGCAGATCAACGACAGCGGCAAGGTCTCGGGCCAGAACCCCAACGGCATCCTCGGCCCCGAGGGCGGCATGCTCGCCACGTTCCAGCACCAGAACAAGATGCTCGTCTTCGCCTCGCCCTACGCCGACCTGAACTTCGAGAACTACACCAACAACAAGGACGACGCCACCGTCCGCAGCCTCCAGACCACCCTCGGCTTCTACACCGTCCAGCCCGGCGGCCCGACGTGGACGATCTACCTCGACGGCAAGCCCGTCGACACCCTCCCCGTGCAGGCCGAGGCCGGACAGCGGATCGTCATCCACGACGGGGTGAGCTACGTCGGCATCATCCCGATGGACAGCACCGACCTCGGCCGTGATACCGAAGTCCTCATCACCGATCAGACCGGCGACCCGGTCCCGCTCCAGGGCGGCGGCGAGCTCGCCCCGGCGCTGCTGATCGAGCAGTACCTCTACAAGTCCGATACCCCCCTGCCCGACGACCGTAAGAACACGCCGGAGCTCGACCAGGCCTACGGCGGGTTCGCCATTGAGGTCGGTGACGAGGCGGAGCACGGCGGCGTCGACGCGTTCATCAAGCACCTGCAGGGCGTCAAGCTCGACACCCGCTGGGTCGACGCCCGCCGCGGCGCGGTCGTGAGCTACCGGTCCGGCGGCGACTTGATGGAGACGAAGTTCCTGCCCGAGTACGCCGGGTCGGGCAACACCGAAGAGGGGCTCTTGCACCGCACGGTCAACGGCGACTGGCCGTACCTGCCCGAGGGGCTGGACCGCGACAACACGTTTGAGCAGATGGGCCGCACGGGTGAGCTTGCGAAGAACGGCGCGAGCCTGACGACGCGGCCGGGCATCATGACGTACCTGCAGACCGAGCCGATCAGCGGCACGTTCGCGGCGTACAACCCGCTGCCCGACCTCAACACGTTCGACCTGAAGCTGCCCGGCGGCGAGCGGGTCCACGCCGACGGCGACATCCAGCTGCTGCGGGTGGTCGTGCAGCCGAAGGACGGCAAGCTGTGGATCGACCACGCCTTCGACCCCGGCAAGCCGACGCCCGACGGGGCCGCGACGCGGCTGCTGTTGTCGGGCTTCACGCAGGCCCCGACGGTGATGTTCAACGGCGAGGCGTACGACGGAACGCTCGAAGCCGTCGACGTCGACGGCGGCAAGGCGTACGCGCTGCCGCTGGAGTAGGTCGGGCATTCCTGCCTGACCCGTACCGTTGAAAAATCATGTCAGGCAGGAATGCCTGACCGAAGTGCAGCTTTCATGAAACGACCCGCCGTCGACGTTGCCGTCTGCCAACCCCTGATCGTCCCCGGCCGCGTCGCCGACAACGCCGAGGCGATCCGCCTCATGGCTCTCGAAGCGCACGAACAAGGCGCTCGGCTCGCGGTCTTCGGCGAGTGCTCGCTCACCGGGTACGACTTCCGGGGCTACGGCATCGACGCGGCCCTCACCGTCGACGACCCGCGGATCGCCCGGCTCCACCGCCAGGCCCGCAACGCCGGGCTCGGCCTCGTGGTCGGGCTGTTCGAGCGCGACGGCGGGCGGCTGTTCAACACCGCCCTCACGCTGCTGCCCGACGGCCGCGTGATCGTCCAGCGGAAAAAGTGTTTGACCGGGTACGAGCGCGGCGCGGGCCTCGCGCCGCTGGACGATGGGTACCACGCGTTCGACTTTGACGGGGTGCGGCTGGGCACGCTGGTTTGTGCGGATGCGGGCGATGAAGAGCCGTACGACACCTACCGCCGCGAGCGGTGCGACGCGACGGTGATCATCACCGCCGGGCTGGGCCGACTGGACCAGGGCTACACGCTGGATCGGCTCGGCGACCCCGACACCCGCGCCGGTTACGAGCGGTGGATGCGGGAAGTCGGCTCGGTGGAGCCGTCGCTGGAGAGCGTGCGGAAGGCGGGCATGGGGCAGGCCGCGTGCAACCTCGCGACGTACGACGTGCGGTCGGACTGCTTCCACTGCGGCAGCGGGTCGGTGGTCGACCACGACGGGACGGTCGGGTGCATGGTGCCCGGCGAATTCATCGTCGAGCGGCTCACCCCCCGTTTCGCGGTGGGCCGGCTGTCGGCGAAGCCGCGCCCGGTGGTCCGGCCGCCGGAGCCCGCCGCCGCCACGGGCGCGCGGGCTTGACCCTCCGCGCCGCGATCCTCGGCGTGACGCTCGGGCTGCTCATCGCGGCCGCCACCTACTTCAACGATTCGGTCCTCCACCAGTCGCCGCTGATCGGGCACTTCCTGCCGGTCGGCGTGGTCGCGCCGGTGGTGCTTTGGGCGCTGCTCATCAACCCGCTGCTCGGCCGGCTCGGCGCGGGGTGGGCGCTGCGGGGCCGCGAGATGCTGCTGATCGCGGCGGTCGCGTTCGCGGCGTGCTCGTTCCCCGGCAACGGCTTCTTCCGCTGGTTCGCGACGAACCAGGCCATGCCCGCCCACCTGATCAAGACCGAGCCCGCGTGGCAGGCCGCCGACGTGATGGCGTACGTGCCGGCCGACACCGGCGTCCTGCTGCTCGACGGCCGCGACGACGACCGCGTCGTGCAGGACCTCCGCATCGGGCGCGGCGGAACCGCGTCGCTCGCCGACGTGCCGTGGGACGCCTGGCGGCCGGTCGTGCTCCGCTGGGGCGGGCTGGCGGTGCTGCTCGGCCTCGCGTCGGTCTGCCTCGCGGTGATCGTGCACCCGCAGTGGGCCCACCACGAACGCCTCGCCTACCCGGTCGTCCGCTTCCTCGAAAACCTCACCCCCGCCGCCGGGGGCGCGAACGACGCGCGCCACGACCCGCCGGGCAGACTCCGGGCGACAACACCGCCCCCCGCCTCGGCCGGCTGTTCTACTGGGGCCTGGGCATCACCCTCACCCTCCACCTGCTCAACGGGCTGTTCGCCACGGGCTGGAGCCTCTTCTCCGTCTCCACGAGCTTCAGCTTCCACCCGCTCATGCAGCTCTTCCCTCACGCGTCCCAGGCCGAGGGGAGCAACCTGCTGTTCCAGGTCACGCTGGTCCCCTCGGTCATCGCGTTCTGCTGGTTCGTGCAGACGCGGGTCACGCTGGCGATCGGTCTGTCGAACCTGTTCTGGGTCGTGCTCGGCGGGGCCATGCTCGCCGGGGGGACCTCGCTGGCCACCGCGGCCCAGGGCCACGCCCCGGCGATGCTGAGTCTCGGCGCGTCGGTCGGCGTGGCGGTGATGATCGCGTACGTCGGGCGGCGGCACTACCTCGCCGTGCTCGGCCGCATGGTCGGGTTTACCGTCGATGCCGAGCGGCCCCCGCCGGCGTCCTGCGTCTGGGCCGCCCGCTTGTTCACCCTCCTCGTCGCCGCGTCGGTGTACTGGCTGAGCGCCGCGGGGCTGCACTGGTCGCTCGCCCTGGCGTTCGTTTTGCTCCTTATGCTCATGTTCCTGGTCATCGCCCGGATCAACGTCGAGACGGGACTGATCTTCATCCAGCTCGCCTTCGGCCCCGCCGCCGTACTCCTGGCCTGGTGCGGGTTCGAGGCGCTCGGGCCCACCACGCTGCTCGTCCTGATGATCGCCCAGGTCATGCTGCTGTCCGACCCGCGGCAGGTCCTGCTCGCCTTCGTCGCCAACGCCCTGAAGCTCGCCGACCGCGGCCCCCGCACGGTCGGCCGCACCGCCCCGATCCTCGCCGGCGTCATGATCGCCAGCTTCGTCGTCGCCGGCGCCTTCACCCTCACGACCCAGTACAGCCGCGGCATCGACACGCAGGACTGGTTCGCCACCAACGCCCAGCCGGCCATGCCGTTCGACCAGACCGCCCGCGAGGTCACCCGCGCCCAGGCCTTCGGCACGATGCCCGACGCCGAGGCCGCCCGCGGCTTCGACTGGATCGGCGGTATCGCCCGGCACCCCGCCCCGCTCGCCTGGGCCGCGGCCGGCTTCACGCTGTTCGTCGGCTGTGCGTGGCTCATGCTCCGCCTGCCGTGGTGGCCGATCCACCCGGTGCTGTTCGTCGTGTGGGGCACCTTGCCGTCCATGTGGTTCGGTTGGTCGTTCCTGATCGGGTGGCTGATCAAGAGCCGGGTGGTCGCCGTCGGCGGGGCGACCGCGTTCAAGCAACTGACCCCGCTGATGGTCGGGCTCATCGCCGGCGAGATGGTCGCCGCCCTCGGCTGGATCGCCTTCGGCTGGGCCCAGTACGCCCTCACCGGCACCGTCCCGCAGCGCTACAGCATCCTGCCCGCCTGACCCCCCGCCCGCCACCCCCTCCCGCCATGACCACCGCCACCGTCACCCGATACCGCGGCAAGCCCGTCCTCGCCGTCGACGGCGAGCCGATCCCGTTCAACGCCTACAGCCCCTCGACGATCCCCGACCTTTTCTACACCCAGACCGCGCGATTCTTCGACCACGACACCCGTGTCTTCTTCATCAACGTCCCCCGCGCCGACGCCGGCGACGGCGACTTCTTCGCCACCCCGTTCTGGCACGGCAACACCCTCTCCCCCTCGCCCCTCCTCCAGGCCGTCACGCCCAGCCTCGACGAGCAGGCCGTCTTCATCCTCAACCACCGGCCCGACGCCTACCTCTTCGTCCGCTTCCCCAACTGGGAGCCCGCGTCCTGGCGGGCCCTCCACGGCGACGAGCTTTTCGTCGGCGAGGACGGCCAAGCCATCCAGTGCCCCTCCCTCGCCTCCACCCGCTACCGCGACGACATTGCCCGCTACGTCGACGCGGTCGTCCAACACTGCGACGGCCAACCCTGGGCCGACCGCGTCGTGGGGTTCTGGACCGGCATGCGTTTCGAGGGCACGCACGAGCCGCTCTTGACGCGGAAGTTCTACGACCACAGCCCCCGCTTCCTCAACGCCTGGCGCGGCTTCCTGCGGCAGCGCTACGGGTCCGACGCCGCGCTCCGCGAGGCCTACGCCGACGCGTCGGTCACCCTCAACACCGTCACCTACCCGCCCGACGCCATCACCGGCGACTTCTTCCAAGCTCCGCTCGGCAACGCGCCGTACCGCGACTACCTCACCCTCTGCCGCGACCTCTTCGCCGGGCAGGTCACCGCGCTCTGCGAAGCCCACCTCCGTGCCAATGCGGACGGCGAGCACCGCCGCGTCTTCCTCCTCGACACGCTCAAGCTGCCCATGCAGGGCTGGGACAACGCCTCGTTCTTCGACGAAGCCGCCGCGTTCCCTACCGCCTACCACGACATGCTCGCCGGGTCCGGGCACACCGACGCGGCCCACCTCCTCGACACGCCCGGCCTCGACGGGCTCATCACCCCCCACGACTACCAGAACCGCGGCCTCGGCGGCCCCTACGAGCCCGAGGGCCCCGCCGACTCCTGCGCCCTCCGCGGCAAGCTCTTCCTCTGCGAGATGGACACCCGGTCCTACACCGGCGCCGACGGCCCGGTGTTCGGCTCCGCCAACGACCCCGACGGGTTTGCCGCCCTCACCTGGCGCAACGTCGCCGCGTCCCTCACCCGCGGCTTCCACTCCTATTACATGGACGTCCACACCAACTGGTTCGCCGACGCCCCGCTCCACGACGTCATCCACCGACAGATGCAGATCACCGCCGACGACCTGCACCGCGAGCACGCCGACGTGCCCGGCATCGCCGTCGTCCTAGACGACGCCGCGCCGCTCGAAACCAACGGCAGTGGGGCCTTCGCCCACGACGCGGTCTTCTGGACCCTCCGCGACAGCCTCGCCCGCTGCGGCGTCCCCGTCCGCACCTACCTCCTCCGCGACCTCGCCCATTCGCAACTTCCCGACCACCGTGTCTTTTACTTTCCCAATCTGTTCAAGGTCGACATTGAGCGACTTGAACTTATCAATCGACACGTCCTCGGCCGCAACCGCGTGATCGTCTGGGGCCCGGGCTCGGGCATCTCCGACGGCCACACCCTCTCGCCCGACCACGCCGCGCGGCTCACCGGCTTCGCGTTCGACATGCTCGCCGGCAACGTGCAACGCCGGATCATGTTCCACGACTTCGACCACCCCCTCACCCGGGTCCTGCAGGCGACGCCAACCGTCACGACGGCCGTGCCGTTTGGCCCAGCGCTGTTCCCGACCGACGGCCACCCCCTCGCCCGCGCCTGGACCCGGCAGGGCCGCAACCTCAGCGGCCTGGCCGCCAAGGCACTCGAGCACCCACGCGGCCCGTACCACAGCGTTTTCACCGCCGCCATCCCCCTCCCCCCCGGCTTCTGGCGCAACGCCGCCCGCCTCGCCCGGGGGCACGTCTACTGCGACACCCCCGACATCGTCATGGCCGACACGCGCCGCCTCGCCCTGCACTGCGCCTCGCCCGGTGCCAAGACCCTGTATCTCCCGGGCCCCCACCACGTCACCGACCTCGTCACCGGCGTCGCGGTGGACCACCCCACCGCACGCATCGACTTCATTGCCGACGCCGCCACCACCCGCCTGTTCCTCACGACGCCCGTCGAACTTGCGGCGTCGAATGCGGACCCGGATGCTGCGGATCACTCTCAAGCCCTCGGATGAACCCGATGTCGCAGCAGAACCCGTCGGGTCCGCACCGCCTGACCTACGACCGTCCGGGCCACGGCTGGGGCTGGGCCGACCACGTCGTGCTCGGCAACGGCCGGCTCGGCGCGACGCTGGGCGGCGGCGTCCACCGGGAGGTGATCCGGCTCAACGAAGAGACGATCTGGAGCCGCGGCGCAACGGACCCCGTGAACCCGGACGCGGCGCGGGTGCTGCCGGAGGTCCGCCGGCTGCTCGGGGAGGGCCGGGTCACGGAGGCCGAGGAACTCGCCGACGCGGGGATGATGGGCGTGCCCCGCCACGTCGAGCCGTACCAGCCGATCGGCAGACTCATCCTGCGGCTCGGACGCGGCGGGCCCCCCGCCGGGGTGGATCGGTACGAGCGATGGCTGGACCTGTCGACGGGCGTCGCGGGGGTGCAATACGGTCTTGACGGTGCGGAGCACCGCCGCGAGGCGTTCGTCTCGCAGCCGGATCAGGTCATGGCACTGCGACTCACGACCTCGGGCGCGGATGGATTGGACCTGGTGGTGGAGCTGACGCGTGAGCTGGACGACCGGGCGGAGGCGGTCGACGGGCGGACCATCCGCATAAACGGCCGGGCAAGCGGAGAGGGCACGCGGTACGCGGCGATGGTGAGTATGCTCAGTCATAGCGGCACGAGCGAGAGGATGGGGAACCGCATCGTCGTGCGAGGCGCTGATTCGGTCACGCTGCTGATCGCCTGTGAGACCGACTACTGGGAAACGTTTCGCGGGCGGGCGGTTGAGAAGCCTTACGTGGAGCGGGTTGGTGCGCGGCTCAACGCCGCGGAGGCCCTGGGCTACGACGCTTTGCGGGAGCGGCACGTGGAGGATCACGCGGCCCTGTACGGCCGCGCGTCGCTCTCCCTCGGGTTACGGACCGACGACGTGGCCACGACGGGCGAGTGGCTGGAGGCAGCCGCGTCGGGCGTCGCGCCGCCGGCGTTGTTCGCGCTGCAGTTCAACTTTGCCCGGTACCTGCTGATCGCGTGCAGCCGCGAGGGGGGCCTGCCGGCAAACCTGCAGGGCCTCTGGTCCGACAGCATGACCCCCGTCTGGAACAGCGACTACCACACCAACATCAACCTCCAGATGAACTACTGGCTCGCGGAGGTGTGCAACCTCGCGGAGCTGCACCGCCCGCTCCTGGACTGGCTCGCGTTCATGTCAACGTCGGGCGAGCGGACGGCCGAGGTGCATTACGGGTGCGGCGGCTGGGTGATGCACCACCTCGCCGACCCGTGGGGCTTCACCGCGCCCGCCGACGACGTGCAGTGCGGGCTCTGGCCGATGGGCGGGGCGTGGTGCGCGCTGCACGCCTGGGAGCACTACCGCTTCACGCGGGACCTCGCGTACCTGCGGGGGCATGGCTACCCGCTGATGCGTGGCGCGGCCGCGTTCCTGCTGGACTACCTGCAGCCGACGGAGGCGGGCGAGCTCATCAGCGGCCCGAGTGTGTCGCCGGAGAACCGCTACCGCCTGCCCGACGGCGGGACGGGCCACCTGTGCATGGGCCCGACGATGGACCACCAGATCATCCGCGAACTCTTCAACGCCACGGTTGACGCTTCACGTCTTCTCGACCGTGACGACACCTTCGCGGCGGCGTTGCTCGGGGCGCTGGATCACGTGCCGCAGACGCGGGTGAGCCCTGACGGCACCCTCGCCGAGTGGCACGGGGACGCCGAGGAAGTCGACCCGGGGCATCGGCACCTCTCGCACCTGTTCGCCCTGTTCCCGGGAACGCAGGTGTCCGACCGACGCACCCCCCAACTCGCCGACGCGGCCCGGCGCACCATCCAGCGCCGCCTCGCCCACCAGAACGACGATGCCGAGGCGGGCTGGAGCTACGCCTGGAAGGCGTGCTTTTACGCCCGGCTCGGCGAGCCCGCGGCGGCGCTGCACGCCCTGAACCGGCTCGCTCGGCACTGCACCCAGCCGAACCTGATCGGCGTGGCCCACCGCGTCCCGCAGGTCGACTGCACCCTCGGCGTCGCCGCCGCCGTTGCCGAGATGCTGCTGCAGAGCCACGACGGCGTCGTCACCCTCCTCCCCGCACTGCCGCGGGAGTGGGCCGATGGCTCCTTCACCGGCCTCGTCGCCCGCGGCGGCGTCGTCGTCGACGCCCGCTGGCAGGCGCACCGCCTGACCCACGCGCAACTGACCAGCGCCAACGGGTGCGACTTCACCCTGGCCACCGGCACCGGCCAGGTCCCCGTCGGCGTCGGCAGCCGCACGGCTCAAACCGACAAGTTCAAACTGTCCATCCCCGCCCGCGGCACGCTCCGTCTCGATCGCTGGGCGGACGCACGGGAACACGGCCCGGGCGGGTGAAGCGGATCCGGCCGGGCACCGCGATCTTCATCGTGCGGCGATCGGTCAGTCGGCGTCGGCATCTTCCGGTGCCAACGCCCCGAGCCAGCGGTCGGCAATCAGCCGGTGACCCGCGGCCGTGGGGTGGATGCCGTCGTAGATCCAGTACTCGCCACTCCCGCTCGCATCGGCTGCACGCATAAACGCCTCCTGCAGCGGGACGAACTGCGCGGCGAAGCGTTCCGCGACCTCGGCAACCATTTCTCGACGTACGCGGACATCGTCCATCTGCGGGAGCTGGATCAGGCCGACCGGCAGCGCGAAGGGCTCGAGCAGGACGAGACGGACCGCCGGCCGGGCCTCCCGCAGTTGTTCAAGGAGACGGATCAGACGCTCGCGGTACCGGTCCGGGTGGTGCTGCGGGTCGCCACGGGTCCACGCGGTGCTGTCGTTAATGCCGATCAGCAGGCTGAGCACCGTCGGTTCGAGGCCGAGGCAATCGCGCTGCCAGCGGTCAAGGAGCTGCACCGTGGTGTCGCCGCAGACGCCGCGGTTGACGAACCCGATCCGGTCGCCGGGTCGATCGTGGCGGAGCCGTGCGGCAGACATCATCGCGTATCCCGCCCCGAGTTGGAAACTGTCGTTGATCTCCTCCGCCATGCGGTGCGCGTGGGTGATCGAATCCCCCTGGAACAACACCATGTCTTCCGCCACGAGCCGCAGCTTTTCGGAGTCATCGCCGTCGGTCATCGCATCACTCTATAGGACGCGTCAGATGCTCGCGGGTTCCATCGCGGTTGGGTGAGTCCGGGCGGCGGCGTGGTCGGCGGCGAGTTGGCCGGCGGTCTGGCCGAGGGCGACGGCGTTGCCGGTGACGCGGTAGCTGGCGTGGGCGAGGAAGTCGCCGCTGATGCACCGGCCGGCCATGAAGAGGTTGTCGAGGTCGCGCGACCGCAGGGCGTCGCGGGGGATGTCATAGGGTTGGGTATGGGCCTGCTGGTTGTCGTAGCCGGTGCCGTGCCGCGGGTCGACGCTGTGGACGTCGACGCCGAAGGTCACGCGGCAGGCGGAGTCGTCGTGTCGGCGGCCGGCGATGGCGTCGTCGACGGTGACGGTGGCGCGGCCGTGCAGGCGGCGGCCCTCGCGGATGCCGATCTGCGCGGCGGTGGCCACGAGGCGGCATCGATCCAGCGGCGGCCCGGAGCGGCGCAGGGCGTCGATCACCTGGTGCACCTCGCGGCGGGTTGCGAGCGTGGCCGCGGTGAGGTCGTCCGCATCGAGGCCGCTGCGGCCGTAGGCGTGGTTCGCCATCAGCGCGTACAGCCCGTCGCGGACCGTGAAAAGGGTCGGGCGGCCGTAGGACGGCTCGACGCCGCCTCGGCGGAGGTGCTCGAGCAGTAAGGTTTTCGCGTCGGCCTGTTCCCGGCCGGGCATGCCGTCGCGGAGGGCGAAAGGTTCTATCGCGTCGGCGGGTCCGCTCAGCAGGGCCATCAGGCTCATCGGCTGGGTCTTCCCGTCGCCCGGCCGGCCCAGGTCGAAGCCGCAGCCGGCGACCGCGCCCAGGTCGCCGTTGCCGGTCGCGTCGACGTAGGCCGCGGCGGACCAGGCCTCGCGTCCGGAGGGCGATTCGGTGATCGCCGCCGCAAGGTGTCGCCGCTCGGTGACGGCGGCGACGACGCGGCTGTACAGGCGGACCCGCACGCCGGCCTCGTGCAGCATCTCTTCGAGGATGAGCTTCATCGCCTCCGCGTCGTACACGCCGTCCCGGTGCCCGCGGGCCTTGCCGCCGGCCGCGGCCAGCCGGTCGATGATCTCGGCGACGAGGCCGGCCTTGTTCTCGGCGTCGAGGATCCAGCTGAGCAGGCCCGCGGTCCAGACCCCGCCGAGGCAGCCGTGCAGCTCGATCAACTGCGTCGACGCCCCGACGCGTGCCGCGGCGACGGCGGCGGCGACGCCCGCCGGCCCGCCGCCGCAGACCAGCACGTCCGCGTGATCGCGGAGGTCCGTCGTCCGGGCTGCTTCGTGGATGCGCGTCATCACTCAGGTGCCCCTCCCGGAACCGCCCCCCGCAACCGCCCCGGGATCACCCCCGCAGCCGCTACTCCGGGGCGAGGCAGGCGTCGACGATCTGCCGCGTGTGGCCCTCGGCCAAGGCCATGACGCTGTCGGCGGCCCCGTAGTACACCCGCAACCGCCCGTCGTCCAGCGGCACCGCGGCCGTGGGGAACACGACGTTGGGCGTCACGCCTTGCCGCTCATAGTCCGCGGCCGGCTCGAGCAGCGTCTCGTTGAGCTTGCCCACCACCCGGGCCGGGTCGTCGAGGTCCAGCAGCATCGCGCCGGCCTGGTAGCTGTAACCGTTCATCCCCTGGCGTGCCCCGTGGTACAGGCAGAGCCAGCCCGCGTCGGTGCGGATCGGCGGGGCACCCGGCCCGATCTTGGCCGACTCCCAGTACCGCGCGTTGCGCTCCAGGACCAGCTCGCTGCGGCCCCAGTGGATCAGGTCCGGCGAGCGGCTGAGGTAGATGTCGCCGGACTCCGCGACGTTGGGCCGCTCCAGCCGGACGTAGTCGCCATCAATCCGCTGCGGGAAGATCACGCAGTTACGGTGGTCCGGGGCGGTGATGAAGCCGAGGTCGCTGAAGGTGTCGAAATCGTCGGTTCGGGCGAGGCGGATGCGGCCGCCGAGGCGGGACGCGACGTTGTAGGTGATCAGGTAGCGGCCGGCGTCGGCGTCCTGCATCGGCGTGATGCGGGTGTCGAAGATGCCTTCGTGCGGCTGGTAGGGGTACTCGTCCGGCGGGGTGAAGCGGTTGGATGGATCAACGTCGAAGCGTACGCCGTGTTCGCTGCGGGCGACGAGGAAGCGCGGCCGCCACTGCCGGTCCCAGGCGTTGACGAGCATCACGAAGTGGCCATCGTGACGGACGACGCCGCTGTTAAAGACGCACGACGCCCCGCCGGGGACCTGCTCGGCGGTGAGGATCGGGTTCGCCCGGTGACGGACCAGCAGCGGGCGGTCGGCGCGGGCGGCGGCCGCCCGCCCGTTGCGGGGAGCCCGTGGCAAACCGGTGGTAAGGGTGCGGGTCATGGTGGCGCTATCGGGCGGGCCGGCCGTGGCTATTCCAGGTCGTCGGTGATCTTGCGGGCGGCGATCAGCTCGACCTCCATGCTGTAGTGTTGGTCGTGGGTGCGGGGGGCAAGCAGTTCGAGCGTGAGGGTGTGTTGGCCGGAGTCGAGGTTGCGGACGGTGCCGAGCTTGGCCAGGACCTGCGAGCTGGTGGGGCCGGCGTCGGGCGTGGGCGTCTGTGCCAACTCGCCGAAGCGGAGGTGGCTGCGGGTGCTGCGGCGCCAGTGTTGGCTCGTCTGCGCCGGCGCGGCCTGCGGCCGCTTGCCGTCGATCGACCAGCTGAACGGCGACACCAAATTGCCCGCGTGGGACGGGTACCACATCGCCGAGACGAAGAACTCGTACGTCCCCGGCTCGTCGAGCTCAAAGGGGAAGGTGACGCTCGGCCGGCCGCCGCCGGCTTGCTCCACCTCGGCGGGCGACTTGAAGACCACCGCGTAATGCGGCCGGTCCTCCTCCGACCGCATCACGAACCCGTTGGCCAGCTCCGCCCGGTCGGCGACGACCTCGACGCCCGGGTCGGCCGTGGCGTCCTGATCGATCTCAATGCCGACGATCTCGATATCGCCGGCCGCGGCGAGCACGCCCGAACGGTCCAGCGGCATGCGGAACTCGCCGTCGGCGGGCACGTCTTTTCGATGGCCGAGCAGGTCGGTGTATATCGGCGGCTTGCCCGCGGAGTTGCCGGGGCTTCCGAGGGCGCCGGAGTTTCCGGGGGCGCCGGGGCTTCCGGGTGAGGTGAGGCGGACGCGGATGGCCGAGCCCCGCGGGCCCTCGTCGGCGCGGGCGGCGAGCAGCTTCCGGCCGTCGTCGTCAAACATCCCAAGCTCCACGTCGGGCAGGCCGGTCGCCACCGTCTCGACATACCGCGCATCATCGATCATGTCGGAGGCGATGGCGTAGGCCACGCCCCATCGGGTGGCCGCACCGTCGCGTTCGGCCAGCGCCTCGAACGCGCCGTAGGCCCCGGGGTTGACCAGCATGAAGTGCATGTTCTTCCGCACCCCCGCCTCGAAGTTGCGCAGCGGCAGCACCTGCTTCGGCTCCGTGGACCAGACCGGCATCGAGGTGTCCAGG
Source organism: Phycisphaeraceae bacterium (assembly GCA_965214155.1). GTDB lineage: Bacteria > Planctomycetota > Phycisphaerae > Phycisphaerales > Phycisphaeraceae > Algisphaera. The sequence continues at coordinate 60,854 of CBDCBB010000004.1, forward strand.
CCGTGCTTCTTCAGGATCGCCCGCATGTCGTCGACGCTCAGCGCCTTGGCGTAAAGGCTGTGCACCGTGAGGACGTCGAAGTACGGCCCGACGCCGAGCTCCAGCATGCGGTCGAAGAACGTCCCCGCGTCGGGGTTGAGCGTGAAGCCGGCGGTGAGCACCGTCGCGTCGGGGTTGGCGGCCTTGATCCCCTGCGCCGAGCGCTTGAACAGTTCGGCAAACTCTTCGACAGTGCCCGCCCAGTAGTGGTGCGGGGTGTTGGGCTCGTTGCCGATCTCCCAGTGGTTGATGGCCGGCAGGGCCGCGGCCAGGTCGTGCATGAAGGCCTGCCACCGGTCCCAGTCGGCGGGGGCGACGCGGGACTCGAGCGGGCCGGCGTCGCCGGATTGCGACGTCTCGCCCAGCCGGCTGGACAGGGCCGGCGGCACGAGCGAGATCGACGCCATCACGTGCAGCCCGGCGTCGTGGTACTCGTCGGCGATCTGCTTGAACTGGCCGGGGTCCACGCCACCGTCGGGCGTCGGGTGGGCCATGTTCCAGTTGCTGTGGCGGACCCAGTCGACCCCGAGCATCCGCGCCAGCTTCGCCTCGAATGGGGCCCGGCCGACCCGCATCACGCCCCACGGCGACTCGGCCTTCACCGGCGCGGGCTCGGGGACGATGCCGATGCCCCCGCGCAGCGGCACCAGGTCGTGCCCCTCGCCGGCATCGACCGCCATCTCGTAGAACCCCACCCGCGGCGGCTGAACCTCCAGCACCGGCGTCTGGCCCCGCTCACCGAGCTTCGCCTCCCGCGACCAGACGAAGTCGCCGTCTACTTCCTGAAGCGACACCTCGATCGACGTCGGCAGCGAGCCGCCCGTCCCCGGGACGACGCGGAGCGTCCAGCGGACGGTGTCGCTCGGGTGGCCGTAGAGCCCGGGCTGCTGCGGGTCGGGCAGGGCCACGACGACGCGGCCGGGCCGCCGGATCGCCGACTGCCGCGGCACCGGGTTCTGCATCAGCTCCCGCGCCCGGTCCAGGTCATCGCTCACCATCAGCATGTGCGGCACGCCGAAGCCCCCGGCTCGGCCGTCGTGGGCCGGGACCTCAACCGGCCCCGGCTCGGCGATCTGCACGTACACGTCGTCCTCGTGGCCGCCCCAACCAACGGTCAGCCCCGTGGGCTTCCACGGCTCGGGCACCGTCGGCTCGCCGCGGTGGTGCACCGCCAGGTACACCGCCGTCGGCCGGGTCAGCGTCACCGTGTAGCCCGGCCCCGGTTCGGACGTGCTCGGCCCGCGGTGGGGGATCACCGCCATCAGGTCCCGCAGCGGCTCGGGCACCGTCGTGAACACATGCGTCTGGTTACTCAGCCGCTTCGCACCGAGTTCGACACGGATGACCTCGGCCGAATCGGGGACGCCCTGCACCGGCAGAACGTCCTCGCCGCGGGCATCGGTCACGAGCGGGAACAGCAGCGCGAGGCAGAGCAAAGTGAAACGCTTCATGGGATGGTCCACGGTGGGGCCAAGGGCGCAAAACGGTCCACCCCGGGGGGTGTGGCCTCGGGGGAGATCGGGTGGAGGCTCACCGGCGACGTCGTGCGAGGATCAAGGTGCCGGCGACGCCAAGCAGGCCCAGGCTGCCCGGCTCCGGGACGACGACGTCGGCGGTGACCAGGCCCAGGTCGTCGATGCTGAAGCCCGCCCCGCCGGTGGTGGAGAGCGAGATGCCGCTGATCGCGCTGCCGTCGGGGGCGAGGAAGCCGAAGAACGTGTCCTGCGCGCCGGCGGTGAAGGTAGTGTTGGTGAAGGAGGAGGTGACGGCGTCGCCGTTGGTGAACGTGGCGGTCGCGGAAACCACGCTGTAGTTGCGGGACGTGCGGGAGAGGAAGGTGAAGCCGGCCTGGGTGACCTGCTCGTTGTCAAGGCCGCCGGCGACGGGTCCGAAGCCGAGGGTCAAGGTGCCGGGGGCTTCGCTGACGGTGGTGAAGGCGAAGCCGGGGGTCGAGCCGTTGTTGGCCGAGATGGGCGTGCGGTTGGTGAGGTTGCCCTGGCGGATGGCGACGCCCGTGCCGAGGGTGTAGGTGATGTCGAGGCTCTTGGCTCCGCCGTTGAAGGTGGCGTTGATCGGGCTGGCGATGCCGGTGGAGGGCACCTGGTCGTTCGTGTTGATCGGGGTGTCGAAGGTGAGTACGCCCCCGAAGCCGAGGCCCGCCTGGGTCTCGACCGTCGGGTCGAACGAAGCGGCGGTCACGACGTTGGCCGCCGTCGCGGAGCCGGTGCTCGAGGCGAAGGTGGCGCTCTGTTCGATGGTGTTGGCCTGGGTCGTGTTCTCGTCGTAGGTGCCGGCAAGGGGGACGGCGTGGGCCGAGGCGACCGCCGAGAGGGTGACGGCGGCGGCGAGCAGGTGGGACGTGCGAAACATGGAAACCTCCGGGGTGGGTGAAGAAGCGTCGGGTGCGAACGGGGGGGGGCAAGCGGTAGGTCGAAGGGCGCGGGGTTACTGGTCGACCCGCCACTTCAGCGGCAGTTTGAGCGCGTTCATCGCCGCGGCGGAGCCGACGTCGCCCGCGGTGAAAGCCACCGCCGACTTCTCGTAGGTCGCGGCGCTGCCGTCGAGGGCGGCGATGTTCAGCGACTGCAGGCCGCCGTGCCGCAGGTTGATGTAGTTGGGGTTAGTGATCCGCGTGTACAGCCCGTCGTAGGTCGCGGCCGTCTGGCTCGCCTGCCGGATCGAGTCGATGCGGTGCAGTTGCCACTCGTTCGGGTTGGTGCTATCCAGCACGAGCGTGAAGGGGAAGCTGCCCAGGGTCCGGTTGCCTACGGGACCGTTGGGGGTCCAGCCGTTGATGCCGTACCACGTCCCGATGAAGTCCGTGCCGTCGAACGACTGCCACATGCGGGCCCCCAAGGGATCGGTCTGCGACGTCGGGTTGCCCCCCGGCCACGCCAACGGCAACCCCTCCGGGCAACGGAAGACGCCGCCCTGTTCAACAGCGGCGGCGGCGGTGGTCTCGCTTGCCTGAACATACTCGAGCCGGGCAAACTTTTGAGCGTAGTTGCCTTTGTTGTTGCGGACCTCGGCGGGGACAAGCTGCCCGGCGTGGTCGACGGTGTAGGCCTGATGGGCAATGCCGATCTGCCTCAGGTTGCTCAGGCACGCCACCGCCCTGGCCGAGACCCGCGCCGCGCCCAGCGCCGGCAGCAAAATGCTGATGAGCAGCGCGATGATCGAGATCACCACCAGCAGCTCGATCAACGTGAACGCCCCGGCGGGTCGGCAACGTTCGGCGGGACGGATCGGCGGCATCGGGCGGCTCCACGGATTCAGGACGCTTCGACGGAAACGGACAGGAAGCAGATTCATTTCTCACGATACACGCCCACCGCAGCGGTTCAAGCCCCATCTGCGTCATTTTCCGATACGATTGCGTCATGCCGCCGAAGGCCCGACAGCGTCTGATCGCCCTGGCGCTGCACGAGGACTCGGGCTTCGTGCGGTCGGTGACGCGGGGGATCGGAGAGTTCTTCGTGACGGCGCGGCCGCGGCACCTGGTGCGGGTCCCGCCCGAACGGTTGGGGCGCGGCGTGCCGATCCCGAGCGGGTGTGACGGGGTGATCACCCACGTCCACCACCGCCGGCTGCTCGCGCCGCTGCGGCGGGCCGGTTGCCCGGTGGTTTGTGTGTCGAAGCTTCTGGAAGATGACCCGTTCCCGCTGGTCGGCGTGGACGACCGGGCCGTGGGGGAGATGGGGGCGGCCCACCTCCTGGACCGGGGCCTCACCGCATTCGCCTACCTCGGGTTGTACGGGCTGGTCTTCTCACATCAGCGGGAAGCGGGGTTTGCCGAGGCCTTGGACCGGGCCGGGCACAGCTCGATGCGGCGGCGGCTCACCGCCTCGTGGCTGGTCCAGACGCCGCCCGACACCCAGCCGCGGCTGCGGGCGCTCGACGACTGGCTGCGGAACCTGCCCCGGCCGACCGGCCTGCTCGCCGCCAACGACGCGGTCGCCTGGTTCGTCATGGAACGCTGCCGCAACCTCGGCCTCCGCGTGCCGCTGGACCTCGCGGTCCTGGGCGTGGACGACGACGACGTGCTCTGCCGCCTCACCCACCCGCCGCTCTCGAGCATCCAACTGCCCGGCGAGCGGATCGGCCACCTCGCCGCCGAGCGGCTGGAGGCCGCGATCCAGTCCGGCGACCCGGCCGAGCCTGCCGAGCTGCCGCCCCTGCGCGTCGAGGCTCGGCAGTCGACCCACGTCCTGGCCGTCGACGACACCGCCATCGCCGACGCCCTGGTCTTCATCCGCGACCACGCCACGCAGGGCATCGGCGTCGAGGACGTCCTCCAGGCGGTGCCCCTCGGCCGGCGGTCGCTGGAGCGGCGGTTCCGCGCCACGACCCAGCGCAGCGTCCTGGACGAGGTCCACCGCGTCCGGGTCGAGGCGGCCAAGGCACTACTCACCAGCACCCGCCTCCCGATCGACCAGGTCGGCGAACGCGTCGGCTTCAGCCAGGCCAACTACTTCGCCAAGATCTTCAAGCGCCACGCCGGCCGCACCCCGCGCGTGCACCGTCGCCTCGGGGCTTAGAGCTTGTTGGGCTCTCATCACCGCCCGCTCATCTCCGCCGCCGCCGGGAACAGCTCGCCGTCCAGCGGCTCACCCGGCTCCAGGCCCAGCGGGTCCGTCACCGGGTGTTCACGCGCGCCGGTGAACACCGTCGCCGCATCGATATAAATCACCACGTGCGCCACCCGCGCCTCGTCGGTCACGTTCGGCGTGGCCATGTGCGGCGTCCGGCCGTGATGAAACGTGCAGTCACCGGCCCGCAGCGGCAGCGTCACCCGCTCGCTCCACCGCATCTCCGGGCACAGCTCCATCAGGCTCGCCGACGACTGCAAATCCTGCTCCGGCAAATCGTCCCGCCTCTGAAAACCCGGCAGAAACGTCATGCACCCCCGCTCCGCCGGCACGTCCACCAGCGCCACCCAGCACGAGATCGGGTCCGGCGACTCGCCGTGCGGCCAGTACGGCTGGTCCTGGTGAAACTCCGTCGCCGTACTCACCCGCGGCCGCTTGATCAGCACCTGGTCGTGCCACAGCCGAAGCGCCTTGCCCGCCAGCTTCTCCGCCACCGCCGCCAGGTTCGGGTGCAGCGTCAGCCGCCGCATCGTCTCGTCCTCCCGCCACACGTTCACGCACTGGTCGAACGTCGTCCCCGCGTACGCCATCTTCTTCATCCGCGCCGCCGCCGCCTCGGCCGCCGCCCGGAACGTCTCGGCCTCCCCCCGACCGATGATCGACGGCACCTTCACAAACCCGTCCCGGCGATACGCCTCAATCAGATCAGCCGGCAGGTGGTCAGCGTCAGTCATGGCTCCGGGCATGGAAGTAGCTCCGCATCGGTGCAAGAAGGTAATACCAACGGAACGAATCAGAAACCCTCCCCCGGTTCGGCCGTGCCGCACTCTACCGCGGCCGCAACCCCGGGCGGGCCGCGGATGCTACGGCAGTCCCCGCCGCCGTGACGTTAGAGCGATCAACGCGAACCTTCTCCAATAGCCGCGTTGCTACGCAACGCGGGCCGCGACGCGCAGCGTCGCGCCGATGGCGGAGAACCTCAGCACCCGCTCTCAAGCCCGCTCCTACCAGCGGCCCACGCCACCCGTCGCCGCCGCCGCAGCGGCCCCGCCGTCCCCCCGCCCCGCCGGCCAAGCCCCACCCGCGACCCCAACAGCGCCGTTAAACTCGTCCCCCCGGGCCACCCCGCGCCCGGCCCCCATCCAAAGCCCACCCCCATGAACGCCGTCGAGATCGAAGAAGCCGTCAGCGACCTCATCGCCCGCTACGCCGACCAGGGCTTCGACCCCGACCACTTCCCCTTCGACTTCCTCGAGGCCTTCGGCAACCCCGCCGCCACCGTCAAACGACTCCGCACCGCCGGCAAGTCCTCCACCAACCAGTCCGACGTCGGCGGCGTCCTCCAGGCCCGCAACATCCACCTCAAGGTCTGCGAGCCCGGACGGGTCAACGACACCCTCCGCGAGCTGCTCGACTCGCCCGAGACCGCTAAACGCAAGTGCAAGTTCGCCCTCGCCACCGACGGCGTCACCGTCGAGGCGGTCAACGTCAACCCCGCTTCCGGGGGCGGCGCTTCCGGGGGCGGCGAGACCCTCGCCTGCGACTTCGCCGACCTGCCCGACCGCTTTGCCTTCTTCCTCGAGCTCGCGGGCATCCGCACCGTCCGGGCCATCCGCGAGAACGCCTTCGACGTCAAGGCCACCGGCCGACTCAACAAGCTCTACCTCGAACTGCTCCGCCACAACCCCGACTGGGGCACCGACGCCCGCCGCCGCGACATGAACCACTTCATGGCCCGGCTCATCTTCTGCTTCTTCGCCGAGGACACCGGCATCTTCACCGGCAACGCCCACCACGCCAAGGGCGACGGCCTCTTCACCACCACCGTCCAGCAGATGACCGAGCCCGACGGCTCCAACACCGCCCCCGTCCTCGCCGACATCTTCCACGCCCTCAACACCAACAGCCTCGACCGCGACGACGCCGACCTCCGCCCCTGGGCCAAAAAGTTCCCCTACGTCAACGGCGGCCTCTTCCGTAGGACAGGCATTCCTGCCTGTCCCGAAACCCCCCACCCCAGTAGGACAGGCATTCCTGCCTGTCCCGAGCCACAGGGGGCGAAACACATGACAGGCAGGAATGCCTGTCCCACCGTCCCCCGTGGGACAGGCATTCCTGCCTGTCCTATGGACGAGGTCCCCGCCTTCACCAAGATCGCCCGGTCCTACCTCCTGCACATCGGCTCGCTCGACTGGAAAAAGATCAACCCCGACATCTTCGGCTCCATGATCCAGGCCGTCGCCGACGACGCCGAACGCGGCGCCCTGGGCATGCACTACACCAGCGTGCCCAACATCCTCAAGGTCCTCAACCCCCTGTTCCTCGACGACCTCCGCCAAAAGCTCGACGACGCCGGCGACCCCCGCGCCCTCGACAACGGCGCGGCCGCGGGAGCCAAACGCAAGCTCCTGAACCTCCGTAACCGCCTGGCCCGCATCCGCGTGTTCGACCCCGCCTGCGGGTCGGGCAACTTCCTGGTGATTGCCTACAAAGAGATGCGGAAGATCGAGGCTACCATCAACGCCCGCCGCGGCGAGAAGGACCGCCCCAGCGACATCCCCCTGACCAACTTCCGCGGGATCGAGCTCCGCCACTTCGCCGCCGAGGTCGCCCGCCTCGCCCTCATCATCGCCGAGTACCAGTGCGACGCCCTGCACCGCGGCGAAAAGCTCGCCCTCGCCGAGTTCCTCCCCCTGGGCAGCGACAACTGGATCACCTGCGGCAACGCCCTCCGCCTCGACTGGCAAAGCGTCTGCCCCCCCGCCGGCACCGCCGTTAAACTCCAGGGCGACGACCTCTTCAACACCCCCCGCGACCAGAGCGAGATCGACTTCGACCACGCCGAAGGCGAAACCTACATCTGCGGCAACCCGCCGTACATTGGAACAAAGTATCAGTCGAAGGAGGTAAAGCGGGAGCTTGCAGACGTATTTGATGGGCTACCGATCAAGCTGGGCAATGCAGATTACGTGTTTGCGTGGATGAAAAAAGCGTCAGATATGCTCTCAAAGAGTGACACTTTAGCTTTCGCATTCGTTTCAACTAACAGCGTTTTTGAAGGTGAACAGGCGGCGTTCATCCTTTGGCTGTTAAGCCATTACAAGCTCGACATTGAGTACGCTCATCGAAGCTTCCGTTGGGCCAATAATGCTGCCAAAAATGCCGGCGTCACCGTCTGCATCACAAAATTTCGAGCCCACGGAGCTTGCGGCGAGCGACACATTGTTGAAGGCGAGAACGTTCTACTTGCAACTAATATCGGACCTTACCTTATCGACATGCCGTCGGTCGTGGTCGCAAAAAGGAGTAGGCCTATTTCGAAGGTGAAAGAGATGTCTTATGGCAGCATGGCAAACGATGCTGGCCACCTCATGTTGAGCCGCCGAGATCATGAGGAAGCCATAGAAGCTAATCCACACAATTCGGAGATTTTGCGTAAAGCAGTCGGTGGTGCAGACTTCATTAATGGTGAGACTAGGTACGCCATCTATGTTCCCGATGATTGCAGGCTCAACAAGGATCAGCTAGCTTATTTCCAGAATCGCTTTGAGTTAGTTCGGCAGGTCCGTTCAGGGAGTAAACGCCCCGCGACTAATCGGCTTGCGGAGACTCCCTATCTGTTTGGCGAGCGACGCCATGCGGATGGGACAAGCGTTTTCATGCCGCAGACGCTCTCGGAGCGACGAGACTATCTCACCGCTGGTCTGCTTGATGATTCATCTATGGTCATCGCTCCGCACATGCAAATACGAAGCGGCGGTGAACTAGAGTTTGCGTTGATCGTTTCGCGGCTGCACCTGGTCTGGGTGGCGACGGTGTGTGGCAAGCTCAAGACGGACTACCGCTACTCCAACACGCTCGGCTGGAACACGTTCCCGGTGCCGGCGTTGACGGACGGGAACCGGGCGGAGCTGACCGAGTGTGCCCAGGGGATCCTGCTGGCGCGGGAGGCGTATTGGCCGGCGACGATCGCGGAGATGTACGACCCCCGGAAGATGGACGCGGAGTACCCCGACCTGCGGCGGGCGCACGACCGCAACGACGAAACCCTCGAACGCATCTACCTCGGCCGCCGCTTCAAAAACGACACCGAACGCCTCGAACACCTCTTCCAACGCTACACCGACCTGACCGCCGCATGACAGGCAGGAATGCCTGTCCCACCGTCCCCCCCGCTGCCTGTCCTTTCATGGTGGGACAGGCATTCCTGCCTGTCACGGGTAACCAACCGGGCGGGACACAGGACAGGCAGGAATGCCTGTCCCACGCGGGGTGATAGAATGGGAGAATGGACCGGGCTGAGATCCATCGCACGCGGCGGCACCTGCCGCACTGGGAACGGGTGGGCAGCACCTATTTTATTACCTTTCGGGTGAAGCGGGGTGAGCTCAGCGGAGACGAGCGCCGCATCGTGTTTGACCACGTGCGGTCCGGCGACCCGGGGTTTTATGCCTTGTCCGCGCTGGTGGTGATGCCCGACCACGTGCACCTGCTGGCCCGGCCGCGGGAGGGCGTGGACCTGTCGCGGATGATGAAGGGCATCAAGGGGGTGGCCGCCCGTTTGGTGAACCAGCACCGCGGGACGCGGGGTGTGGTGTGGCAGGACGAGTCGTACGACCGGATCATGCGCGACGTGGAGGAAGCGATTAACAAGGCGCGGTATATCTATGAGAATCCGGTCCGGGCGGGGCTGGTGGAGGTTGCCGGGTTGTACCCGTATGGGTTCCTTTCGCTGTAGGAGAGGCAGGGATGCGTGACGTGACAGGCAGGAGTGCCTGTCCCACCAGCCCCCGATCCGTGACAGGCAGGAATGCCTGTCCTACCAGCCCCCGTAGGACAGGCATTCCTGCCTGTCATGAGCAACCGGGATACACAGGAATCAGAAATTCATAACAGGCAGGAATGCCTGTCCCACTGGAGTTTATGATCAAATCGCCTGATATCCCCTCCGTCAGCGTCCACTACCCCGCGACGGGGGCGGCGGCGGGGCCCGACGCGCTGGGCATGAGGCCGATGCAGGAGAAGGTGACCCGGGAGCGGGGCATACACTATTGAACCGGGAACCGGCGTCTGATGCCTTACACAAGTGTCCTCTGGGACCTGGACGATGACCCCGCGGGCAATATGATGCACCTCGCCGAGCACGGGATCACGCCGGAGGAGGTCGAGGACGTGCTGGGCGATTCGGTCGACGCCGACACCAGCCGATCGACGAGCTACCCGGTGGTGTTCGGCTACACGCGGGCGGGGCGTCACCTGATCGTCGTCTTCGAAGAAGTCGACGCCGAGATTGTCTACCCGATCACGGCCTACGACGTGCCCGAGCGAGGTACCTTATGAAGCGAATGACCCGAGACATCCGGTTGAGCGATGAGCAGACGGAGCGATACCGCGAGGCCCGCCTGAAGATCGACCGCGAACTGCCCGAGTTGATCGCCCGGCGTCACAAGCGGGCCGAGTCCACCGGCGATAGCTCGATGGTCCAGCAGCCCCCGAACATCCCCTCCGTCAGCGTCCACTACCCCGCGACGGGGGCGGCGGCGCGGCCCAACGCGCTGGGCATGAGGCCGATGCAGGAGAAGGTGTACCAGCGGCGGGGCGAGCAGTACCTGCTCATCAAGTCGCCGCCGGCGTCGGGCAAGAGCAGGGCGTTGATGTTCGTCGCGCTGGACAAGCTGCACCGCCAGGGGGTGAAACAGGCGCTGATCCTCGTGCCCACGCGGGAGATCGGGGCGAGTTTCTACGACACGCCGCTGAGCGAGTACGGCTTCTTTGCCGACTGGACGGTCGAGCCGCGGTGGAACCTGTGCGACGCGCCGGGCAACGACGCGGGCGGGGGGAAGGTCAAGGCGCTCGGGGCGTTTCTGGACAGCGACAGCCGGGTGCTGGTGTGCACGCATGCGACGTTCCGCTTCGCGTTTGAGGAGCTCGGGGCGGGGGCGTTCGACGACCGGCTGATCGCGGTGGACGAGTTTCACCACGTCTCGGCGAGCCCGGACAACCGTCTCGGTGAGCAGGTGCGGGCGCTGATCGAGCGGGACAAGGCGCACCTGGTGGCGATGACGGGGAGCTACTTCCGCGGGGACGCCGCGGCCGTGCTGATGCCCGGGGACGAGGCGCGGTTCGAGACGGTGACGTACACCTATTACGAGCAGTTGGCGGGGTACGAGCACCTCAAGACGCTGGACATCGGCTACTGGTTCTACAGCGGGCGGTACGTCGACAGCGTCATGGAGGTGCTGGACCCGGGGCTCAAGACCATCGTGCACATCCCCAACGTGAACGCTCGCGAGTCGATGGGGGACAAGGTGAAGGAGGTTGAGTTCATCCTGTCGAGCCTGGGCGAGTGGCAGGGGGCGGACCCGGCGACGGGGTTTCAGTTGGTGAAGCGGCCGGACGGGGAGCTGCTGCGGATCGCGGATTTGGTGGACGACGAGCCGAGCAAGCGGGAGAAGGTGGCGGCGGCGCTGCGGAGCCCGGCGAGCAAGGACCGGGACCACGTGGACATGATCATCGCGCTGGGCATGGCGAAGGAGGGGTTCGATTGGGTGTGGTGCGAGCACGCCTTGACCATCGGGTACAAGAGCAGCCTGACGGAGATCATCCAGATCATCGGCCGCACGACGCGGGACGCCCCCGGCAAGGCGCGGGCGCGGTTCACGAACTTCATCGCCGAGCCCGACGCGCAGGGCGACGACGTGGCGGAGGCGGTGAACGACACGCTCAAGGCGATCGCGGCGAGTTTGCTCATGGAGCAGGTGCTGGCCCCTCGGATGGACTTCAAGGCGAAGCACCCCGGCAACGGGCCGAGCCCCGGCTTCGAGTACGGGCCCGAGGGGTACGCGACGGGGAAGAACAACGTGGGGTTCGACCCGGCGACGGGGACGGTGCAGCTGGAGATCAAGGGCCTGGCCGAGCCCAGGAGCGACGAGGCGCAGCGCATCTGTCGCGAGGACCTCAACGAGGTGATCACCGGGTTTCTGCAGGACCGCCAGAGCCTCGAGCGGGGCATGTTCGACCAGGAGCTGGTGCCCGAGGAGCTCACGCAGGCGCGGCTGGGCAAGATCATCAAGGAGCGGTACCCGGACCTGGACGACGGGGACCAAGAGGCGGTGCGGCAGCGGGCGGTCGCGGCGGTCAACGTCGTGCAGCAGGCGAAGATGACCGGCAGGAATGCCGGTCCCACCGTAGGACAGGCATTCCTGCCTGTCACGGACGGCGGGGGGGTCGGTCCGGGCGGCGGGGCGCGGGGCGAGGGCGACTCGCCCAACACCGCCCTGATCGACGGGGTGCGCAAGTTCGCGATGGACGTGCGGGAGCTGGAGATCGACCTGATCGACTCGATCAACCCGTTCGGCGAGGCGTACAACATGTTGGCCAAGGCGATGGATCGGGGGGTTCTGAGCCAGGTGCAGGCGGTGATCACGGGCAAGAAGGTGCAGATGTCCAAGGACGAGGCGCGGGAGCTGCTGCAGCGGGCGCTGCGGTTCCACCGCGAGCGGGGGCGGCCGCCGTCGCTGACCAGCGGCGACGCGTGGGAGCGGCGGATGGCCGAGGGCGCGGCGTTCATGCAGCGGCTGCAGCGGGGGGCGGCGCGTGGCTAAACGAGACGCCGGTGAGGTGACCGACGCGGACGCCGCGGCGTTGGCGGAGATGGGGATGACCGCCGAGCCCGAGCGGCAGGTGACGTATACCCCTCGGCAGGAGCGGATCATCGCCGGCTTCGAGGAGGTGCAACGCTTCGTCCGCGGGCACGGGCACCTGCCGCGGCACGGCGAGGGGCTGGACATCTTCGAGCGGCTGTACGCGGTGCGGCTGGACCGGATGCGGCAGCTTGCCGAGTGCCGCGAGGTGCTGGAGCCGTTGGACGCCGACGGCCTGCTCGCCGCGGGCGGGCCGGGGATCGAGGAACTGTCGGACGACGAGGCGCTGGCGGAGCTCGGCCTCGGGCCGGGGATCGGGCCGGAGGGCGGGCCGGGGAACGACGCGATCACGACGATCCGCCACGTGCGGCGGCCCGACGAGCGCAAGAGCCCCGAGGAGGTCGCCCAACGCCGGCCCTGCAAGGACTTTGACCGGTTCGCCCCCGGCTTCGCCGCGGTGCAGCGGGACCTCGACCTGGGGGCCCGCAAAACCAAGCCGTTCAAGGGGCAAGACGACCAGCGGATCGACAAGGGCGACTGGTTCATCCTCGAGGGCCAGAAGGTGCTCGTGGCCGACGCCGGCGAGCCGTTCCGGCAGGACTACGGCGAGACGGACCGACGGCTGCGGGTGCTGTACGACAACGGGCAGGAGTCGGACCTGCTGTTGCGTTCGCTGCGTCGGGCGCTCAACAAGGACGGGGCGAGCCGGCGCATCCTCGCGGCGGACGTGGGCCCGCTGTTTGGGGATCACGGCGAGGCGGGGGACGTGGAGGTCGGCCGCATCTACGTCGCCCGCAGCCGCTCGGACGACCCCTTCGTGGCCGAGCACCGCGAAACGCTGCACAAGATCGGCGTCACCGGCGGGGACGTGGCCCGGCGGGTGGGAAACGCGCGGAAGGACCCGACGTTCCTGCTCGCCGAGGCCGAGGTGGTGGCCGAGTACGCGCTGTCGAACGTCGACCGTTCTAGGGTCGAGCGGCTGCTGCACCGCTTCTTCGAGCCCGCCCGGATCGACGTGCGGCTGCAGGACCGCTTCGGCGAGGCCGTCGAGCCACGGGAGTGGTTCTTGGTGCCGCTGCCGGAGATCGACCGGGCGGTGGAGCTGCTGATCAGCGGCGACATCACCCGGTTCAGGTACGACCCGCGTCGAGCCCGCATCGTCGAAGTCGGGCACCGCGGGGCAGGTGCCACGGACGGTTGACCCTCCCATTGATCCCCGTGAAGCAAGCCCAACGGAGGCGGCGAGATGGGTTGCCACACGCTCACCGCAGGTGGCCCCGCGGCGGCACCGGTCAGTGGTTCTATGGATGACAACCAGACGCTTTCGCCCTTGCCAGCGTAGGTTGTGCGTGGACCACTTCGTGCTTACGGACGGGCGACGGTCGGCGGGGCAACCGCACCTGTTGACCTGCGGCCACGGTGTTATGCCGGCCGCGACGCCGACCGCGGGGCAGGCACACGGGTCGACGCAGCTCTAACCGCTGCTGGCGGAGGTGAAGGTCGGCCGCCGCCGCCGGGGCGACGCGGTGGCCTGCGACCGGGCTGACGACACGCCGGCACGCCGTCGGGCGATCCGCCGCCGGGCGATGCGGGGCGTGATCCCGGGCAAGCGGTTGCCCGAGGGCCGGCGTCGACGCCGGCGTGGCCGCCCGCTCCGCCTCGGCCGCAAACTGCACAAGCGACGCAACGTCGTGGAACGGGCCGTCGGCGGCCTCAAACGCTCCCGCCGCCCGGCCACCCGCTACGTTAACCTCGCGGTTAACTCCATGGCCGTCGTCCGGTCGGGGATCGCTGGGCAACTGCTACGTGCGCTGTGCTCGGACCGCACGTAGCGCGGCTGGCATCCTCGACTAGTTCGCAATCTACGGCTGGCGTGGTAGTGGCGGCACTCGTCGTAGCCACCGGCGTGGCCCATCTTGGCGGCGGCCTCGACCGCGCGGCGCCGAAGCTGCGGGCGGGGAGGCGACGCAGCCGCGCCCCGACCTTGCTCCACGGCTCCTCGATCGCAGCGACCGGTAGAGCGACACGTCCGGCGAGTACGGCGGCAGGTAATTCAGGTACGCGCCCGCCTTCGCGGTAGCCTCGGCCACGCCCCCGGCCTTATGCGTCCAAGACCGTCACGCTCAGCTTCGGCATCACGTTTCTGGTCGTGACGCCCGGCCGCCGGGCCACCGCGTCCCGCAGCACCCGCTCGTCCGCCGCGGTCAGCTTCAGCGACCCGGTCGGCCCGGGATTGTCCGGCTCCAGCGGCAGGCCCGCCCGAGGACGCGCCCCCGGCCGCCGCACCGTGCGTTCGCCGACCTCCAGCCGCCGCGTGAACGACGCCACAAACGCGCGGCGGTCGATCGCCGCCACCGCCCGGTTGCATAGCTCCGCTGCCCGTGTCAGCCGTGGTCTCCAGACGGAGCATCCACATCATCAACGCCCGATCTGTGACCGCGCCAGCCGCTCCAAACCGCGGCGTCTCCCGACATTCGGAGTTCTACTACATCCCTTTGGCACGCGGAAACACCGCGCTCATCGCCGACCGCGTCACCCTACGCCCCCTTACCCGTAGCCGCATCGCCCACGACCGGTTCGTTTGCAACGAGCGCTGCGACTACAACTTCGATGTCTCAAGCGTAGAGTTCCTCGACCCTCACCGGTGTAGAACGGTGAGACCGGCGAAGCATTTCAAGTCAAAGCTGCCTGAGGATGAAGACCGGGCTGGAGTAGATAATACCGCCATCGCGGAGCAAGCCTCTCATGTAAAGGTAATCGAAAGTATTGGCCGCCCCTAGTTGTATCGTTTCCGAAACATCGAGGATATGGTGAGCGGACTGCCAAACGATCTGCCCCCCGTTGCCAACCAGTTCCAGCGTCTGCAGCACGCTCTCGGCGCTAAGGCGGATGGAAGCAGTAAGTTTAGTCTGAGCGGTGACTTTAAGTTCGTGGCCTTGGGGCGTGTCGTTGACGGTAAACCAGACAAGGGCACGGGTGTCCCAGCAGGCCCAGGTCTGTCGCTGGTGGAGAGCGTCGAAGAGGGGCTGCCGGTCGACTGACGCGGTCCATACCCCGGTGACCGCGTGGGAGCAGGTGGGGATCCTGCCGCCGCCTTCGCCGAGTTCGGGCATGATGCGTGCCGGCCAGCCGACGTGGTTGTCGGTCCCGCCGGTGAAGCCGATGCGGTAGCCGCGGTCCAAGGCGCTCTGCACGCTTGCGCCGTTGCGCTGGTGCCACAGCCGCCAGGCGTCGTCGGCCGTCTCGCGCTCCATGTTGCCACGGGTTTGAAAGATCTCGGCGAGGCGGACGTAAGGCTGCCGGGCGGGGTCGGTCCACGGGTAGGCGTGCCAGGCGGGGGCGTTGTCCTCGGCGCGGCGGGTCTCGGCGGTGGCGTTGGTGTGGTGGGGTACGGCGAAGAAGCCGGCGTGCCCGCGGAGGGTGTCCGCCACCTCGTCGCCCCGCCCGCCACGGTAGCCGTCGAGGTCGGGCTTGACCGGGTGGTCCGGGTCGGTGAAGTAGTAATTTTCGTGCCCGACTCGGTGCGAGTATTCCCAGCTGAACAGCGTGGCGAAGCGGCCGGGGTCATGCGCCTCCTGCAGCGCCGACGTGGTCTGCTCCCACTTGTCGCCGAAGGGGCTGTGGTCGCCGGGCGAGGCGAAGTCCAGCGCGAGCTCCTCGCGGGCGCAGCGCAGCGCCTCGGCGAGCGGCCGGGCCCCGTCGCCCGAAAGCTCGGTGTGCCAGTGCAGCTCGCCGAATGCGGGCCGCAGGCCCTCGGGCAGGTCCCGCCACACCGGGTTGCCGGTCACGGTGAGGCGGTCGCCGACGGTCGCCGCGTTACCAATGTTTTCCTCCGGCGCCAGGTCGGCCATCGCCACCGACGCGACGCACCGCCCCACCGCTTCACGCGGCGGGTCAAGCTCGATGGCGATCGTCTGC
Organism: Phycisphaeraceae bacterium; assembly: GCA_965214155.1. Classification (GTDB taxonomy): domain Bacteria; phylum Planctomycetota; class Phycisphaerae; order Phycisphaerales; family Phycisphaeraceae; genus Algisphaera. The sequence goes on from CBDCBB010000004.1 coordinate 77,043, forward strand.
CGCACCGGGAGCTCCCTCGACCCGCCGTTCCACGTCACCCGCACGGTCACCGGCGACTTGAACACGGCGGGGTTGCCGAAGCGGTCTTCCGGCACCAGCCGCGTCAGCACCACCCCCGCGTCGTCGGCGGCAGGCGCACTGCGGACCGCCAGCCGCTCGACCACGCCCGCCACGAGCGGGACCGATCCGGTCGAAGCAGGCTCGGCGAGCACCGGCAGGTCGTCGCCCGGCGTCTTCGACGCCCAGTGGAAGATGGGCTGCCGCGTCCAGACGGCCAGCGGCAGTTCCACCCCCGCCCACATGCCCGGGGTCATCACCAGCTTGATCCGCACCGCCTCGTCCGCCGCGACCTGCCGCCGCAGGCGCGCCCGCACCAGCACCCGGTCGGGATTGGCCGCATAACCCGCGGGATTGGCCGGCTTGAACCAGCGGTAAACGACATCCGCATCTTCAACCGAGGCGTCGTGCAGCACCCACGTCAGGAACGCCCGGAAGTTGGGCACCCGCAGCTCAACCTCCACCCCCTGCGGCTGCGCCTGCCCGGGTCGCCACTCCACGTTCAGAGTTTGCTGCCGCAGCAGGGTGCACCGCGCGGGCGTCGGGTTCTGAAACTTCAGCGTCATCGTCCGGCCTTCGGGTTCGGGCTAACAACAATGGAAAAGGCGGCACGAAGGTCGCCTCTGGGGAACAGAAAGTTTCGCTTGGATCAAGCCATCGAGAAGCGCGCTAATCCGGCACTAGATTAACGAAGACGTACCTCACTGTAGAATTCGCTGCATGTCAAAGCAGTCTCCAAACGTCATCATGATCCTCGCGGACCAGCACCACGCGGACCTGATGGGATGTGCGGGACACCCGCAGGCGTTGACGCCGCACCTCGACGCGTTGGCGGCAGGAGGCGTGCGGTGCTCGGCCGTGTACTGCCAGAACCCCATCTGCACGCCCAGCCGCGTGAGCATCCTATCCGGGCAGTACTGCCACAACCACGGGTACTACGGCCTGTCCGGCCCGACGCCGTCGCACCTGCCCAGCCTCTTCGGGCACTTCCGTCGGCACGGGTATCGCACCGCGGGCTTCGGCAAGCTGCACCTGCCCGCTTGCCCGCACAACTGGGTCCTCGATGACGTAGACCGCTTCGGCGACGCCTTCGAATCCGGCGACGGTGAGCGTGGCCAAGGGATCTACCTCCAGCAGCTCGAGGCGCTTGGCCTCCGCGACCGCGAGGACAGCTTCCCCAATCTCAGCGGCCGCTACGCTCCCGGGCCCATCCCCAACGACGCGCGGCCGACCGACATGCCCTACGAGCACACGCTGGAGATGTGGTGTGCTCGCGAGGCGATGCGGTTCATCGATGAGGGGGAGGCGCAGCCGTTCTTCGTCCAGCTCGCGTTCCAGAAGCCGCACCACCCGCTCCTGCCGGTGCAGCGTTTCTGGGACCTCTACGACGAAGACCTCGACCTGCCGCCGAGTTTCGAGCAGGACCCGGCTCACCGCCCGCCGCATTTCCAGGAGATGTACCGTTACCTCCGCTCGACGCAGTTCCACTACGCCAAGCCGGGTGAGACGTACGTCGACGGGGCACGCCGGGTGTGGCGCGGGACCCTTGCATGTATTAGCCAAGTCGACGACGTCGTCGGCCAACTTGTCAAGTTCCTGGACGACGCGGACCTTACCGAGAACACGATCGTGATCTACGGCAGCGACCACGGGTGCTACCACACCATCCACGGCATCCCCGAGAAGGCACCGGGCATCGGCTCGGACGCCGTCTGCCGCGTGCCCATGCTCTGGCGTGGCCCGGGCATCGCCTCGGGCCATGTCAGCGACCAGCTCGTCGAGAATGTCGACATGGCCGCGACGCTGCCGGCGTTGTGCGGGCTGCCCGCGATGGACACGGCCGACGGGTGCGACATCAGCGGCCTGCTCGGCGGGGGCGATGCGGCCGTACGCGAGGGCGCTTTCACCGAGCATCCGCTAAGCAAGTCCGTCCGCTTCGACCGCTGGCGCTTCACCCATTACCACCGACAGATGTTCGACGGGCCGCGGCAGGGTGAGTTGTACGACCTTGTGGACGATCCCGACGAGACAATCAACCTCTTCGATGACCCGGATCACCGCGAGGTGGTGGAGCGTGGTCGCGCGTTGCTCCTGGATTGGCAGGGCGCTTCACGGCGGGTCGTGACCTCGCACCCCGCGGCGGGGCCGCAGCCGATGATCGGCAAGGAGTCCTGCCGCACCGCGGGCGACGGCGCTGCCCCGCGGGAGTGGCAGCCGATCGAGCGGCTGAAGCAGCCGGGCATCAGCGTGAATTACTTCTGAGTTGCGTCCCGCCGATGGTCTCGCCCCGTTGTTCCCGCGTCGCTTGTTCTGCTGATCGACCCGCCCCAGATGACACCTGCTCGTCCCAACGTCGTGTACATCCTCGCCGACGACCTCGGCTACGGCGACGTGTCATGCCTCAATCCACTGGGCAGGATCTCCACGCCGCACATCGACCGCCTTGCCGCGGAAGGCATGGCGTTTACCGACGCCCATTCCACCTCGGCGGTGTGCACGCCGTCGTGGTACAGCATCCTCACCGGGCGGTACAACTGGCGGTCTTCGCTTCAGTCCGGCGTGTTCCACGCGTTTGACCCGCCGTTGATCCCGCCAGGCCGCGCCACGGTGGCCCGGATGCTGTCGTCCCATGGCTACCGCACGATGTGCGTGGGCAAGTGGCACCTGGGGATGGGTTGGCCGTTCGAGGCCGGGCCCGACTTCGCACGGCGTGTAACCGGGGCGAAGACGCACGGGCGACCCGATGAGCCGCTGCCCGACCTGGAGACCACCGACGGGCAGCGGGCACTCTGGCGAGAGGCGTTTGCCGAGCCGATCGACGGCGGACCCTTGACCGCAGGCTTCGACCATTACTTCGGCGTGGACGTGCCGAACTTCCCGCCGTACTGCTACATCGACGATGACCGCACCGTGGGCATCCCCACCGAATGGCTGCCCTCGCGGCTGGTCGGCGATGCGCTCGCGAGCTACGGCGGGCCGGCGATGCCTTACTGGCACTTCGAGCAGCTGCTGCCCGAGTGGGTCAAGCGGTCCGACCGGTTCATTGCCGAAGCCGCGGCCGCCCCGGAGCCGTTCTTCCTGTACCTGCCGCTGACGTCGCCACACACCCTGCTTTCGGTCAACAAGCCGTTCATCGGCGCGAGCGGGCTGAACGACCTTTACGCCGACCTGGTCATCGAGACCGACCATACCGTCGGCCGCGTGCTCGCTTCACTCGAGCGGCACGGGGTGGCGGACAACACCCTGGTGATCTTTACCAGCGACAACGGCAGCTCGTACGCCACCGGCGGGGCCGAACTCGAGGCGCAGGGACACCGCCTCAGCGGCCCCTACCGCGGGTACAAGTCCGACGCCTGGGACGGCGGGCACCGCATCCCCCTGATGGCCCGCTGGCCCGGCACGATCGCGCCGGGGTCGGTCTGCCCGCACCTCGTGTCGTTGTCGGACCTGTACGCGACGGTGGCCGAGCTGCTGGGCGAGGCGCTGCCGCCCGACGCCGGAGAGGATAGTGTCAGCATGCTCCCGGCGCTCCGCGCGGATGGGGCGATCCGCGAGCACGTCGTCCACCATTCGATCCACGGCAAATTCGCGATCCGCGATCAGCGGTGGAAGCTGGTGCTCGCCCCCGGGTCGGGCGGGTGGACCCTGCGGGATGATGAAGCCGCGGAGCAAGGGCTCCCGCTCGTGCAGCTCTACGACATGCAGGAGGACCCCGGCGAGACGCGCAACCTGCACGCCCAGCACCCCGACCGCGTCCACGAGATGCTCGCCTTGCTGCGGCGCCTGATCGTCAACGGCCGCAGTACCCCGGGTCCGCGGCAGAGCAACGATGCACCGGTCGACCTGTGGAAGCTCGACACGATGCCCGGCGTTGACGCGTCGATGCTGGATGACCTTTGACGCTCTGACGCCGAACCTCCTGCTTCGACGAGCCGCCCATGTCACAACCGACCCTGTCCCTTGATGACCTCTGCACCGCGTGGCTGAAGCGGCACCCCACGCGGCTGGCGGCGATGCCTGGGCTCAACAACGCGATCGGGAGCATCCAGGCCGAAGCCGACCCTGTCGCGTTCAAGCATCCGGTGTTCCCGCCGTACAGCGGCGGTAACGAAGTCACCGCCTATACCGTGCTGGGCGATCGACACCTCGCACAACTGACGCGGGACGTGGAGGTGCGTTGGCGGGCGTACCGCCTCGACCGGAGGTGTGAGGCCGACGGCTGGCGGCTGACCAGCCGTACGTGCGTCGTGCCGGATCAGCCGGTAGTGGTCGTCGAGTTGACGGTGGCGAACGCGACAGGCACGAAGCGGCGGCTGGACCTGCGCCTGCTGTTGTCGGGCCGGGCCCGGAACACCGGCAACGAGGGCTACGCCTGGGCCGTGCCCTCCATCGCCACCGACGTGTCGAGCTTCGTGCAGACGCACGGCCTCGAGCAGACCGTCGCCCCGTCCACCGCCACCCCCGGCCGACGCTTCACCAACGACGAGGCCAACGCTCACAGCGTGCAGGCCGTGCTCCCCGAGCCCGATGCGTGGGAGGGCGATCGCGCCCCCCGCTGGCGTCGTGAGGTGTCCCCGGGTGGCAGCGAGCGTTTCACAATCGTGTGCAGCTATCACGCTGACGCGGCCGAGGCCGAACGTTTAACGGCCCGTTGGCTCGCCGAACCCGGCGAAGCGTTCGAAGCGGCGGAGCAAGCGTGGACCGGCCTGTGGAACGACGCCTTCACCCCCGGCAACGCCACGTTCAGCGGGCATCTGCCCGTGCTCGACTCGCCTCACCGCGGGATCGCTCGCCTGTACTACAACGCGGTGCTCACGCTGTTGACCTGCCGCCGTGACTACCCCCACGCTACGGTCCGCCCCTGCTACCTAACCCTGTGGCCCCGCCGTGGCGAGGGCTCGGCCTACCTCGCGTGGGAGCTGCCCTATACCAGCGGCATCCTCGCCCGCCTCGACCCCGCGGCGCTTGTCCAACTGCTCGAACAGATCGCCACCGCGCCGCTGCTTGACTACCAGATGAGCAACTACTTCACCGGCGGCAACGGCGGGTGGGCGTGCTGCTCGCACCCCATGGCGCTGCAGATCGCCGCGTGGAACCTTGCCAGATGGAGCGGCGACACGTCGTTCCTGCAACGAGAAATACTACGGCAGCCCAAGTCGACCGCCGGCTTTGAGGCCGGGAGTCAGGGCCAGGTCACCGCCGCGGATGCCGCCCCGCCCCGCCGGATGACCCTCCACGAAGCCGTGCGAGAGGCGGCACTCATCCACCGCGACCGCCACCTTCCCGGCCGAGACCTCGTCGACTACGGCCACCGCGGGGCGTACCTCGAGTGCATCACGACCTACGCCCACGGTACGGCCGGCCACACCGCGGTCCAAGCGCATGGGCTCCGCACCGTCGGCCCGATGCTGGGCCTGGATGCCGCGGCCGAGGCCGACCGCCTCGAAAGGGCCACACTCAAACTGTACCGGGACGGCCGGGGCTACTTCGCCTGTGCCTACCCCGACGGGCGGCAGGTCGACGCGGCGAACCTCTACGACCTGGGTCTGGTTCTGCGGATGCTCGGGGCGCGTGTGCCCGCGGCGATGCGCAACGAGATCACCACCTTCGTCCGCGAACAGCTCATCACCCCGACCTGGGCCCATTGCCTGCGGCCGACCGACCCCGACATCGCCAGCGGCGTGCGCTGCGACCACCAGTGGGCCGGGTGCTTTCCCGCCTGGCCGTCGCAGTTCATCCAAGGGGCGCTCGCCGCGGGCGATACCGGCGAGTGGCTGCTGGAGTGGATGGAAGGGATGGCCGCGGTCGTGGATCAGGGACCTTTCGCCCAAGCCTACTGGGCCGAGGACCTATACCCCCCCGAGGCCGGCGGTGCGGCCAAGTGCTTCGACGAACTGACCCAGGGCAACCACTGGGTCATCGGCAGCGGCGTGCACTTCGCCGAGGCGATCCTCGACGGGGTGTGCGGCCTGTCCGCGCCGCTCCTTGGAACATTGCAACAAGCGGACGCCGCGCCCCCGTGGGGGTCGCAGATCACGCTGCACGGCATCATGCATCAGCAGCAGACCTACACGTTGGACGCCTCCGGCCTGAGCTGAGCGGTTGCCGCATCTTGCGGGTAGCGCGACGTGGCTCGACGCGGGGGCAGCACCACGCGTGGACAAGCGTTAGAGCAAACCTATTCCTGATGCAGCGGGTGCCACACCTTGGCCGCTCGGGGCCAAGGTGTGCCCACTGCCGCACACCTTGACGCAAACCCGTCAAGGTGCGGCACGCAGCCGCTACAGGTGAAGTGAGTCCGCTCTAGCTCCGCGCCGGCTCCGCCTCAAGAAGCGCCGCCAGGTCCCGAGCGAGGGCCCGGCCCGGCATCAGCTCGCCGGTGTCGGCGAGGCGGCCCTTCGCCTCCATATATTGGGCGGCGTACGCATAGCGGTGCCGGTCTGTCGTGTTGCTCTTGGAGTGGTGCAGGGTGTTGCGGTCGAAGATGCAGGCGTCACCCTTACGCAAGCCGGGCAGGGGCATCCCGTTCTCGGGCTCGGCGGCGTAACGGTGCTGATCCTCCGCCACCTCGTAGGCCAGCACCCCGTGCACGTGTGACCTCGGCGCGTGTGACCTCGGCGCTACATGCAGGATCGCCATGTCCGGGGTGATGTCGCATAGGGCGACGAAGGTGTTGAGCGCACGGCCCAGCACGGTCGAGTACATGTTGTCCTGGTGCCACTTCAACCCCTCGCCGCCCCGAGCCGGCACGACCGCAAGCATGCCGAAGAATACCCGCGCCGGGGCCTCCAGCAGGTCCTCAACCGCCTCGACCACCCGCGGATGCGTCAGCAGCCGGTGCGTTTCGGCGTCCCGCGTCGGGTTGTCGCGATCGAAAATCTTCGGCGTCCACTTGCCCCCCGACTCGAGGTTCATGCCCCGATTCGCCTCCACGACTTCATCGGCAACGTCCGCGGGTACAAGCCCCTCTACGACGAGGTATCCGTCACGGTAAAACTGAACGATCTGTTCCTGAGTCAACATCGGGTCACTCCTGGCTGGTCGGGTGTTGCAACATGTAAGGAAAAGCCGCTACGGGCGACATGGGTTTCGCTGCGAGGCTGCCTGGTGCGGGAGCCGGCTTATTAATCGTCATGAGACTTTACAGGCCGCGCGTGGGGAAGCAGCCCGGTGTGCGGTCGGCCATCGACGAGGCGGCCGTCCTGGACAAACCCCTCGGGCCGGTCGCGGAGGTGGTCGATCAGGTGCTCCCGCCACCGTTTGAGCGTGGCCGCATAGGCCGCGTCCCCGGCCAGGTCGTGCATCTCGTGGGGGTCGGGGGTCAGATCGAACAGCAGCTCGTCACCGTTGCCGAAGCGGATGTACTTGGTGCGGCCGTCGGTGATCGTGTGGAAGCCGGTGTGGATGTGCCAGCGGGGAAACTCGCTGTGGACAAACGGCCGCCACTCCGCAGGGCCGCTGGCCGCGCCCTCGCCACGGATCAACGGCAGGACGCTGCGCCCTTCGACGTGATCGGGGTATTCCACGTCGGCGGCTTCGCAGAGCGTGGGGAGCACATCGATTAGAGAAACCGCCTCATCGCGGACCTGCCAAGGGTCGATCCCGGGGCCGTGCAGCAGGAACGGGATCCGCACCGCCCCCTGGTACGGCTGGCATTTACGGAAGCGGTAATGATCGCCCAGCAGCTCGCCGTGGTCCGACGTGAACAGCAGGTAGGTCGGTTCCCGCTCCAGAAGCAGGCGGTTCCACACGTTGTGCAGCAGGTCGTCGACGTGATTGATCAGGCCGTAGTAGCCCGCCTGTGCCGAGCGGAGCAGCTCACCCCGCAGGTCGACCACGGCGTCATCGACCGGCACCCCCAGGACGCGTTCGGGCCGCTGCGCCCAGTCTCCGATGAACGGCGGCCGCAGGTCCATGCGGAGGTACCGCTCGAAGTAGCTTGCCGGCGGGGTCAGCGGCGGGTGCGGGGCGGTGAAGCCGAGCGACAGGAAGAACGGCTGGTCCCGGTCCCGTGTGTCGAGGAACTCCACCGCCTTGCTCGCCGCCCAGTTCGACTGGTGCAGCCACTCCTCGTACGGCCACGGCCGGGCGGTGTAGCCATCCACGGGCAGCCCGTGGTCCAGCCGGTGGGGCCACCCCGGCCAGCCGGGCCGGTGCGACAGCGGCCGCACCTTGTCATGGAAGACGGTGTACCGGTCGGTGTAAGGCGTATGGACCACCGTCTCGAAGCCGTACCGCGCGTGGCCCGGGTACTGGTGCATCCCCCGCCCGATCATCGCCGTCTGATACCCCGCGCCGCGGAGCAGGTTCGGCAGCGTTGATTCTGGATTGAGGATGCGGCAAGGGCTGTTATCCAGCTGCCCATTACTCGCCGGCGACCGACCGGTCATGACCGAATGCCGCGCCGCCGAGCAGATTGGGCTAGGGGTATAGGCCTGCCGAAAACGTGCCCCCCGCGCCGCGAAATGATCGAGCATCGGCGTGATGACGTCCGGATGCCCGTCGATCGACAACGCATCGCCGCGCTGCTGATCGGTCATGATCAGCACGATGTTGGGTCGGGAAGGCAAGGCGACACCCTGATCCAGGAGCGGGAAACCGATGCCGAGGTAGCCGGATCAGCGGTGCCCGCGACCCGGGTTTCGGCGGAGGGCGACCAGCCCAACGAGGCTGATGACGGTCAGCGCCGTGGGCTCGGGTACCTGGACGAGGCGGTAGGTCCGGGCACCGTAGTCGCCGAGGCTGTCGGTGAAGGTGTTTCCGGTGATGGCAAAGGAGGTGCCGGTGTCGAGCGCGACGGCCTCGCCAAACCGGCCGATCAGGCTGTTGAGGGTAAACAGCGGGTCCTCGCTGCCGTCGGTGTTGTTGACCGCCAGCAGGTAGTAGACGCTGTCGTTGGGGTCCTGGAAAAGCAGACTCGTGACGTCGCCCCGGTTGTCGGTGACCCCCGCGTTGATCGCTCCCTCGCCGAACGCGGCGTCGGCCTCTCCGAGCTCCTGGAGCAGCGGCTTGAGCACGCCGCCGGCCCACCTCAGGCCGGTGTCGCCGTAGGGCTCGTCGGGGAACGCCTGGCTGGCGTAGGTGAAGTTCGAGTCCCAGAACGCCAACCCGTCGGCTCCGATGGCGACGTTGTAGTAGGACATAAACCGCAGTTCCTCCGCGGTGGGCAGACGCCACCGCTTGCCGTCGTCCCGCTGCACAGGGCCGAAGCCGCTGTGCCCGAACGCCTGGATGACCGGGACCCACGGCTCGTTACGGCTGGCTGCGCCCCGCTGCGACTGCTGCATCCAGTGCTTCCACCCGCGGTCGAGCCCGAACAACCCGCTGTTCTCCAGCCCCTCAAACTCGTCGTCGCCGACGAAGAAGGGGTAGTCGTGCGTGGTCAGCACATCGCGGGTCTTGTCGCTGGCGCTGCCGTAGTAGTTTTGCTGGGTGTTGGGTTCGTCCGCGTCGATGTCGCCGTAGATCGGCCGGCCCAGCGGATCGGCGGCTTTGATGAGGTCGTAACCCTGCTGATAGCCGGAGGCGGGAAGGGTCGGTTCGTCGTAGATGTACCAGCCACGCAGCGAGTTAAGGTTGTTGTCTACGGCAAATTTGCTCATCGACGTCACGTAGGACTGCAGCTTGTCGCCGTGGCGGACGCCGTTGCCGTCTACCGTGTCCGGCGCGCCCGCCCACACCGTATTGACCTGGACGATGACGCCCAGCCCGACGGTATTGGCCTGATTCAGATAGCTTCTCGTTGCGTTCTCGGTCAGGCCTTGCGAGTAGATGATCGCCACCTCACCGCCGAGGCCTTTGATGGTGCCCGCGGGCCCGCCGGTGGCGGGGGCGTAGCCGGCGGGGTGGGCGTAGACGATCAGGTCGAAGTTGTCCTGAGCGGCGGCCGACAGCGTCGGGGCGGCCGCCGCGAGGGCGAGCGTCAAAGCGGCAACGGCGGGTCGGCGGAAAATTGGCATCATGGATGTGGAGGAGCTTGGAGGGGCTATGAGTGGGGCGGCGTTGCCGCCGGGACAAAACGGTGCCGCCCGCTCTCGCGGGCGGCACCGGGTAAGAAGTCATCGGTTGACGCGGGGAGGTGGTCCCGCTCAGGCGCGGCGGCCGCGGCCGGCGAGGGCGAGGGCACCCAGGCCCAGCAGCGCGAGGCTGGCGGGCTCGGGAACAGCAGAGACGTCCAGCGTGGCACGGTCAAGAACCAGCGAGCGGTTGAAGACCCCGTCCCGCTGGGTGCCGGCCCCGATGAAAGCGTTATCGCCAAAATCAGAGAGCTGCGTGCCGGCCGCAAGAACGCCGACCTGAGACAAAGCTAGTTGAGCAGAAGTAACACTGTACGTGTTGTCCGAACTCACCTGGATCGTCAAATCAAACGCCTGCGAAACGTCGGCGACGGTGACGCCGCTAAAGATCGTGGTGTTGACGTTCGCTTTGCGGAAAAGGAAGGAGACAACGCCGCCGGTGAAGTCGCCATCGCGACCGGTGTTATCAGGATCGCCGTTCGTGATGAACAACTGGTAGCCGCCGATGGTGGGGGCGAAGAAATTGACGTTCGAGTCCTGGATCGCGAAGATGTCGCGGAACCCGGTGTTCGGCGTGGCACCGACCGCGAAGGTGGCGGTTACCACGTCGGCGGCGGGGTCGACTGTCCCTGAGTCTTGGCTGGAGATGCTGCCGCCGTTGGCACCGGGCGACGTGGGGAGGTTCGCCCCGGTGATGGTGAGAGTGGTGCCGGCCTCCACAAACGTGGGCTGGTTGCCCGAGTTGCGGTTGGTGCGGGTCAGGAAGCCGTCGCCGATGCCGGTGGTGTTGGTGGCAACATTGCCGTCGTTGAAATCGTCGTTGACCACGATTGCCGCGGACGCGGAACCGGCTAGCAAGCCGAAGCTGGCGAGACCGGCGAAGAAGATGCGGGGGGCGGGGACGATGCGAGTCATAGATTTACCTCCAAAACAGAAGAATACCGGATAGGCCACTCGAGATGACCCCTCTAACGAAGAGAGGTGCGGGCGGTCCGACACCGGCAGGATAACACATCCGGACAAGTTGTCAACACCTTTCTTCCAGTGGCTCCGTGACCGCTTCCGCCGACGCGGTACGGCAGCCGATCCCGAGCCGCATCCAGCCGGATCGCCGTAGTTGGTGGTATCGGCTGCCTCAACCATAATAAGCGTCCTGGCGGCGGGTCGGGGGCAACCACGCCGGCTGACGCTTGTTCTACGAAACCCTCGACGGCAGATTTGTATTGACAACCGGGCGGTCGTTGAAGTATGATAACCGCATGCTCACGCTCGATGCTCCGAAGTACCAGCAGATCGCCGACGTGCTGGCGCGGCGGATTCGGGGCGGCGAGTACGGCGTGGGGCATCAGCTTCCCTCCGAGCATGACCTGTCCCGCACGTTCAACGTCAGCCGGGTGACGACACGTCAGGCCCTATCGGTGCTTGAGTCTGCGAAGCTGGTTGATCGTCGGCGGGGTTCGGGCACCTTCGTCTCCGATCAGCAGCCGCTTGTGGACACCCCGGTTCTGACCATGGACGGCACCCGGGTGGGTAATTTGTGCCTTCTGCTCTGCGATATGGCCCGCTTCCAAGGCACCTCCCGGACCCATCGCGATGTCGGGGCGGCGACCGCAGCGGTGCACCAGCGTGGGCTTACGGTGACGGTAGGTAGTCTCGAGTCCGCCTCGTGCATGGACGGGGTCGCCGCCCGGTCCGCGTGTGCTTCAGACTGTCAGGGGGTGCTGCTCGACGGGTACGTCAGCGACATCCATCACGCGGTGTGTCGACACCATCTGGACGTGCCGAGCCTGGTGGTGGGCAATCACCACCTCGCCTCGGGCACCCCGCAGGTGCGCCTCGATGTGGCGGCCTACCTCGAGGCGGGGCTGGCGGCGTTGCGGGGGGTGGTGGACGGCCCGCTGATGCTGTTGTGCGACCCGTTCCTGCTGGCGATGACCGACGACATCGTGGCGGGGTATGTCGAGTACACGGTGCGGGAGGGGTTGCCGCAGGGAATCTTCACCCCGCCGCGGGGCCTCGTGGACCAGGACATCGACACGCGGCTGGAGCACTGGGACGGCGGGCTGGCCGTCGAGGGGTTCCTGCGGCAGGGCCACCGCCGCTTCGGGCTGTTCGTGCAAGGCACCAACTTCCTGCCGTCGATGCTCGAGACGCTGGACCGGCGGGGCCTGGGCCCGGCGGACGTGCCCGTGGTGGTGCTCGACACGGTGGGCAGCCTCGCGCTGCTCTCGCCCCGGCAGCGTGCGCGGGTGCACCAGTTGCCCGTGGACCTCAAGGGGCTGTACCTGCGGGCCATCGAGGTGCTCGAACGGGACGCCGGACGCGCCGCGGCTGATCCGATCGTTCAATGGTCCGACCCCCGCATCCTTCACCCCACCGAGGCGCGTCCGTGACCGGCAGCCGAACTAGCGGCATCGTCCGCCGCCGGCACCGCCCCGCACCCCGGCCCATCCCCGACTAAAAGAGCGTCTTGATGCTCACCTTCAACGCACACTCACCCCAACCTCAGGAGCCTCCCATGCGACGTAAACTTACTTCATCTGATCTGTCAAGCGTTCGCGGGCATCGTCGCAGCGGCTTCACGCTGATCGAGCTCCTGGTGGTAATCTCGATTATTGCGCTGCTGATTTCGATCCTGCTGCCCGCACTCGGCGCGGCGCGAGCCGCGGCCCGGGGGGCGCAGTGCATGAGCCAGGAGAAGCAGATGGGCATCGCGTTCGCGACGTCGCTGAACGACTACCATTACCTCTACCCGCAGCAGCCCAATACCGCAGCCGGTGGCCTCGCGGCGAAGGACGCCACCTGGTGGGGCCGCATCGGTCCGTACATCAACTGGGAGGAGAGCAAGTACGGGACCGCGGGCTTCTATGAGGCCGAGGGCACTATCGGCCGCTGCCCCGAGCCTACCGGGACCCCCGCCAACGTCGATGCAGGCAGCTTCTCCTATTACGGCAACTGGCAAGTAATCACCGCGCCCAACGTTGCCTCGGGCAGCCTGATCGGACCCGACGCGATCTCAGACACGGACATTGCGAAGCCGTCGGATACGGTGCTGGTGTTCGAGGTACATAGCTACATGCGGTGGCCGGTGACCGGTCACGGCCTCACTCGGGGCCAGGCGCCGTATGTCCCGGCAGGCGGCACCTTCGCCGAGCGGGACGGCCGCACCGCGGTGCACAACGGCGGTCTCGCCTTCCTGTGGGTCGACGGCCACGTGAACATGCTGCAGGACCAGGGCTTTACCCCCATCTACCTAGGCCCGCAGTCGCAGTTCGACAGAAAGTGACCCCGTCCCTTTGACGCTGATCGGGCGGGGCCGTGACCACGGCCCCGTCCTTTTTCTCAACCCTGTTTGGAGCAACTCTTGCGATCATCCCTCTCCGTACTCGCGGCGTTGGCTGCCCTTGCTTTGTCGGGCGTTGCCCTGGCCGAAACCCACTCGGTGGTGTTGCCCGGCGACGCGGTGGTTCTGCTTGAGGGGGCCGACGGCCAGCGGCACCTAGAGGTGCTTTCGGTGCGGCTGCAGCCACGGGGCTTCCCCGACGACATCGGCCGGGGCCTGGACCTGTTCAAGGTGGCGGTCGATGGCGAGCACCAGCAGGTCTTCGCCCTCAGCGACGCCGACGGCGGCTCGCTGTACCGCTTCGACCGTTCGCTGGAGCAGACCTTCAGCTCACAGAAGAAAGGTTGGAAGCAGCAGGAATACCGCGACATCGTGGCGACGCCCCGGGCGATGGTGCTGCTCAGCGGCCGCAACGGCGGGCGGCTGGTGCGGATGGACGCGGGGCTGCGGCGGGTGAAGTGGGGGCCGACGGACCTGGGGGGCCGGACTGTCGCGGCCTCGCCGGACGGCACGTCGTATTACGTCGGTGACGAAGCGTCGGGGGGGACGCTCTACCGGTTCAACGCCGACCTGGACGAGGCATCGAAAACGGGTGGGCCCGACGCGGGGCTGCGAAACCTGGACGTGGTGGGGCTGGCGGCGTTAGATGACGGCCGCATCGCCGTGGCGAGCAAGCGAGACGGCGGCCGCGTGATGGTGTTCGATTCGGCCCTGCAGCCGCTGCCCGGGGTGCCGGGTGGCGGCGGCGAGGGCTTGGAGCCGCTCGCGATCGCTGCCGACGGCGGCGGGGTTCTGGTGGCGAGCGGCACCGACGGCGGCCGGGTGCTGCGGCTGAACGGGGAGGGTGAACGGGTGGCGGCCTCCGTGCCGCTGCCGGGCCTCGTCTCGGTGCACGTCAACGGACTGGACGGCACGGTGGTGGCGGTGGCGGGCGGGGGGCGGCGGGTGGTGCGCCTCTCTGGGGACCTGCAGACGGTGATGAGCGAGCGGGAGTTCTCCGGGGGCAAGGTGGTGTCGCTGGCGATGGCACCGCCCCCGCCGCTGCCGCAGTTGGTGACGCCGCACGCATCGTGGACCAACACGCTGCGGCCCGGGGGCGAGCCGGCGGGTGAGCTGGCGGTGAGCGGGGACGGCGGGGCGGCGTTCGATATCCTCGTGCCCGAGGGGGCGACACCGCAGGAGGATAAGGCGGCGGTCGACCTTGCGTACTGGCTCGGGGCGGCCACGGGCACCCGGCCGGTGATTCGCGGCGACGACGGGCCGACGGCGGGCGACCGCCCGTTCATCAGTGTCGGCCGCACCCGGCAGGCCGCCGCCGCGGACGACGTCTCCGCCGATGCCGAGACGGGGGCCGAGGGCTACCGGATCGCGATGCACGGCGGCAACCTGTACCTCACCGGCGGCGACCGCCGCGGCCCGATCTACGCGGTCTATGCCCTGCTCGAGGAGGACCTGGGCTTCCGCTGGTTCGACCGCACCACGGTGATGATGCCCGACGGCGGCGAGGGCGAGCTGGTCCTGCGGCCGGTCGCCCGCTCCGCCGAGCCACCGCTGGAGCGGCGCGACCCGCACTATACCGATGCGTTCAACACCGACTGGTCCTTGCGCAACCGCACCAACGGGCCCCGCTCGCCGGTGCCCGCGGCCTGGGGCGGGTACGCCCGCACCGTGCCGAGCTTCGTGCACACCTACAACTACCTGTTGCCCCCCGCGGAGTATTTCAAGCCGCACCCGGAGTGGTTCGCGCTGCTCAACGGCAAGCGGCTGCCCAAGCAGCTGTGCCCGATGCACCCCGACGGGCGGGCGACGATCATCGCCCGGGTCCGGCAGATGCTCGCCGACACGCCCGAGGCGACCTACATCGACATCTCGCCCAACGACTTCCCGGACTTTTGCGAGTGCGAGTTGTGCACGCCGGTGATCAAGCGGGAGGGCACGGCGATGGGCCCGCTGCTCTCGCTCACCAATGCCGTGGCCGAGGCCATCGCCGACGAACACCCCGACGTGTTGGTGACGACGCTTGCGTACCTCACCACGGTGGAGCCGCCCCGGCGGATGCGGCCGCACCCGAACGTGCGGGTCGTGTACGCCACGAACAACCACTGGATGACGATCTGCCGGCCGGTGACGGACAACAAGGTGATCCTCGATCATGTGGCCGCGTGGCGGCGGATCCGCGTGCCGCTCCACATCTGGCACTACCCCATCCAGTACGGTCAGTACGTCCGCCCGATCCCCAACATGGCGGTGATGACCGAGGACCTGCGATATTTCATCGGGCAGGGAGCGACCGGCTTCATGTACCAGGCGAACCACAGCCACAGCCTCGGCGTGGACCGGGCGAAGCAGCGCTGCTGGGTCTGGTCGAAGCAGATGTGGGACCCGGACCGTGACACCCGTGACCTCATCCGCGACTTTACCTACGGCTATTACGGCGAGGCCGGCGATGAGATGATGGCGTACCACGAGATGCTGTGGGACATGGCGGCCCGGCTGCAGGACTCAGAGTACTTCCAGGACCCCTGGAAGAGCCAGCAGCCGATCTTTCAGCCGCAGTTCGTCGACGCGGCGATGCCGCACCTCGACGCGGCCCTCGCCGCCGCCGCGGGTAATGAGGCGCTTACCGGCCGAGTTCAGTTGGCGCGCCTGCCGGTGCTTTACGTGAAGGGCGAGCTCGGGCCGGGCGACGACCTTAAAGGCTACCTCGACGCGGTGGATGAGGTCGAGCAGACGGCCAAAGCGAACGGGGTGCGGTTCCTGAAGAAGGGGCTTGCCGCGGCCCCGGACCGCGATGAGTTGATCCAGACGTGGCGGAACCTGGCGGTGGTGAAGCCCGAGATGCTGGACATCGAGACCGTAGGCCCGGCGTGGAAGCTCAAGGCCGACCCGGACGACGCGGGTCTGGACGCGGGATGGGCGAAGCGTGGCCTCGACGACGCCGACTGGCTGGACGTGGAAGTGAAGAACGGCAGCTTCTGGGAAAAAACGGGCATGCCGGACTACGACGGGCACGGCTGGTACCGCACGACGCTGAACGTCCCGGCAAAGCTGATGAAACGCAAGCACCTGTACCTGCTCTTCGGGGCGGCCGACGAGTACGCCGAGGTGTTCCTCGACGGCGAGCGGGTGATCGACCACTCCTACGCGGCGACGCTGCTGCCGCCCGACGCTTCGTGGAACATGCCCTTCGCCGCGGACCTGCACGAGAAGGTGCGGGCGGGTCGGCCGTACCAACTGGCCGTACGGGTGCACGACAGCCAGGCGGCGGGCGGGCTGTGGAAGCCGGTGTGCCTTGTTGGCAGCGACCAGGCACTGCCCGCCGAGACGTTGCAGGCGTTCGTCGAGAAGGCCGGCAAGGGTGAATAGCGAAAGGCCGTCGGGCACTGCGCGGTGGACCCGCGACCGGTTGATGCTCTCGACGTTCACCGGCCTGCGGCGCGGGGACGACCCGGCCGTAGTGCTGCCGCTCCTGCGCGAGCTGGGCCTTACGCACCTGGAGCTCAACACGCCTCTCGAGTATCGGGCGCAGGACCTGCCGGACGCCGACCTTGAGGCCGCGCTGGTCGAGGCGCAGCATCAAGGCCTCGGCGTGTTCCTCACCAGTCACGCGGCGTTTACCGGCAACGCCTCGCCAAACGAGCCGGTGCTTCGCAAGTATGTGGAGCGGTGGACCGGATACCCGGCGGTGGCGGGCTACTACCTTTGGGACGAGCCGCGGCTGGACGACTTTGCAGCGGTGCGGCGGACGGCGGACCTGCTCCGCACGCTGGACCCGGAGCGTCTGACCCTCACCGCCCTGCTGCCAAGCTACGGGCCGTACGGCCACCCCGATGCGTACGCCAGCTACGTCCATCGCTTCGTGGAGATGGTGAATCCCGCCGTACTCTCATTCGACTACTACCCCTGCCGCCTCGAACCGGAGACGGATAGACCGCTGGTGTGGCCTGGCTTCTTCCACGACCTGTCGGTCTATTGGGCGGTGGCGGCCTCAACCGGCAAGCCGTTTTGGTACTACGCCGCCTGCTGCGGGTGGCCGACGAAGGCCGGGCCCAACGCGGTGACGATCGGCGTCCAGGTTTGGGCCGCTCTAGCCTTCGGTGCCTCGGGCATCCAGTACTTCATGGCCCGCGACTTCACCGGCGAGCTGCTCGACTTTGTCGACGCCCCCGTCGTCGGCACCGGCGAGCGTGGTCCAACCTTCGAGACCGTCCGGGGCGTGAACCTGCAGGCCGTGACGCTGTGGCCTTGGCTGCAGGGGTTGGAACCCACCGGCGTCCGCTGGCACGTCGCCGGCGGCGTATCAGGGTCTCTCAACCTGCGCACCCCCGCCGCCGGGGCCACGGGCCTGGTGATCTCCGAGTGGGCCCGCTCCCCCGCCGACCCCGTGGAGCTGCTGTTCGTGGTCAACCCGGACCTCCACGACACGCGGCAGATCCCCCCGGCGCTGGCGGACCAGGCCACCGTATTGTTCCACAGCGCCGATGCCGAAGGCGATGATGTTTCGTCAACCCCTACGCTGCGGCCGGGGTCGGCATGTCTGCTCCGCCCCGCGACGATCACCAAGCCGGGGCACCGCGAGTTTGCGTCCCCCGATCGCACCACGACCTGAGCGAGTAGCCCTGAACGATGCCTGTCGACCGGCCCCACATCGTCCTGATCACCTCCGACCAGCAGCGCTGTGACACCCTCGCCGCGTACGGCGGCGCCCAGGGGCTATGCCCGCACCAGCATCGCTTGACACGTGACGGCGCGACCTTCGATAACGCCCACACCTCCGCCCCCGTCTGCCTGCCCGCCCGGGCCGGCCTGCTTTACGGCCTCAACGTCCCGGCACATTACGTCCTCGAAAACGGGTTTCAGCCCCTGCCCGGCCTCACGCCCTTCACCGACCACCTCCGCCGACGCGGCTACTTCTCCGCCGTCTTCGGCAAAACCCACTTCGGCCCATGTCCCGAGAGCTACGACCTGATCCACGGCCTGTTCGGAACCCGCGAGACCGCCCTCGATGACCTCTATCGCGAACGCTTCGGGCACGGCCCGCCACTCCGCGACTTCCCCCACGACTACCGGGGTGAGGAAACCCGTGACGGCTTCATCGCTACCCTCGCCTGCGAACATGTCGCCCAACATTTTACCGGCCCCTCCCCGACCTTCACGCACGTATCGTTCAACACGCCGCACGGCCCGTACCACCCCCCCACCGCCGCGTGGGACCGGGTCAAGGCGATGACGCTGCCGGACGTGCCGTTTGACCCGGAAGATTTTCACCGCCTGCCCGACCACTACACCACCGTGCTCCGCAGCACCCATATCACGGGCCACCTCGACCAGCTCACGTCGAACGACCCGGCCGAACGCGAGACGATGGACCGCAACCGCCGGATGTACTACGCCATGGCGGTGCACCTCGACGATCAGGTGGGCCGGCTACTTGACGCAATCGAGGCATCGGGTGCTGCGGACCGTACGCTGGTGATCTATACCTCCGACCACGGGGTGCTGCTGTACGAGCACGGCATCACCGACAAGCACTTCTGGTACGACCCGAGCTGGAGGGTGCCGCTGATGATCCGCTACCCCGGCGTGGTGCCGGCCGGGGCACGGGCGGGGTTCGCGTCGCTCACCGACGTGACCGCCACCGTTCTCGCCGCTGCGGGATGCGACGTGCCGGACGTCCAGGGCTTCGATCTGGTCGGGCCGTTAGCGACCACCGGCGACGGACCGCGGACCGCGGTGGCCGCGGCGCTGCACAACACCGCGGCGGTGGCGACGCGGCGTTGGAAGCTCGAGCACTATGTCGAAGAAAACCGGACACGCCTGTGGGACCGACTCAACGACGCCAACGAGCTGCACGACCTCTGGACGAGCCCGGCCCACCGGGAGTTGGGCGAGGGGCTGCTGCGGGCCCTGCTCCGCTGGCACATGGCGACGCAGCCATGGGCCTGGCTCGCGGCGCGGGCCTGGGGCGCGGGGCCGATCGGCGAAGCAGCGATTGATCACGTGCGGCGGATCCGTGGCACCGACGCCGACACCCGCCTCATGGCGGAAGCCGAGGCCTGCGAGGCGGCGTTCACGGGGTGACGCAGCCCGTAGCACGGCACCGCGGGTGCCTCTTCATCGATCAACAATCGGTCGAAGCCCGCAACGTTCTGGCAGCCACCCCACGGTGCCCGACGATAAGAAGTTGTAGACCGAGTCGCGCTCGCCCCATCCAATCAGCTTAACGGAGCCGCGACGGTGCGGTCATAGGCCTCACGTAAATCCATGACCCGCTGGATCGTCGCGTCGGGAAGCACCCCATCGCGATTGGGCGGAGTGTTGAGCAGGAGGTTGACGCCCCGCTCGCGGCAGATCAGCCGCATACCCAGCAGTTCCTCGACGCTGCGGAGGCCGTCGGCCTCGTCCCAGAACCACTCGTAGCCGATGGGGTCGCACACTTCGCCGGGGATGTAAAAGTCGCGGGGCGGCGGGGGTTCGGCCTGGCTCTTAATGTCCTGCAGGTCCTGGAGCGTGCGCCCGCCGTAGCTGACTTCGTGCCACGGCCGGTAACCGCGGTGGCTCGACGGCAGCCACCGCTCGATCGCCATGAGGTCGGTGGGCCAGGCGTAGTCGTAACGGATCTTGGTCCCGTCGCCGAAGCCGTGGTTCAGCATGATCAGCGCGTCGGGCTGTAGCTCGGCGATCTGGTCGTACTGCCGCTCGCGGCCCTCGTGGCCGAGCAGCCCGGGGATGTCGATCCACACCTCCCCCAGCGGGCCGTAGCGGGTGAGCAGCTCGCGGGTCTGGCGGAGCTGGAACTCGATATACGCCTGCGTGGCGTGCGGGTACTCACCCATGCTCGGGGTCCGCGAACCGAGGAGGTGGTGGTTGTCCCAGGAGCAGTAATACAGCCCCGGGAGCAGGCCATATTCGCGGCAGGATTCCACGAACGCCCCGACAACATCAGTGGTATTGCCGCTGGTCCCGACGTGATAGTCGGTCTCGTCCGAAGGCCACAGGCAGTGCCCGCTGACGTGCTTGGCGGTGAGGACGGCGTAGCGCATCCCCGCTTCGGCGGCGACGCGGACCCACTGGCCCACGTCCAGCCGCGTGGGGTTGTAGCTGGTGGAGGGCAGGTCGCCCAGCGACAGCTCGCGGCCGTCGTAGGTGCTCATTCCGAAGTGGATGAACATGCCGTAACCAAGCTGTTCCCAACGGTGCAGCCGCTCGAGGCTGAGGCGTTGGCCACCGCCGTCGGTGGGGTCGGGGGTAAAGTGCTGCTTCAACGTAGGGTCCGGGTACGGGGGGCGGGCATGCTACACGCATCACATGCCCGATGTTCCCCCGCTTCCTCGGCTTTGGTGGTGCCCCCCGTGTCCCTATCCCTCCACCGAGTTTCAAGTGATACCCGCGGCCCGCTCTGGCCCGCCGTCGTTATCACTACTCCCCTTCTCCTGCACGGTCCCAGGTCCTGGTCGATACGACGCTCGGTTGATCAACCCGCGGGCGGCGTCGTTTGTGCACCTCGTCCCGTCGCGACCGGGAGTATCACGCCGGGGGATCCTGTCTATCCCGTGGGAACGTCCCCCGCCTTGACGTCTTCACCAGCTAGGCTACACGCTCCAGAACCGTGGGAATTAGATCCGGTCGACTACGCATTGGCATCTAGGGAGATCACGACTTCGGCTCCTGGTGCAAGCGGGTGCGTCTGGCCGGCCCACCGCAATCTACCGGGCGTGTCGGCAGGGAGCGATACTGCGGCCGACCACGTGCCCGACGGCTGCCGCGTCATCTCAAGTCGCACCCGGCCTCTCGGATGTGGCGTCTCCGACATGAGGTGATTCAGCGGACCCGGCGCAGGACTGATGTCCACGCTGCGGTAACCGGCCGCTCCCGGCCTCACCCCCGCAAGCGTGCAATGAGCGTGAAACAACGGGTGGGAGCCCCATGCATGGCAGTCCGACCGGGTGGCACCCGGCTGCTCGACCGGCGTCCGCAGTCCCATGTCCACCAAATCCTGCCAGTATCTCAGCCCCGCTACTAAAAGATCGCCGCGACCGAACTTGTGAAAAACTTCAAATAGATAGAAGCGAAAGTAGATGGAAACCGGGGCGAGATCCTTCTCGATGCTGAACCTCGCAAACAAAGCGGCTGCCGACGCTTGAGGCAGCACGTCGTTCAGCAGCAGCAGCACCTGTGCATGCTCACTGAAACAGCGATGCGACGCGTCGTCAGCGATCATTTGGCGACGATCATCCCAGAACCGCTCCAGAATCAGACCTCGAAGCTTCTCCGCTTGACGCTCCAGGCGTTCCGCGAACGCCGCTTCGCCGTGCCAACGCTCAACCTCGGCGGCATGGGACAGCGCCATAAGCCACTGCAAATTGATGATGCTTGACGCCTCCCCTTCTACCACGCCCGGGGGGCACCCGTCTTGCCACCCCTCGCCAGCGCACCAGTCGACGAACGCCCAGCCCGGCAGCGCCTCCAGCAGCCCGTCACCCGCTGACAGCGAGAAAAGTTCATCCACCACGCTCCGTACGCCGCGTAGCCGCTCGCGAACCCACGCCTCGTCGTCGCGGTACAACGCATAGTCCCGCACCATAGGAATCCACAGCATCGAAAACGTTGGGGAAAGCTGATAAGGGGAACTGGGATACCGCTCCGCGACGAGGCCCGTCTTGTATCGAGACCAGTCGAACAGCTCGATACCTCGACGGATCGGCCGGCCGTCCGGAGATAGCACATGGGTGAGCAACATCTCAAGCCGCCCGTCGCCCACATACATCATCTGCTCGTAGTACGGGCAGTCCATATACGTCTCGTGAAGGCACATCTCCAGCCCGCGCCTCGCCATCGGCATGATCGCATCGAGCTGCGGCTGGTCGCTCTGCCAATGCGCCGCGACCTCCAGCGGGTAACGCGTCTCACGGACCTCGAGCCGGTGGACGATGAGGTCACGCTCTTCAGCCTTAGCGGTAATCCGCAGGTACCTCCCGCTTCGCCACCAATGGGATCCGAACTTCGACCGGAATGGGCCGGCTACAAACGTGTCACCAAACCCGGCGAAACGCTTTCCTACCACTTCGTCCCGATTCCCCTTAAGCATCGGTGAGCGGTCAAGCTCCGGCATGAACAACGACTCGGCCCATTCCCACCGCAGACATCCGGAACCCGTCAAGCGTACTGATGAGAAGCCGCAAACATAATTCTGAAGGTCGATGATGACCCACGATGTCGATCGTGCCGGTACCACCAGAGGCGAATCGTTATCGATCAAAGCCGCCCAAGCGGCGACCTGCGCATGCTCAAGGTCAGCTTCAACAATCGTAAGATCCTCCGCTGCTTTCCGCTGCGGACGATCAGGCGTCAACACGTGCTCGGGGTCATGACCCGCAACCCGAACGACTCCGAGCGGGTACGGCTTATACATCATCTCCGGCAGCGGGCTAGGCAACAGCCTCCAGTGCCTTGTCATGATGCCGTTTGGGTTGCTCTGCATCGGCCCGGCTACCACGACCGCCTCCACCGGCTCGTCGGTGCTGGGTAGACCGCCGTCGTACCACCCCTCCGGCCCCACCACAAAGAAGACTTTCATCTCGCGCTGCCGCCATTCCACATCCGTCGCCCGCGCCACGCACCAGTTCGCGTGCCCCGTGCCGAATTGTTTCCGATGCTCTACAGCGTCTGCCCCGAAGATGAACCCGCCACGATGGGATACTTGCGCATGCGGAGACAATTCACCAAGTTGCCAAACTGCCACCTCAAGCTCATATCGTCCGGCCGGCCAATACGTCCTGTAGGTGTGGAAGCTCCAGTGGTCGACATCGCTCCGATCAGGTCCTGCTGCAACCCGATGCCCGTTGATTGACCAAACGAAACGTTCGTCAGCTGAGATGTGCAGGATTGCCTCTGTCGTCTCCGCGAAGCTAACCGTCAAGCTGAATTGCAACGCTAACGGAGGTCTCACTTCTGTCTCCTCATCGCAGCCGGGATGCCATACCCATGCGGAGGATTCGATCCCGTAGTGGAGCCGGATACCCCGGTCTGCTTGAGGCTCGACAGTCGGACAGGTAATTCGTTCTACCAGTGGGAGTGTCGTAGATAATTCAGGTCGCTCATCTCTTCCCATGGTAAGTCTCCTTGTCCAGTGTCCAGCCCGGCGTGATCCTAACGCCGATCTCGAGCAACAGGCCTGATCATGGCTTTGCTGAGCGGAGGTGTCACGGCTTACTTAGGGAGATGTTTCGGCGTCAGGCCGGCCTCCGGCGCGGGGGGCGGTTGATGAACCCCCGCAGCGTGGCGGGGTATGACGTACCGCTCAAGGCGTCGGCACCCCGCACGCAGATCACTCGGGCGGCACCAAGGGGGGCATCCCCACGTCGAGGCAGCGCCCGCTGAAGGGCTGAAACAGGCGGTGGAGGCGGAAGGACTGCATGAGCGGTCGGGTCCGCTTCACGGTGCCGCCGGCCCGAGCACGCGGACGGTCGTGGTCAGGTGCAGTGGCAACAGGCCGCGGGCGTAGACCGCCTCGGCGAAGGCGGCGCTGAACCCCTCGGCGGGGGCGGGGAGATCGGCGCGGTAGCGGCCGGCGTCGTCGGGAACCAGCGCGCGGCTGGTCCACTTCGCCCGGCGGAAGTCGCGCGTCGGAGCGCTCGCGGTCCACAGCAGCACTTGGGCCCCCGCCTCGCCGGGGTCCACCGTCAACTGCTCTGCACTGTCCGCCCCCCGTGCGTCCGCCCCCCCGCCGCCGTCCGCCGCGGCGTAGTCCCAGGTCAACCCGGGCAGCGGCCGCTCGTCCCGGGCGTCGCGGTGTAGCGCCCCCACCGCGCCCAGCACCCGCGGGTAGTCGCCGTCCAGGTCGTGGTCCGCGTTGGGCACGTACATCACATACTTCGGCCCCCGCAGCCCGTCCCAGTACAGGTTCAGCGCATCCACCGTCCAGTACCCGTCGTTGGTCCCCAGCATGAGCAGCTTCGGCTGCGTCACCCGGTCGCGGTAGGCAAACGGGTCAACGATGCTCACCAGCCGCTGACCCCGCGCACTCTTGAAGCGGCGCGGCAGGTCGAGGTCCGTGTAGTCGTGGATTCGGCCCGAGTACCCGCCGTACGCCGCGAGCTGGTGCGGGAGCTGCCGACCCATGTTGAGCATGTCGATCACCGCCGGGGCCAGCGCCATCACCCGATCGTCCACCGCGGCGGTCAGCCACGTGGTCCAGCCCCGCTTGCTCGCCCCCGTGACGGTGAATCGCTCGATCTTCACCTCCAGCGCCTCGGCCGCGAACCCCTGCACCGCGTCCATCGCCCGCACCGCGCTCTTGACCATCGGCAGGAGTAGCGGCCAGGTCTCGTCCTCGGATTCGAGGTAGCGGTCGAAGGTGTGTGCGATGACCTCGTCCTCCACCTTCCCGCCGAAGACCGGCTGGAACGGGACGTGCAGCAGGAATGCGACGGGCGCCGCTTCCTGCTGAGCGACCGCGGCGACCATCGCCGCCTCGTCGGCGTAGCCGAGCTTGTCGGTGGGCTTGAGGTAGCGGTCCTTCCACTCGCCGCCCTCGATCACCAGCAGGGCGTCGGTGGTCTTCTCCGCGTTGTCGGGGATGACCACGAACAGGCGGTGCCGCCAGGTGAGGCCCTGCCACGTCTGGCTGGTGAGGATCAGCTCGGCGCAATCGGCGTTGCCGATGCGCGTGCGGAAGCGGACCGTCCAGCCGTAGCTGTCGTCGGGTCGCTCGACGTAGGCGAGCAGCGTGTCGTCGGCGAGGGGGGTGTCGGGGATCATGGGTTCAGCATCTTCCGCCTGCGCCCACGCGGCCGGCGAGACGCAGCCGAGGATGACCGCGAGCAGCGGGAGCATGGCGACGGTGCGGGTAAAAGTTTCGAGCATCTGCGGCTTTTCGGGAGGGGCTGGCGACCCGGATCATGGCAAGCGCGGGAGTGGGTGCAGGGGTAATACGTCGACCGGACCCTGGCCGTTACGCGAGCCGCGGCAGATTTATGAGAACGCCCCACGCGGGCGGACCTGGCCGTGGTTTTTGAGCGTCAGCGTGGCGAAGCGTTCGAGCAGGTCGCCGCGGAGCGGGCGGCGGGCAAGGTCGTCGTAGAGGTTGACGTATTGGTCCGGGTCGGCGTTGAGGTCGTACAGCTCGCCGGGCTCGCCGTCGCGGTAGAGCACGAGCTTGTAGCCGTCGTGGGTGACCATCGTCTGCTGGAACACGCGGGGCGTCGGCATGCACTCGACCAGCGTCGCGTCGGCGGCGCGGTCGGCGTCGCCGGCGAGGACGGGGCGAAGGTCGTGGCCCTGCGTGCCCTGGGCGGGGGTGAGGCCCGCGTAGCCGAGGATCGTGCGGGGCAGGTCGACGAGGCTGACCGGCGCGTCCACCGCGCCCCGGGCGGCGACGTGCCCGGGGCCGAACGCGAGCAGCGGGACGCGCTGGCAGTCGTCGTAGGCGGTGAGCCCCTTGCCCCAGAAGCCGTGGTGGCCGTGCATCTCGCCGTGATCGGATGTGTAGAGGATGATGGTGTTGTCAAGCTGCCCGGTGCATTCCAGCGTCTTGATGAGGCGACCGACGGCGGCGTCGAGCATGCCCACCATGCCGAGGGTTGCCCGCAGCGCCTTGATCGGCTCGGCGTCCCAGCGTGGCGCGTGGTAGACGCAGGGCACGCCGCAGCCGTCGTTGTACCGCACCCAATCACCGCGGGCCGCCTCGGCATAGAACGCGGGCTTGTCGTCGAACTCGCCGTCGCGGATGCCCTCAAACGGCTCAAGCCCGTCGGCGTCGACCGCGGAGTACCACGGCTCGGGGCACACAAACGGCTCGTGCGGGTCCTGGTAGCTCGCCCAAGCGAACCACGGCCGCCCGGAAGCATCGTCCCCGGAAACATCGCTCCCGGGAGCGCCGCCCCCGGAAGCATCGCCCCCGGCCTGCTGCTCGATCCACCGCACCGTGTTATTCGTCACCCACGTCGTGTCGTGGAACTCGACGGGGATGTTCCAGGCCCCGACGGTGTAGTGGTCGTGAGCCCCGCCCGCGTGGGGGTACCAGGGCAGGTAGTCGACGCCGGCGTCGTCGAGGAACACGCGGTAGTGCATGTTGGGCGCTTGGTTGATCGTGTGGCCGATGGACGTCTCGACGTGGTCGAAGCCGAGGTAGGGCCCGTGCCAGGTGCGGAAGGTGTCGGAGGTGATCGAGGCCTCGCCGATCATGTGCGGGGCGTGGTCGGCGATGCGGACGAAGTGGGCCTTGCCCAGCAGGGCCGTGGCGTAGCCGGCCGCCTTGAGCTGCTCGGGCAGGGTGGGGCGCGGGAACGGCTCGGGCGTCACGCCGATGGCGTAGGCG
Organism: Phycisphaeraceae bacterium; assembly: GCA_965214155.1. Lineage (GTDB taxonomy): Bacteria > Planctomycetota > Phycisphaerae > Phycisphaerales > Phycisphaeraceae > Algisphaera. The sequence goes on from CBDCBB010000004.1 coordinate 103,777, forward strand.
CCGTGCCGCGAGGGGTATTGCCCGGTGAGCAGCGACACCCGCGAGGGGGTGCAGATCGGCGACGGGCAGTACGCCCGGGTGAAGCGGACCCCCTCGGTGGCGAGGCGGTCGAGGTGCGGCGTGGCGATCCCGGGCATCCCCGCCACACCGAGGTGGTCATGGCGCTGCTGATCGGTCGTGATGAGCAGGATGTTGGGCGGCTGACTCGACATTACGAGCAGGGTAGAGCGGCCGCGGTGACGACGCCATCGGCTTTCACGGCTCGTATCCGCTAAGCCGCGCCGGGAACTCGCCGGGATGTCGATAAACCGGTGCGCGTCCTAGTTGGCGTGGCTGTTGCCCGGACGACCGCCGGGCGACGCCAGCTTACGTTGCTCGTGCGCCCGGGCGAGTGATCATTCGCGGCGTCAATACATCCTCCGGGAGCGCGTGCTACAACATCGAAAATAGGTTGCAGGACCTCGAGGGTCCGGCGAAGCGGCTCGGCCGCACCGAGTAGCCGCTGTGAGTGCCCGATCCACCGTCCGAGTCCAGTTGCATGACAAGCAACGTCCTGTACCCCCGCGGCACGATCGTCGAACTCTGCACCGATACGCTTCACGTGTATCGTGATGCGGCCAAGAGTCGCATCGGCTTGGCGGCCGAGTCGGTGCGGGGGGTCGTGGAGTTAAGCAACGCCGGCTGGGTCGGGGCCTGAGGATGAGCGATCCATTATTGACGAGCGGCCTTGGGGTGTGCGGGTTTGTCGAGCGACGTAATCGACTGATGCAGCGGGTCTACCGCCCATTGCCCAATGGCGTCAGCACGTTCGTGCTGGGCGAGGCGACGGTTCGGGTGACGGGGCAGGTCGAGGCTGCGGCCGGCGACGGCGAGAACGCGCCGCGGCGGGTGGCGGTCGGCTTCGAGGTCATCAGCGGTCAAGTGTCGTCGGGCAGCTTTGGGCTGACGATGCGGCTGCCCGACTGGCGGCGGGACGACTACCTCGCGATGCCGGCCGCGGTCTACGCGGGCAACCGCTTCCGCTCCCGGCTGATGCGGTACCCACCGATGGCGATCCACCCGGAGGACCAGGGCCCCGACGTCGCCACGACCATCAGCGACGTGCCGCGGCTGAGCCTCGGCGAGGGGCCGTCGTCCGTCGCCCTGCTGGCGGGGGACTTGGCCTTGCCCGCGTTCGGGGTGTGGCACGCCCGGACTCGCCGGGGGCTGTGGCTCCGCGGGCCGGCGACCACCGCGTGGGGTGCGCCGGCCTACGTCGCCGAAGAGGACGATGACCGCACCGGGTTGCGGCTGTGCATCTTCGCCCCGGGCGTGCGGGAGGACTACCGCTACCACCAGACCGGCATCCTCCACCCCTCGGACGACACCGGCCGGCCGCTCGACGTGGGCGATCGGCTGGAGCTACATTTCCGGCTCCTCGAGTTTAACTGCCCCGACATCCCGGCCCTGTTCGAGCGGCTGTGGGACGTGCGGCAGGACATCGCCGCCGGCGGACGGCCGGTCCCGGACACGGTGCCGTTGTCCGCCGGCTTCGACCTCGTCGAGGCCAAGTACCAGCGCGACAACTGGGACGACAGGTTCGGCTACTACCGCATCGGCGTCGGGCCGCGGAAGGTCAACTTCTGCTACCAGGCCGGCTGGGTCGGCGGGCTGATGAACACCCTGCCGCTGCTCAAGACCGGCGACGATCACGTCGTCGGCCGCGTCTGCGACACCTTCGACTTCGTCTTCCCCGACGGTCAATCCGCCTCGGGCTTCTTCCACGGCATGAGCGACGGTGAGCGGTGGACCGGCGACCGCCTGCCCCCGGCCCACCCGCCGCTCAGAGAACCCGAGGCCGACCACTGGCACCTCACCCGCAAGTCGGCGGACGTGTTGTACTTCCTCTTCCACCACTTCGCCGCGTTCGAGGCGCTAGGCCACGGCGGGCGCGTCAAGCCCGCCTGGGTCGACGGAACGCGGCGGTGTGCCGACGCCTTCTGCACCCTGTGGGACCGGCACGGCCAATTCGGCCAGTTCGTCGACACCCGCGACGGCGGCATCATCGTCGGCAACTCGACCGCCGCGGGCATCGCCCCCGGCGGGCTCGCCTACGCCGCCGACTACTTCGACCAGCCGCGCTACCTCCGCGTCGCCCGCGCCGCGGCCGAGGACTATCTCCACCGCTTCGTCCGCCGAGGCTACACCACCGGCGGGCCGGGCGAGATCCTGCAGAACCCCGACAGCGAATCCTGCTTCGGCCTGTTCGAGTCGATGATCGCCCTGCACGAGGTTACCGGTGAGGCCCGCTGGCTCGACCTCGCCGCCGCCGTCGCGGACCAGGCCCAGTCCTGGGTGGTCGACTACGACTTCCCGTTCCCCCCCGGCTCGGAGTTCGGGCGGCACGGCCTGCACTCGCGCGGGGCGGTCTTCGCCAACACGCAGAACAAGCACGGCGCCCCGGGCATCTGCACCCTCTCGGGCGTGGGCCTGCTCAAGCTGTACCGGGCCACGGGCAAGCGGCGGTACCTCGACCTGTTGCTCGACATTGCGCGGGCCCTGCCGCAGTGCGTCTCGCGCGCCGACCGGCCGATCATGTCGCGGGAGGGGCCGGCCTTGCCCGAGGGGTGGATCAACGAGCGGGTGAACACCAGCGACTGGGACAGCAACGTGGGCGGGGTCTTCTACGCGTCGTGCTGGCCGGAGGTGAGCCTGATGCTGACCTTTACCGAGGTGCCCGGCGTGTACGCCGAGCCGGACACGGGACGCATCTGGTGCATCGACCACGTCCGCGCCGCATGGGCCGACGACGCGGAGCGCGACGCGCTGACGCTGCACAACCCTACGCCGTTTGACGCCCGGGTGACGGTGCTCGCAGAGTCCGCGGCTCAACGGGCGCAGCCGCTGCGGTGGGACCCGCTGGCGGCGGCGCATCACCTGTCGGTCGCGGCCGGGCAAAGCGTATCGATCCGCCTGTAGCCGCGCCGCCCGCAGCGACTGATAAACGCAACAACACACATCAGCGAAACTGAAATGTGGTGCTGTCAACCGAGTTAGTGCATTTCCACCGACACCTCGCCGATGCCTCCGCGGTAGTAGCTGAAGGTGACGTGGGGGTGGTCGGCGAGGAGGCTCATGGGCACGGCCGCGTCGGCGATGCCCTTGCTGATCATCAGCGCCGTGAGGCGGATGCCGAAGGGGTTGTCGTGGTGCCCGGGGTGCCAGATGCTCACGCGGTCGGCCTTCCACGTCTCACGCGGGCCGACGGTGCAGGCCCGCGTCGGCACGCTCGGGACATACCCCCCGCCCGAGGTCCGCGCGTTCTGGATCACCGTCATCGGGTGCAGGTCCGTCACCCGCGTGCCGAGCTTGCGGTAGTCCCCGGGGCTCGGCGGGGCATCCTTATATTCACCCTCGCGTTTGGGCGGGTCGTTGAACGCCCAGTGCTTGACCTCGCCCTGCCCGCCCTGCATCACCACGCAGCGGACGTCGTCGTAGCTCTTGCTGTACGCCTCGAGGTCGCCGGTGGGGAAGTGCAGATTGGCCGCCGGCACCGCGAGCTCGGGGTCGATGCGGTCGAAGCAAAGCTGCTTGTCCGCCCGGGCGAAGCTCAGGGGGAAGGTCTCGTCCACCGGCCGGTCGTTGGCGTCGACCCACTCGTCCATGCCCCAGAAGTGCGCCTCGTGCCTGCCCAGGTCCAGCCCTATCGCGTTGACCATCTGCGCCACGAGCGGAAGCTGCTCGGTCGGTCCGATAGGGCCGCAGATGCCCGCGGGGTTGTCGGGGGTGCTCTGCCGCCAGGCGTCGATGTACTCGAGCGCCTCGGCGCAGAAAAACTCGGGCAGCGTGTCATAGATGCGGACGTCAAACCCCGGGCGGGCAAGCTGCACAAGGTCGTCGGCGGTGAGGCCAGCGGCATCGCGGAGCAGGTCCTCGTCGAGGGTGGTGTAGTCCCACCAGCCGGGGGCAACTTTGCTGATCGGTCGGAGCATGCGTGGCCTTTCGTTTAGCGGAGTGAGAGTGTGGCGGCGAGCGGGTCGTCCTGCGGGAAGCCGTGGCCGCGGTGCTGGACGAACGCCTCGGCGAAGGCGGTGCCGAGCGAGGTGCCGCGGGCCGCGCCGTGCTTCTGCATGGCGTCGAGGTATTCGTCCATGCCGTGATGGGCGCGGAGCCAGTCGCGCTGCGAGGCGTGGCGGGCGAGCATCTCCCGCTTGCGGGGCATCACGTCGGTGATGTCGATGAGCACCGAGGGCGTCACCATCTCGCCGGTGTAAGGGTCATGGCCCTCGAGCGGGTCGACGTAGTAGAGGTGCGGGACCCGCGCCCCGTCGGGCACGGCGGCCGTCGAAGCGTTGGGGATGGCGAAGGCGAACGCGGCGCTACGGGCGAGCAGGTGGACCTGCTCGTGGTCGAGCATGTAGTCCCGCCGGGGGTGGGTCATCACCAGCGTCGGGTTGACCGCGCGGAACAGGTCGATGCAGAGGCGGTTGCTCGCGTGGTCAAAGATCACGTCGACGTCGCGGAGGCCGAGGCAGTGGTACGTCGCACCAATGAGTGCCGCGGCGGCGGCGGCCTCCTCACGGCGGAGGGCGGCGATGGCGTCGGGGCCGAGCGTGGCGCTGCCGCAGTCGCCGGCGGTGGCGGTGGCGATGTGGACCTCCCACCCCGCGTCCGCGAGGCGGGCGAGCGTCCCGCCGCAGAGGATTTCCGCGTCGTCGGGGTGAGCCAGCATCGCCAGCACGACGCGGCGAACGTTAGACGAGAGGTCGATCAAGTGACACCTGCCTGTACCACGCTCATCGGCGTATCGTATGCAAAGCGGTTTGCCGCGCTTGGAACGTGCAAAGTTAGGCCGCAATCGCCGACCCTCACCCGCGGGAACGGGAAGCCACGTGGGGCCCCACGAGGGGTTGGCGATGTTGAGCCCGTACACACCGAGGTTTGAGAAGAAGTTGAAGCTGAAAGTCCAGCGGTTGCCGAGTCCGATCCGCAAGCCCGCCACGTCCCGCCTGAAGGGGCCGTGCGACGGCAAATAACGCTTGATCTGCGGTGGCCGCAGTGTGGCAGGCCGCGACCATCACCCCGAACCCGTCCCGCACCGGTTGTGACTCCGACTCGTATCAGCCGTCACGACGGCTCCCCCATCCCGCGGGTCCCTCACCCCCGGACCACGATGGTGTTGTGGATGTGCACGCTCGGCACGGTGATGCGGAGGGTGCCCCGGGTCCAGGACCAGTCGATCGGCTCGCGGTCGTAAGCGGAGATGACGGAGCGCGGCTTCGCAGGCAGGGGGACACGCAGCCGGATCGGTCCAACGCGTGGAATCTCATCGACGGCCGGCACGTTCGGCTGAAGGAGCAGGCCGCTGGCGTTATTGATGAGGTGGACCATGAGCGGGATATTCTTGCGGCGGCGCATCACCACATCGACACAAGCCGGGCCTTGTACCGCGGCCAGCCGCTTATCCGCCAGTTCGCGGACCACTTCGGCGACGAAGGCACGGAGTTCGGGGTAGCGGAGGCCGGTGAAGACCGTGAAAACGTCCCACGGCACGTAAGCCACAGCCCCCTTGCCGACCCTGCGGAGCACGGCGGCGGGATGCGTGGTAGCCGAGTCCTCATCCAGCAGAACATCGCGGTACAGCGGCGACAGCACCGTCGCGTCGTTCACCGTGGTGAGGCGGACGCGTTCGAGGTACAGCGGACTCGCGCCGCCGCCCCCGGAGACGGCCAAGTCCTGGGCCTCCGCCACCTTGCCTTCGGCGACACCGAGGAACGCGCCGCCGAAGCGGTCGAAGGCGTCGACGCCGGTCACGAGCAGCCGGCCGCCGGTTTCGACATAAGCCTTGAGGTCTTCGAGCATGCCGTCGGACATGCGGTGGGCCTCCGGCACCACGACGAGCGGGAAGTCGCTCAGCCGCGGGCGCAGCGCCCACTCGTCGAGCACGTCCACGGGCAATTGCGACTCGACGAGCGTGATAACCGCGGCCTGCACGGGGCGGAGGTCCACGCCGTGCTTCAGATTCGGCCCGTTGGCCGACGCCCAAAGCGCGTGTTCCGAGTGCAGCACGGCGATCTGCGGGAAGGCGTCGCTGCCGCGGCAGAGCTTGCGGCGTCGCTTGACGAACCGGCCGACCTCGCCGATACGGTCGGCCCGCCACCCCGACAGCCGCCCGTCGCGGACGCCCGGGACCGTCTCATAGACCTGCACCCCCCCGCCCAACGCGACGACCGTTGCCGCCTCCTGCATGAGCATCTGCGCCGGCTTCGCAACGGGGGGATACTCCTTCTTATTGAACCGCTGGGCGTAGTAGAAGTTCCAGAGCATCAGGTCCCACGGCTTGCCCCGCGTCGAGATGAACCGGCACTCGCAGCGCCCGCTGTCCAGGCTCCACGCCCACACGTTGTCCCCGCTGATCCAGTCGGTCGGCACCCTCGGCTCGCCCGGGTGCCCGAAGGTCTGCAGCCAGTTGGAGCACACCTTTACACCCGGACGGTGCCCGTGCACCGCCTCGACGTAGCGGGTCACGTAGGCCTCGAAGCTGTCGAGGGTGAACTTCCACCATGTCGGCCAGTCGGGGTCGGTCGGCTCGGCGGGGGGCTCTGGCTTGCCGGTCTGCTCGCGGTAGGCGGCGCGGCAGCGGTCGCAGTAGCACGGCTGGGCCGCCCACAGGTCCCCGTCGATCCAGAACCCGTCGACGTCGTAGCGGTCGACGAGCTCCTTCATCTGCGGGATCATGAACTCCTCGAGGTACCCGCCACGGGGACACATGACCTCGTGGGCAAAGCCGCCGGCGTTCTGCTTCAGCTCGCCCTGCTGCTCGACGGGCTTAACGGGGGTGACGACCCAGTGCGGGTTCTTCGCCGCGGCCGCGCCGTCCCAGATGCCCGAGTAGTGGCAGTGCAGGGGCAGCCCCAGCCGCCGGGTCGCCTCGCGCCAGCAGGCCAGCGCGTCGTGCGTCAGCCCGTCAGGCACCGAGGCGTGCTCGACCTCGCTGAACCAGCTCGTATAGCCGGGGTGGCCTTTGCAGTCGGTCTGGACGAACTCGGCGCCCATGCGCTCGAAGGCGGCGGTCAGCGCGTCCGCGTCGCAGCGGGTGCCGAGGGTGGTGTCGGCGGCATTCGCGTGCAGGTCGTAGTGCAGGCCAAAGTGTCGGTGGTTGCCGTACCAGTCGCCCTGATTCGCCATGGGATCGCCTCGAAGGTCACGGGGGTGAGATTAACGGCTAGTCGCCGGGGAGCGCCGGGGTGATCTGCAGGTGGGCCCACTGCTCGTACCGGTGCAGCAGCGGGCGGCGGAAACGGGGGTAGGCGGTCAGCTCAACCAGCGACAGGTAGCGGGAGAAGTTGTACCGGCCCAGGGCGACGCGCCAATCGGTGCCGGCCCCGGCGTCGCCCTCAGGCGTGTGGGCGTCGGTGTGCTGGAAGAGGCGGGCGAGAGGGACGGCCAGCTCCGCGGTCCAGCCGCGGTCCCGGTCGGTCCAGTCGTTGAGCGTGCCATCTACCGTTATGGCGGTCCGCAGGCCGGCGGTATCGCTGAGGTTGCTCGCGAGGCCGAACCGTCCGCGGCCGGGGTAGTAAAACGTGGTCCGGCCACCGGCGGGCGTGGCGTACAGTTCCCAGTACCCGTCGGCATCCGCGGGCTTGAGGAACAGTTCCACGACGTCGCCGCTGAGGTAGTGGTGCTGTTGGTCGCGCGAGTCTTCCTGGACAACGTCGCTGTCGACGACTTCGAAGCCGCAGTAGAGGTGCTTGGCGTCCTGCAGGAGGTAGGCGACGGCCGACTCAGCGGGCGGGCGGACGTTGGGGCCGCCGGGGGGCGTCAGCTCGACGCGGAGGGCCTGTTGCCACGCGGGCTCATCGAGGCGGCCGTCGAGCGTGATGCCGCCGTCGGCGACGCGGGGCAGCGGGCCCAGCCGCGGCGGGGGTACCGCGGCGGGGGGGGCCTCGGTCCGGGCGGCGACAACCGGCGGCGTCGCGGGCGGGCCGGTCGTGGCGACGCAGCTGAGCAGCGTCAGCGGTGCCGTCATGCACAACCACGCCACCGCACCGCGGCAACGGCGGCGTGTCACGGTCCCCCCGCGCCTCATGGCCGACGCTCCGGCCGCGGGTCGACCTCTTCATCAACCCCGTCGGCGTCGAGGCGGTCGGGAAGCGGCGTCGTGCCGGCGTCGACCACCGGCCCGCGGGTGGGGTCCGGCGCGTCTTCGATCTGCTCGATGATGTCCACCTCGTCGGCGTTGACGTGGCCGAACACGCGGCCGTCGTCGCGGTCGTCGCGTTCGAGGTTGTTCAGCCGGCGGAACATGCGGAACAGGTCCCGCGTCGTGCCCCATGTGAACCAAACCGTCGTGACGAGGCCGATGCCGATGCCCAGGGTGATCGCTTGATACCACCACCACCGCGTCCACCAGTAGTCCGGCCAGCGCCAGATCAGGTTCCAGACGATCTTCAGGCCCCAGAGCGATACCGTGAACAGGGTCCAGAGGAACACCGACCAGGCGAGGATGCGGTCGCCGCGGGTGTACTGGTGGTCGATACCCAGGAGCTTGCGCAGCGCCCCGCGGAAGGAGCCGACCGGCCCCGCGGGGACCTCGCCGGCTCGGCCGGGGGCGCGGTCGTCGGCGGCGGCGCGGTACTTGCCGCGGTGCAGCAGCCGCTCGAGGTTGTACGGTTCGCGGCAGGTCAGCAGCGACACCCCGACATACACCGCGATGCAGCCGAGCATCGTGAAGAAGTACATCTCCTGCCCGTTGATGGGGAAGCGGGCGGCGTTCAACTCCCAGGCGATCCCGGGTACGGCGTTTGAAAACGCGACGAGCCCGTTGCCGATTGAGTCGTGCAGCGCCGGCCGCGCCGCCAGCCACGGGTAGATCGTGTCGGCCCACATCTGCTGGCCGGTGAAAGCGCTGATTGCCAGGCAGGCACCGACGATCATGGTGGCCCACGCCCCCGCGGCTGTGCCCCGTTTCCAATACAGCCCGCCGAGGATGCACGCCCCCGCGCCGCCGAGGTAGACCGACCCGGTCAACGCGAAGAACATGAAGATGTAGTTGATCTGCGCGAAGAACAGGCTGAACACGAAGGCGTACAGCGCCACCCCGATCGCGGCGAGGCGTAGCAAAAGCATCTGGGTCCGAGGCTGCAGCGGGTCCTTGCGCAGCGGCACGATGAGGTCCTGGATCAGGATGCTCCCCCACGAGTGCAGGTACGTCGTATCCGTGGATATCAGAAAGAAGATCATTACGGCACAGAACGCCCCGGTGATGCCTACGGGCAGGAAGGCGCGGATCGCCACCGGCACGGTCATCTGCGTCACGATGGCGTTGTAGGTCTGCCGCTCCTTGCCCTCGAGGCCGTCGGCGATGTGGGTAAGTTCCTCAAGGCTCAGCGTTTTGGGGTCGACGCCGTTGAGCGCCGCGGCGTGGTCGGCGTTGAGGGTCTTGATCGCCAGGTTGCGGTTGACCATCTCCGCCCCGGCGGCGAAGCTGTCGTGGTGCATGTAGGTGAAGGCGGCGATAGTCACGAAAGAAATCGCCATCATCGAGAAGCCGCTACGCCACGCGCCGAGCACCCCGGCCATCTTCTGCTCGTGGGCGTTGATCGCCGCGGCGTTGTAGCCCTGGCTGCCCTGCCAGGACAGGCGGTTGTACACGCTGGCGAACACTCCGACCATCACAAAAAACAGGTTGAAGTCCCGCAGCTCGCCGATGTCGAACGGGTTCATGTAGCTCTTACCCGGCGGGCGGTCGAGCACCGCCGTCTCGATCTCCGCGAACGTGAAGAGATAGATCACCGCGAAGAAGATCACCACGTACAGCGGGTAGCTGAGCAGGCCCTGCAACGCGTCGGACACCATGATGGTCAGCTGCCCGCCAAGCGTGACCAGCAAGACCGCGATGCTCAGGAAGGCGAACATCACCACGGCGATGGTGGGGATGGACCAGCCGCCCCAGGTAAGGGTCACCGGCAGGTCGCAGTAGTAGATGAAGAAGCGGCCGCCCACCGCGGGAAAGATGCCGTAGTTGAAGATCCCCGCGAACGCGGAGAGCCCGCCGGTGAAGATGCGGAACCTCTTGCTGTAGCGGAGCTCGAAGAACTGGGCCATCGTCATGGCCCGCGTCTCGCGGTAGCGGTAGATCGCGAAGCCGGTGAGGGTGATGAAGATGGTGAGCAGGGGCGTGAACCCGCCCCAGAAGCCGTAGGCGTAGCCGTTGGCGTAATGCGCCTCGAACCAGGCGATGATGGTGATCAGGCCCATGCCCGCCTCGGCACCGGCGACGGTGAGCAGGTAGCGTCCCGCGACGCGGCCGCCTACGAGGAAGTCGGACACGCTCTTGACGTGCCGCTGGGTGTAGAAGCTCACCGCGGCCACGAGCAGCAGCGGCACCAGGACGATTAGCCAATCGATCCAGTGCATAAACCGGTCCTGCAGGGTGCGACGGCAGCGGGTAACGATGAAGCGGCGGCACTATAACAACGTCGCACGTTGTTGATACATGTTAGGAGAAAAATCGACCTGTCCATACCGTCGGTTCCGGGTGCTCCCGTTCACCTGATGATGGGTCCGATCAGGTTTTTGGGTGCGGCTTTGCCGACGAGCGGGGGTGCAGAGTGTCGAGATCAGCAAGCACCCGCCGCTCGATCGCGGTGGGCAGGGCGTTCAACCCCGCGTACTCGAGCCAGCCGTTGGACACGCCCACGCCGGCTCCGGTGGAGCGGGACAACTCCATCTGCCGGTCCCAAAAGTAGGTCCAGTGCCACGCTCCGGGCAGCCACCGCCGCGTACCCAGCACCGAAGCGAACCCGCCCGAGGCGCGTCGGTACTGCGGCTGGCCCAGCAGGAACTCGTACGCATGGTCGCCCGCCTCGCCGTCGCACCAGAGCACGAAGCTCGCGTAGCCGCAATCGGAGGTGAACAGCGCCTTGTCGTCGCCGTAGGAGCGGATCAGCGCCCGCAGCCGTTTGGTGAACGGGATCATGTGCCGCGACAGCGGGCCGGCGCGGTCGGGGTGGTGGTCGTAGCCCAGCCCGGCGAAGGTCTCGTCCACGACGATGCCGTCGGGGTCGAGCAGCTCCATGATGTGGCGGACCTGCCCGAGAAGGTGTTCGCGCCACGCCTCGGCGGCGATGGACATGTGGAAGTTCTGGCCGACGGTCTCGGGCCCGTTCCACGGGAAGGCGATGCGCAGGCCGTCGGGCCCGACCATGACCGCGTCGCGGAGGTCCGGGTACAGGTCGCTGGCGCTGTCGAACAGGGCCTGGTGGATGTAGATGGTGGCGCGGCTGCCGGCGGCGCGGGTGCGGCGGATGCGGTCACGCATCAGGTCGAGGGACATCTCGAACGGCACCGAGTTGTCGCCCCGCATCGCGAGCCACTTGTCGCGGCCGGGGCGGAGGTAGTCGCCGATGCCGGGGTAGTACGCGTGCTGGGTTGCCATCCCCACATGAAAATCGGCGAACCGTTCGGCATCGCGATCGAAGCCCCGGCCCCGCGGCCCGCCGGGCGTCTCGGCGGAAAGAAAGTCGTAGTAGTGCACCTTCGCCTCGCTCGGCCACGCCGCGGCGGGACCGGCCGGGGGCGCGGCGTGACGGTGGAACGCCGCCCAGCCGGCCCGCCCGTCGTCGTCGCTCACGTGCAGCCACACCCGCACCTCGCGCCGCTCGCCCGGCACCAGCGCCAGCCGGGTCCGCATCGTCCACGCGGGCAGCGGGTCCGTGATCCGCCCCTGATAGGCAATCCGCCACGGCAGTTCCACGTCCCCGAACAGGGTCAGCCGCGGCTCCAGGTCCCGCTGAGACCACTGCACCAGGGGGACCAGCAGCGGCCGCGTCGTCGTCCGCGTCGACGGGTCGCTCGCGGCCGGCTCGAGGTAGAACGCCTCAAACGCCCCAAGCACGCCGACCTCCGCCCGCGGGTCCGGGTCAGCCACCGGCCCGAGGAACGACAGCGCCGGGTGATGCGTCGTCGCATACACCGCGATCGGAAACTCCGCGACGGTGCGGTTAAACAGCGGCGACGGCATCACCGCCGTCGACACCGCGACCGTCGCCGTCACGCCCACCGGCCCGGGGTTGTCCAGGGTCAGCGTCAGGCACGCCACGTCCGCATCGCCCGGCGGCACGGTCAGGTCTTCCTCGACCCGCACCGCCACCGGATTGACCCCGCCCACGAGCACCTCCCCCCGGCCGACGAACAGCGGCTCACCGCCGACGCTCGCCGCGGTCGGCCGGCCCCGCTCGTCTACCGCCCACTCGATGCGCTCCATCTGCACCTTCCCGGGTTGCGAAAAAATAAGTACGACTTATCATCCGCATCATGGCCTTCGCCGCCGCCTCACGCAAGTCCAGCCACACCCGCGTCACCGAGACGCTCGGCCGACGCATCGTCCGGGGCTCCTACCCCAGCGGCGACCTCCTGCCCCACGAGGCGCGGCTGACCGTCGGCCTGTCCGTCAGCCGCACCATCCTCCGCGAGTCGCTCCGCACCCTCTCGGCCAAGGGGATGATCGAGGCCCGACAACGCGTCGGCACCCGCGTCACCGACCGCCGGCGGTGGAACCTCCTCGACGAGGACGTCATCGGCTGGCACGTCCTCGAACGCCGCCACCACCCCGACCTGTTCCGCCAGGTGGTCGAGGCTCGGATGGTGGTCGAGCCCGTCGCCGCGGCCATGGTCGCCCACCGCGCCGACGCCCGGGACGTCGCGGCCATCGAGGAGGCGCTGCACCGCATGACAACGGCGGGCGCGGACCTGACCGCGTACCTCGACGCGGACGTGGTGTTCCACCGATCCATTTACGACGCCGCGGGCAACGAACTCTTGGGGCAGATGGGCAACGTCCTGATCGCGGCGCTGCACCTGAGCCATGCGGTGACGTCGCGGGTCCCCGACGCGATCGGCCGGTCGCTGCCGCTGCACGTCAAGCTGGTCGAGGCGATCCGTCGCCGCTCGCCCGCCGCCGCCCGCCGCGCCACCGAACGGCTGATCCGCTGCGTGATTGAGGACCTCGAGGCGACGCTCGGCTGCACGCTGGAAGTGGGGCCGCTGTGACATTCGCCCGCGGCACCGAGGAGCTCCGCGACGGGCTGTGGCGGCTGAACGAGCCGCTGGGCAGCCGGTTGCTGTCGTACTACGCCTTGCGGCAGGACGGCGGGTGGCTGCTGTGGGACGCGGGCCTGCCCGGGTCGATCACCGGGCGGCTTGACACGGGCACCTGGGGCGGGGCCGTCACCGGCCTGATCGTCTCGCACGCCGACGCCGACCACCTCGGCGACGCCGCCCGGCTCCGCGAGCGCTTCCCGGAGCTGTCCATCCGCTGCCACCCAGCCGACCGCGCGTGGATCGAGGACCACGACCTGCTCACCGCCGAACGCTACGACCACGCCCGGAGCCGCTACGGCTACGCGTACCCCGACGAATTGCTCACCGCCCTGCGCGGCGTGTGCGGCGACGACTTCCGGGTCGATGCCACGCTCGACGACGGCGACACGGTCGACGCGGCGGGGGTCGCCTGGCGCGTGATGCACGCCCCGGGTCACAGCCCCGGGCACCTGTGCCTGTGGTGCGAGGCGACGGGCGTGCTGCTGCTTAGCGACGCGGCGCTCGGCCGCGGCGCGCCCGACGCGGCGGGCCGCCCGTCGATGCCGCCGACGCACCAGCACGTCGCGCCGTACCTGGACACCCTCGACCGGCTCGCGGCGCTCCCCGTCACGACGGCGCTGCCGGCCCACTGGGAGCCGTTGGACGGCGAGACGTTCCAACGGTTCATCCGCGAAAGCCGCGAGGTGGTCTACCGCGACCTGGCGACCGTGGAGGAGGCGGTGCGTCGCGGCGAGGCGACGACCTTCTCCGGGTTGATGTCGGTGCTCAACGGCCGCTGGTCGACCTGGCCCGAGTCGGAGGACGGCCACTACTTCTACGCGCTGGCGGGCTACCTCGAGCACCTGGAAGCGGCGGGTGCGATCCGTATCGATGCCGAGGGAAAGGCGGAGCCGGCATGAGCGAGGTCATCGGCAAGGGGCTGCTCGACGGGGTGCGGGCCGTCGTCACCGGCGGCGGGCAGGGCCTGGGCCACAGCATCGCCGCGCGCTTCGCCGCGTGCGGGGCGACGGTAGCGATCCTCGACCGCGACGGGCCGCTGGCCGGGCAGGCCGCCGCCGCGCTGCCGGGCGGGGGGCACCTCGGCCTGGCCGCGGACGTGACCGTCGCCGCCGAGCGCGAGGAGGCGGTAGGCGAAGCGATCGACCGCCTCGGCGGGCTTGACGTGCTGGTCAACAACGCCGGCATCCAGCTCCACGCGCCCGCCGAGGACATCACGGCGGAGCAGTGGGAGAAGGTCCTGAGCGTCAATCTCACGGCGGCGCTGATGATGAGTCAACTCGCCGCGCGGCACCTCATCGCCCGGGGCAGCGGCGGGTCCATCGTCAACATCGGCAGCCTCGGCTCGCTCCTGGCGATGCCCCGACGGACGATCTACGGCACGTCCAAGACCGCCGTGCTCGGGCTCACCCGCCACCTCGCCGTGGACTGGGCCCGCCACGCCATCCGCGTCAACGCCGTCTGCCCCGGCTACCACCGCACCCCGCTCTACGAGGACTACGTCCGACGCGGCGCCATCGACGAAGACCGCATCCTCAACCGCATCCCGATGCGACGCCTGGGCGCACCCGACGACGTCGCCGACGCGGCGGTCTTCCTCGCCTCGCCCCTGTCGTCGTACCTCACCGGCCAGGCCCTCACCGTCGACGGGGGCTACTCCGTCTATGGCGCGGCGGAGGACACCCCTTCGTGAGCGGCACGATCCGCAAGCTCGACGCCTTCGAGGTTACGGTGCCCCTGCCCCGGCCCCTCGCCCTCGGCGGGATGTCCATCGCCGACCGGCGCTATTGCATCGTCCGCATCGAGGACGGCGACGGCCGCGTCGGCGTCGCCTACGGCCTGACCCGCAACGCGCCGGTCGCCGCCACCGTCGCCCGCACCGTCGCGCCGCTGTGGCAGGGCGCTGCGCTCGACGGCCACCACACCCTGTACGAGAAGACGGTCCGCGCCAACGTCTGCCTCGGGACCGGCGGCATCTTCTGGCGGGCGCTCAGCCTGTGCGACTGCGCGCTGTACGACCTGCTCGCGCAGCGGGCGGGGCAGCCGCTCGGGGTATTCCTCGGCGGAATGCGGCGGCGCGTGAAACATCTGCTGGTGGGGGGCTACCCGTCGCCGGACGAGACGGCCGAGGCGCTGGCGGAACAGATGCACGCGCTGGCGTCGCAGCGACCCGACGGCGTCAAGGTCGCGAGTTGCGGCGACTTCGCCCGGGATGTGCAACGCCTCGAAACCTGCCGCGGGGCGCTCGGCGGGGACACGCCGCTGATGCTCGACCTGTTCTGGCAGGTCAACGACCCCCGGGCTTTCGCGAAGCAGGCCGCCGGGCTGACCGGGCTCGGGATGGGCTGGATCGAGGACCCCGTCGGGTTCGACGACTACGACGGCCTCAAGACGCTCCGCCGCACGCTCGACGTGCCGATCGCGATGGGCGACGAGCAGAGCGGCCGGCGCACGTTCGAGCAGCTGACCCGGCCGGGGCGGGTCGACGTCGTGCGGCTGGACGCGACGGTGTGCGGCGGCGTCCGCGCCTTCATCGCCATCGCCGCGATGGCGCAGGAGCGGGGACTGAAAGTCGCCTGTCACATGGCGGACCAGTTGCACCTGCAACTGGCGCACGCCGCGCCGAACGTGGCGTGGGTCGAGCGGATGCCCGAGGCGCTGGGCCTGGACTCGGCGCACCTGCTGTGGGCCGACGCCGGCGACCGTGGCGGGCCGACCCCCGCGACGCCTCGGCCGGGCGTCGGCATCGTGTGGGATGATGAGGCGTTGGAGCGGTACCGGAGTGCGGCGTCATGGTGAGCATCGACCTGAACGGGCAGAACATCCTGTTGACCGGTGCGCTCGGCGCGATCGCGGAGTTCGTCGTGCGGCGGCTGACCGAGGCCGGGGCGACGGTGTGGTGCACCGACGTCGCGGCGCCGGAGGCGGCGCGGCAGACGCTCGACGGCTGGGGCATCCCCGAGGCGCAGTCGCCCTACGCCAAGATGGACGTGACCGACGCGGCGGCGGTCGACCGCGTCGTGGCGGGGCTCATCGACGCGCACGGCCCGGTGGACGTCTGCCTCGGCCACGCGGGGGGCTGCGGGATGCACCCCTTCGCCACGACCGAACCGGCCGAGTACGAACGCATCTTCCGTTTCAACTACTTCGGCCAGGTGAACCTCACCCGCGCCGTCACCCGGCACTGGCGCGACGGCGACCGGGCCGGGCACATGATCTATACCTCGTCGCTGGTCGGGTCGATCCCCTGGCCGGACCTCGCGGCGTACAACTCGGCCAAGGCGGCGCTCGAGATGTTCGCTAAGACGATGGCCCTCGAACACGCGGACCGCGGCATCCGTTTCAACGTCGTCGCCCCCGGCCACGTCGCCGCGGGCTCGGCCCTCAAGGTTTACCAAGAGGACCCGGCGTACCGACGTATGACCGACCGTGTCATCCCGCTCAAGCGGCTGGTCCGTCCCGAGGGCATCGCCGACGCGCTGCTCTTCCTCTGCTCGCCGCTGGCGGGCGAGGTCAACGGGCAGGTGATCCACGTCGATCTAGGAACCAGCATCCCCAAATTAGGAGGTGAAGCGTGATCTACGAGTGGCGGGTTTATACGTGCCGGCCCGGGACCGCGGGCGAGGTGCTGCGGCTGTGGGAGGAGCGCGGCCGGGCGATGCTCGAGCCGTACTTCGAGATGGCCGGGCAGTGGACCGGCGAGTCGGGCGTGGGCAACCGCATCTACACGCTGTGGGTCTTCCGCGACCTCAACCACCGGCAGGAGGCGCGGCGGGCGCTGCTGAAGCACCCCGGCTTCGCGGAGTACCTCGCCGAATGCCGGGCGTACTACGTCGAGCAGGAGGCGGTGTTCTTGTCGCCCACGCCGCTGAGCCCGCTGCAGTGAGGGTGCCGATGCGACTGAGAGGCTTGACCTGGCAGAACCCGCGGGGCTACGACCCGCTCGTCGCGACGGCGGGGGCGTGGGCGGAGCGTGAGCCAGACGTGGAGGTCGCGTGGGAGGCGCTGCCGTGGATCGACTTTGAGCACCGGTTGATCGACTCGTTCGAAGGTCGGGCCGAGCCGTACGACCTGGTGATGCTGGACCACCCGTGGGTCGGGACGCTGTCGTCGCGGGGCTGGCTGCGGGCGTGGGACGAGCTGGCGGAGCCGGACTATTTGGCCGAGCTGCGGGGGCGGGTGGTCGCGCCGAGTTACGAGAGCTACGTGTGGGGCGGCCGGCTGTGGGCGCTGCCGGTGGACGCGGCGTGCCACGCGGGGCTGATCCGGCGCGACCTGGTGGACGCGGCGGACCTGCCGCGAGAGTGGCGCGACATCGCGGCCTGGGCGGCCGACTACCGCTCGCCGACGGTGCGGTACCCGCTGGTGCTGAGCGTGAGTTCGGTGCTGGGCCACTGCCTGTTCCTGGCGTTGATGCAGGCGCGGGGGACGCCGCCTTACACCGAGGCGGAGCGTCCGCGGTGCGACCGCGACGCGGCCGCCGACGTGCTGGAGGCCATCGTGGACCTCTTGCGGTTCGTGCCGCCGGAATCGGCGCGGTGGGGGCCGTGGGACATCTACGAGCACCTGACGGCCCACGACGACGTCGCGTGGAGCCCGCAGATCTTCGCGTACGTCAACTACTTCGACGCCGCTTCGCCGCGGCGGCTCAAGCTCGTCGACTGCCCGTCGTGGAGCGGGCACGAGGCGACGCCGATCCTCGGCGGGGTGGGGCTGGCGGTGAGCGCCCGGTCGCAGCACCCCGACGCCGCCGCGGCGTACGCCCGCTTCACGATGTCCGAGCCGGCGCAGCGCGACCTCTTCCCCCACCACCGCGGCCAGCCCGCGGCCCGGTCGGTCTGGACCGACCCCCACCTCAACCGCCCGGCCGACGGCTTCTATACCGACCTGCTCCCGCAGATGCGGCGGAGCTTCGTCCGGCCCCGCTACCCCGGCTTCCACGACCTCGAACTCCGCAACGCCGACGTGCTGCAACGCCTGTGGGACGGCGACGCCACGATCCCGCAGACCGTCGCCGCGCTGCACGATCCGCTGGGTTGAACCCGTTCCCGTCCCCGCCTTGGATAAGACGCCCCGGCCCCACCGACACCCGTGACTACTCCTCAAACCAATCCGCCCCCCGGCTCAATCCACTCGCTCGCCGGGCACGTCGCCCTGATCACCGGCGGCGGGTCGGGCATCGGGCTGGGGATCGCCCGGGCCTATGTCGATGCCGGAGCCAAAGTGGTCCTGATTGGCCGTCGTGAGGGCCCTCTGCAGGAAGCGTGCGGCTTGCTGGGTGATGCGGCGACGTGGCGGGCGTTGGACCTCCAGAACCTCGCGGGCATCCCGGCGTTGGTGGACGACGTGAAGCAGGCGGGCACGCCGCCGACGCTGCTGGTCCACGCCGCGGGCATCCATCGCAAGGCGTCCTTGAGCAACACCTCCGACGCCGACCTGGCGGAGATGTGGCAGGTCCACGTCGCCGCGGGTTTTGCGCTGGCCCGGGCCATGCACGGCACGATGTGCGGAGCGAACGGCTCGATCCTCTGGATCGCGTCGATGGCGGCACTGATCGGCCTGCCGCACGTCTCGGCTTACTCCGCGGCGAAGAGCGCCGTCACCGGCCTGGTGCGGGGCCTTGCCGACGAGCTCGCCGCGTCGGGCATCCGCGTCAACGCCATCGCCCCGGGCTGGATCGACACGCCCCTGCTCCGTGCCGCGCTCGACCGCGACCCGGCCCGCCGCGACCGTATCCTGCAACGCACCCCGCTCGGCCGCTTCGGTAGCGTCGAAGAAGTCGGCCACGTCGCCGCCTTCCTCGCCTCCCCCGCGGCCAGCTTCATCACCGGCACCGTCCTCCCCGTCGACGGCGGAGCCGCGGTCGGCTTCTAGCTCGACGAACTTCCTCATCGATGTCGCAGTCGATCGCCGTCATCTGCGGCTTACGCAGCACATCCCGAATATCGTTCGGCACAGCCACCGCCCCGTCGCCAAGGCGGATCGCCAGGCAATCTTGTGTCTGGGTAAGCCGCCACGGCTTCAACTCCCGTACCTCGACGTCATCGGGATGTTGCCGATTGTGCTGCTTGAGCCGCTCCGCCGCATGCGGCTCGCAGCCCAGCACCAGGCGGATGCCCCAACGATCAAGCGGCTCCGCAAGCAGGCCGTTCGTGGCATCGACGTCATTGAGTCGGTCAATGCACAGCGTGAGCCACAAATCGCCGCGGGCGGGGCCGAGCACCTCCGCATTTCCGGTCTAGCGGATCGTGCCATAGCCTGCTTGCAGCTATCTTAAGGTCCTTGTGCACATCGCCACTCGACTCGATGAACACGACCGCGGGAGTGCGGGCGGCGTCGGCCGCTGCCTAGATCCCCCAGGACTTGCTTATGCCGCTCTCGCCGGTCATCGCCGTCAGCGGGGCTCGAATCGTTGACGCCTCACTTCGCCGCATGTCCCATCCGGGGCGGTAGCCAACCCTATCGAACCGAACCCTTGAACTGTCGCCGCATCGCCGCTCCAGCGCCAGGCGGTTGGCGGCCGGAACAGCTTGACTGGAACCGTGCTCCGAGAACAGCTTCTCCGGGGTGATACATGTCTCATTCTCGCCGCTGCGGTCGATGAGCCAGCCGGTCGTCGCCCGACCCAACTGCGGCACCTTCTCTCTTGCCTCCACGACGGGCAGCGGGGCACGTTCCACCGCCGCCCGCGCCCGTTTCGGCGACCAGCCGCCGTCGAACTTGAACCGAGCGAGCAGTTGCCACGACGTGTGGACAGCAAGGTCCCACGGGTCCCGACGGTCGGGCCGTCCCGCCGCCGGGGCCGGCCCGCGGAACTCGTTCACAATGCGATGAAAAACGTCACGCTCGGCCCTACCGCTTTACCCGAGATCGCCGCCGCCCCCCCGAAGGCCGGCGGCTTGGTTCAATCAAGTGTCTTGAAAGTCCGACCAGTTCCGCCCGTATCGGCTGCCCGCTCCCGAAGGGTCCTAAAGAAGTCTTGCATTGATGCCATTCCCTCACCCGACCCTCGGAAACGAACTCGTAGATGATCTGCTCATCTGCCAGATCAACCGCCCGTTAGCGGTCGGGCTAATCATCTTCAACCAACTCTTCGGGTGGCCACGTCTCACCGCACCCTCGGGTCTTCAGCTACACCACACGCCGGCCTGCCGGCATCTCGGATGTCGAATCGCCACCGTGCGGCTCCTGAACGATCGGCAACTTTGCAGGCGACGTGTCCCCATCATCAACCGTCGAATGTACCCGGGCCTCCGCCGCCTGAACCAGTATGTAGAGAGCCTGAGACCAGACATGGCGGTCGCTAGCGGATCCACCGACCGTCGGGGTCACGCGACGGTGCCCAACGTGCTTTTGTCGAACCGGTGCGTCGGGTGCCTTGGGGTTCGATGCACTACCCGGAAGTTGGAGCCCGCGTGGGTCGTGTCGGGTGGTGGTCGCTTGCCTAACGTCGGATAACTCCAACCCCTCAGGACCCCCTCAAGATGGCCAGCCCCCAACGCACCGACCCCCGCACGCTGTACGCCAAGCCGCCGTTCGAGAACGTGCAGGAGATGCCGATGCCCGGCACGACGGCGGAGATGGACCCGACGCCCAACCACGGCGAGTCGTCCTACACCGGCAACGGCAAGCTGCAGGGGTGCGTCGCCCTCATCACCGGGGGGGACAGCGGCATCGGCCGGGCGGTGGCGCTGGCGTATGCGCGGGAGGGGGCGAACGTGGTGATCAACTACCTCAGCGAGTCCGACGACGCCGCGGCGAGCAAGAAGGCCGCCGAGGAGGCGGGAGTCGAGGTGCTGGCGGTCGAGGGCGACCTGCAGGACGAGGCGTTTTGCAAGTCGCTCGTCGAGCAGACGATCAGCAAGTTCGGCCGGCTGGACATCCTGGTCAACAACGCCGCGTACCAGGTCGTGGAGCAGACGATCGAGGACATGGACACGGCGACGTTCGACCGCATCTTCAAGACCAACGTGTACGCCCCGTTCTGGCTGAGCAAGGCGGCGCTGCCGAAGATGGAGAAGGGCGGGGCGATCATCAACACCGCGTCGATCCAGGGCTACGACCCGACGCCGGTGCTGCTGCCGTACGCGATCACCAAGTCGGCGTTGCTCGGGTTCACCAAGGCGCTGGCGGGGCTGGCGATCGAGAACGGCGTCCGCGTCAATGCCGTCGCACCCGGGCCGGTGTGGACCCCGCTCATCCCCGGGTCGATGCCCATCGAGAAAGCGAAGAAGTTCGGCCAAAGCACCGCCTTCGAGCGGCCCGCTCAGCCCGCGGAGCTCGCCCCGCTGTACGTCTGGCTCGCCTCGCCCGAGGCCAGCTACGTCACCGGCGAGGTCTACGGCGCGACCGGCGGCAAGACGCCGGTGTGACGGGGCGGGTCACTCCCCCGCCGCGCCCGCCCCCGGAATCACCGCTTCCGGAGTTGCCGCTTCCAGAGTTGCCGCAGCTGACTGCATCGCCCGCCGCTCCGCAACGGCGCGGAATATGGCCAAATGCTCCCGCGACAGCGGGAGTGCCGTGCCGTTGATAAGAACGATTGCGGCATCGGCGTGAGTTATCTTCAACGCTGCTGCGTCGTCTATCAGAACCGTCAGCTCATCGTCGTAGCGCGTGCTGCCCAACCGGGAGCCGGGCGGGGGCGGGTACGTCGCAACCGTTTCGTAACCAGTCACCGGCAGGCTCAACGTGTCTCGCCCGTCCAGGGTCAGCTCGACCGTGCCGACCCCGCGGTACGGCCGGCTCCGGCTGCGATACATCTTCACCACCATCCGCACCGGGCCGGGCCCCGCCGCACCGCCCGCCCCTTCCGAACCGCCGCCCATGCTCTCGTCGTACCCGAACGACACCGCGTGCGGCGTCGCCAAGTTGAACCCCTCAAAATCCACCGGCACCGGGCGGCTCCAAACCGTCACCCGTTCCGTCGCCCGATCCCGCACCGCCCTGATCCGCGCCGCCTCCGCCGCGGCCGCGTCGTCCATCGGCGTCAACCCCGCCAGCCGCTCCAGCCGCCGGTTCCGCTTCCGCAACGCCGCCACCTCGTCTTCTGCTTCCCCCGGCTCACCGCCCCACGCCATCGCCGGTCCATCCGCTGACGGCCCCTCCGCCAGTTCGACCGGCAACCCCGCCTCCGCCAGCCGCGCCTCGAGCGCCGCCACCCTCCCCCGCAGCCGCGCGTTGTCCGCCCGCAGCTCCGCCGCCGTGCCACCCCCGCTCGATGCACACCCCGTGACCAGCGGAAACACCAGCAACCCCGCAACCAAACCGCAGCACCTCACACGCATCGGCGGACTGTACCCGCAAACCGCCCCCGGCCCCCCCTTAGCCCGGCCGCTTGCGGCCGCAGTACGTTTCACTGGCATTGCCACCTTCACCCGAAAACAAACCGCACGCAATACTTGACACGTCCCGAACATCTACTATACTCAGCGGACTCTAAAACGCCACGACGCCAACCCGCGCACGCCAACCCGCCGCCGGAGCCTTACCATGGTCAGCGCCCTCGACACCCCGGTCAACGGGAAACCCAACGCCCTCAACGGCAGCCCCAAGCGAAAGCCCCTCATGGCCAAGTCCGCCACCACCAGCCGCACCGCCGACCCCGACGCCAACCGCACCAAGGCCCTCGACCAGGCCCTCGTCCAGATCGAGCGGGCCTACGGCAAGGGGTCGATCATGCGCCTCGACGACGACCCGTCGAACCTGCCCGAGGGCATCGGCACCGGGTCCATCTCCCTCGACCTCGCCCTCGGCGGACGCGGCATCCCCCGCGGACGCATCATCGAGGTGTTTGGCCCCGAGTCCTCCGGCAAGACCACCCTCACCCTCCACGCCATCGCCTCGGTTCAGAAAGACGGCGGCGTCGCCGCGTTCATCGACGCCGAGCACGCCCTGGACCCCTCCTGGGCCCGCCGCCTCGGCGTCAACCTCGAAGAGCTGCTCGTCTCCCAGCCCGACACCGGCGAGCAGGGCCTCGAAATCTGCGAGCTGCTCGTCCGGTCCAACGCGGTGGACCTCATCGTCGTCGACTCGGTGGCCGCCCTCATCCCCCGCGCCGAGATCGAGGGCGAGATGGGCGACACCCACGTCGGCCTGCAGGCCCGGCTCATGTCCCAGGCCATGCGCAAGCTCACCGGCGCCATCAGCCGGTCCAAGACCACCGTCATCTTCATCAACCAGATCCGCGAGAAGATCGGCGTGATGTTCGGCAACCCCGAGACTACCCCCGGCGGCCGGGCCCTGAAGTTCTACGCCTCGGTCCGCATCGACATCCGACGCACCGCCACCATCAAGGAGGGCGACAAGTCCGTCGGCAACCGCACCCGTGCCCGGGTGGTCAAGAACAAGATCGCCCCGCCCTTCCGCCAGGCGGAGTTCGACATCATGTTCGACGAGGGCATCAGCGCCAGCGGCGACCTGATCGACCTCGCCGTGGAGGAGGAGGTCGTGCAGAAGAGCGGCGCGTGGTTCAGCTTCGGCGAGACCCGCCTCGGTCAGGGCCGCGAGAACGCCAAGCAGTTCATCCGCGAGAACCCCGACCTCTTCACCGAAATCCGCAAGCTCGTCCTCGACGCCAAGGGCGTCTCGGGCAAGGCCCCGCCCTCGGTCGACCCCGACGAGGCCACGCCCGACGATGGCGACTAAGCGGAGCCTAACTCTCCTGCCTAGCCCGGTCGCTTGCGGCCGCAGTGCTCGGTCCGGTTACGGACCGACTGCGGCCGCAAGCGGCCGGGCTTAGGCTTGACGTCCCGATCCGGAATGCAGGAGCGGGCCGTGCGTCGCCGATGAGACGGGCGATGCGCGGCCCCGACTACATCGTAGACATCGACGGCGTCCAACCGCCGACACCGTCCGGGAAGCCACCCCTGGGTCAGACGATGACCGGCCGCCCGTGGATCGCGATCAAGTGGCGCTGCTGCGGGGCGTACAGCCGGGTGTACCGCAACCGTGCGGGCACCGCCTACGAGGGGCGCTGCCCCCGCTGCGGCACCGCGACCCGCGCCACCATCGGCGCCGGCGGCACCAACGCCCGCTTCTTCGAGGCGGGGTGATCACGTCACTTGACCAACGCCGCCCCCTCTTCTTAGCCCGGCCGCTTGTGTCCGCCGTCGCTTCACGCACCCCCGAGACACTGCGGCCCCAAGCGGCCGGGCTAAGGGTGTCGGGCTCGGCGGTTATCTAGAGCGAATAATCTGAACTTTCTCCAGTAGCCGCGTTGCTACGCAACGCGGCTATGGCGGAGAACTTCAGCATTCGCTCTCGTGTTGTCGTCGTTACTCGACCGTCCGCCCGAAGAGCCGGCCGAAGACCTCCATCGGGCCGATGCGGTTGATCTCGGCCTTCGCCTCGGCGACGGGGTCGAACTCGCTGACCTCCGGAGCGCGGATCAGCTCGACCTCGACCTCGTCGGGCACCTTGCCCAGGGACAGCGACCCGTCGCCCGAGACGGTGATGATCCACCGGCCGTCGGACAGTTGGCGGTACGCCGCCTTGCCGCTTTTCACGGCCGGGTCGTTCCAGTCGATGTTGATCAGGTCCGAATCGATGACGGTCCCGTCGTCGGGCTTGGTCTGCGAGTCGAACACGCGGCGGATGAGCAGCCGGCCGTCGACCAGGACATAGTCGACGTAGATCGGGTAGTCGAGGTTCGCCCGCACCGGGTGCGACTCGACGCGGCCGTCGGCGGTGCGGACGTTGACGGTCACGTCGGGCCGGGCGACGACCAGCTCGGTCACGGCGGTGCGGGTGACGGCCTTGTTGTACTCGCCGAGGACCTGGGTGTGCTCCTGCTGGAGCTCCTCGAGCTGCTCGAGGTACACGTCCGCGGCGAAGTGGCTCTGCAGGAACCGGTAGCCAAGCGTCCCGACCCCGGCGACGAGGGCGAGCATGAGGATGAGGCCGAGTAGACGGGTCATGGGGCGGGTGGGTGTTGGGGGCTTCGGAGTCGGGGGCTTGGGGGCTTGGGGGCTTAGGGGCTTAGGGATCAGACTCAGTTGGTTTTGCCGGAACGTCGTACCCAAACCGTAGGACGCTGGCGCGTCAACCGGTGCGCGTTGCGGAGCGTGGCGATGAACACACTGCTCCCCGGTGTTATCGGCCCGCCGGGCCGTCGCCCTGCACGATCACGCGGCACCATCCCGTACCATCCCGCCATGCGACCCCTGCAGCGGCCGTCGGGCCGCACCCTCATCCTGATTGCCGCCGTGGTGGCGGTGCTGCTCCTGGCCGTGCACACGGCCCCGCGCCTTGCGCGGCGGGCCCACCACGAGGTCAAGAAGGACCGGGTGCAGGACTACGAGACGCTGATCGTCGAGAACGCCGACGGCTCGCGGCTGCCGGTGGACCTGGTCCGGGCGATCGTATTGGCCGAGAGCGGCGGGCACGCCGCAGCGCGGTCGCACAAAGGCGCGGTCGGGCTCATGCAGATCACCCCGATCACCCTCAAGGAGGTCCGCCGCCAGGACCCCGGCCTGCCCGCCGGCGACCTGACCGACCCGGCGTACAACCTCCGCGTCGGCACCGCCTACGTCGCCTACCTGCTCGACCGCTTCGACGGCGACCTCACGCTGACCCTCGCCGCGTACCACATGGGCCCGACCGCGGTCCGACGCCTGCAGCAGAAGCACGCCCGGCTCACGCCCGACGAGCTGATCGCCCGCCACGCCGGGCCGCAGACGAGGGCGTACGTCCGCAAGGTGCTCGGCGAATTGTGACGCTCGGCTACGATGCGGCCGTGCGTGAGAACGACCTGTTGCAACACGTCTACGCCGCGAACGCGGCGTTGCCCGCGGGGGTGACGATCCCGCCGGGCGACGACATGGGGGCGCTGCGGCTTCGCGAAGGGTCGGGCGACACGGTGCTGGTCACGGTCGACCAACTGGCGGACGGGGTGCACGTCGACCTCGCCACCGCGAGCCTGCAGCAGGTCGGGCGGAAGGCGATCACGCGGAACCTGTCGGACGTCGCGGCGATGGCGGCGCGGCCGGTCGGGGCGGTGGTGGCGGCGAGCCTGCCGCGGGGCTTCGGGCACGGCCGGGCGGCGACGTTGTTCGACGCGATGCGGGACACGGCCGCGGCGTACGCCTGCCCGCTGGTCGGCGGTGATATCAGCATCTGGGACGGCCGGCTGCTCCTGACGGTGACGGTGCTGGCCGAGCCGTGGCCGGGCGTCGAGCCGGTGCGAAGGGGCACGGCGAGCGTCGGCGACGCGGTCTACGTGTCGGGTGAGCTGGGCTACTCGCCGGCGGGGCACCACCTCGACTTCGAGCCGCGGCTGGCGCTGGCCCGCGCCCTCGCCGGGTTAAAGGGGGCGCGGCCGACGGCAATGATGGACCTGTCGGACGGCCTGGCGATGGACCTGCCGCGGATGATGGGACACGCGGAGGTCGAGGCGGCGCTGCTGCCGATCCGCGACCACGCCGGCGGTGGGGGTAAGGCGCTTGCGGAGTGGCGTCACGCGGTCTCCGACGGCGAGGACTACGAATTGCTGTTCACCGTGGCCCCCGGTTCGGCGGTGCCCCCGACCCTGGAGGGCGTCCGGCTCACCCGCGTCGGCACCGTCACCAACGCCGGCGGCGTCGTGCTCGTGCACCCCGACGGCACGCGCACCGACCTCGCCGGGCTGGGCTGGGAGCACGGGGCGTGATCGAGGTCCTGTCGCACGACCCGTCGCAGACCGTCGACCTCGGCCGACGCCTCGGCGAGCTTGCCCGGCCGGGCGACGTCATCACCCTCGACGGCGAGCTGGGCGTGGGCAAGACCCAGCTCGTGCGGGGCCTGGCGGCGGGGATGGGCCTCGACCCCGCGGCGGTGTCGAGCCCGACGTACGTGCTGATGCACGAGTACACCCCGGAACCCCCCGACGAGCCGACGCGCCCCGTGCTGGTGCACATCGACGCGTACCGCCTCACCGGGCCGGACGATTTAGCGTCGCTGGGCTACGACGATGAGCTGACGGCGGCCGCGGTGACCGCCGTGGAGTGGGCCGACCGCGTGGCGGACCTGCTGGGCCCGGACCGGTTGGCGGTGACGCTGGAGCACGCGGGGCCGACGTCGCGGCGGGTGACGCTGACGCCGTTCGGGGAATGGGTTGAGCGGGTCGCGGGGATGGGGTGGTGACGGGATTTTGGTTTGAACGGCAGCGCGGCGGAGCCGCGTCGTTTCGTGGGGGTGGGGGGTACTACGATTGTTTGTGATGCCCGACCGCCCTGCACGTCCCGCCGCTTTCGCTCCCTGCCCCGTCTGCCGCAAGCCCGCCGCACGCGACGACGCCGCGTTCCCATTCTGCTCCGACCGGTGCAAGAACATCGACCTCGGCCGCTGGCTCGACGAGTCGTACCGCGTCAGCCGGCCGATCGAACAGTCGGATATCGATGAAGAAGTGTGAGGCGGATGACGAGGCACGGATGCCGAATGAAGAAAGTGACGCAGCATCTTCGTCATTCTTTCTTCGGGTTTCGTCATTCTTGATCCGCCGCCTCCGCCTGCTCGACCGCCCTCGCTTCGGGGGAGATGCCGTAGATGACGAAGCGGTGGCTGACGGGGTCGAAGCCGTGCTCGGCGCAGACGCGTTGCATGAGTTCGTCGAGCTCGGCGGTGGGGAACGGGACGATGCGGTGGGTCTCGACGCAGACGAGGTGGCCGCGGGGGGCGCGGCCGAAGCTGAGTTGGTAGTGCGCCTTGCCCGCCTCGATGAGCACCTCGCGGAGGATGCCCGCCTCGAGCAGGTGTTTCAGGGTGCGGTAGATGGTGGCCTTGCTCACCGGGCGGCGGACGGCCCCGCGCATCTTCATGATGAGCTCGTCCGCCTCGAATACGCCCTCCTCGGCGAGGACCGCGTCGAGGATCAGGGCCCTTTCGGTGGTGAACTTGAGGCCCTGCCGCTTGAGGAAGCGGCGGAAGATCGCGCACAGGGGCGTGATGAGCTGGTCGTCGGCGGGGGAGTTGGGCGCGGCGGGGACGTGTGGGGCGGGCGGTGAGCCGGGGGCGGGCATGGGATTAGTTTACGCCGCGTCGCACCGCCGCGGGGCCGGACCGGGGGGCCGGGGCACCGGCCGTCACCCGCTCCACCCGTCGGGCCCGGCCCGCCGCGCCGGCGGGGGGTCGGCCAGCGACACGCCCCGCACGTCCGCCCCGCGGGCCGCGGGCCGGTCCGCCGCGGCGCGGACCTCCACCGCGTCCTCGGGCGGCGGGGCCAGCGTCGGCGGCACGGCGGCGAGCGCCGCCCGCACCCGCTTGTGCGTCGTCCCGCAGCCCGTGATCGTGCACAGCCACACCACCACCATCGCCCCGATCAGCCACCTAGCCGCCCGCCGGTCCAGCTGCCGCTCGCTCGTCATCGCGTCGCACTCCCTGGGGATGACCCGCCGATCCCGCGGCAACCGTGCCGCGGCTGCGGAGGTATCGGCCCGGCGGGCGGCGGAGCGTGAGGGGGCGATGGAGCGTTATCGGAAGCGGGGGCGGCCGTTGGCCGTTAGCCGTTAGCCGCTGGCTGCTGGTGGCTAGTGGCTGGTGGCTGGTGGCTAGTGGCTGGTGGCTAGTGGCTGGTGGGTTTTTATTGTCGGCTTCTCCGGTTGCTTGCCTTGGGCCAGATGCCAGCGGCCAGATGCCAGCCGCCGCCAGCGGCCAGGTGCCAGCCGCCGCCAACGCACAACGGCTAACCGCTATCGGCTAACGGCCCACCCCCCCCACCAACCGCCTCGCCGCGCACAGCGCAATCGCAATCCCGTCCGCCACGTCCGGCGGGCTGGGCGGCTCGGCCAGCCCGCACTGGGCCTGCACCGCCAGCTGCATCTGACGCTTGCTCGCGTGGCCGTGCCCCGTCACCGCCTTCTTCACCTCCGTCGCCGGCAGGTGCTCCACCGCCAGACCCGCCCGCGCCCCGCACAGCAAGATCACCCCCCGGGCGTGGCCCATCAAGATCGCCGTCCGCGGGTGGGCGTAGTGCGCATACAGCTTCTCCACCGCCAGCCGGTGCGGCTTCAACTCCTCGATCAACGCCTCGAGGTCCGCCGCCAGCGTGACCAGCCTCGCCTCGAGCGGCGTCTTCGCGTCCAGCCTCACCACCCCCGCCTCCACCAGCCGCGGCTCGACCTGCCCCGCGTGCAGATCCACCACCCCGTACCCCGTCAACCGCAGCCCCGGGTCGATCCCCATCACCCGTGTCGTGCCGGCACCCATCCCTCCATGCTACCGCCCGATCACGCGGCATTACCCCGTTCCCACCCCCGCGCCCGCCGCCTCCTCCGGGTGCACCGCCCCGTCACCGCCCTCCGCCTCGGCCGCCCACGACGCCACCACCAGCCCGGCCGTGTGGTCGCACGCCTGCAACCCGTACGAGTACGGCCGCAGCCCCAGCGTGTGCGTGAACGCAATGTCGTGCACCCGCGGGTTCGGCGTCCCGTCCTCGCCGATCACCCGGTACGCCGCGTCCACGTCGATCCCGTCGAGCCGACACAACGCCTCGCCGTCCACCCCCAGCCGCCGCTCGGGGTGCTCCTCGAACAGCTCCCCCGCCGCCGCCGCATCGGCAAACGCCGCCCGCGCCGCCCGCACCGACCCGCCCTCCACCAGGCCCCGGAACGGGTACGAGTCCACGTCCACCGGCGGCTGTCCCGTGCAGTCGACGAACATCCGGTAATCCACCCGCGTCTCCTCCCCGTCGTTGTCCACCGACAGCGTCGTCCGCCCGTCGGCCCGCTCCTCCACCGTCGCGTAGCCCTCGACCAGGTCCAGCCGACCCGCGTCGTGCAGCGCCAGCAGCGTCTTGGCCGAGCCCAGCGGCATCGCCGCGATCACGTTCAGCAGGAACGGCATCACCACCGATCGCAGCTTGGCGTGGTCCTCGGCCGGCATCAGCTCCGCGTGATAATTCAGCGTGTACATCAGGTCGTCCAGCACCTCCTTCCAGTGGATCGGCCGGTCCTTTTCCAGCGACCGCCGCGCCTCGGGCATCTCCGACTTCATCCCCGCGAACGGGTCGTCGTAGCTGTGCTCGCCCTCCATCTGCTCCACGAAATCATCGAGCGTGTAACCGGCATCCTCCAACCGCTCCGCCACGTCCCCCCGCCCGTCGCCCCGGAACGCCTCGGCCAAAGCCGGCCGACACACCCCGTCGAAGTACGCCCCCAGCCGCAGCCGACCGTCCCCGTCCCGCATCCCCAGCAACGCCCCCCGCGTCACGTGCCGGTACACCGCCCGGAACGGCTCGTCCTGCTCATACTGCAGGTGCGGCAACCACCCATGCGCCGCGTGCAGCGCCAGCCGAAAATCCGGCGCCCCCGCGTCCGGCTCGAACCGCAGCCGCCCCCCCGCCTCCACAAACCGCCCGTGCCGGTGTGCCAGCGACGTCACCACGTCGAACGCGCTGAGCGACGCGCCCAGCGTCCCGATCGCAAAATTATGGAACCGGCCCTCCGCGGGCAACAGCTTGTGCATCGGCCAGGGCGAGGCGTAGTACCCGTTCGCCGCGTCGTCGCCCTCTTGGAATGCGTGACCCGTCGCGATCACCACCGTGTCGAACGCCTCCCGCCCCGCCTCGGTCACCACCGTTACCACGCCCTTCCGGGGGTCGTCGATCAGGTCCGCGACCGGCGTGTGCAGCCGCACCTCCACCGCGATCCCAGCCCCGTTCAGCCGCTCCACGACGGTGTGGAACTGCGCCTCGAAATATTCGCCCAGCGCGACCCGGGGGTACGTCTCGGCCGAGTCGATCCCATCCCGCTCGATGTCGAACCGCGCGAGGTGGTCGTCCCCCAGCGTGTCGAGCCACTCGACCAGCGTCGCGTCCAGCCGCGGCAGCTCCTCCGACGAGATGTTGCACAGGTTGTGCCGGTCGGTCGTGTCGGGGTGGTACGGCATGCCCATGCCCGCCCGGCCCCCCCGCTCGAAGACCGTCACGGAGGCGACCCGCCCCCGCAACGCCTCCGCCCGGGCCAGCAGGTGGTTCAGGAAGTACAGGGCCGTCGCCCCCGAACCCAGAAGCGCTACACGTCCGAATGACTCGCTCATGTCCCACAATAGCGCGCCCGCCCCCGCCGCGGCAGGGGCTGTGCCGCCGGCGTCAAGCCGCCGCCGACCGGTCCCTGTGCCGCGGGTCTATCCTGCACGCCCATGGCTGAAGCCGACGCCACCGCCACCGCCACCGCCACCGCCCCGCCGCGGGTCCGCCGAGCCGGCGTCCGCCGCACGATCCGCATGTCCACCGGGCGGCTGGCGCTGCTGAGCGCGCTGCTGGCCGTGAGCGCCGCGGGGCTGGGGCTGGGGCTGGT
Organism: Phycisphaeraceae bacterium; assembly: GCA_965214155.1. Taxonomy (GTDB): domain Bacteria; phylum Planctomycetota; class Phycisphaerae; order Phycisphaerales; family Phycisphaeraceae; genus Algisphaera. The sequence continues at coordinate 135,126 of CBDCBB010000004.1, forward strand.
CGGGCCGTGCATGACCCTCACCCCCGCGTACGGCGACTACGACGGCTGGGTCCGCGCCCTCCGCCCGGACCTCACCACCCCCACGACCTACTCGATCCTCTCGGGCCTGCGGGCGATGCACCACAGCGGCAACACCGCCATCGCCGTGCTCCTCCTGGGCTTCTCGGTCGTGTTCCCCACCCTCAAACTCGCGGCCATGGCGTGGGGGGCGGCGGCCCTGCGCCTGGGGGTCCGCCCCGCGCTGGCGGTGCGCGTCACCCACCACCTCGGCAAGTTCTCCATGCTCGACGTCCTGGTCATCGCCCTGTTCATCCTCGCCGCCAAGGGCCTGCCCGGCGGGACCACCATCGCCCTCCGCTGGGGCGTCTGGTCGTTCGCCGTGTCCGTCGTGCTCAGCCTGGTGATCTCGGTGCTGCTCTACCGCACGAAGCCGGCGAGGGAACAGCCGACGCAGCCGTAACCGCAGATTCCGCAGATTCCGCAGCTTGAAGACGCAAGCGCACGCGGCCGCTTTGCTCTTCCCGACCCTCGCGCACGATTCAGCCCCGAGTCTTAAATCTGCGTCATCTGCGAAATCTGCGGTTCCCGCCTCGGGTTCTGCGGTCTTGCCCTTGGGGTCTGCGGTCCCGCCCGTTTTACTACCATGCCGCCCATGCCCCGATCCTTCATCCGTGACTTCCAGGCCAACCAGTACACCGACGGCGTCTTCGCGATCCAGAACGCCCAGCTCGGCGTGACCAAGAACGGCAAGCCCTTCCTCAAGTGCCTTATCGCCGACCGCACCGGCCGCACCCCCGGGCGCATGTGGTCCATCACCGAAGACCACTTCGCCACCCTCCCCACCGACGGCTTCGTCTGGATCGCCGGCCAGACCCAGCCCTACCAGGGCGAGATGCAGATCATCATCCAGGACATCCGCACCCACGAGCCGACCGACCGCGAGCTCAAGGACCTCCTCCCCGCCACGGAGTACGACGTCGACCAGATGTTTTCCGAGGTGATCCGCCTGCTGCACTCGCTCCAACACCGCGCCGTCAAGTCGCTCGTGGACCGCTACCTCGAGGACGGCAAACTCATGGACCGCTTCTGCCAAGCGCCCGCCGCCATGTCGCTGCACCACGCCTACCTCGGCGGGCTGCTCGAGCACACCCTCTCGCTCATGAAGGGGGCCGACGCCCTGCTCCCGCTGTACCCCAAGGTCAGCCGCGACATCGTGCTCATGGGCCTGTTCCTGCACGACCTGGGCAAGTGCGATGAGCTCACCTGGCTCCAGGGCTTCGGCTACTCCCGCGACGGGCAGCTCGTCGGGCACATCGCCCGCGGCGCGGTCCTGCTCGAGCAGAAGGCCAGGCTCTGCGAGGACGCCGACCTCGGCGAGGCGGCGCTGAAGGTGCCCGACGCGATCAAAGAGGTCCTCACCCACATCATCCTCTCGCACCACGGCACGCCCGAGTTCGGCGCGCTCAAGGTCCCCGCCACGCCCGAGGCGCTGTTCGTCTCGGCGCTGGACAACCTCGACGCGAAGATGAACATGTCCCTCGCCGAGGCCCGCAGCGACGCCGCCATCGCCAAGACCGAACTCGGCGGCGACTTCACCGAAAAGCTCTGGGCCCTCAATACGCGGCTGTACAAGCCGGACCCGACGACGGTCGCGGATCAAACCGGCCATCCCGCTTAAGCGGGATGGCCCGCGGGTTGCTGCATGCTCAAGCAATGCAACGCCCCGAGCCCGACGACCAGGTGCTCGCTCCGCACCGGGACCGGGGTGTGGTCGGGCATGATGCGGTCGAACAACTCCAGCGCCTCGTCGTCGGAGGCTTGGCCGAAGGTCGGGACGAAGACGCGGCCGTTGGCGATGAGGAAGTTGGCGTAGCTCGTCGGCAGGGGCAGGCGGCCGCCCGGGCCGAAGCGGTCGGGGGGGTAGTCGTAGTAGATCGTCTCGGGCTGCGGCAACTTGACCACGCTCAGCCCCGCCCCTCGTAGCGGGGCGGCGTCGACGTCGGGGTGCACCACCACCGTCGCGGGTCCCACGAACCGCGCCGCGTTGTCGATGTGCCCGTCGGTGTCGTCCCCCGGCAGGCCCCCCTCGGGCAGGTCCAGCCAGATCGTCCGCGTGACCCCCAACGCCCCGCCCAGCAGCCGCTCGACCTCCGCCCGGCCCGTCGGCCCGTTCCGCGAGGGGTTCAGCAGGCACTCGGGCGTCGTCAACAGCAACCCCCGCCCGTCGGTCTCCAACGCCCCGCCCTCCACCACCGCCTCGTACCGGTCGCACGGCAGCCCAAGCGCCGCCGCCAGCCGCGACGCCAGCGCGTCGTCGTCGTCGAACGGCTCGTACTTCCCGCCCCAGGCGTTGAACCGCAAGTCCACCACCCGCAGTTCCGCGTCCTCCCCGTGCCCGTCCCGCCCCCACACGAACAGCGGCCCCGAGTCCCTGACCCACGAGTCGTTCGTCACGATCCCCAGCTCGCCCGGCGTCCGCACCCGCACCACCTCCCCCATCGCCTCGCGCCACGCCCGGTGCTGCCCCTGCGCCGCCTCCAGACACCCCGGCCACGTCTCGGGGTTGTGCGGCGGGACCACCCAAACCGCCTCCAACGGCTCCCACTCAGCGGGCAGCCTGGGGGTTAAGCGTTGGGCGTTGGGGGCTTGGGCTGGAGTCATGGGCCGGGATGATACGGCGGGGTTGCTCCGCGTCGCGGGTGACGCGCCAGCGTCCCGTGACGTGAGCTGTTTGCGGGGCCTTCTTGCCGCGGCAAGGCTTGCGTTCCGATTACGGAGTACGAGTACGAGAACGAGTGCGAGTGCGAGTGCGAGAAAAAATTCCCTACGTCCCTACGTCCCTACGTCCCTACGTCCCCAAGCCCTCCACCCCCACCCGTTACACTGCCCCGTCGCGGCGATCAACGTGATAGCCGCCCGCTTTCTCGCACCGGGCCCCGTCGCCCAAGGATAATTTTGACATGGCAGAACAGGACACGCAGACCACCGTCATCGGGGCCGACTCGCACTTCAAGGGTGAGCTCGAGTTCGACAAGACCGCGCGGATCATCGGCCGCTTCGACGGCAAAATCACCGGCAAGGGCGAGCTCCAGGTCGCTCAAAACGCCCAGTGCAAGGCCGACCTCGACCTGACCAACGCCAACATCGACGGCGACATCGAGGGCAACGTCAACGCCAAGGACACCGTGCGGCTCAACGCCAACGGCCGGGTTAAGGGCGACATCACTGCCGCGAAGATGGTGATGGCCGAGGGCGCGTCGTTCCACGGGATGTGCGCCGTCGGGCCGGATGCGCCGGGCAGCCGCGGCTCGTCGTCGGGTGGTTCGGGCGGGTCGAGCGGGTCAGGCGGCGGCAGCGGGCCGAACAACACCGGCGGCGTGTCGGGGTCCGTCGGCACGTCGGTCGCCGAGCCGCAGGGCGGCACGCCGCAAGGCACGCCCCAGCCGCCGAAGAAGTGAGGCCGCTCCTCCGCACGGCGTCGCAGAGCGTCCGGCAATAGCCGGGGCCTGACGGGCCCCGTTGTCCCCGGGCGGGCGTAGCCCGCCGGCTATGGGGCGTTGGACGTTGGACGCCGAAGGTGTTGGTCCGTTCCCCGCAACCGCGGCGCCTCCCCGTGCGGGAGCGCGTCGACGTGAGACTCGATGGCGCGGCAACTCCCGCCCAAAACCGTCGTGTGTTACCACTGCCACCACGCGTTCGAGGTGGGCGGTCGCACCCAGTCCACGTCCTGCCCGGGCTGCAACAAGCCCGTCATGGTCGCCGACCAGATCATCGACCGTCAGCGCGGACCGCTCCGCGAACTCAGGACCTGCGGCCAGGTGATCGTCAAGAAAAAGGGCCGGCTGATCTGCCACCACATCGTCGCCCACGCGGGCATCGACTGCATCGGCATCATCGACGCGAAGGACGTCGTCACCGGGCGACACGTCCACCTCGGCCCGAAGTCGCAGTTCAAGGGCGACCTCACCGCCCCGTCGCTGTCGGTCGACCTCGGCGCCCGCATCACCGCGAGCGCATTCCGCATCGGGTTGGCCCCGGAGGACGACGAACCAGGTTAGCCGCCGGGCTCGTCCCGGCGCTTCACGCAACCCGGAACGCGGGGACAAGCCCGGCGGCTAACGCAGTTAACGCCGTCATTTCGCCAGCTTCGCGACGATCCGCCACAGGTCGTGCGGCGAGAGCGTGCGGCCGGTGTCGGCGTTGAACGCGTCGACGATGTCGTCGAACGCGGGGGTGTACAGCAGACGGTCACGCTTCGAGAGCTCGCCGACGTGTCGCTCGACGAGTTGGACGAGCACCGCCTCGTGCTCCGGCCCGATACGGGGCGGTGCGGAGCGGGCCTTGCCCAAGCGCGGCAGCTTCTTCGCCTTGCGGAGGTTGTGCAGCCGGTGGAACACCGCCGCCCGTTCCGGCGGCACCCATCGGGCGTCGGCCTCTCCCGGGTCGCCGTACATGTCCCGGTAGATCGACTCGAACTCCCCGGTGTACGGCAGGTCGTCGAGCGTGCGGCCGTGCCTCTCGTACACGCTCACCAGCAGGTCCGTGTCGTCAAGGGGAAATAGCGCGTCGGGCATGGCGGTCGGGCAGACGGCGGTTCAACCTTCGGATGAAGCGACGCGGCTTTGCCGCGCCGAGCGCGGCGGAGCCGCGGCGCTTCGTGTGGCACGACGATGATTTACCGTGACGCCCAGAGCATGCCGCGGCGGACGATTTCTTTTGCTTCGGGGATGTCGAAGTCGGCGTGCGTGTGGCCCCACGCCGCGCCGAAGACGCGGGCCTTGCCCCAGGTCTTGGTCCAGGCGTAGGGGTGCACCGCGTTCTGCGTGTAGAGGCTCGGGTTGCCGTGGGCCTGGTCAAAGACGGTGGTGCACAAAACGGTGTTGCCCGGGTCGTGGTGGCAGTAGTACTGCTCGGTGTTGGGCAATTCAAAGTCGTCGAGGCCGGCGGTGATGGGGTGGCTCTCGTCTTCGATGTAGACGGTGTAGCGTTCGATGCAGTTGCCGGGGTGGGCGACCCACTGGGCCCCGGTCATGAACTGGTACTCGGTGTTCATGCGGAAGCTGTCGATCATCCCGCCGTGGAACCCGGCGAGGCCGACGCCCGACTGGATCGCGGCGTCAAGGCCCTGCCACTGCTCCTTGCTGATCTCGCTCATGGTCCAGATCGGCACGAGCAGGTCGAAGCTGTGCATCCGGTCCCGGTCGGTGTAGACGTCGAGGGTGTCGACCACGTCGACGTCGTAGCCCGCGTCCTGCAGGAGCGGGGCGAATACCTCGGCGGACTCCTTGGGCGTGTGCCCGGACCAGCCGCCGTAGGTGATGAGGGCTTTTTTGTTGGTTTGGGTCGTCGCCATGGTGCGGGTCCGGGGTGCGGGTTCAGAGGCGGCGGAGTGTAGCGGAATGACAAACCTGAATGACGAATGACGAAGCCGCCAAGCGGGGCAGGCCCTGAACTTGAATTAGTGGGGCGGGCTTCCAGCCTGCCATCGGGCGCAGCCCGAAGCCGGTCACCGGGAACTTGGCCCTTCGGGCCAATGGCAGGCTGGAAGCCTGCCCACTGTAGGAGAGCCTGCCCCTACCCCACGATTTCGAGACCGGCCCCGCTGTTCGGCTTCGTCATTCTTCATTCGTGCTTCGTCATTGCTCCGCCCCTCCGTCCTCCGCGTGCTCGTCGCTGAGCGTCTTTTCCCACTGCGGGGCGTCGGCGCGGAGGGCGGCCTTGGCGAGCATGTGCGAGCCGACGGGGGTGGCGACGAACGCGAAGAGGAGGGTGAGCAGCGACATGATCAGCACGTTGGGCGTGCCGATGTGCAGGATCGCTCCGATGAGCAGGCCCATGATCCCGAGGGTGGTGGCCTTGCTCATCGCGTGGATGCGGTGGTAGACGTCGGGCAGGCGGACGATGCCGATCGCCCCGACGGCGAAGAAGAACAGCCCGCCGGCGATGAAGACTACGGCCAACAGGTCGCCGACGAGGTTCATGATGGGGTCCCTTCTCGGGTGGCGTCGTCGGACTTAGGCGTGGCAAGTTCGTCGTGGGGCAGGCCCGGCTCGCCGGCGTCGCGCCGCTCGCACAGGCCGCAGATGTACTGCGAAAAGCCAACGGTGCTGACGAAGCCGAGGATCGCGATGACCAGCACCGCGTCGAAGAACACGGTCGTGCGGAGCAGGATCGACAGCAGGATGACCAGCCCCACGACGTGCAGCGCCAGCGCGTCGGCGGCCAGCACCCGGTCGGCGAGGTGCGGCCCCCGCAGCAGCCGGTACAGGCAGAGGATCACCCCGACGATGATGACCACGATGCCCGCCTGCACGGCCCAGAACAGCACCGGCTCGACCGAGCTCGGCTCGAACACGTGGGCCGGGACGTCGCCGCCGCCCGCGGGGGTCGGGGACGGGGCCGCGGCGAGCAGGGGATAGACGACAGAGGCGAGGGCGGTGCAGAGGGTCACGGCTGGTACACCTCCCGCATGAGCCGCTCACGCAGCGCGTCGATCTCGGCGACCGCGGCGCCGCGGTCCGCGGCGTACATGCAGTGGATGTAGAGCGTGTCGCCCGACTCGCTCACGTCGGCGGAGAGGGTGCCGGGCGTGAGGGTGATGGCGTTGGCCAGCGCGGTGAGCTGGCCGGGGGTGAGCCCCGCCACGTCGTAGCGGATGATCCGGGGGGTCATGGTGAACCCGGGCGTGACGATCTCCCACGCGACCTGGAGGTTCGCCTTGACGAGGATGTAGTGGAAGTAGCCGGTGAAGCGGATGAGGGCCCACAGCCGGGCGAAGTAGCCCCCGCCGGTGGCGCGGGCGAGCAGGCCGGTGATGAGCCCGCCGATGACGAGGCCGGCGATGGCGTCGAGGAGGGTGACGCTGCCCTGCATCGCGACGTAGAGCGCGGCGAGGAAGAGGTTGAGGAGGAAGTAGCCGGTCATGGGAGGTTCCCCGTAGCTGCGGAGGTCAATCCGGCGGCTGGGTGCACCCCGGACTCAGCCGGCGGATTGCTATCCGCGGCTACGGGAGACTCCGCTACTACGAACGCCGGGTTCTGCAACACCGCTTCGATATACCGCGTCGGGTCCGCGAGGTCCGCGCCGGCTTGGGCGGCGAGCCGGTACGCCGGCTGCGCCACCAGCCCGAGCGACAGCGATGCGGCGACGAGCGTGCCCACCGCCAGCTTCGCGCTGCGGTCCGCGGGGCGGAGGCGGCCGTCGACGTTGCCCCGCTCCTCGCCCCAGAACAGGTGGCCCCACACCCGCAAGACCGCCAGCAGCGTGAACCCCCCGACCACCATCGCCACGATCCCTGCCGCAATAAAGCGTTCGCCGAGCGATTCGCGGATGACGGCGAGCTTGCCGTAGAACCCGCTCGTCGGCGGCAGCCCGACCAGGCTCATGGCGATGATGAAGAACGCGACGCCCAGCCACGCGTTGCCCCGCAAGAGTCCGCCGATGCGGCCGAGGTGGTCCGTGCCCGTCTTGTGCTCGACGATCCCGCAGCACAAAAACGCGGCGCAAAGCACCGGCATCGACTGCACCATGTAGAAGACCGCCCCGCCGAGCGCCGGGCCGCTGCCCACCGCGACGCCGAGGATCGAGTAGCCCACGCCCACCACGATGAGCAGGCACAGCACCCGCCGCAGCCCCGCGTACGCCAGCGCCCCGAGCACCCCCACCGCCATCGTCAGCGCCGCGCCCCAGAGCAGGATCGGTGTCAGGACCGACGACGCCTCGCCGGCCATGAACACCAGCGGGAACGTCCGGGCGATGGCGTACGTCCCGACCTTGGTCAGCACCCCGCCGAAGAGGCCCGCGACGGCGATCGGCACGGTCGGGTACGTGTCGGGCAGCCAGAACCACAGCGGGAACACCCCCGCCTTGAGCGCGAAGACGAACAGGAACAGCACCGCCAGCGCCGTGAAGCCGGCGGGCAGCGCGTCGACCGCCGCCATCTCGCGGCTCAGCCGCGCGAGGTCGGCGATGTTGAGCGTGCCCATCATCCCGTAGGTCATCCCCGCGGCGATGACGAAGACGGTCGACGCGAGCAAGTTCATCAGCACGTACTTGTACGCCTGGCGGAGTTGTTCGCGGCCCTTGCCGATGACGAGCAACCCGTACGACGCCATGAGCATGACCTCGAACGCGACGAAGAGGTTGAACAGGTCGCCGGTGAGGAAGCTGAGGTTGACCCCGAGCATCATGAAGTGGATGAGCGGGTGGAAGTAGCGCCGCTCGACGTCGGCGGTGAGCGAGGCGAAGGCGTGGACGAAGCTGCACAGCGCGACGAGGGCGGCCGCGGCGACGAGCAGGCCCGACATCCCGTCGAAGACGAGCGTGATGCCGTAGGGCGCGAGCCAGCCGCCCATCTGGGTGACGAGGATGCCCCCGCCGGGAGCCGCGCCGCCCCCGGAAGTCAAGCCGTCCCCGACGTTGGCGACGACGAGGAACGTCACCGCCAGCGCGCACGTCGCGGCGAAGCCGACGACGCCGATGACGCGGCAGAGGAGGCGTCGATTAACCAGCGGGACGCAGACGAGCCCGGTCGCCATCGGGATCACGAGCAGGAGGACGATGAGGGGGTTGTTCATGCCACGCTCCTCTTCGAGGAGCGTCTAGCCGGGACGCTACGCGTCCCCGGGGTGCACCGGGGACGCGTAGCGTCCCGGCTATCTAGCCCTGCGTTCCCGTATATGTAAGACGCGCTGCTCATGCCGGCCCCTCGATCCGCTCCAGCCCCTCGGCGGGGCCGGTGAGTTCGCTCAGTTCCAGCGTGCCGGTGGCGCGGCTGGTCACCACCAGCAGCGTCAGCGTGAACCCCATCATCGCGAAGCCGATCACGATCGCCGTGAGGATCAACGCCTGCGGCAGGGGGTCGACGAGGGTGTCGAGCGCGTCCACCCCGGCTTCGTGGGCGATCGGCGCGGCCTTGATGGTGTCGTGCTCGCGCAGCTCGCGCACCGGCGAGCCGCTCATCGCGATGATCGACAGGTTCGCCGCGTGCCCGATGAGGAACACGCCCATCGCGACGGTCTTGAGGTCGCGGCCGAGCAGCATGTACACGCTCACCGCGAAGCACACCGTCACGCAGATGGCCAGGATCAGCGTCATCGCTCCTGCCCCCCCGTCGCCTCGAGCTCCTCGGCCAGCCGCTGGATCATGCCCACTGACACGCCCACGACCACGAGCAGCACGCCGGTGTCGAAGAACACCGCCGAGGCGAAGTGGATCGACTGGCCGAAGCCCAGTTGCACGTCCCGCACGTCGGAGGTGAGCAGGGGCCGACCGAAGAGCATCGGCACCAGGGCCGTGAGCATCGCGATCGCCAGGCCGATGGACACGAGCACGCGCGGGTGGAAGGGGATGAGCCGCATGAGGGCGGCCCGCCCCTCGGCCATGCGGTAGAGGTTGATGCCCACCGCGACCATGAGCCCGCCGATGAACCCGCCGCCCGGGGCGTTGTGCCCCTTGAGCGCGGTGTACGCCGCGAAGATCAGCGTCAGCGGCAGGATCAGTCTCACCGCTGTTTTCAGGAGGATCGAGCTCATCATCGGTCGAGCTCCTTGGCCCGGCCGGGCAGCATGGACCACACGCCCAGGGCGGCGAGCCCGAGCACGATGATCTCGCCGAGGGTGTCAAACCCGCGGAAGTCCACGAGGATGACGTTGACGATGTTGTCGCCCCCGCCGCCGCGCCCGCCGGTCAGCGCGCTTCCCTTGTAGGTGTGCTGAGCGAAGAAGGTGCCGAGCCGCGTGGCCGGGTTGCCCGCCGCGGCGACGAGGGTCATCCACCCGATCATGAGGCCCGCCCCGACCCCGACCGCGCCGCGCCACACCCACCCAACGCGGACGCTGTGCCGCTCGGCCGGGAGCATCCGCAGCACGAGGACGAACAGCAGCACCGAGATGATCTCGACCATGAGCTGCGTCAGCGCGAGGTCCGGGGCCTGGTAGACCACGTACATCGCCACGACGGTGAACCCGCACGCCCCGAGGATCAGCACGCGGACCACCCGGCTCTCGAACACCGGCAGCATCAGGGCCGAGGCGCAGATGATCAGCCCCAGGAGCAGGCCCGGCCAGAACTCGAAGAAGTCTTCCGCCGACGCCGCGACGGGCGCCAACATGCCCCCGTCCGTGACCGCCGCCGCCGTGTACCCCACCCCTAGCGCGACGAGCACCGCGACGACGTAGCTCTTGAGGCTCCCGTTCTGCAGCACCCGGAACACGCCCCGGCCGAGCGACGTCGACCCCTCGTACACCGCCGGGTAGATCCGGTCGTTCACGTCGACGTGCGCCCCGCGCAGCAGCCGGCTCAACCCGAACCCGACGCCCAGCGCGATGGCGAACAACGAGGCGTACAGCGGGATGCCGAGCTTCGGCAGCCAAGGCACCTCGCCGTGGAAGCCGTCGTAGAACGCGTACTTCTCGAACGGCAAAAACACCGCGTTCCACAGCGGCGTCGCCAGCCCGCCGACGTACTGCATCGCCACCAGCGGCACCGCGGGCAGCCACAACATCGCGCCCCACAATCCGCCCTCGTGGTGGTGCTCATCATGTCCATGATGCGCGTCCGCGTCGTGGTGCTTTTCACCTTCCGCTTGCGGCTTAGCGCCGCCCCCGGACCCCATCCCGAACCGCCAGCCCATCAGCGTCGTCAGCAGCCGCACGAAGATCGCCACGTTGCACGCCGCGGTGAGCACCGTCATCAGCAGGATGATCCACACCCACGGCCTCCCGCCGCCCCCCTCGGCCGCGTGCACACACGCATATAAGAACAACTCCTTCGACGTGAAGCTGATCGTGCCCGGCCCCGCCGCGAGGGCGTAACCCGCCAGCAGCATCGTGATGCAGATCGCCTTGTGCTCCCGGAACGCGCCGAACAACTCGGGCAGGCTACGTGAAGCGACGTGGCCGATGGCCCCCGCAGTGATGAACAGCGGAGCCTTGTAAAAGGCGTGGTTGGCGATCTGGGTGACGTCGAAGTCGAGGGCGGCGGGGACGAAGTTCCCGTGGTGGGCGTACCAGAACCCGCCGAGGCCGTACATCGCCATGAGCAGGCCCAACTGGCTGACGGTGGTGTAGGCGAAGATGCGTTTGAGGTCGTGTTGGTTCACGGCCGTAACGGCGGCGTACAGCATCGTCACCGCGCCGAACCAGGTGACGACGCCGGCCCAGATCTCGACGCCCGTTGCGGTGCCGTAGCCCCCCGCCGCGCCCAGCCCGAAGACGGGGAACAGCCGCCCGACGAGGAACACGCCGGCCTTAACCATGGTCGCCGAGTGCAGGTAGGCGGAGACGGGGGTGGGGGCCGCCATTGCGCCGGGGAGCCAGTAGTGCAGCGGCCACTGGGCGCTCTTGCTCGCCGCGCCGACGAACATGCACAGAAACGCGCCGATGACCGCGGGGTCGTGAAAGTCGATGCTCCCGCCCGCGGCGAGGATGTCGCTCCACCGCCAGTACCCGGTGGTGAACCCGAACCACGCGATCCCGCCGAGCAGGAACATGCCCCCGAGCCCGGTGGTGAAGAACGCCTGCATCGCGAGGCGCACGGCCCGCCGGTCGTAGCGGTCCCACCCGATGAGCAGGAACGAGCTGATCGACGTGAGTTCCCAGAACACCAGCGTGAGCAGGGTGTAGTCGGCCAGGACCACGCCCATCATCGCCGACGCGAAGAACCCCAGCGTCGGGTAGAAGCGAGCCAGGTCCGCCTCGGCCTGTTCGTCGGCCGCCCCGAAGTAGCCCCGCGCGTACAGCACGATCAACACCCCGACGCCCGACACCAGCAGCGCGAAGAACCCGCCCAGCCCGTCGGCGAGGAACGCGATGTTCAGGTCGAGCGCGGGGACCCACGGCAGGTCGGCGGTGGCCCGCGGTCCCGGGGTGTAGGCGACGATGTTACCTCTGCTTGATGATCTTTCCTCTGCCCCGACATCCCCTTCGCTTGCGTGGTCGCGATGGTCCGAAGGATCGGCATGTGCCCCGCGTTCGTGAAGCGTCCACTCGCCACCCCCCGCCCCCCCGGAAACCCCGTACACCCCAAGATGCCCGCCCACCAGCCCGAACGACAACGCCATCCCCGCCGCCGCGAGCAGCACCCGCGCCGTCACCGCCCGGCGGGGCAGGCCCAGCGTCGTCAGCCCCGCCGCGGCCGGGGCGAGTATCGCAATGAAGAGCATCCAGGCCGAGGGCATGCGGCATCCTTGCCCGCGGCACGCGGGTGTCGGGATGGTATCGACCGACAGGCGGGTGCGCCTCGAACGTTGACCGCCGTCCGACGCCGATGCGTACGGTCCCCTTAGCCCGGCCGCTTGCGGCCGCCGTATTCCGAAACACGGCGGCCGCAAGCGGCCGGGCTAAGCGTTCTGTTCCGCCCGCGGCGTAGACTCCCGCGATGCCACGCAACCTCTGGGCCCCATGGCGGCTTGACTACCTCAACGCGGCGTCCGATGACGAGGGCCCGGCGAGGCCGCGGCCCGGCGGGGAGGGGTGTTTCCTGTGCGACGCGGCGTCGACCGGGGACCGGGCCGCGGACGGCCCGACTATGAATGATCAGCGCGATGACGATGCTGAGAAGCTCGTGCTGCACCGCGGTGAATTCAACACGATCCTGCTCAACCGCTACCCGTACACCAACGGCCACCTCCTCGTCTCGCCGTTCGAGCACGTCGCGGACCTCGGCGACCTCACCGCCGAGGCGCGGGCGGAGCTGATGGAGTTTGCCGAGCTAGGCAACCGGCTGGTGCGGGCGGCGGTGCACTGTCAGGGGGTGAACCTGGGCATGAACCTCGGGGCCGCGGCCGGGGCGGGCGTGCCGGGGCACCTGCACCTGCACGTCGTCCCGCGGTGGCACGGCGACTCGACGTTCATGGACATCGTTGGGCAGGTCCGCCTCATCCCCGAGGCGTTGGCGGATTCCTACGAAAAACTGCGGGCGGCGCTGGCCGCGATGGCGTGACCTGTTGACTCCCGCTTGCGGTTAGCGCACCGGGAACGGTGCGTTAACCGCAAGCGACGGCTTAACGGTGCAATGGGACCGCGTCTTCGACGGCGAGGGGAGTTGCCCCGGTGATGGTCAACATCCGGTTCAGCGCGATCAGCGCCAGCCGCTTCGCCTCGGGGTGCACCGTGATCTGGTTGATCACCTTGCCCGCCGCGAGGTTGTCGAGCACCCACAGCAGGTGCGGGCGGTCGATGCGGAACATCGTCGTGCACAGGCACTGGCACTCGCTGAGGATGCGGGCGGTGACGCCCCGCTTGGCCGCGGCGTCGGCCAGCCGCTTGACCAGGTGCACCTCCGTCGCGATCGCCCAGCGGCTGTGCGGCTTCGCCTCCTCGATGGCCCGGATGATCCCCTCGGTGCTGCCGGTGCGGTCCGCTTTCTGGCACACCTCGTACGAACACTCGGGGTGGGCCATCACCGTCACGTCCGGCCACTGGGCCTTGATCTGGTCCACGTGCTCGGGCCGAAACAGCTTGTGCACCGAGCAGTGGCCCTTCCACAAAATGAACGTGCTGCGGCAAAGCTCCTCGTCGGTGCACCCGCCCTGCCCGTCGGCGTCGCGTGGGTCCCAGAGGCACATGTCCTCGTGGACGTCGAACCCCGCCGCGGCCGCGGTGTTGCGGCCCAGGTGCTGGTCGGGCAGGAACAAGATCTTCACCGTCTCGCCCTCCGCCAGCGGCTCGTCGCCGCCCTTGAGCGCCCAGTCGAAGACTTTGTCGCAGTTCGACGACGTGCACACCGCCCCGCCGTGCTCCCCGCAGAACGCCTTGATCGCGGCGGTGGAGTTCATGTAGCAGATGGGGATGATGCGGGTCGCAGAAGGGACGGAGGGATCGAGGGACGCAGGGACCGGGGGCTGATCCGCCCCTTGGTCCCTCCGTCCCTTGGTCGCTTCGTCCCTCAGCACTTCATGAATCGCCTCCCACGCGTCCACCGTCTGGTCGTAGTCGGCCATATCCGCCATGGAACAGCCGGCCCCGAGGTCGGGGAGGATCACCGCGACGCCGTCGTCGGTGAGGATGTCGGCCGTCTCGGCCATAAAGTGCACGCCGCAGAACACAACGTACTTCGCCCCGACCTCGCGGACCTTCTCCGCGGCGAGCTGGCTGAGCTTGAAGCTGTCGCCGGTGAAGTCGGCGAAGCGGATCACCTCGTCCTGCTGGTAATGGTGCCCAAGGATGACAAGCTCGCTGCCGAGCTCGTCCCTGCGCGCGGTGATCCGGTCGGCGATCTCACGGTCACTCAGCCCGTGGTAATGGTCGGGGATCGGCGGCTGCCAGAGTTGCATAACCGATTATAGGCGCTAGGCGATAGCCGCTAGGGGCGGACGCGGGCGGTGGTTGCAGACTGCTTTATGGTCGGGTGCAGGGTGCCACACTGCATCCCGGAGGCTTTGCGGAGGGTGCGGTGTGCAGGGTACGAGGGACGTCACGGCAAGGTCACGCCGGCACACCGCACCCGCCCCGAGCGGCGGGATGCGGTGGGGCACCCCCACCATGACGCAGTGAAATAGCTTTTCTGCAAAGGCTTCGTGGTACCAGTTCATCCGACGCGGCCTGTGAGGCCGCGGCTAAAGCGGCGTCGAGGGCGACCGTGGCCGCCGGACCGCGTCTTCAGGAACCGCTCTGCGAGCCGATCGTCCCGTCGCGGGTCTGCTTCAGCAGCGCGAGGAAGTTGACGAGGATCTCGCGGTGCAGGCGTTCCTGTTCGTCGAGGTTCTGCCCGCCGGCGAGCTTGTCGAGGTGGTCGATCATGTCGCCGGTGATCGAGCCGTAGTGGGCGAACACCTCGTCGAGCTTCTGCTTGAGCGAGTCGTCGAACTGCTGGGCGACCATGGTCAGTTCCTGCTTCGCTTCCTCGTCGCTGATCTGGCCGTCGGAGAAGTCGCTCTTGATGGTGGTCTGCATCTCGTCGAGCAGGCCGGTGATCGCTTCGCGGAGCTGTTTCTCGATCTCGGGCATCTGCTGATCGACGGTGGACTGGACGTACTCGGTGACGCGGTCGCTCATGGCCGCGGGCACGCTGAGCAGGGCGTCGCCCGCCTGGTCCACGAGCGACGGGGCCTGGTCCTTCAGGTCTGACGCCCACTGGTCCGCCGGGCGGTTGAGGTAGGGCTGGGCCCGCGACTCGACCAGCCCGACCACCGTCTCGGGGTCGACCTTGCTGATCTGGTACCAGGCGAAGCCGAGGTACCCCGCCAGGATCAGCGCGAAGACGACGAACACTACCGTCAGCGTCGTCCGCCGCTTCTTGGCACTCTTCACCGCGTCGTCGAGCTTGCGCTCCAGCGACGCCACGTTGGCAAAACTGTCGGGGGTCTCACTCATTGCCGGCCTCGCTTTCCTGCATGGGTTGGGTTCGATCCGTGTCCGTACCGCCGCCGCCGGCGGGGGGCGTCGCGGCTTTCACACCGCCACCGCCACCGGGCATCGGCGAGCCGGCTTTCGCCCCCTCGGCTCCCTCGTTCAGCCCCGGCATCACCGGCAGCTCGTCGGGGTTCCGCGCCAGGTGCACGACCAGCAAAGCCGCGTTCTCGATCAGCTTAAACTGCAGATCCTCGGGGTTCATCGCCGCCTGGTCGGCGACCTCAAACTTGTTCAGCACCGTCTCCAGCCGCGACGCCTGCTGGTCGTACCGGGCTTCGAGGCTGGCCTGCAGCCCCTCGCCGGTCTTCAACAGCTCGTCGGAGAAGTGCGAGGCGAGCATCTCGATCCGGTCCTCGGGGATGTCGCCGAACCGCTTCTTGATCTCCGCCCGCATCTCGGTGTCGAGGGTCTTCTCGAGGTCCTGCATCCGCCCGCTCAGCCGCTCGCGCAGCTTGTCGGGCAGGGCCTGAACCTCCTCGGTCGCCCGGTCCCGCAGCTCGGGGGTGATCTCGGCAAACTCCTCCCGCGCCAGCCGCTGGTAGGTCGGCATCGCCAGCGACACCGCCTCGGTCGCGGTCCGCTGGAGCTGGGGCGTGTTCGCCTCCACCCGCTCCATCAGCACCGGCTCGATCTTGTCGGCCGAGAGGTTGTTGGTCACCGTGTAATACAGCCCCACGCCGAAGACCAGCATGATCAGCAACAGCACGACGAAGGCGATCCACACCGTGGCGCGGGCCGCCTTCTGCTGGGCCTCGAGCTCGTCGAGCTGGCGGTTGAGGTGGTTGACCCGGGCGGATAGGTCGCCCGACGGCGGCGTGGTGGCGGGAGGTGCTTCGGCCAAGGTTCTACTCCGAAAGGTGCGACGGGGAAGAGAGACGCGATTCACCCTCGAGACAATATAACGGGGGCGAGCGGGTTAAGCCAGCGCTGTGCATAACTCGGCTGGCGGCTAGGTGCTGGGTGCTGGGTGCTGGGTGCTGGGTACTGGCTGACACATTGTGACGGTGTGCCGGTCGTGATCGTGACTGCCATCAGTCACAAGCCTCGCTTATTGCATCAAGCTAGAAGCGAGCGCCCAGTTGCCAGTCGCTAGCTGCTAGAGCAAGTGCTGGGTTTTCCGCCCTAGCCGCGGCGCTAAGCGTCGCGGACCGCGTTGCGTAGCAACGCCGCTATTGGAGAAGTTTGTGTTGACCGCTCTAGCCGCCGCACGCTTCACGCCGTGCTACCATCCGCCCGAACCGCAACCACCCTTCCCGGAGAGCCCGATGTTCCACCGCCCCCTCGCCCTCGCCTGCCTCGCCGCGTTCGCCCTCCTCGCCGCGGGCTGCCTCAAAGCCAAGCAGCAGACCACCGTCAACCCCGACGGGTCCGGTAAGATGCAGATCACCTTCGGCGTCTCGGAGCAGAACGCCGAGCAGATGGGTGATATGCCGTTCACCAACCTCACCGCCGAGGACGCGAAGAAGCTCGAGGACAACGGCTTCGTCGCGTTCTCCAAGCCCGAGGAGAAGACCGAGAACGGCTACAAGTACGTCACCGTTACCGGATACTTCATGGACGTGAACAACGTCAAGTTCGACATGGGCGAGGGCGACCCCGATCAGAAGCCCGTCACCTTCTCGATGGAGGAGGGCAAGCTGACGGTGAACAACTCAACGCTGATGCAGATGGCGGCCGACGCCTCGCAGGAGCAGATCCCCGAGGAGCAGAAGCCGATGATGAAGACGATGCTCGAGGGCATGGAGATCACCGAGACGTACGACGTCCCGGGTGAGGTCAATTCGGCCGAGCCTTACATGACCGAGGACGGGATGGTGATGGCGAAGGTGACGGTAGACGACCTGCTCGCGGCCGAGTCGCCGACGCTCAAGAAGCTGGCGGGGGCCGAGTCGCTGACGATCATGTACGAGCCGATGGAGTGGGAAGCGGCGGCGAAGGCCGAGTGGACCAATGAGCTTCAGCAGGCGAAGGCCGAGTGGGCGGAGATGAAGGCTCAGGCGAAGTCGGGCGACGACATGAACGAGGGGATGCAGGTCGAGGTGGAGGAGCCCGAGATGCAGACGGTGGAGTAGCGATCAGGCGCTAGACGCTAGGGCCTAGGGCCTAGTAAGACTGACGCCGGCGCTAATTTTCAAAGCGGCCGTCTGCTTTTTGCAGACGGCCGCTTTTTTGTGAAGCGATACCGTCGCCGCGTAGCGGGTGACGCGCCAGCGTCCCGTTTTTCGGCGGGCCGAGGATCTGGCGGTGCTCCCGCGACTTGTTGATCGTGCTTACGCCTGCCCGACGAGGCGGTAGCGGAGGCCGAGGTTGACGATTTTCTGCAGCAGCGGGCCATAGGCGACGCCGGCGTGCTCGGCGGACTCGGCGAAGTCCTCGCCGTACATGAGCTGGGGGTTGGGGTTGGCCTCGAGCAGCCACGGCTTGCCGGCCGCGTCGAGGCGGAAGTCGAGCCGGGCGTAGCCCGACAGCTGCAGCGCCCGGTAGGTGCGCTTGGCGAGGCGGGCCAGGTCGTGCGGTGTGCCGACGGCGGGCAGGTCGGCGGCGGGGCCGGTGGTGAGGTCGATCCGCTTCTGATACTCGTCGTCCCACTTGATGCGGCCGGTGGCGATCCGCGGGGCCCCGTCGCGGAGGCTGCCGAAGTCCAGCTCCCACGGCGTGAAGGTCTGCAATCGGCCGTTGCCGATCACCCCGACGTAAACCTCGCGCCCCTCTATATAAGACTCGGCGATGGCGTCGGTGTTCAGGGTGCGGTGGACGAAGGCGACGCGGTCGGCCAAGGCGTCGTCGTCGCGGACGATCGACGCCTGGGCGATGCCGACGCTGCCCTCTTCGGTGAGGCTCTTGACGATCAGGGGGAAGCCGAGCCTGCGGGGCCGGCGGGCCTTGCGGCCGAGGGGGAACGTGGCGAAGGGCGGGACGGCGATGCGGTGGTGGCGGGCGATCATCTTGGCGAGGCCCTTGTGGTGGGCGAGCATGAGGCCGCGCGGGTTGCACCCGGTGTAGGGCAGGCGGAGCATCTCGAGGTAGGCCACGACGTGGGCGTCGTACACGCCGATGCCGCCGAACTCTTCGAGCAGGTTGAACGCGAGGTCGGGGTGCAGCGTGTCGACCGCGTGTTTGACCACCGACAGGTCCTCGCCCACGCCAATCGGCCAGACGGTGTGCCCGAGGTTGGCCAAGGTGGCGTATACGTCCCACTCGGTCTTGAACGGGGCGATGTCCGCGTCGCTCATCCCCTCGACGGACGACGGGGGCACGAGCGTCTCGTGGCAGAGCAGGATGATGCGGAGCTTCTTCATCTTCAAGTCCGTCACTTTATGAGAAGGCATTGAACCACGGAGGACGCCAAGAGCGCGGAGGAAGGCGGGGGAGGAACCGCAGATTCCGCAGATCACGCAGATGAAGAGCGGGAAATGGTCGCGTAACGGACCGCATCCTCGATTGGTTTGATCCTTCTTCTGCAATCTGCGCCATCTGCGAAATCTGCGGTTACGGCTGTTTTGCCTTCCTTGGTGCTCTCCGCGACCTTGACGGTTCATCTCCCGCCCCCGGTAGACTCACCGCATGGAGATCGCCGCGACGTGGTGGACGGTGGTGCTGCCGGCGGTGGTGGTGATCGGGGCGACGCTGGGGTGGGGCATCTTCCACCCGCGGAGCCGGATGATGGGGCCGTTGTGGTTCAGCGCCGATGCGTCACCGCGGGGCGAGCGGCCCCGGGTCGCGCTGACCTTCGACGACGGGCCGACGCCCGACGCTACCGCGGCGGTGCTCGACGCGCTCCGCGCCGTCGACGCCCCGGCCGCGTTCTTCGTCATCGGCGCGAACGCCGACCGCCACCCCGACCTGCTCCGCCGCATCGACGCGGAGGGCCACCTCATCGGCAATCACACCTTCGACCACAGCCGCCAGGGTCTGTGGGGCAGGCACGTGTACTGGCGGCGGCAGATGGAGGAGACGGGGGACGTGGTGATGGACATCGTCGGCAAGCGGCCGGCGCTGTTCCGCCCGCCGATGGGCTACAAGCATTGGCACCTGATGTACCAGGCGCGGCAGACCGGGCACCACGTCGTCACCTGGTCCCGCCGCGCCTTTGACACCGCCCCCGGAAGCGACGCCCGACGCATCGTGAAACGGCTGGCGAAAGCCACCGATGGCGAGGTGCTCCTGCTGCACGACGGGCACGAACCGACGCGCCCGCGCAGCCGCCGCGCCACCGCCGACGCGGTCGTCCCCCTCGTGAACCAGCTCCGCGACCGCGGCTTCGAGGTCGTCCGCCTCGACGAGCTGCTGGGGCTGCCGAGGTATCAGTGATGTTTCTCATCTTGCACCGCGGGAACAGCCGGAACCGCAGATTGCGCAGATTTCGCAGATATAAGAAGCACCGCAAAAACTTCTTGCCCCTATCGATGCACGCCTTGTCCTTAGGGATTGATGTGCATCTAACAAGTCCGAATCTGCGTCATCTGCGGAATCTGCGGTTCCCGCTTCAGCGTTCGTCGTGCACCAAATGGCTACTTCAAGACGGAAGCGGTGAACTGCGTCCCCGTCGTGTCGCGGTCCCAGCGCCACGCGGGGCCGAAGCGGTGTTGATAATCCTCCCAGAGCTCGAACCAGTAGGCGAGGAACTGGTAAGGGGCGTATCGGCCGTAGTAGCGCTCGATCTTTGGGTGGAGGGTGGCGGGGTTCTTGGGGCGGTCGAGGCGGTGGATGTGGCAGTAGTGGCGGTAGGTTTCGGTGTCGATGGGGAGGCGGTCGTATATGCCGGTGAGGTGGCAGAGGTTGGCCGCGGCGTAGGGGCCCAGGCCGTGGATCGCGAGGAAGGCTTTATATAAGTCGTCGCCGGTGCGGTCGGGGTGTTCGAACCAATCGAGGTCGATAGAACCGTCGGCGACGTTTCTTGCGAATCGGACGATGCGTCCGGCGCGGTAGCCGACCTTGCAGCGGGCCTTGAGCCGCTCCTCGCCGAAGTCGGCGAGCTGGTGGGCGGTGGGGAACCCGCCGTCGCCGACGTGCTCGACCATGAGGCGGTTCATCGTGATGGTGTTCCGCCAGGTGACATTGCAGGAGGTGATGGTTTTGACCAGGTCCTCGAAGAGGGTGGGGCTGCGGAACATGCGGTCGAAGCGGCGACGTCGTGCCTTGCGGTGCAGCCGCTGCCACGGGCGGAAGTCCTCGTCGAAGCGCAGCATCCGCGCAACCTGACGCTTCAGGGTGGCGTGCTCGGCGCGCTCGACGTGCCGGTCGCAGGCGAGCGACAGCCGGCCGTCGCGCCGCTGGCGCAGCGTAGTGTGCACGACCCGGGACTCGGCCGCGGGCGAGAGCCGCAGCGGGCGGTGCAGGACGCGGCGGCCTACGTCCCAGCGGTTTGGGGCGAGCAGGAAGTAGCCGTAGCTGCACACCGCCCGGTGCAGGTCGAACCGGCCGGGCACCGGCCCCGGCCCCGGAAGCTGCGGGGCGAGCGTGAGGGTGGTGGGCATAGGGGCGTTATAGCGGAGGCCGACCCGCACCCAAGAGCGGGTGCCACACTGCATCCCGGAGGCTTTGCGGAGGGTGCGGTGTGCAGGTCGCGAGGACAACCCGCCGCGGTCGCGCTCACACCGCACCCGCCGCAGCGGCGGGATGCAGTGTGGCACCCCCAAGACTATGACCGCCGGTGGATCCGAGCCATCCGCCGGTATAGCGCCACCGTCTCGGCCACCTGCCGGTCGAAGCCGAGGTGGCGGCGGACGTGCGCCGCCCCGGCGTCGCCCATCGTGCGAAGTGCACCGGGGTCGGCCAGCATCTCCACCGCCGCGGCAACGAAAACGTCCCGGTTGATCGACGTCGTGCGGCCGGTGACGCCCTCTACTACCGTCTCACCCGCCCCGGCGGTCCGCGTCCGCAGCACCGCGCGGCCGACGCTCATCGCCTCGGCACACACCAGCGAAAACCCCTCCCGGCCCGACGGCATCAACAACAAGTCGCACGCCCCGTACACCGCCCGCGGGTCCCCATACGGCAGCACCCGCACCCGCTCGCCCAGCCCCTCGTCCTCGACCCGCCGCCGCAGCGCCGCCTCCCGCGGGCCCCCACCGAGCATGACGAACCTCACCCCCGGAAGCGCCCGCGTTGCCGCCGCCACGTCCACGACCCAGCACTCGTTCTTCGGCTCGTCAAACCGCCCGACGTACGCCGCCACCGTCGCGTCGCTCGGCAAGCCCAGCGCCTCCCGCGCCGCCCGCCGGTCGTCTCCCGCGGCCCGCGGGAATTGGGCCGGGTCGACGCCGTGCGGGATCGTCACCACCCGCGACGCCTCGACCCGCGCCACCGCGGTTAGCCACCGCGCCGCCTCGGCCGAGGGCGCGTGTGTCACGTCGCCGAAGTCGCTCAGCCACCGCCACGGCCCGCCCAGCGGCAAATCCGACAGGTGCAGCGTGAACAGCACCGGGATACCTAGCCGTCGACCCAGCCGCCGCGCCACCAGCGCCGGCTTGCGGTAGTGCACGTGCAACACGTCGGGCCGCCAGCCGCCCCCGCCCTCGGTCCACCGCTCCAGTTGCCGGGCCGCCCGCCACAGCGCCGTTGGCCCGCCCTTGAGCGGGCATTCGATCCACCCTAGCCCCGCCGCCTCGAACCGTTCGTGGTCCACGCCCCGCTCGCCCGCCACCGCCACGTCATGCCCCTGCGCAGACATCGCCACGCCCAGGTCCACGAGGTACCGGCTGATCCCCCCCGCGTCCGACCCCGCGGTCAGGTGCAGGATGCGCAGCGGGTCGGTCGTGATCGCCATGCGGTTGCCCCGTGCGCGCCCCCCCCTGCATCTCTATAGCCGCGGGCAGTTCGCCCGCGGCTGCTTGCGGTTGCCACACCGTCGACCGGCCGGTGGCGCGGGACCCGCCGCAGGCTTTACCATACCACCGTGCCCGATGAGCCTACACCCGCGCCGCTACCGCCCACCGCGCCGGTGGTGCAGCGGCTGGACACGGTGCACCCCAACCCCTACCCGCGGTCCGAGTACGCCCGCCGGGTGGCGTGGCGGCTGGTTGAGCGGACGCTGATCCGCCCGTCGCCGCCGCGGGCGTTCCGCTGGCGGCGGTGGTTACTCAACCGCTTTGGGGCCCGCGTCGACGGTGCGACGCGGCCGACGACGCGGGTGTGGCACCCGTGGCTGCTCGAGGTCGGGGCGTGGAGCATGCTCGGCGAGGGCGTCGAGATCTACAACCTCGGCCGCGTGACTATCGGCGAGCACACGGTGCTCAGCCAGCGGGTGTTCGTCTGCGCCGGGACGCACGACCACCGCGACGCGGCGTTGCCGCTGGTGCGGTCGGGGGTCACGATCGGGCGGGGGGTGTGGGTCGCGGCCGAGGCGTTCATCGGGCCGGGCGTGACGGTAGGGGACGGGGCGGTGGTCGGGGCGCGGGCGGTGGTGACGCGGGACGTCCCGGCGAATGCGGTGGTCGCGGGCAACCCAGCGCGGGTGGTGGGCGAGCGGACGCTGCGGGGGCCGGGGGGCGGGGGCGGGGGTGGTCGGTAGGATGCGGCGATGCAGGACAAGCCGCCCCGTGTCGTGGTGATCGGCAGCGTGAACGCGGACCTGGTGATGAACGTCGAGGCGTTGCCGAAGCCGGGCGAGACGGTAACGGGCGGGACGTTCCACGTCGCCCACGGCGGGAAGGGCGCGAACCAGGCGGTGGCCGCGGCGCGGGCGGCGGGGGAAGCGGGGGGCGGCGCGGGTGCGGCGACGGTCGCGTTCGTCGCACGGGTCGGCGACGATGACCACGGCCGGGCGATGCGCGAGGCGTTCGACGCCGACGGGATCGACACGTCGCACGTCACCGTGGACGACACCGAGCCCACCGGCACGGCCCTCATCACGGTCGACGCGCACGGCGAGAACTGCATCGCCGTCGCCGCCGGGGCCAACGGCACGCTCGACGCCTCTTATATAGATGCGGCGGGCGAGTCGATCGGCGGAGCGTCGCACGTGCTGTTGCAGATGGAGACGCCGACGGCGACGGTGGCGGCGGCGATCGACGCGGCGGCGGGGGCGGGGGCGATGGTGATGGTGAACTACGCGCCGGTGGGCGACGCGGCGGTGCCGCTGTCGGATCGGATCGGCCTGCTGATCGTGAACGAGACGGAGGCGGCGATGCTGGCGGGTGACGGGTCATCGGCGGGCGGAGCCGACGCGGCGCTCGACGTGGCGGAGGCGTTGCGGGAGCGGGGGCCGAGGGGCGTGGTCATCACGCTCGGCGGGGCGGGGGTGGTGGCGGTGGATGCGGACGGCGGGCGGCACCACGTCGCGGCGTTTGAGGTCGAGCCGGTGGACACCACCGGCGCGGGGGACACGTTCTGCGGGGCGCTGGCCGCGGCGCTGGCCGAGGGGCGAGCGTTCGACGGGGCGCTACGGTTCGCCGCCGCGGCCGGGGCGTTGGCAACGACGGCGGCGGGGGCGCAGCCGTCGATCCCCACGCGGGACCGGATCGAGGCGCTGCTGCGGTCGGCGGGGTGAATGTCCTCGACGGCGGGGGTGCCACACCGCATGCCGCCGCTCGGGGCGGGTGCGGTGTGCGGGTGTGGCCACGGTTTGACGTTACTCGTAGCCGGCACACCGCACCCTCCGCAAAGCCTCCGGGATGCAGTGTGGCACCCCGGACTGGTGGTGAAACAGCTTCTGAGCGGGTGACGCGAAGCGTCCCGGGTGCCGTGCATCCGTCTAGCGCCGGCTTCACAGCCCGATGCGCAGGGTGCCACACCGCATCCCGCCGCTCGGGGCGGGTGCGGTGTGCGGGTGTGGCCACGGCTTAACGTTACTCGTCGCCGGCACACCGCACCCTCCGCAAAGCCTCCGGGATGCAGTGTGGCACCCCGGACTGGTGGTGAAACAGCTTCTGAGCGGGTGACGCGAAGCGTCCCGGGTGCCGTGCATCCGTCTAGCGCCTGCTTCACAGCCCGATGCGCAGGGTGCCACACCGCATCCCGCCGCTCGGGGCGGGTGCGGTGTGCGGGTGTGGCCACGGCTTAACTTCACTCGTCGCCGGCACACCGCACCCTCCGCAAAGCCTCCGGGATGCAGTGTGGCACCCCGGACTGGTGGTGAAACAGCTTCTGAGCGGCCGAGGTGTAGAAGCCCCGCGGCCGTCGCAGGACATCGAACCTTCATCTTGTCCCCGCCGCCGGCCGATAACACCGGGTGCCCCGCGTCCGCCGTCAACCCGTCGTGCGGGAGAATCTGCGGGCGGTCCCGTGCGGCGGCGGCACAATCCGCGTGAGCGGCGCGACGTGGCGGCTATTCCCGCACCCGGGCGGAAATCCCGCACCCGCCGCTTCACCCGCCCCGTGACCCGTGCGATGAACGGGGGCCGGCCGCGCGGCCGCCGAACCTTTGCCGCGCCGACGCAACTCCGCGCCCGGTGCAGCCGATCCTTAAGGGATGCCCATGGTTTTTCTAATCATCGACGACGACCCGGACCACCGCCTGCTGCTGGAGCGGATGCTCTCGACCCGCGAGTCGTTCATGTCGACCGGCGGCGGGCCGCGGCAGGTCCGCAGCTTCGCCGAGCCCGCCGAGGCCGTCGCCAACTTCCCCGCCGAGGGGCCGGTAGTCGTCCTTTGCGACTACCAGATGCCCGGCTGCTCGGGGTCGCGCCCCGGCGGGTCGGGCGTGTGGAGCGCCATCACGGCCGCACCGAACGGCGGGAGCGGCACCGCGTCCGACACCGCCGTCGCCGTCGCCGAGCCGGTCACCGCGAACCACACCGGCGACGGGCTCGACTGGCTGCCCGACTTTGCCCGGTTCGACCTGGGCCCGGTCATCGTGCTCAGCTCGCACGGCGACGAGAAGATCGCCGCCCGCGCCTTCCACGCCGGCGCGTCGGACTACCTCACCAAGTCGGCGGTGTTCAAGAACCCCCAGCTCCTGCACCACGCGATCCGCGACGGCCTCCGCCGCCACCGCCTCGACGCCCGCAACCGCCGCCTCTCCGAGGAGCTCAAGCACACCAACGTCGAGCTTGAATCCAAGAACAAACGCCTCACCGAGCTGACCGACACCGCCCACCGCTTCGTCGACAACGTCGCCCACGAGTTCCGCACGCCGCTGACGGTGATCAAGGAGTTCGCCTCGATCATCCGCGACGGCCTGGGCGGGCCCGTCACCCCGGACCAAGAGGGCTTCCTCGATTACATCGACGCCGCGACCCGCGACCTCTCGCAGATGGTCGACGACTTTTTGGACACCAGCAAGCTGCGGGCGAACCGCCTCCGCGTCGACCGCAAGCAGCACTGCGTGGGCGAGCTGTTCGACCAGGTGCGGCAGACGGCGCTGACCCGGGCGATGACCAAGTCGGTGCACATCGAAGAGGTCATCGCCGAGGACCTGCCGCCGATCTTCTGTGACCTGGAAAAGGCGGGCCGCGCGCTGTTGAACCTGGTGACCAACGCGATCAAGTTCTCGCCGGAGGGCTCGACGGTGCGGCTGGAGGCGGCGGTCTGCGAGGCGACGCTCTGCCGCGGCGCGGGCACGGCCGGGGACCTGCGGATCAGCGTCACGGACAAAGGCCCGGGGCTGAGCATCGACGACATCGCCGTCATCGGCGAGCGGTTCGAGCAGGGCAAGCCCACGCGGCACAAGAAGGCGGGCAAGGGCTTCGGGCTGGGCCTGCACATCGCCAAGGAACTCGCCCGGCTGAACCTCGGGCAGATGGACATTGACAGCGAGCTGGGCGCTGGCAGCACGTTCAGCTTCACGCTGCCCACGTGGAACCCGCGCCACGTCGTCCGCCGCTACGGCGAGGTCATGCGCAGCGGCGACGACAGCCAAACCTACGACATCTGCATGATGGAGCTGACCGCGGTCGGCCAGGACATCTGCGCCGACACGATCCGTGAGTTCCTCGCGTCGGTGGGTTACTCGATGGACCTGGCGCTGCCGGACGCGAAGGCGAACTCGGTGCTGCTGCTCGGCTCGTGCGAACAGCCCGAGCGGTGGGCCGAGAAGCTGCGCGACGCGTGGGACGCGCGGTCGATCGACCTGGGGGAGGACGTGAAACTCGCCGAGCTGACGTGCCGCCACCTCGACACGTACACGCTGCCGCGGGACCTGGACCAACTGACGGACGCGACGGCGGGTCGCCTGGAAGGAGCGCGGCACTGTGCCTGACCGAGTGTTACTGATCGACGACGACTTTGCGATCACCAAGGCGCTGACGGTGCGTCTGCGGGCGATGGGTTACACCGTCGAGGCCGCAAGCGACGGCCGGAGCGGGCAGGCGGCGGCCGAGCGGTTCCGCCCGGACGTGATCCTGCTGGACATCCGCATGCCGGACCTGACGGGGTTTGAGGTCTGCCGCTGGCTGAAGGCTCAGCCGGACCTGGCCGAGACCCCGGTGATTTTTTTGTCGGCCAACATCACCGACGACAACCGCCGCGAGGCGATCGACGCCGGGTCGGCCGCGTTCCTCGCCAAGCCCTACGAGGCCCGGCAGGTGATCGAGTGTATCCAGAAGCAGGGCGTGTCCCCCACGTCCCCCGCCACCCCCCGGAGCCCCGCCCATGCCTGAATCTGAACCGAACGGTACGCCGAGCAAGACCATCCTCGTGATCGACAACGACGAGGGCGTGCTCGCGGCGATGCGGGCGCGGCTGGAGCACGAGGGCTACGCCTGCGTCACGGCTAAGACCGGGGCCGAGGGGCTGTCGTGCTTCGACGCGTGCCGGGTCGACGCGGTGCTGACGGACCTGAACATGCCGGTGCTCGACGGGTTCGGCGTGATCAAGGGGATCCGCCAACGCAGCGACGTCCCCATTGTGGTCATGACCGGCTACCGCAAGGATTACGCGCCGCTGCTCCGCCGCACGTCGGGCGTGCTGCTGTGCGAGAAGCCGTTCAGCGTGCAGAACCTGATCGACGTGATCGAGACGGAGATGTTCATCAGCAACGCCGCGGCGTGATTGCCCCCCCTCCCCCCCCGCTTAGCCCGGCCGCTTGCGGCGGCGGTGTCGCGGCGGGGTAGGAACACTGCGGCCGCAAGCGGCCGGGCTAAGAAAATAGGAAGAGCGGGTGCGGGTGATAACTCGCGGGGCCGGCCCGGCTCATCCCGCCGGCTGAATCTGCCGATGGTGGGAGCGAAAGGAAACTTCATCCATGACCCGACGACCCAAGATCCTGCTGGCCGACGACGACTTCAAGCTGCTCCAGGCCCTGAAGATCCGCCTGGAGAAGGCCGGCGCCGAGGTGCTCACCGCCAGCGACGGCTACAACAGCCTGGCCAAGGCCCGCAGCGAGAAGCCCGACCTGTTGATCCTCGACATCAACATGCCCGCCGGCGACGGGTTCAGCGTGCTCGAACGCCTGGAGAAGACGCCCAGCGGGCACAGCCTCCCGGTGATCTACCTGACGGGCGACCACTCCGCCCGCCTCGACGAGATGGCCGAGGACCTGGGCGCGTACGCGATCTTCCACAAGCCGGTGAACTCGCGGCAGTTGATCGAAGCGGTGTACAACGCGCTGCTGCCGAAGGCGGCGTGAGCCTAGGGGCTGGGGCCTAGGGTCTAGGGTCTGGGGTCTAGACGGACCACTCAATGAATTGTGGCGGCGCAGCGGAAGCCTCTTGGGCTTGATATGGCTGAACAGACGAGACTTCTGAGACCGCTGATTGTCGCTGAATCTTTGGAGGCCGAGGTGGAAGGCTCAGGCATAGAAGCAGCCGGGGCAATTGTTCGAACTTCTTCCCCCGACCCCAGACCCCAGACCCCAGACCCGATCCGCATCCTCATCGTTGATGACGAGGAGGAGCACCGGCGGCTGCTGGGCCGGGCGCTGGGTAAGGCGACGCGGCCGGTGGAGTTGGCGTTTGCCGAGGACGGTGCGGGGATGCGGGAGGCCACGGGCCGGGGGCGGTACGACTGTGTGGTGCTGGATTACAACCTGCCCGACGCTCACGCCGACGAACTGCTGCGGGAGTTGGCCGGGGCGTTGGCGGGGTGCCCGGTGGTGGTGATCTCGTCGAGCCGAGACCAGGAGGTGGTGGTCAAGACGATGCGGGAGGGGAGCGTGGATTTTGTGCCCAAGGCCGAGGCGGTGCGGGGCGGGGTGCTGTGGCAGCGGGTGCACGAGGCGCTCGGGGCGGCGGTGCAGGCCGGCCCCGGCCACCGGGCCGACGCGGCGGAACACGAGCGGCTGGTCCACGAGATGGCGGACTTGCGGGCCCTCAACGAGCAGCTCCACGAGGCGCACCGCCAGACCGAGCGGGCCTCCGCCTGCCTGGCGAGCCTCAACGAGGCGCTGTCGCACGAGGCGAAGACCGACGGCCTGACGGGCCTGCTCAACCGCTCGGCCATCGATGACTGCCTGACCTACGAGAACGCCCGCGCCTTGGAAACGGACCAGGCGTACGGCGTGATCCTCATCGACGTCGACCACTTCAAGCGGTACAACGACCGGCACGGCCACGCCGCCGGGGACGCCTGCCTGCAACGCATCGCCGGGGGCATCCGCGAGGCGGTCCGGGCGGGGGATTACGTCGGCCGGTACGGGGGGGAGGAGGTGCTGGCGCTGCTGCCCGGGGCCGACGCGGGGGCGTGCCGGTCGCTGGCCGAGCGGGTGCGGCGGCGGGTCGAGGCGCTGGGCCTCGAGCATGGCGACAGCCCGGTTGGCCCGACCGTGACCCTAAGCCTGGGCGTCGCCCGGGGCCCCGCGGCGCGGTGGCAGGACGTGGTCCGTGAAGCCGACGCGGCGCTGTACCGCGCCAAGGCGCAGGGCCGCAACGCCGTCGCGGCGTGAACCCACGTCCCTCCACCGAGTAGCGGGCGACGCGCCAGCGTCCCGGTGGGTCCTCCGAGTAGCGGGCGACGCGCCAGCGTCCCGGGGTTCACTCACGTCACACCGAACGGGCGGCTGGCGCCGCTCCCGCTACGCGATGAATCACACGCGATACGGTGTCCCCATGCACCCGCTCGACTACAGCATCGTCGCGCTCTACCTCGTCGTCCTCGTCACCAAGAGCTTCTTCCTCGCCAAGAAGGCGGCCGGCGGCAGCGACGACTACTTCCTCGCCGGCAAGAGGATGCCGTGGTGGGCCCTCGGGGCGTCGGGCATGTCGAGCAACCTCGACGCGGCGGGCACGATGACCATCATCGCGCTGATCTATACCTACGGCCTGCACGGCTTCTTCATCGAGATGCGCGGCGGGGTCGTCCTCCCCATCGCCGTCTTCCTCGCCTTCATGGGCAAGTGGCACCAACGCTCCCAGGTCGTCACCACCGGCGAATGGATGCACCTCCGCTTCGGCTGCGGCACGCAGGGCAAGGCGGCACGCTTCACCGCGGCGCTGACGTACCTCATCATCACCGTCGGCATGGTCGTGTTCTTCCTCGCCGCGGCGGGCAAGTTCCTGGCCGTGTTCCTGCCGTTCGACACCACCACGTGCGCCGTGGGCATGGCCGTCGTCGCGCTGCTGTACACGATGATCAGCGGGCTCTACGGCGTGATCTGGACCGACGTCGTGCAGGCCGGGCTGATCGCGTTCGCCGCGATCTACATCTCGGTCCTCGCGACGAGCTACGTCTCGCCGGAGCTGATGGAGAACTGGCCGGGGGCGAGGTACAACACGGCGCTGCCGTTGGTGGGGGAGGGTTTAGATAGTGGCACAGGCTTCCAGCCTGTGGTTCCGCCGGAGGGCGAAGGTGCTACACAGCAACCTTCGGCCGCGGCGGCCGAACACCGGCTGGAAGCCGGTGCCACTGAAGAAGTGCAAGAACACCGGCTGGAAGCCGGTGCCACTGAAGATGGTTCTGCCACGGAGTATTCCCCCTTCCTCCTCTTCCTCTGCTTCTGGATCGGCAAGGGCCTCCTCGAGGGCCTCGGCGGCTCAGGCGGCTCCGCCTACATGGCCCAGCGCTTCTACGCCTCGCAAGACATCCCCACCGTCAAGAAGCTCTGCATGCTCTGGACCGTGCTCTTCGCCTTCCGCTGGCCGATGGTCCTGGGCTTCGCCATCCTGGGCATCCACCTCGGCATCGGGCAGCAGGACCCCGAAAACGTCCTCACCGGCGTCCTGCTCAGCGACCTGTTCCCCGTCGGCGTCCGCGGCCTGCTCGTCACCGCCATCTTCGCCGCCAGCATGTCAACCTTCGACTCCACCATCAACGCCGGCGCCAGCTACGTCGTCCGCGACCTGTTCCTCCCCCTCAAGCCCGACGCGACGGACAGGCAGCAGGTGGCCGCGGGCTACGTCGCCTCGGCCCTCATCGTCGCCGCCGGCCTCACCCTCGCCCTGCTCTTTGCCGGGGGCGTCGTGGACGTCTGGGTCACCATCGTCATCCAGCTCTTCCCCGCGTTCCTCATCCCCTTCGCCCTCCGCTGGTTCTGGGCCCGGTTCACCGGCTGGGGGTTCACCCTCGGCGTCGCCACCGGCTTTGCCGCCGCCTTCGGGTTCACCTTCCTGCCGCCCCCGGAAGCGACCCTCGGCACCGCCAACCTCTCGGTCCTGGCCCAGAACGGCCAGTGGACCGACCTCACCATCCTCTCCACCGTCGGCCTCGCGTCCCTCCTCGGCTGCCTCCTCGGCACCTTCGCCACCCGCCCCGCCGACCGCGACACCCTCCGCCGCTTCTACGACCAGATCCGCCCTCTGGGCCTCTGGCCCCGCGACTGGAAGGCCCCCGACAAGGCCGAGCACCGCGGCGACGTGCTGCGGCTCGTCCTCGCGGTGACTTGGCAGATCGCCACGTTCATGCTCCCAATGGTGCTTATGCTGCGTCTGTGGAGCGCGTCGATTATTATCGGCGTCGTGTGGGTCGCCACCGGGGCCGTGCTACTCCGCGACGTGCAGGAGGCAGGACGAGAAGCGACACTGGGAACGGGGCGGGACCGCCCGTAAACCCGCACCGTACGGCGGTTTACCCGAAAGTTCGTCGATCTTCACCGTGGATCGCCGGTCGGGCCGATACCTCCTTTTGAACCACTTCCGTCGGTCGGTGGCTACCGGCCTCCGGCAAGGTGGGTAAACCCCTTGGGTACGATGGTTTGTGGAAAACTCCCGTTATCGGACAGTCACACAATTTTATTTGCCGACGCCGATAGGTCCGGGTATGATGGTGCATCGAAATCAAAGCGTCGATTCAGGTGGTCCACGTCGGGCGACCTGTTGACGCCATCGCAAACGGGGTGTTATCCCCAAAAGGAGTGTTTAGTTATGGGTATTCTTCGTCGTAGTTCCAAGGCTCTGATGGTTGCCGCCGCCCTGTGCGTCGGGACCGTCTCGTCGTACGCCAATTCGGTGACGCTCGACTCGCTGCTCGACGGCGGCACGGTCACCTCGGGTCAGCTGACCTTCTCGGAGTTCAGCTACCTGCCGTTCCTCAACGCCCCGATCGCCGCCAATATCGGCGTTCTGGACATCGACGGCGGCATCGGCTTCGGTGCCCCGCTGCTCGCCACCGGTGCCGAAGCCATCGACTTCGTCGTGAGCTTCAAGGTCACCTCGGCCACCCCGATCACCGCCGTCAGTCTCGCCTCCACCGCCGACTTCGGCGGCGACGGTGAAGTCGCGGTGATCGAAAACGTCAGCAGCAACGGCGTCACCTTCGCCACCTTCTCGAACATCTTCGACAAGGACCTGCTGATCGCCGAAACCACCGAGGACCTGGGCGCCGGCTACACCGAGCTGTTCATCACCAAGGACATCGGGCTCTCGGCCAACGGCGGCTTCGCTGCTCTCAGCGACTTCCGTCAGACCTTCACCTTCGGTGACGGCAACGTCATCCCCACCCCCTCCGCCGCCGCCGCCGGCTGCGTCGCCCTCATCGGCTTCGCCGTCCGTCGTCGTCGCACCGCGGCCTGATCGCCACGGCTGACATCTCGAACCCTCCCCCTCGCCGGCGTCGGATCTCTGATCCGACGCCGGCTTTCGTTTCCCCTCCTCAACGTGCCAACCACCCCCGCCCGGCCCCCCTTAGTCCGGCCGTTTGCGGCCGCACTGACCACTACCGCAAATTGCTCCATTTCTTCCCATGGGTAAAATACCCCGTTAGGGAAGCTGTTTCACCCCTATCTGCGGGTGCCACACTGCACCCCGGAGGCTTCGCGGAGGGTGCGGTGTAAAGACGCTAAGTCGCACTGCGCTCAGGGCACCCCCCCACACCGCACCCGCACCGAGCGGCGGGATGCAGTGTGGCACCCGGGCGACGTAAGCCCCGTAAAACCACCGTGCGACGCGGGCATCGTCCAGGGTCCCGGGGCATCGAAGACTCTGCCCCGGCCACCCCGATCAACCGGACCGGCCGGCAAACCGCAGTCAGCTTTCGCGCTGATCGACGCCGGCCCGACGCGCCGGCGGTAGCATGACCGCACATGAAACCCACCCCCACGCCGCCCCGCCGCCCCGCCGCTTCGGGGCCGGGCCCGCTGCTCAGCCCCCACGCCCGGGGCGTCCTGCCGTTCCGCGCCGTCCGCGTCCTCGCCTTCGGCGTCATCTCTATCGCCATCTTCGGCTGCGCCTTTATCGCCCTCCTGGCCGTGTGGGACTACGCCACCCGCGACACCGCCTGGCGGGCGCTAGCCAGCCTTGGCATCATCGCCGCCGCCATGGTCGCCTTCGTCGTCGTCAACGAGGTCTTCGGCGCCTCGCTGACCGCCACCCCCCCGCCGGCGGCACCCGAGCCCGCAGAGAAACCGGCCGATGAGTTGACGCCATAACCCCGTCCGTCGCGGTCCGCTCAAAGCACGTGCCGGAGTTCCCCGCCTTAGCCGCGACGCCACGCGTCGCGGACTGCGTTGCGTAGCAACGCGGCTACCGGCGAAAGTCTGCGTCGTCCGCTCTGTTTCAACCCGGCGTCAGCCCGACCTCCGGGGCGGGTGTTGCTCGATGAACGCCCTCAGCGTGGCCAGGTCCGGCACGTTGCCGACGGCGTCGGGACCTTGCACGCAGAACGCGCCGGCGGCGCAGGCGAGGTCGGCGGCACGCTCGGGCGGCTCGCCATGCACCAGCCCCGCAAGGAAGCCGGCGATGGTCACGTCGCCCGCTCCCGTCGTGCCGACCGTGTCGACGATGTACGTCCCGGCCCGCAGCGACCGGTCCGACCAGCCGTTGCCGAGCACCCCGGCCGCGTCGGACGTGTCGACCCGCAGCCCCCGCTCGCCGTCCTTAACCACCAGGCACTTGACCCCCATCGCGAGCACCGCCGCCGGCATCGCATCATCCCCCAGCATCGCCGCCAGCTCGTCGCGGCTCGGCAGGAACACGTCCACCCACGGCAGCACCCGGCCCAGCAGCGCCGGCCAATCGACCCGCCCGGCCCAGCTCGACGGGTCGACCCCCGCCATGTCCAGCGACGTGAGCAGGCCCCGCCCCCGGGCCCGCGCCAGCAGCCTCACCAGCGGCTCGCCGCCGCCGTCGCACATCGCCCGCATCAGCGGCGGGTAGCCGACGTGCAGCAGCCGCGCGTCGTCGAGCGCGGCGTCGGGCACGTGGGCGTCGGTAAACGTGTCGTTCACGCCGGGGCAGTGCAGGAAGCGGCGGTCTTCGCCCGGCGGGCTGATCACGACGGTGTAGCTGGTCGCCTCGCCGGGCACGACCTGCAGGTGGTCGGCGAGGCCCGGGCCCTGGGTTTCGTAGAACCGCCGCACCTCGCGGCCGAACGGGTCGTCGCCGACGCGGCCGACGGGGCGGACGGGCAGGCCCAGGCGGTGCAGGGCCAGGCCCGTGTTGCTCACGCTCCCGCCGGCGGCGATGTCGGCGGGCCCGACCTGGACCAGCTCCCCGGGCCCCGGCAGCCCGCCCGCGCCGAGCCGCGGGATGACGTCGAGGCAGACGTGCCCGCAGCAGACGATGCGGTGCCGGGCGTCGTCGTGCTGGTTCATGCGGGTCAAGGGTCGAGCGTGATCAGGCGGCCCTCGAGGTGCGACCGCAGCGCCGCGTCGAGCACGTCGTGCTGCCGACGCGCCTCGTCCGGCGTCACGCAGGTGAACGGGGGCTGCCCCTTGGGCTGCGTCTGGTGCATCCCGTCCACGCCGTGCAACATCTCGTCGCAGAACGCGGCCCACATCTGCTGCACCGCGTCGGCGAAGCCAAACTCGAAGATCGACCCGGTGATCGAGGCATAAGGCGGCGCCAGGGGCACGTCCTCCACATGCCACGCCTGCCCCCCTCCCCCGGAAGCCCCGGAGGCCGCGGCGGGGTACGGCAGCGTCCGGATCACCTTCGGGTTCTCCGTCGAGAAGTGCACGCTCTGCCGCGTGCCGTGCACCCGGATGTACCAGGTGTTGCGGTGCCCCGGGGCGATCCGCTTGACGCTGATCATCATGGGGAAGTCCTGCCCGTGGCGCTGCACCCGCGTCAGCATCGCCGCGTTGTCCCAGGTCTCGCACGGGACGCGGCGCCCGTCGTTCTTGCCCGACGGCCGGTCCTTCACCACGTTGCTGAGCACGCACGACACGGTGGCGGGCACCCAGCCGAAGCGGAGCGGCAGGTGCAGCGGGTGCAGGCCCAGGTCGCCGAGCACGCCGTATTCGCCGCAGTAAGCGACCTGCCGCTTCCAGTTGATCGGCTTGTCGGGGTCGAGGTCGCTGGAATGCCAGAACCCGACCTCCACGTCGAGGATCGTGCCGAACGCCCCGGCCTCGACCATCTGCACCACGCGCTGGGCCCCGGGGAAGAAGGGGATCTCGCTGCTGCAGCGGACGAACGTGCCGGGGTGAGCGGCCAGCGCTTGGTTGATGCGGGCGTTGGCGGCCCGGTCGATGCCGAAGGGCTTCTCACCCAGGAACGCCTTGCCCGACGCCGCGGCGTCGACGTACAGCCGCTCGTGCAGGTCGTGCGGCACGGCGATGTACAACGCGTCGAGATCGCGGTCGTCCAGCAGCGCCCGGTAGTCGTCGGTGCTCCGTTCGACCGGCGCGTTGCGCTCGAACCAGGCGCGGGCGTCGGCGTTGAGGTCGCACACCGCAACGATCCGCGGCTCGAAGTCGGGGGGGTTCGGCCCGGCGTCGAGCTGGCACCACCGCGCCGCCGACGCCGCGAACTCCCGGCCCATCAGCCCCGCGCCGATCACCCCGAACCGGATCACCCGCCGCGACCCCGCCATCACGCGCTCTCCGTGATCAAAGCCGCGGCCGCCCCCGCGTCAGCGCCGTCGTGCAGCATCGCCATCAGGGCCCGGGTGATGCCCCGCGGGCTGTCGTGCTGGATGATGTTGCGGCCGTACACGATCCCCCGCGCCCCCTGATCCAGCAGCTCGGCCGTCCGCGCCAGCAGCGTGCGGTCGTCGACCTTGCCCCCGCCCCGCACCAGCACGGGCACCCCGCAGGCGACCTCGATCACCCGGTGATACTCCGCCGGGTCGTCGGTCGGGTCGGCCTTGATCACGTCCGCCCCGAGCTCGACCGCCTGCCGCACGAGGGGGATGATCTTCTCCGCGTCCCCGTCGACGGTGTACCCCCCCGCCGTGGCGTTGGGCCGGAACACCAGCGGCTCGACCATCAGCGGCATCGCGTACACCTCACACTCGCGCTTGAGCCGCAGGACGTTCTTGACCGAGTCGTGGAACAGCTCGGGCTGGCCGGGCACCTGGAAGAGGTTGACCACGACGCACACCGCGTCGAGGCGGACGCCCTGCAGCGCCGCGTCGGCGAGGGTGTCGCAGAACACGTGGCGGGGCAGATCCCGACCGTAGGCGTTGGCGGTGTCGGTCCGCAACACCAGCGCCGGACGCGCCTTGCCCGGCGTGTCCTGCAGGAGGCGCGCGGTGCCGACGGTGAGCTGGATCGCGTCGGGGGCGGCGTCGATGAGGGTGCGAACCGCGGCGGGCAGGTCCTCGATCCCCTTGAGGAACGACGCCTCGCCGAAGAAGCCGTGGTCCACCGCGACGTCGAGGCAGCGCCCGCTGACGGGGTGAAACAGGCGGTGGAGGCGGTGGGACTTCATGGGTTGATACCGCTGCCCCGACCGTCAATCGCGGCCGGGTTGGGTGGAGCATAAGCCTACCGTCCGGATCAGACAAATGGTTTCCACGGCGTCCGCGGGTGGAGCTCGACCGGCTAGAGCGAGTGCTGGGTTCCGCTCATAGCCGCGACGCTCCGCGTTGCGGACCGCGTTTCGTAGCAACGCGGCTACTGGAGGAAGTTAACGTCAAAGTCTCAATTGCGGGTCATTCCAGCACGACCGCCTCATGGCAGGCGAAGCTCGAGACCGAGAGCACCGCGTCGTCGCCGTCGCGTCGCAGTGAGACGCTTTTCGATCCCGTGGCGGACGTGGCGGATTGCACCGGCAGGCCGCGGAGGGTTACTTCCACGTCGTGCAGGGGGATGAGTTCCTCGATCACCTCGATCGGCTTGGTGGCCCGGGTCGTGCCGCCGGAGAGCTCGAGGGGGCCGCCGCGCTGGATCGTGTTGGCGTAGAGCAGGTGCAGGACGTAGCGGCCGTGCTCGGGCTGACGGGTGAGGGTGACGCGGGCGGTGGAGGGCAGGTTGGTGCGGAGGGTGCGGCCGCCGGCGAGGGCGCGGTCGATGACGCGGGTGATGAACTGCCGGTAGGCGACGCTGCCGTAGCCGGCGTAGAGGGTGAACACCGGGTGGGCGAGGTAGGTGACCGGGCCGTGGCCGACGCCGAGGTCGAAGCCCGGGGGCTGCGGGTCGTGGGGCGTGTGCTGGTGCGAGCAGAAGTGGCGGTAGGTGCGGTTGAAATAGGGGTCGTAGACGCGGCCGAGCGGGGCGCCGTCCGTGGCCTTGAGGCGGGTGCCGCGGCGGTACATGACCATCGGCCCGTCGCAGAAGTCCGGCCGCAGCCCCTCCACGGGTTCGATGTAATCCGGCTCGAACGGGCTGGGGCCGTGCAGCGTCGCGCCGAGGTCGAAGACGCTCGCGGTCTGATCCGCGTTCAAGCCGCTGCGCCCGGTGAGCAGGAGCCGGCCCCCCTCGGCGAGGTACCCGTCCAGCTTCTGCTTCAAGCGGTCGTCGACCGTGATGTCGTCGGGCAGGATGAGCAGCTTGTACGGGGCGAAGTCCATCTCCGCGTCGAGCACGTTGAACAGGAAGTGCCCCTCGAGGAGGATGCGGGCGGCGCCGGTGTCGGCCTCGGCGTTGCGGGGGTGCCCGGGGTCGAGGGCCGCGCTCGAAAGCAGCCCGATGTCCGCGACGTTCGTGGCCCCGTCGCACAGCGGCTCGTGCCGCTCGACCTCGGCGTACGCCTCGCCGATCAGCCGGTAGGTGCTCTCGTCCAGCCGGCCCGAGGGGTGGAGCTGGTCGCCGACGCTGCACTTGGTGCCGTGGGCGATCATGGCGGCACACTCGTAGCGCAGCGCGTTGGGGTGCTTGTACCCGCCGAACTCGCCCCAGGTGGTGTGGAACTTGCCGGTCATGCCCACCGCGTCGAACGGCAGCTGCGACACGTACCGGGCCGACAGCGGGAAGTGGTCGTAGCCCCACCCGCCGGTGGGCAGCGACTCGAGCTCAAGGTGGCTGAAAAACCGCAGGAGGTCGGTCCGGCCCTTGGTGATGTGCCCGGCGTTGTGGAACACCGCCATGTCCGCGTCGTCGGCCTTCGCCGCGGCGGTGGTCGCCTCGTAATACTTCAGCAGCGACGCCTCCGCGTTCGCCCGGCGGTCGGCGGCCACCGTCGCGTCCAGCCCCGCCTCCGCCATCGAATCAAGGCACCACCGGCAGCAGCACTCGCCCTGGTGGATGATGTCGAGGAAGATGCCGTCGCAGCCCGGGTATTGCCGCACGACCTCCTCGACCTGCTCGCACAGCAGGCCGAGGTACGGCGAGTTGAAGCACATCATGTGGAAGCCCGGCTCGGTGACGGCCTTGGCCCAGCCGAGGTACCGCCCGTCGTGCCCGACCTCGCGCCACTCGGGGTGGTTGAAGGCGGCCCAGTTGTTGACGCCCGCGGTGAGGTAGATCGGCGCCGCGATGCCGGCCGCCTTGGTCGCGTCGAACTGCCGGCGCAACAGGTCGAAGCCCAGGTGCGGGTGCCGCTCGCCGACCTGCGTGTCGTAGTAGGCGTAGCCGTGGTGGCACGTGGCGAAGAGCGTGATCGAATCCACGTGGCCGAGCCGCAGCGTCTGCTGCCAGTGGTCCTCATCGAAATCCGCGCCGATGCCGGGGATGTGCGGGGAGGTGTGGAAGTCGAGGTGGACCTGCCGGTAGCGGCGTTTAGCTTGGGTCATGATGGGTCGTATCCGATCAAACTGAAGAAGCAGATGCGTTGTCGGATATGACCGGCTACCGCGTGTGGCAAACAAGGGGGGGTTGATGCGGGCGACAGGGGTCGAACCTGCACTCCGGTGAGGGAACGGGAACCTAAATCCCGCGCGTCTGCCAGTTCCGCCACGCCCGCGGCGAATCGGCATGATAGCGGGTGGGCATCGGGCGTTGGGCGTTGGGTGTTGGGTGTTGGGTGTTGGGTGTTGGGTGTTGGGTGTTGGGTGTTGGGTGTTGGGTGTTGGGTGTAGGCTTCTGGCCCGATGTAAGGGGGTAATGGGGTTGCGTGCGATGCCGCCGTGACGCTGCGAGCCCTTAGCCAACAAGATTGTCCGCCACCCGCAGCCCCATCCCACCGGGCTTACGACGCGGCGTAGCGAGCCGTCAACGGCCGAGACACCGGGCATTCATCATAGATAAGCCTTCGTCGGGTTCGCCCTTTTTCCGCTCGACCTTGCGGGGCGGCCGGCATTACCCTGAGGAGATGAACACGCGGTGCGATGAACCATCGCCCGATGCTTCGAGGATGCAGGGCCTGCTCATCCCCTTCGAGGAAAGGCGTTTTATGCAATATCCGTTGCCCACTAATCAGTCGGCGGAGCATGAGGGACAGGGCCACCTCCGGCCGCGGCCCCACCGCCGACAGGGTTTCACGCTGATCGAGTTGCTGGTGGTGATCAGCATCATCGCGCTATTGATCTCGATCCTGCTGCCGGCCTTACAAAGCGGCCGGGCGGCGGCGCGGAGCGTGACCTGCCTGTCGAACCAGCGGCAGATCGGGATCATGTTCAACGTGTATGCCGCTGATTACAAGGGCATCGTTCCCGCGACGCTGCAGCAGACCGTCGCGGGGAGCGCCGGGCTGCGTTACTGGAGTCTGGTGCTGAACGGCCACGCGGCAAGCACCCCGTACAACAGCGATGCTACGGGCGTCCTGTACTGCCCGGAAGACCCGGCGAAAATCTTTCGCGGCAGCTATGGCATGAACCAGCGCCTGACGCAAGGCGGGGCCAGCGCAGGCTACCGCGACGCCTACACCAGGCCGAACATCCTCCACACCGGCATGCCGAGCGGCCAGAGCCAGTTCTACATCCTCGAGAAAACGATCGTCCCGTCGAAGGTGTACATGACCTCTGACAACGATTCGGTGTCGTCGTACGTGATGCCTACCACTGCGGCGGAGATGCTCGGCGCGACGCGTCATCAGAAGCGGGTCAACGTCGCGTTCGCCGACGGCTCCGCCGGGCCGAAGGCCGAGCTGGTCAACATCAACGCAGCGTTTCAGGCGAACCACGGCCTGCCGTGGATCAACGCCCGGACGTTTAGCCCGCTCTTCCCCGAGCTGGACTAAGTGGAGCCGCCGCGTGGGCCGCTCGCTGCCGGGGTCATGGTCGGCCGTGCGGAGCTCGCGGCGCAACTCCGTGACCGGGTGGGCGTCCACCGGGGCGAGACCTGGATCGTCCACGCCTCGATGCGGTCGCTGGGGTACGTGATCGGTGGTGCCCCCGCGGTGGTCGGGGCGCTGCGGGACGCGGTGGGAACGACGGGCACGCTGCTGATGCCGACGTTCAGCGACCCGTCGCCCGACGGGCGATTCGACCTGTTGCGGACGCCCAGCCGCACGGGGCTGCTGAGCGAGACGTTCCGCGTGACGCCGGGCGTGGCGCGGAGCCGCCACCCGACACACTCGGTGGCGGCGTGGGGCCGGGGGCGCGACAGCCTGCTGGCGGGGCACGAGGACGTGGCGCCGCTCGGCGTGAACAGCCCGCTGCATCGCGCGGCCGCGGCGGGAGCGAACGTGCTCATGATCGGCTGCGACCTGACCGCGGCGAGCGTGTTCCACCTCGCCGAGGCGATCGCCGGCGTGCCGTACCTCGGCCGGGCGTGGTACCCGGGGTATGACCGGGACATTGTTTGCGGCGACGGCTCTGGCGCGACGTGGATGTACCGGCCGCACGACGTGCCGGGCGAGTCGTCACGCTTCGGGGTGCTGGAAGCGGAGCTTCGACGCCGCGCCGTGTTGAGCGCCGTGCGGCTGGGCGAGGCCACCTGCCTCCGCTTCAACGCCGCCGCGGCGCTGGCCTACGCCGTCGAGGTGCTAGGTACCGACCCGCTCGCTTTCCTGTGCGATTCGCGAACGTGCGAATACTGCACGATGGCACGGCGGGCAACGGTGCCGGTCGCAGCCTGAATTGTGTCCAGGCCTGGTTTAGCGGGATCAAGGTGCGCACTAGCGATTCGGCGTCGCCAGCGCCCGCTCCGCGTCGCGCCAGTGCTCCACCATCAGACGGGCCTTGGTCCGCAGCTGTTCAATGAGGTCCGCGCTGAGCACGAAGGTGTCCTCTTCGACCGGGCCGTGGGCCCGCTGGACCTGGCTGAGGCCCCCGGCTTCGAGCAGCGCGATGAGGCGGTGCGTGTTGTCCAACTCGTTGCGCATGATCTCGTTGAAGGCGATCAGGTCGGCGTCGCCCCGCCACGGGTCGGCGGGGGGCCGGCGCTTGTCGGCGGCGTGGCGGCGGATCAGCACGCCCGCGGCGTAGAACGCGGCACAGGTCCGCACCATGCAGGCGTACAGCCGCAGGCCCGTCGCGGTGCGCCGCAACGCCCCGCCGAGCGGCGCGTCGCCGAAGGCATCAAACCGCTGCGCAAGCCGCTCGAAGCGGCCGGCCAGCGCGTCGGCGGTCCACAGGCGGGGGTCGTCGCGGTCCCCCGCCGACACCGCAAGCCCGCCCGCCGGGCGGAGCTGCGCCCCGTGCTGGTCGAGGTAGTCCGCCGCCGCCGCGTGGCGTGAAACGTTGAACACGTGCGGCAGGAAGTACCCCGTGTCCCCGTACCACAGCGCCGCCGGGTCGAACAGCAGCGGCCGGGTGAGGTAGCGCATCGACACCCCGCCGTAGATCACGCTGAGCTTCGGCAGCGCCGCTTCCTTATAAGAGAACGCCTCGTGCAGATCGACGAAGGTGTCCAGCAGCCGGTCGGCTTCGGCGGGGCCGACCCACTCGACGCAGGCGACCAGCAACAGGTCAAGCATCGTCCGTCGGCCGGTCGGCTTCGAAGCGGCGACGCGGCCGAGCAAGTCGATCATTGCCTCGGCCGTATCCGGGTCCTCCATGCCCCGGTCGTACGAGCACCGCAGGTCCAGG
Source organism: Phycisphaeraceae bacterium (assembly GCA_965214155.1). Classification (GTDB taxonomy): domain Bacteria; phylum Planctomycetota; class Phycisphaerae; order Phycisphaerales; family Phycisphaeraceae; genus Algisphaera. The sequence goes on from CBDCBB010000004.1 coordinate 176,801, forward strand.
ATCGTCGTCGCCGGCATCTCGGGGTCCGGATTGGTCAGCGGCCGCATCAGGTCGACCGGGTCGAAGATGCCCGTCACCGGGTAGCACGTGTCGGCACGATTCCGCAGCGACACCGGCCCGCTCCCCCGCCCCCGGGCCGACGCCCGCGGCGGCAGGTGGGCCGCGATGTCGTCCAGCTCCGCCTCGGAGAAGTTCCCGCCGAAGTGCACCGCAAGCCCGCCCCCCGCGTCGGCGGCTCCGCCCTGCACCGCCTCGATCAGGCTCCGCACCCGTGGCCCCATGCTTACGCCCCGACACGACGCCGGCCCGTTTGGCCCGGCGTACTGCCAGTGCGACCAGCACAAGCCCGGGCCCGCGTCGTTGGTCTTGAAGTAGAACGTGCCCACCTCGGGCACCAGCTCGATGAGCCGGGCCGTCATCTCACGGTACTGCAACAGCACCTCGGGCTGGTCGACGCAGGGCGCGAACGCGGGGTGCGTGCTCCGCCGCGGGTGGTCGGTCCGCGGGCCGCGCCAGTGCGGGTACGCCTCGTAGACGGCCTCGGGCAGGTAGTTGGGCAGGTAGTTCCAAAAGGCCGCGCCGAGGCCCAGATCGCGGAGGATGGCCGCCTTGGCCGTGAGCAGCGCCCGGTTGGCCGCCACCGCCTCGGCGTTGAAGAACGGCGCAAGCTTTGCGCTCGGGACGAACCGCTCGAGCGTCGGGTTGAACGACGTGTACGCGTGCCAGGGGCTGTCGACCTCGCTCACCGGCAGCGCCGCCTTCTGCGCCAGCGCCGCGATGTTGACCTCGATCCGGGCGTGCGGCTGGAGTGCCGCCGCGGCCCCGGCAAGCCGGCGGAACACCGCGAGGTCGCGCGTCGGCGTGGTGATCACGATGGTGTGATGGCGGCAGTCGGGCATGCGGCAAGTCTATTTGTAAGCGGGGATGATGACGCCGCGCATGATCATGTTCTGGGCCACGATGAAGACCAGCAGCGTCGGCAGCGACGCGATGACGTTCGCGGCCATGGTCACGTAGGTCGGCGCCCACTGTTGAAGCTGGAAGAGGTGGACCATGAGCGTCCACATGCGTTCGTCCTGGCAGACGACCAGCGCCCAGATGTACGAGCCGTAGGTCGCGGTGAAGGTGAAGAGCATGATGACCGCGAGGATCGGTTTGCACAGGGGCACGGCGATCTGCCAGAGCATGCGCATCTCGCCCGCGCCGTCGAGCCGGGCCGCCTCGAAGAGCTCCTCGGGGAGGCTGTCGAAAAAGCCCTTGAGCAGGAAGATGCTGTACCCGCTGGCGACACCCGGGAGGATGAGCGCGGCGTAGGTGTTGAGCAGGCTGATCGACGCGGCGTCGGCCGAGCCGTACCACCACACGAAGGCGCGGGCGGTGAGCGACGCGGCGAGGCCCCCCGCCGCGAGGGCGATGAGCACCGCCAGCCAGACGCGCCGCCCGCCGCCGCGGCGGAGCATCCACAGGAGCGCCCCCCCGCCGGCGAGCAGCGCCGCGCCACCGGCCCAGAGCGGGAAGTGTCGCAGCAGCAGGAACCCCGGGATCATCGTCACCTCGTACGGGAACGCCATCGTCGCGAGGAGGAACACGAGCACCTGGTTGGTGTACGAGAGCTCGAATCGTGACAGCGCGTACGCTGCCAGCGGGTTGACCGTCAGCGCGGCGAGGATCATCGCGATGACGAGGATGGCGGTGTTCTGCAGCGACCGGCCGCGGACCGCGATGAAGCTGATCACCTCGGAGAAGTTGCGGGTGAGGAACCAGGTCATCCATTTGCCGCGGTCGGTGACGAACTCGACCGCGTCCTCCGCGGCGTAGGGCGGGCGGGCGTCGGCGAAGGCGCTGAGCGACGTGCGCCATGCGTTGTTCAGCGCGGCAACGTCGCCGCCGTACTTCTGTTGGAGGTGCTCGACGAACCGGACGTCTGGCGTGGCGATCGTTAGTTCGGCGGGGTCGACGGACTGCACGAAGACGCTCGCGGCGTTGAGCTCCTCGGGCGTCGGCGCTGCGGGGGGCCAGTGCACGTCGGCTGGGCTGGCGTAGGCGGTGCCGAGCGAGCGGTTGAGCGTGGCGGTGTCGCCGAAGCGCTCGGCGAGGAACGCGCGGTAGGCGTCGTCGCCGCCGCGGACGGCGACGGTGTGGTAGGGCAGGGCGAGGCGGACGAAGCGGGCCCACTCCTCGGCGAGCGGGCCGGCGTCGAGGCGCGTCGGCGGAAGGGGGATCGACTCGAAGGAGTCGAACGACGTGCCGAGGGCGCGGTTGAGGTCGTCGACGCGTTCGTAGGTGCGGTACAGCCACTGGTGCCAGAGGGCGCGGCCGTCGATCGGCCGGCGGAACGCAGGGCCGAGGCCTTTCTTGAACTCGTGCCACAGTTCCCCCTCGCGGCCCGGCACGCCAAACCAGAGGCGGACGGTGGGCTGCTCGTACGGGGCGAAGACCTCGCTGAACGACCGGTACGCGCGGCCGGTCTCGGCGGTCAGGCGTTGCACATCGTTACAGAGCCGCTCGCCCAGGAAGTCGCGCCAGCGCATCTCGGCCTTGCCGGGCATGGACCGCCGACCGACGTGCCACACGCCGAAGTCGCGCGGGTGCAGCGTGCGCTCATAGGCGTACCAGTCGCGTGCCGCGGCGGCCGCGTGCGCATCGGGTGTTGACGTGAAGCCCTCGGCCGCGTCGTCGAAGCCGCGCAGCGCCTCGCCGCGCAGCGCCTTGAGGTCGCCGAGGCGCTGGTACTTCTCGGCGAGGAACTTGGCATAACGGGCCTCGTCGTCGTAGAGGTAGCGGGGGACGACGCGGAACTCCTGATAGTCGGTCTCGCCGGTGAGGGCGGTGGAGACCATGAGCAGGAACGGGTAGACCATCGTCGCGCCGCCGGCGATGAGCAGGACGTAGATGCCCGCGACGGTGAGCCGCCCGCCGGCGGTGCGTCGTCCGATGGGGGTGAGGATGGGCATGGTGGTTCGGGGCGGGGTAAGGCGTCACCCCTGCGGGATGCCTTGAACTTCCGGGGGGGCTACGACGCGGCGCGGGTGAAGCGGAGCTGTTTGAGGATGCGGAGCTGGTACACGGTGAAGCCGATGAGCAGGCTGCCCAGGACCCACGCTTCCGCGGTGGCGTAGCCAAATTTCAGGTGGGTGAACGCGTTGAAGAAGATGTCCATGCCGATGGTCATGGTCTTGTGGCCGGGCCCGCCGCCGGTCATGACGAGGATGTTGGCCATGGCGTGGAACGTGCCGACGAACGCGCCGACGAAGTTGATGATGACCAGGGGCTTGAGGAACTGGACGGTGACGTGCCAGGCCTTGTGGAACGGGCCGGCCCCGTCGAGGTCGGCCGCCTCGTACAGCTCCTCGGGGATGCTCTTGAGCGCGGCGAGGTAGATAATGCAGCCCGGCCCCGCGCCGGCCCAGACGCCCGGGAGCACGACCCACAGCATCGCCCAGTAGCCGGTGGGGTCCTGCAGCCAGACGTACGGCCGGTCCGGCGGCACGAGGTTCCGCGACAGGAACAGCGGGACCGCCGCCACGACGACGGCGAGGAACACGGCGGTTGACGGCATCGTCACCAGCGGCCGCTCCTGCCCGCGCGGTTCAAGCCGGCGGAGCAGCGCCCCGGCCGTCCACGCCGTCGCCGCGGTGCCCCACAGCCCGAGCGCGGCCGCGAACCGCACCGGCTGCCGCCAGCCCCACGCGTCGAACCACGGGAGGATCAGTTGCCAGCGCGTCACCGCCGACGCGTCGCCGCCAAGCCACGCCACGGCGTGCGCCAGCACCTCGGCCGCGGCGTCGTACCCGAGCACCGCGCCGACCATCAGGAGCGTACCGGCGAGAAGCGGCTCGCTGCCCTCGCGCCCGACCCGCCAGCCCCGTGCCGCGCCGAGCGCCAGCGCCACGACACCGAGCCACCCGACGGTCAACGCGGTGATGGTGGCGGCCCGCCCCCAAGGCTCGGCGGTCATCCAGCGGAGCGTGCGATTGAACACGCCGTCAGGCGAGCCGTCGTACATCATCATCCAGATGAAGAGGACCACGAGGCCGCTGGTGACGGCGGGCAGGTAGAACACGGTGCGGAAGAAGTACTTGCCCACGGGCACCTCCGAGAGCAGCAGCGCGAGGAGGATCGGCGCGACGAAGCCGAGCCCCAGCGCGAGGACGACGTAGATGCACGTCTGCCACACGGCCAGCCAGAACGCGGGCTGGGTAAACGCCTCAATGAAGTGGTCGAGCCCGACCCAGACGCTGTCACCGAGGATCTGGTAGTCGACGAAGGCGAGCCCCGCGCCCATGACCAGCGGGTAGTACTGCCACACGGCCATCGACAGCACCGCGGGGAGGAGGAAGAGCCAGGCGATGACCTCGAGCCGGCGGCGACGGGTCATCGCGACCGCTCCCGGCGTCGCGGCGGTATGGGTGTCTCGATCTCCTGCCAGCGACCGCACCGTGCGGAGCCACCACGCGAGGCCGAGCAGTCCGCCGAGGGCGACCACGCTGGCGGTGGTCCACGCGATGAGGCGGCGCGTCTGCTGCACCTCCGGCGCGACGCCGTTGCCGAAGAAGGCGGTGTTGGCCCGCTCGTTGATGCCCTGCAACACGGCGGCGGGGTCGGCGTTCTCGGCGTAGAGCACGAGGTCGAGCTGGGACATGAGGTCGGTAGAAACCTGGTCGTAGTTCGGCGCGTACGGCTCGATGCGGCCGTGGGTGAGCAGGTCGCCGTAGAAAGACAGCCACTGCGCCGGGAGCTTTTCGACCTCGGTGTCGTAGCCGAAGCGTCGGAGGTCGGCGGGGGAGACGTCGCTCGCCCAGCCGGACTCGACGTAGGTCCGGGTGCGGATGCGGGCCGCCTCCTCCCCGGTGATGAAGCGGATGTACGCCATGGCCGCGGCGCGGCGGTCGGGGTCGTCGGCGATGAGGTTGTTGATGCCCAAGAACTCGGCCTCGAGCATCGCCGCCTCGCCGGCGGGACCGGCCGGCAGCGGCGCGATGCCGACCTGCGACGGGTCCGAGACGTACCGCCCGATGTTTTCGGTGGTGCTGACGATCATCATCGCCACGCGCCCCTCGCGGAAATGCGACGCGCCCTGCCCGGCGCTGTCGACGCGCGCGGCCCCTCGCAGCTCGATGCCGTCGCGTTGCCACGTGCCCCAGCGGAGGTCGCGGTAGAAGTTCAGCGCGGCGAGCGCCGGCGGCTCGTCGAGCGTCAACCGCCACGACCCGTCGGGCTGCTGCCGCACGATGTCGCCGCCCGCCTGCCAGACGAAGTTGGAGAAGCGCCAGCCCGCGGCCGCGCCGCCCTCGAGCAGCATCCCGTACTGGCCACGGCCGGGGAGCGTCAGTCGCCGCGCGTCGGCGAGGAGCTTGTCCCACGTCGTCGGCGGCCGCTCGGGGTCGAGCCCGGCCCGCTCGAAGAGGTCCTTGCGGTACAGCAGCGCATGCACCGCGACTTTGGCGGGCAGGCCGTAGACGTGCCCGCCGCGGCTGACGCTCGGCAGGAGCTTTTGAAACATCGGGTCCGCCCGGTCCGCGTCGGTGATGTATCCGTCGAGGGGGTAAAGGAAGCCCTGGTCGATGTACTTCTGCGCCGCACGGCCGTAGACGCGGAGCACGTCGGGCGCGGTCTGCCCGGCCATCGCCATGTAAAACGTCGCCTCGCCACGCGGCCCCTCCATCTCGAGCTTGACGTACGGGTCGAGCCGGACCCACGGGTGCGACCGCAGGAAGGCGTCGAGGATCGCCCGCTCGGCCGCGGGGCTGGGGCCGCGCACGCTCTGCGGCGGCGCGTCGAGGCGGAGCGTGACGGGGGCTTTCTCGAGACTACCGGAAGGTTGCGAGGACGCCTGAACGGCCAGGAGGACGCTCACCACCGCCGTCAACCCCCGTGCCGTTTGCCGGAGAATCTGCCCCCGGCTCACCGCGTGACCTTCGCGGGGTGGGGCACCTGCGAGAGCGAGGCGGCGGTGGCGACGGCCTGCCGCAGGATGCGGAACTCGGCGAGCCTGTTCAGGCGCATCCAAGCGCCCACCCCGACGACGCCGACGAGCACGTGCCCCGCGTCGAAGACGGGGACCGACAGGCGGTACTCGTTGGAGCCGTAGATGTCGGGGTGGGCGTAGGCATTGGTGCGGACTTCGTGGAGGGCGAGGTTGAGCTTGCGTTCGGTCTTCCACACGGGCAGGCCGAACTCGGCAAAGGGGTGGGCCCGGCGGTAGCCGTCGCGCTCCTCGCGGCTCCAGTAGGCCTGGTAGACGAGCGACGACGTGCTGCGGTAGGGGTTCATCACCGACATCGGCTTCGCGAGGACCTGCGGGCTGTCGTTGCGGATGCGCAAGAGCAGCCGCACCTCCCCGCCGAGCGCCTTGGCGAAGGACACGGCCACCTCCTCCTCGGGCCCCGGCTCGCGCGGCAGGGCGGAGAGCACTTCCTTATAGAGTCCGCGCAGTGCCCCGCCCGCCTTGTTCACCAGGTCCTGCCGCGTGAGGTCGTCGGCGAGGCGGATCACGGTGCGGCCGAGGCGGTATCGCACCGGCGCGGGGGTGCGTTCAACGTAGTTGCGCGCGACCAGCGTGCGGAGCAGGTTGTACGCGGTGGGCTGACGCAGGTCGAGCAGCCGGCAGACCTCCTGCAGCGTCATGCCGCGCTCGGCCTGGGCGAGCAGGTCCAGGATGCTCAGCCCCTTCAGCAGAGATTGCACCAGGTCGCTGTGTGCCAAGTCGGAGGCTTCCCTTGCAAGCGCGACCGTCCGGCAGGGCGGACGGGGACGGTCGACGGTGGACCCGCGGAACCCCCGGACGTCACCTCACTGTAAATCGGACGCGGCCGCTCCGACCCGAAGAATCGGTATCCGGGGCCGAACGCTCATCATAGATGAACCTTGACGCTGTTTTCGATGTTTCGCGGGTGACGTTCCGCGGCGGCCGATTAGCATCGCGGGGACCGGCGCGGCCGGCGTCTTGACAGGCACACGACGAGCAAGATCATGGCAACGCTGGACCCGGCCCAACCCCTCGACACGCGGCCCCGGGCCTGGCCCTCGCCGCGGACGGCCGAGGTCGAGGCGGCGCTCGCCGAGTTGGTGCGGCGCGACCCGGTGCGCGTGACGGTCGAGACGGTCGAGGTCACCGACGGCGGACGGCCGATCCGCGCCGTGACCTTGACCGACCCGCGGGCGGACCCGGCGATGAAGCAGCACGTGCTTATCGCCGCGGGCCAGCACGGCAACGAGGAGAGCGCGCGGCTGGTGGCGTTGGCGTTGATGCGCCGGCTGCTGGACGACGAGCACGCGGCGGTGTTGCAAAGCCAGAAGATCGTGGTGATGCCGAACGTCAACCCCGACGGGGCGGAGGACGACACGTACGCGACGGCGATGGGGGTGAAGCCGAACTTGGACCACGGCGCCGGCGGCCCGACGACGCCCGAGGGCCGGGCGCTTGAGCGGGTTGCCGAGGCGTTGATGCCCGACGTCTATGTCGACATGCACGCCCGGGGCCACGCCGGGTGCAGCTACGACATGGTGCTGTACCCCGAGACGGAGTCGTACACCGAGGACGACAACCTGTTCCACGAGATCGCGCGGGACATGGTGGAGGCGGGCGAGGCGGCGGGGCTGCCGCACGTGACCCACCCGCTGACGTGGTGGACCCCGCCGCCGGGCGACGACGCGTCGAGCACGCGGTGGTGCTACCGCAACTTCAAGTCGATCGTGATGCTCACCGAGAGCGCCGAGGACAACGACCACGCGTACCCGCAGCGGCTGACGGCGGATGTCGGCGTGGCGCGGGTGATGGCGCTGCTGCAACGCGGCGACGCCCGGCACCCGAAGCTTTATCACCACGGCTACCCCAACGACCCGATCCTCGGCATGTTTTCGACGGCGCTCGTCTCGGTCGGTGAGACCGCCGAAGCGAGGCGGCTCAGCCGCGTCGGGGCGTGGCGGGAGCGGGCCGGCTTCCGCGCCATCACCCGCACGCTGCCCGAGGCGTGCGACTACAAGCACGTGCGGCTGGAGTACGCCGGGCCGACGCTGCCGCACGGGGTGGGCGTGATGATCCGGGTCGCCGGGCCCCGCGACATCGTGCAGGTCCGCCGCGGCGGGAGGCCGCTTTACCCCTCGCCGACCGACGGCTACTACCACTACGGCGACGGGGCCTCGACGTTTGTCGTCGTGGCGTTTCCCGAGCTGCGGAGCGGCGCGTTCGAAATCGAAGTCGACCTCGAACCGTCGGCCGACGCCGGCGATTGACCCCCCGCACCCCGCACCCCGCACCTCCGGATACTGATGATGACGACGTGGACCCGCCGGCAGTACGCAGTTGCCCTCTCGCTCACAATCGTGGCGACCGGCCTCACCCCGGCCGACGCCGCCCCGGCCCCGGCCGATCCCACCGCGACGTACGACGCGTTCAACCGCTTCTGCCTCGGGTCCTTCGACGCCGCCCAAGAGCCGCTCGCCTACGAGCGGCTCGGTGCGGACCTCGTCGAGCTTGACGGCAGCCGCTGGATGCACGCCTCGGAGACCTCCGCCGCCGTCGGCTGGTCCACCAACCTCCCCTCGTCGACCGTCGTCGAGTACGGCCCGACGCCGAAGCTCGGCCGATCCACCACCCCGCCCGAGCGGCCGTTCCACACCCACCTGCACTACCTCACCGACCTCAAGCCCGGCACGACCTACCACTACCGCCTCATCACGACCGGCCCCACCGGTGCCCGCGTGGAAGGCCCGGTCGAGACATTTAAAACCGAGGCCCCGGACAAGTCGGTCGTGCGGATCGACCGGCTCGACGGCGGCAAGGCGTTGGTCATCGACAAGCCCGGCCGCTACCTCGTCACCGCCGACCTCACCGCCGACGGCACCGCCTTCGATATCAAAGCCGCGGGCGTCACCCTCGACCTCGGCGGCCGCCGCGTCGTCTACAACGCCAAACCGATGGAGCCGATCAAGGGCGGAGACCCCAACGAGTGGTTCGCCAAGGCCCCGCACGGCGTGTACGTCGGCGACTACAACCGCAAGGACATCGCCATCCTCAACGGCACGATCACCCAGGGCCAGGGCGGCGACGGGGCGCAGGAGAACGGCCGCGGCGCCAACCCCATCGCCGCCATGAGCGGCATCACCGGCGAGGTTGCCGGCGTCACCCTCGAGTGGCACGGCGAGCAGGTCAGCGGGTTCATGATGCCCTACGGCCCCGCCGTCGACCTGCACCACTGCGTCCTCACCGACCGGGGCAGCGGCCTCACCAACCGCCACCAGGGCGTCGCCGCCATCCGCAGCGTCCCCAGCCCCCACCACAACCTCATCAAACGCACCCGGCAACGCGGCATCGACTGCGTCAACGATGGCGACGCCTACGCCAACGAAATCTATATCGATTCGCAAGCCACCAACTCCACCGGCATCGCCACCTACAAAACCAAGAACCTCGCCATCCGTGACAACTTCGTCTACGGTGGCGGCTACCTCGCCATCGGCATCGGCGCCCTCTCCGATGGCACCGAGAACGTCAAGATCACCGGCAACTACGTCCACCTCCAGTCCGCCGCGCCGTCCGACGCCTCGGAAGAGTACGGCGAGCAGTCCGGCGCTTACGCCCTCCGCGTCACCTGGGGCGGCGTCGACATCGAGGCCGCCGACAACACCTTCATCGCCTACGGCAAAGAGGGCGGCATGGTCCGCGGCGTGTGGTACTGCCCCGACACCAAGCAGTCGAACAACGTGATCCGCGACAACGTGATCAAGGCCGTCGTGCAGGACGACGCCTCGGACCTCCGCGGGGCGGTGGTCATCAGCGGCAGCGAGGACAGCGAAAACGCCGAGCCCCCGCTGTTCCTGAACAACCGCATCATCTCCAACTTCTGCGCCGTCCTGCTGGGCGAGCCCTACGGCAAGGGGTGCAACGCGGTCTTTCGTAATAACACCTTCGAGCGCGTCGGCAATCTGCCGCGCTTCCGCTTCGTGCAGATCGGCTACGGCAACTTCCTCTGCACCGGAGTCCGTTTTATCGACAGCACCTTCGAGAACATCGACCCCGGCAACGTGCTCTGGGCCGACTCGACCGACGTCGAACGCAGCTTTACCCTGGAGAAGACCGTTACGGCCACCGGCAAACCCGGGGCCACGGTTACCGTGAAGGACCGCACCGGGGCGACGGCCGCCGCGGGGGCCATCGACGCCGACGGCACGTTTGCCGCGCCGGTGGTGGTCGACTTCTACCGCAACGGCGAGGTGCAAAGCAAGACCCCGCACACCGTCGTGATCAACGAGGGCGGCCGCGAAAAGAAGGACCGGGTCAACCTCAGCACGGCGGAATAACGGCACCGCTACCTATAGAAGCAATGCGCATCTCCCCCGCTCTTTGCGTCATTATTTCCTTCACTCTCCACGGCCTTGCGGCCACTTCGCAGGAGCTTGAAGTTTTTCAGGGTCTCGATGAAGCGACGCGCCGCATCGCCCGGATGGACCACAAGCCCGTTGATCAGCTGATCGACGCGGACGGGTTGTACCAGTCTGAGACGCTGATCTTTACCGACGAAAAGACCGGGCACGAGGTCTGGTCGCTCACGATGGAGCGGGCGACCGACCTGGCCAACATCGAGCGGCGCAACGTGTTTTCCGCCGACGGCTCGGTGGTGAGCATGAAGGGCAACCGCGCCTTCCGGCAGCCCGACGGCAGCGTCTACAAGACCCCGTGGGCGGGCCACAACTTCCTGATGGAGGCCGACCTCACCCGCCGCCGCAAGCTGTGGGTCACGCTCGACGGCGAGACACGGCAGTTCAACGGCAAGTTCGACACCTGGAGCCGCGTCACGCCCCGCCGCCTTTACTACGTCATCGGGGACAAGCTGTACCGGGTCGACGTCGGCCGCGGCGTCTTCGACAACCCCGCAACACTGCTCTACACCTTCCCCAATGCCGCGCCCAAGACGCTGCAGAACATCTCCGACAACGACATCCTCGTCGTGCAGGACGTCAACGGCGACCGGCCTGAGGACGCGCCGCTCTTCTACGTCATCGACGCGACGCGCGACCCTTCCGACCCGCGGTTCGTCCGCAGCCGCAGCTTCAACCTTGGCGGGCTCGAAGGTATCGACGGGCACGACCCGCGCAATGAGTACCACGTCCACGTCATCCTCATCGACCGTGCGGGCGAGCGGGTCGGGTGGAACTACGGCTCGGCGACGGACGTGGGCGAGTACGTGCACTTCTCCCTGCCGCTTGACAACTTCGACGGCCCCCCGAGCTATCGAAGCCAGAAGGAGGACGCGTGGGGCCAGTACCTGTCGCACCCCGGCATCGGACCGGACGAGCGGATCGCCTACTTCGCCGGGCCGGTGAAGCGGGACGACGGGTCAAAAATGGGCGGGTGGGGGATTTGGGCGCGGCAGAGCGCGGGCGAGCCGCCGGTCTACATCGGCGGCCCGGTGAGCGGCGGGCACGCCAACTGGGACTCGTTCGACCCGGCGTGGTTCGTCGCGAACCCCAACCTCGGCTGGCCGGACAAGCCGCTGTCGGGCACGATCATCGCCGGCCGCGCCGACCCGAGCGGCGACATGGCGGGCAGCGGGTCCGAGCTGGTCGTGCTCGCCCACGCTTACGACCACCGCCGCGGCGGCAAGGCCGGCTTCGACGCCCTGCCCCGCCCCAGCCAGAGCCCCGACGCCACCAAGGCCTGGTTCCACTCGAGCATGTTGATGCCCGACGATACCTTCACCGGCAGCTATATCGTCGTGTTCCGCCGGCCGTACGCGCCCACGGACCTGCGGTCTTACAACGGCGAGTTGGGCTGGACGCCGCACGCCCTGTCGCACGAGACCAAGAGCTGGATCGTCTACCGGCGAGCCGGCGAGCAGTGGCGTCCCGTGGCCGAACTGCCCCGCGCACAGACGCGATACGCCCCGCCGAAGCCGGGCCGCTATGTGGTCACCGCGCTCGAGTGGTCGGGCCTCGAGAGCGACACCACCTCCCCATCGGTCGACACGCGCGTGCCCGGTGGCGAAGCCGGCGATCCCGTCACCGGCTTCGACACCACCCCGCCGCCCGCGCCGTCCGGCTTGACCGTCGCGGTCGATCAACCGGGCCGCAACCGCCTCACCTGGGACCCCGCACCCGAAGGCCCGACCGACATCCGTTATTACAACCTCTACTTCGCCGCCGACCGCCGCCCCGAAGCGGTGCAGGCCAACCGCTTCGCCTCGCCCCCCGCCGGCACCACCGCCTACCTCGACTGGACCGCACCCCCCGACCCCGCTGGCCACTACGCGCTCACCGCCGTTGACCGCCACGGCAACGAGTCGGCACCGGCTTACACCAATCCGGCCGACGCCAAGTAGAGCCGGTTTCCGCTGGGCAGCGCGTGCCGCTCGACCGTCGATGCGGCGGCATCACCACGCGGCTTGTCATCATGGATGGAGGCCTCGCAGAAATGTCCATATTTCGCTTTGACGCTCGGCCAACCACGATTATCTTCCCCCTTAGGGCCTGCCGAGACCCCTCCCATCCATCCATTCTCATCCCCAGGAGAGCCCCGTGTTGAACCTACGTACCGCCCTCGCCGCCGTTGTTACGACCTCCGGCCTCGCCGCCACGTCACCCGCCGCGGTCGTCGTCCTCCAGGACGTCGGCTCGGCCGACAACGCCTCGGCGTTCACCTTCCAGGGCACGCCCGTCACCCATGCGGAGTACGACGACGCCGCGGTCAACACCGGCGACGTCGCCAACGCCACCAACAACGGCCCCTCGTCCAGCGTGCAGGTCCGCACCGTCGGTAACGGGGTGGTCGTCACCGGACTCATGGCCGTCGACGGCCTGTTCGATCTCGTTCCCACCTCCTCCGGCGGCGGCGACATCATCATCAACTCCGCCACCCTCTTCCTCGCCGGCGGCGGCAACTACACCAACAGCGGCTTCAGCCTCACCCTCAGCCGCATGACCTCCGACTGGCTCGCCAACGCCCCCGGCGCCAACGAAAACTTCGTCGCCGGCACCATGCGCAACGCCACCGCCCGCGCCTCCGCCTCCACCACCGCCACCGTCTCGGGCGGTCAGCCCTGGCTGACCGCCGGCGGCAAGATCGGCTCCGCCGACTTCACCACCGAGGACTCCATCACCCAGACCTTCGCCCCCACCGCCTTCGGCCAATACGTCGGCTTCGACGTCACCGGCATCGTCTCGGACATCTACGACACCGGCCTCAACGAGGGCTTCTACATCCAGGCTGCCAACACCGGCAGCACCTTCATCACCATCCGCTCGTCGAACGACACCCTCCTCGTCGGCACCGGCGAGACCTTCCGCCCCGCGCTGCGCATCGACTTCGACTACGAGGCCGTCCCCGAACCCGCCAGCCTCGCCCTCCTCGGCCTCGGCTCCCTCGCCATCCTCGGCCGCCGACGTGCGTAAGACCTCTTGCTCCCACCGCTCGATTTATGAAGATGCCGCCTCACCGGGCGGCATCTTTGTTTGACTCACGCTCCCCGCGGCAACCGGCCGCTTCACCCTTCACGCTTCATCCACTCGAACGTCCGGTAGTGCTCGTCGCTCATGCCTAGCGCCGCGTAAACCTTCTGCGCCCGAACGTTGTTACGGTCCACGATCAGCCGCAGCCCGTGCAGGTCCACGTCAGCCTCAACCTCCGCCCGCAGCGACTCGAACATCGCCCTGAACACCCCGTGCCCCCGATGCCGCGGCACCACGTACACCGAGTGGATCCACAGCACCGTGCCATTGCGCCAGTCCGACCACTCCGGGAGCGTCAGCAGACACCCGGCGAGCTCGCCACCGACCTCCGCCACCGTGTACCGGCCGCGGCCCGGATCGTTGAACACGGCCGCCACCCCCCGCTCCACCGTCGGCCGATCCAGCCGCATCCCCTCGCTCTCCGCCGCCAGCGCCACCTGGAACGACGCGATGGTCAGCGCCTCGTCCACGCGCGCCGCCCGCACCGTGACCCGCCCGCCCAACACCGCCTCGGCCTCTTCCTGCATAGCCAAGTCTACCGACAACCCCCCCGCCACCCGCCGGCTTCATCACTGATGCAAACACCGGGCTCAACCGTCTTTTTCCGCTGGACCCCGCCGAGCCTAAGGGTACTTTGGTCAGACGTCCGACCCTTCAGGAACACTGATGTACCCCCGATACCGCCGCCACCGCCCCTCCCGCGTCGCCATCGCCTCCGGCTTCCTTGCGACGCTGATGCTTGTTTGCGGCGTCGCCCTCCCCGCGGCGGCGCAGAACAATTGGCAGAGGGAGATCGATTTCGACCTGCTCAAGGCCGATGAGGGCGCAAACCTCGCCACCGGCGCGGGACTCAGCGTGACCCAGGTCGAGGCGTTGATGGGGGGCCACTACCTGCCGGCCACGAACGGCACCGACGTCGCGGGCAAGACCTTCAACATCCGCAGCGGCACCACCGGCGGGACCTCCACCCACGCCACCACCGTCGGCCGCTACTTCTACGCCCGGGACAACTTCACCCAGGTCTCCGTCGCCCCGCAGATCAGCAACATCGACCTCTATTCCGCCTCCTCCTGGCTGACCGGGGGATACCTCACCGCCGATACCAACCTCAACCCGCCCCCCGTCTCGCCCAACCGCAGCCGCGTCGCCTCTCACGCCTACCTGCCCGGCACCAACACCAGTCAGACCGAGCGGGTTGACTACCTAGTGGACACCGACGACTTCATCCAGGTCACCGCCGGCGCCAACTCGACCGTCACCGGCATCGCGACGTCGTTCAACGGCATCGCCGTCGGGCACGTCAACCCCGCCATCAACGGGCCCAACGGGACCGACCCCGCCCTCTTCGGCTACCCCGCCGGCCGCCACAAGCCCGACCTCGTCGCCACCCACGGCACCAGCGACGCCATCGGCATCATCTCCGGGTCCGCGGGCCTGCTCATCGACCTCGGCTCCCGCGCCGCGCTCTCCGACGGGTCCTACGTCAGCCCGCGGACCGGCACCACGATCCGCCACGCCCAGACCTCCGAGACCGTCAAAGCCGCACTCATGGCCGGGGCCAACCGCGTCGTCACCGCCGACGAGGACCTGTGGTCGGGCGTCCCCATCACCGACTACCGCGCCAACGCCGCCAACCGCACCGTCAACGGCCTCGACACCCGCTTCGGCGCCGGCCGGCTCAACATCAACCAGTCCTACAAGATCATCCAGGGCGGCGAGCAGGCCAGCCTCGAGGACGCTCCGCTCACCGCCGGCGTCGTCGACGCCTACGGCTTCGACTACGACCCGACCTTCGGCGGGGCGGACGCGAGCAACACCACCGCCTCCTACCGCTTCGGCACCGTCGCCGCCGGCGGCCAGATCACGTCGACGCTCGTCTGGAACGTGCCCATCGTCTTCGACTCCAACTTCGCCCTCAACGCCGAACCCGACTTCAACCGGATCGAGCTGCTGCTCTTTGACCTCACCGCCGGGACACCGACGCTCATCGCCAACTCGTCCTCGGCCATCGACAACACCCAGTCGATCTGGGAGCAACTCGCCGGCGACAGCCAGTACCTCCTGCAGGTCCGCACCCTCGAGGGCCAGTCGCCGTTCGACCAGGATTACAGCCTCGCCTGGCGGGTCGACGGCTGGGCCCCCGCCGTGGACGTGGTCGTGCCCGAGCCGACCGCCGCAGCGTGCCTCCTGCTCGGCGCGGTCACCCTGCTCGGCCGCCGCCGCGGGCGATGACGTGTTGGGTCGACCGGGCCCGCGTAGCGGGTGACGCGCCAGCGTCCCGTCTGCCCACCCCGGCTATATAGCTGGACCCTTCGCGCCACCCGCAACGCGAGCGGCCTACAGACTACAACTCAAAACGTATCCCCTGCGCCAGCGGCAGCTCGCCGGAGTAGTTGATCGTCGTCGTCACCCGCCGCATGTAGCTCTTCCACGCGTCGGACCCCGACTCGCGCCCGCCGCCGGTGTCCTTCTCCCCGCCGAACGCGCCGCCGATCTCGGCCCCGCTCGTCCCGATGTTCACGTTCGCGATCCCGCAGTCGCTCCCCGCCGCGGACAGGAACACCTCCGCCTCACGCTGATCGCCGGTGAAGATTGCCGAGGACAGCCCCTGCGGCACATCGTTGTGCAGCCGGATCGCCCCGTCCAGCGTGTCGTACCCGCAGACCAACAGCAGCGGCGCGAACGTCTCATCTTGAAGGATCGGTGCCCCGGCCGGGACCTCGGCAAGCGCCGGCGTCACGTAGACCCCGCCGTCGGGGACCCCCTTGGTGACCCGCTCTCCGCCGGTGACGACGCGGCCGCCCTGCTCCACCACGCTGCTCAGCGCCGCCCGCATCGCGCCGTACGCCCGCTCGTCGATCAGGGGCCCGACCAGCACCCCGTCGCGGGTCGGGTCGCCGATGGGCAGCCGCCCGTAGACCGCCGTGAGCCGGCGGATCACTTCACCGCGGATCGTTTCGTGCACGATCAGCCGGCGGAGCGTGGTGCACCGCTGCCCGGCGGTGCCCACCGCGGCGAACACGATCGCCCGGACGGCCAGGCCGAGGTCGGCGCTCGGCGTAACGATCATCGCGTTGTTGCCGCCCAACTCGAGCAGGCACCGGCCCAGCCGCTCGGCCACCACGGCCGCCACCTTCCGCCCCATCGCCGTCGACCCCGTCGCCGACACCAGGGCCACCGTCCGGGACCGTGCCATCGCTTCGCCCACCTCGGCCCCGCCCGCCACGACGCCGCTCACGCCCGGCGGCACCCCCGGCATCTCCTCAAGCACCTCCGCCACGATCCGCTGGCACGCCACCGCGCACAGCGGGGTCTTCTCCGACGGCTTCCACACCACCGTGTCCCCGCACACCCACGCCAGCATCGCGTTCCACGCCCACACCGCCACCGGGAAGTTAAACGCGCTGACCACCCCCACCACCCCCAGCGGGTGCCACTGCTCCATCATGCGGTGCCCCGGCCGCTCCGAGGGCATCGTCAACCCGTACAACTGACGCGACAGCCCCACCGCGAAGTCGGCGATGTCGATCATCTCCTGCACCTCGCCAAACGCCTCGGCCGTCGTCTTGCCCGCCTCCCACGACACCACCGCCGCCAGGTCTTCTTGGTGGTGCCGCAGCCGCTCGGCTACGGCGCGTACGAACCGGCCACGCACCGGTGCGGGCACCACCCGCCACGCCTCAAACGCATCCGCCGCCTCGGCGATGACCGCCTCCGCCTCCGCGGGGGTGGCCGTTTCGACCTCTCCGAGCGGCCGACCGTCGATCGGCGAACGCACCGCCAGCCGCCTCCCGCCGCCGGGTATCGCCCGCCCGCCGACCCACACGCCGGGCGTCACCGCGTTCAGCTTCAGACGCCCGAAAGCGTTACGGAACGGCTCGCGGCCCCGGGCGGCGTCGCGGGCTTGAGGGGCGGCGTCGGTTCGGTCACGGGCCATGCGTCGTAGCTCCCTCGTTGCACCTGTTCGTATACCCGGCCAAACCGGTTGTCCAGGAACGCGGGCAGCCCGACCTGCTCCTGCCGCACCAGCCCCTGTTCGACGGGCAGCTCGCCCGTCACCCGCAGGTCGAGCACCGCGCACAGCGCCGCCGCCGTCGTAAGCTGAATCGCGCTGCCCGCCACGCCGCGGAACGTGCCGTGATAGACCTTGCGGGCGTCGGTGATCTGGGTGAGGCGGCCGTCGATCGTGCCGCTGCCGGTGCAGAACACCAGCACCGCGTCCTGCGGGGTCATCGGCACCGCGCCCTCGAGGATCTCCTTGAGCAGGGCGCGTCGGTGGTTGAGCCGCAGCCCGTTCATCAGGAACGCCATGAGGTCGCGGTGGCCGGGGTAGCGGATGGTCTTGTAGTCGAGGCACTGCACCCGGTGGCCGAGCGTGTCACACAGGGTGCCGACGCCGCCGGAGGTGTTGAACGCCTCGTAGTCCACGCCGTCGAGCGAGAAGTGCTCGAGCCCCTCGAGCGGGAGGACCTCGATGCGTTTGCCGCCGTAGATCGCCTCGCACGGGTTGCCGTACTCGTTGATGAGGCCGTCGGTGGACCAGGTGAGGTTGTACCTCATCTGGTTGGACGGGAACAGCGGCAGGGCCCCGACGCGGAGGTGGAGCGAATCGAGGGTGTCGAACCGGTCGGCGAGGGCCTGGCCGATGATGGACACGAACCCCGGGGCGAGGCCGCACTGGGGCGCGAAGATTTGCCCGGGGCGGGCGCGTCGGGCGAGGGCCTTGATGCCGCGGGTGGTCGCGACGTCTTCGGTCAGGTCGTAGTAGTCGACTCCGGCGTCGAGCGCCGCGGTGGCGATGCCGAGGTTGACGTCGAAGCTGCACGCCGAGATCACGCTGTCGCAGTCCCCGATCAGACCCGCGAGCGCGTCGGGGTCGTGGGCCCGCACCTCGCGGGTGGAGATGCCCCCGGGCACGCCCCCGGGCTCGGCCCCGGCCTCGACGCGGCGGAGCGCAGCCGGGTCGGCGTCGGCGACGACGACGGCGTAGTCCCCGCTGCCCGAGAGCAGCCGCGCGATCACGCCGCCGACCTTGCCCCCGCCCAGCAGTGCGACCTTGTGCATCGTATCTCCGCGGCGGTCGGGCCGATCCATCACCGAGGGTTGTAAAAAACTACCGTTTCGATACGATGAAATAGCTTATGGTCTCCCGGGTGTAAACCCCGAAGTTGCGGGCCGTCAAAGTTATCTATCCATGATAAAGGTTGGTTGTCAATGACCGTCCTTAGCGCAGTTGAAGCGGGCACGGCCGAGACCCTCTGGCGGGTCCAGCCCGAGGCGTGGGGTTGGTTACGCGGCGCCGTAGACCGGATGGTCGGTGCCAACCGGGCGGCGCGGGGGTTGGCGGAGGCGATGCGGACCGACACCGGGACGCGGTTCATCGACTGGATCGATCACGTCGCGCTGGACCCGGCCGATCCCCTGGCCGCGGCGTTGACCGGGACGGGCTACGCCGTAGAGGCGGCGGCCGATCCCACGGGCGATGCCGAGGGGGAAGACAAGGTCTACCGCCACCCGGGCGGCGTGTTCCCGGCCGTGGTGGTCCGCCAAGGCCTCCCGCTCGGGGTGGCGGTCAAGGTGGAGCGGCTGGAAGACTTCGTGGCGGTCAACGGCTGCGTCGGCACGCCGGAGGGCGGAGCGGGCGAGCAGTACCGCAGCGTCGTGGTGGCTGAGGCGTGCGGCACGCGGTTGAGCGCGGTGGAGCGGCACGGCAACCGCGGATTCGCCCCGGTCCCCACGACGGCCGACCTCCGCCGGGCACGCGACCGCTGTGAACGGGCGTTCTCGACACGCAGCCGTGATCTAGCCGATGAAAACAGCGGCCTGCACGAGTTGACGGCCCGGATCGACCGGGCGCTGGCGGAGGGGCTGCCCCGCGGCTGGGTCTGCGACCTGTTCTTCGCGGCGGAGCGGCGGTATTGGATGAGCCGTAACTACGTCGCCCGGGTGCAGCACGAACGCCAGCAGCGGCTGGGCCTGGGCTGGGCCAACCACGATCATCACACCTACCGCAGCTCACGGGCCCGGTTCACGGCCCTCGTCGGCGTGTGGGAGGCGCTCGGGCTGGTCTGCCGTGAACGGTTCTACGCCGGGGCCGCCGCGGGCTGGGGGGCGCAGGTCATGGAGCAGCCCGAGGCGGGCATCGTGACCTTCAACGACGTCGACCTGTCGCCCGACGAGCTGCGCGGCGACTTCGCCCACGACCCGCTCCCGCCGCGGGACACCCTCGGCACCGTGGGGCTGTGGTGCGGCCTGCACGGCGAATCGCTCGTCGCGGCGGGGATGCACCACCTCGAATGCCAGTTCGACTTCGACGCGCTGCGTGACCAGTTGACCGCCGACCACGGCATCGGCGTGATGGACCCGTTTACGGACCTGCCCTACCTCCGCCAGGCTTTTACCCGCGGTGAAAACTGGCGGGTTTCACAAGAGCGAATCCTTGAATTACTCGCGTCCGGTTCTATCAATGATGTTCAGGCTCAACGCTTCCTACGGGACGGCGCGATCGGCTCGCACCTGGAGAACCTTGAGCGCAACGAAGGGTTTAAGGGGTTCAACCAGACCGGCGTGAGTGACATCATTGCCCGCACCGATCCGCGCCGCTCCCGCGGGGAGACGGCATGAGCCGGGCCCGGTCCGTAACGAGCTTGAGTACCGTCGCCGCGCGGGGGGGCCAAGACGGTGGGGCGTGTGGTTTCAACGACGCCGAGGCGTTGGAAGAGCGGCTGAGCCGGCCGACGGCGGGGGTCGTCGAGGCGGTGCGTCGGCTCGACGGCGACTGGGTCGTGCTGGGCGTCGCGGGGAAGATGGGGCCGACGTTGGCGCGGATGGCGAAGCGGGCGAGCGACGAGGCCGGGGGGAAGCGGCGCGTCTTCGGTGTGTCGCGGTTCAGCGACAGCGCGGCGCGGCAGCGGCTAGAGGACGCGGGGGTGGAGACGCTGCGGGGCGACCTGCTCGACGAGGCGTTCGTCGCGGGGCTGCCGGACGCGGCGAACGTGGTGTATATGGCCGGCATGAAGTTCGGCACGCGCGGCAACGAGAGCCTCACGTGGGCGATGAACACGCTGCTGCCCGCGGCGGTGTGCCGGCGGTACCGCGGCGGCCGCATCGCCGCGTTCAGCACCGGCAACGTCTACGGCCTGACGCCGGTGACGTCCGGCGGGTCGCGCGAAACCGACCCGCCCAACCCCGCCGGCGAGTACGCCATGAGCTGCCTAGGCCGCGAGCGGGTCTTTGAGCATTACGCCCGGACGGACGGCACGGCCGTGTCCATCCTGCGGCTCAACTACGCCTGCGAGACGCGGTACGGCGTGTTGGTCGACCTGGCACAGAAGGTGCTCGGCGGGAAGCCGGTCGACCTGTCGATGGGGATGGCGAACGTGATCTGGCAGGGTGACGCGAACGCGGCGGCGTTGCGGTCGATCGAGTTCGCCGCGTCGCCGCTATTCGTGTTGAACCTGGCGGGCCCGGAGCAGGCGTCGATCCGGCGGTTGTGCGGGGACCTGGGCAGGCGGCTCGGGGTCGAGCCGGTGTTTGAGGGCGAGCCCGGCGGCGACGCGCTGTTGAGCGACGGCGGCAAGCAGCACGCGTTGTTCGGCTATCCGGAGGTGCCTCTGGCGACGCTCCTGGATTGGGTGGCTCACTGGGTCGGGCGCGGGGGCGAGACGCTGGGCAAGCCGACGAAGTTCGAGGTGCGTGATGGCGGTTTCTGACGACGCGCCCGCGGCGCCACCGGAAGGGTTCCGCGGCACACTGGCACGGGGGGTGGCGATCCCGGCGCACCCGCTGGCGTTGACGGCGGCGCGGAAGCTGGACGAGCGCCGCCAGCGGGCGTTGACGCGGTACTACGCCGCGGCCGGTGCGGGGGGCCTCGCGGTGGGGGTGCACACCACGCAGTTCGCGATACGCCGGCCCAAGCACGGGCTGTTCGAGCCGGTGCTGCGGCTGGCGGCGGAGGAGATGGACCGGGCGGACCCCGGCCGCGACGCGCCCCTGGTACGGATCGGCGGGGTCGTCGGCGGGACGGATCAGGCCCTGCGTGAGGCGGAGTTGCTCCGGGAACTTAAGTACCACGCGGGCCTGCTGAGCCTGGCGGCGCTGCGTGACGCGGGGGAGGACGAACTGGTCGAGCATTGCCAAGCGGTCGCGGGGGTGCTGCCGCTCGTGGGGTTTTACCTTCAGCCGGCGGTGGGCGGTCGATACCTCACTTACAACTTCTGGCGTCGGTTTGCGGAGATCGAGGGTGTGGTTGCGATCAAGATGGCGCCGTTCAATCGTTATCAAACGCTGGACGTGGTGCGGGCGGTGGTGGACGCGGGGCGGGACGACATCGCCTTGTACACGGGCAACGACGACAACATCGTGTGCGACCTGTTGACGCCGTACCCGATCCGCTCGGGCGGCGGGGTGGTGGAGCGGCGGATCGTGGGGGGTCTGCTCGGGCACTGGTCGGTGTGGACACGGGGCGCGGTGCGTCTGCTGGACGAATGCCACGCTGCGGTGCGGGGGGGCGGGGCGGTGCCGCCGGAGCTGCTGCGTCGGGCGGTGGAGGTGACCGACGCGAACGCGGCTTTCTTCGACGCGGCCAACGGGTTCCGGGGTGTGATCGCCGGGCTTCACGAGGTGCTGCGGCGTCAGGGTTTGCTGGCGGGGACGTGGTGCCTCGACCCGGCGGAGACGCTCGGGCCGGGCCAGGCCGCGGAGATCGATCGGGTCTACGCCGCGTACCCGCACCTGCACGACGACGCCTTCGTCGCCGAGCACCGCGACGAGTGGTTGCGGTAGGGCTTACCGCTTCAAGTCGTGGTTTTAACCGCCCGCGGCGTCTCGATGGCTCCCGCCCGGCGGAGCGTTTCACTTCACGTGCGCGAGGTCGAAGACGTCGCGGCAGGTGACGGGCTCACCGGTGCGGATCGACTCGTTGGCGCACATGCCCACGAGCAGCGACGCGATGCCGTCGGCCGCGGAGGCGGCGCGGCGGAGCGGGTCGTCGGTCGTGTCGGGCGAGAAGAGGTCGTCGAGCATGGCCGGGTCGCCCCCCCCGTGGCCGCCCTCGCCGCGGGGGACCTCGACCGTGTACGGCCGGCCGAACATAGGGAAGACCGTGAGCGTTTCGTGCGGCTGCGGGTCCGGCGGGCGATCTGCACCAGCCTCGGCCGGGGCCTCGACGACGTGCGACCCCTGGTACACGAACAGCTCGACGCGGCCGCGGTCGCCGGTGATCGCGACGCGCAGGCCCTCCCACGGGCTGTAGGCGAGCAGCGAGTAGTTGAGCACGACGCCGCTGTCGTACCGGGCCATCACGGCCATGGTGTCCTCGATGGTGATGTCGCGGCCGAAGACGTTGCGGTCGCGGACGTAGCCGGTCTCGGCCTCGGCGTCGAGGTACAGGCCCCGCAGCACGTCGTCGTGCACCGCCGTTGCGGCGCCCGACCCCGCCGCGCCCCCCGCAGGCGGCGGCCCCTCCGCGCCCTCCAGCCGCAGCGCAAACGGGTCGCCCGCGGCCCCCGGCTCGCCGGTGTAGCGGTCGTAGCCGTACCGCTCGCCACGCCGCTTTGCGTTCGCCTCGCCGTAGAACCGCAGCCCGCCCATCGCGTACACCGTCGCCGGCCGGCTGTCGAGCCACCAGTTCACCAGGTCGAAGTGGTGCGTCGCCTTGTGCACGAGCAGGCCCCCCGACTCGTCCTTCTCGCGGTGCCAGCGGCGGAAGTAGTCCGCACCGTGGCCCGTGTCCAACGTCCAACTCAGGTCCACCGCGGTCGGCCGACCCACCGCCCCGTCGGCGATCAACCCCCGCACCCGCGACGCCCACGGCGTGTACCGCAGGTTGAACGTCACCCGCAACGACCGCCCCGTCCGCCGCATCGCCTCGGCGATCTGCCGCGCCTTGTCCGCATCGGTCGTCAGCGGCTTCTCGCAGATCACGTCGCACCCCGCCTCCATCGCCCGCACCACGTAGGTGTGGTGGGCCGCGTCGATCGTGCACACGATGACCGCGTCGGCACGCGTCTCGCTCAGCATCGCCCCGAAGCCGTCGGGCAAGCAGGTGGCGACGGGCGGATGATCCCAAACCGCACGCAGACGCCGCTGATAAAACTCCATGCGCACCCGGCTCGGGTCGCACATGCCGACGAGTTGGCCGCTGTCACGGTGATGATTCGCCAGCGCGTCGATGAACATCTGCGCTCGGCCGCCGGTGCCGACTACGACAAAACGCTTGAGTTGACGTCCCATGCGGTATCTCTCGGCCACGGTGCGGGAGCGCGGGTATGGACCAGATTACGTTCGACCCGGCGGCGTTGCCCGGCCCGGCGGTGGGCGTGGGGCGGAGCTGCTGGCTGCTGGCTGCTGGCTGCTGGCTGCTGGCTGCTGGCTGCTGGCTGCTGGCTGCTGGCTGCGGAGTTTTGTTTACTCAAAACTTGGAATGTCAAGACGGCATCCCAAGCAACCCCATCACCCGCTTGCGTCCGGCCAGCGGCCAGCGGCCAGCCGCCAGCCGCCGCCCCCGTTTGCCGTCGGGTCGGAAAGTCCTACACTGTGACGCCCCACGCCCGTGTGGCGGAATTGGCAGACGCGCCGTCTTCAGGTGGCGGTGGCCGCAAGGGTGTTCGAGCACGGGCATTAGATAGCAGTCCCCCGCGCGCACGCGTGGCGAGGACGCCGCGGCTAGAGCGGAGCCATTTGTAGCGGGTCACCTTGGCCGCTCGGGGCCAAGGTGTGCAAGCAGCCGCACGCCTTGACGCAGCCGTCAAGGTGTCGCACCCGAGACGGAAGCCGCTACAGATGGCTTGCGTCTGCGGTAGGAGATGGTTCGAGATCGTTCGTAGCCGCGGCGTCGTCGCCGCGCGTGCTCGAATCTTTACGAATAGCGGCGGGGACACTTCAGGCGGTGAGGACGGGGAACTTGCTGCGGCCGATGTTGAGGTGGGCGTACTGCTCGATGAGTTCGCGGTAGGCCTTGGCGACCTTGCGGGGGCGGCGGCGGAGGTCGTAGAGGCCCACGGCGTTGGTGCGGTTGCGGGGGCGGGTGAGCGCGGTGTCCCAGTCCTTCATATCCAGCAGCCCGAACCAGGTGAACCCGACGACCGGCACGCCGTCCTCGCGCAGGCGCAGCAGGTTGACCCACTCTTTCCAAAGCCACTCGACGGCGTGGGCGTCGGCGCGGTTGGTCTCGGTGTGCATGACCGGGACGCGGTAGCGGTCGTAGTATTGACGGGTGATGACGTAGTAGCCGTAGACGTCGCCGACGCGGGTGGGCCGGCCGCTGCGGTGGATCACGTGCTCGTTGGTGATGTAGTAGTCGGTGCCCATGATGCAGTGGCTGGCGAGGTCGCGCTGGCCCATGAACCAGACGTACTCGGCGTCGCTCATGCCGCCGCGGGCGGTGATGTAGCGGTAGATGGTCGCCGAGACGTCGTGGCCGAAGAGCAGGTCGAGCGAGAGGAACCGCCGCTCGTTCATGAGCCGGGCGCGTTCGACCAGGTCGGGGCTGCCGGGGTGGACGTACTCGGTGCTCTCGCTGAACACGAACACGGCGTGGGGCTTGCGGGCGAGGATGCGTCGCATCGCCAGGAGCGACGCGCGGACGCAGTGCTTGACGTTGGTGACGAACGCGGCGTCGTCCTTGAGCCGCTCGTTCCACCAGCCGTAGAGGCTGCTGAACAGCGCGGTGACGTAGATCTCGTTGACCGGGGTGTAGTAGCGGACGTGGGGGTAGCGGGCGGCGAAGGCGTCGGCGTAGTCGGCGAACCGCTCGGGCCAGTCGGGGTGCTGGAACCACGGCCGCGCGGCGTCGGCGGTGCCGATCCAGTCGGGCAACCCAAAGTGCAGGAGGTCGATGATCGGCTCGATGTCCAGCCGCTGCATCTCCGCCATCACGCGGTCGAGCCAGTCCCAGTCGTAGGAGTCCGGCCCGGTCCAGACGCGGTGCAGCGGCGGGCCGTAGCGGAGGTACCTCAGCCCGAGCTCGCGGACCAGGGACAGGTCCTTCTGCCAGTGGTCGTAGTGCCCGGTGGCGTCGATCTGGTCCATCCGCCGGCCGCCGTCGATGACCGGGTAGCTGCACTCGATGCCGGTGGCGAACATGAACGGCTGGCGTTCGACGTCGCTCGACAACGGCGCCGGCGGGTCGGCCGGATCGGGGGTGGTTACGGAAGCCTTGCCCCGCTTGGCCCGGCGTGCGGCGGCGTCCGACGCCCTCCGCTGCGGGGGGTCGCGGACGGGGGGCGAGAGCGGCGGCGGGAGGGGGGGCGGGGCGGGGTGTTGAGGAGTAACGGTCATGGCGCGTCGCTGTTCTTTATAGATCGACCGGCGACGGCCGGCGGGTGAGGCGGTCGCGGCTAGACTCGTCGGCACCCCCTCCCACCGCGAGCCGCCGCGTGGCCACCAAGAAGCCGAGGCGTAAATCATCCCGGCCCTCCCCCCCTCCCGCCCCCGCCCCCGGCGAGGGCGCCCCCGGGGCCGACGAGAGGCACCCGCGGCCGCTGCTGCGCCGCGACGGCTGGGTGTCGCTCGACGGGGCGTGGCAATTCACCTTGGACCGCGACGCCGCCGTCGCCGCGCCCGGGGACGTGGAGTATGACACGACGATCACGGTGCCCTTCGCCCCGGAGACGCCGGCGAGCGGGGTGGGGTGCGAGGGGTTCGTCCGCCGCTGCTGGTACCGCCGCGGGTTCACGGTGCCGCAGGCCGCGGATGGGATCGAAAACAGGAGGGTGCTGCTGCACTTCGGGGCGGTGGATTACCGGGCGCGGGTGTGGGTCAACGGCCGGCTGGCGGTGGAGCACGAGGGGGGTTATCTGCCGTTTCACGCCGACATCACCGATCTGGCTGACGGCGGGGGCGAGCAGGAAGTCGTCGTGTGTTGCGACGACGACCCGCACGACCTGGCCAAGCCGCGGGGCAAGCAGGATTGGCACGAGCAGGCGCACTCGATCTGGTACCCGCGCACGACGGGCATCTGGCAGACGGTCTGGCTCGAGGCGGTGCCGGCGACGCGGGTCGGCGCGCTGCGGTGGACGCCGGACCTGGGCCGGGGCGAGGTGCGGCTGGACGCGTCGGTGCTCGGCCCGCGCCCGGAGAGTCGAGGGCACCGCCTGGCGGTGACGCTCCGCCACGACGGCCGCGTACTCTGCGACGACGTGTGCTCGGTCGGCCCCGACGGCTCGGTGAGGCGGGCGTTCCCGGTCGCGCCGAGCGGCGCGGAGGACTTCGCCGTCGACCTGCTCTGGACCCCCGAGCACCCGCGGCTGATCGACGCGGAGCTCCGCCTGCTCGACGCGGACGGCCACGCGGTCGACACGGTACGGAGCTACACCGCGCTGCGGTCGGTGGCGGTCGACGGCGACCGCTTCCTGCTCAACCGCCGCCCGCGGACGCTGCGGCTGGTCCTCGACCAGGGCTACTGGCCCGGGGGCGGGATGACCCCGCCCGACGACGACGGCTACCGCCGCGACGTGGAGCTGGTCAAGGCACTCGGGTTCGACGGCGTGCGGATGCACCAGAAGCTCGAGTCGCCGCGGTTCCTCTACTGGGCCGACCGGCTGGGCCTCATGGTGTGGGGCGAGATGCCCAGCCCCTACGTGTTCACGCCGACCTCGGTGCGGCGGACGATGGCGCAGTGGGCCGAGGCGGTGGAGCGGGACGCGGGGCACCCGTGCGTCGTCGCGTGGGTGCCGATCAACGAGAGCTGGGGCGCGCCGGACCTGCCCACGAGCGGGCCGCAGCGGTCGTTCGTCCGGGCGATGTACGAAATGACCCGGGCGCTGGACCCGACCCGGCCGGTGGTGGGCAACGACGGGTGGGAGCTCGATGCGAGCGACATCACGGCCGTGCACGATTACGACGCCGACCCGGAGCGGATCGCCGAGCGGTACCGCGTGGCGACGGAGGCGGAGCTGGTGGCGATGCTCAAGCGGGAGCGGCCGGGGCACCGGCGATTGGTGCTGGAGGATTACGAGCCCCGCGACCGCCCGGTGATGCTCACCGAGTTCGGCGGGATCGCCTGCAGCGACCGCGGGGGCGACTGGGGCTACAGCGCCGCCGCCTCGGGCGACGAGCTGCTGGAGCGGTATACCCGCCTGCTCGCGGCCGTCCGCTCGCTGCCCAAGCTCGCCGGCTGGTGCTACACCCAGTTCACCGACACGTACCAGGAGGCCAACGGCCTGCTGCGCATGGACCGCACGCCCAAGGCCGACCCCGACGCGCTGCGGCGGGCGGTTACCGGCGGCACGGCGTGAGACGGACCGGCCCGCTCGCCGGTGCCACTAGCCGCGTTGCTACGCAACGCGGTCCGCGACGCGTAGCGTCGCGGCTATGGCGGTGGACTTCAGCACTCGCCCTAGGCCGGGTTGCATCAACAGTGGCACAGGCGTCTCGCCTGTGTTCGGCCGGCAGGCCGAAGATGACGCTCTCAGCTCGACTCTTCGCCTTCGGCGAACACAGGCGAGACGCCTGTGCCACTGCCAGAATCTTCGCCAGTCGCCCTGAACAGCATGCTTCAAGCCGGACCTTGCGTCGGTGAGGCGCTGCTCTCCCCCCAACCCCCCCCCAGGAGGAGGGGGGTAAGGCACTACCCGGATCCGGGGGCGAATCTACGGTGTCCTCGGGCGGGCCAACGGCCAGACCGAGCCTACTCTCCTATTAGTCAGCCGGTCATCATCATCTTAGTGCAGGTGAAGGATCATCCCCCTTCGGAGTACCCATGTCTTCATCCACCAGTCTCACACGATCCACCAATTCATCGGACGTCGGCCAAACCCTCACCGCTGCGACGGGTGATCGTGCGGCGGCGGTGGCGTGTCCCTCGCCGACGGAGGTGCCGCGGCTGCACCCGGCGACCTCGCCGGCGGGCGGGGCGCGGCAGGCTTACCGCTCCGCCTCGGCCGACGGCGGCGGGGCGGGCACCGGCGACGCGTTTTGGGGATCCTACGTCGAGGGCCGCCTGCAGCATTTCGCCCTGCCCGGTTGACTGCCCTCCCCCGCGAGCGGCAACCCCGTTCCCGCAGCCGGGCACGGGAAACTACCGCCACCGCACCGGTGGCTGTCGCGGTTTCGCAACGCTCGGAAATCAACTTATGAACGCTCACCCGTCGAACCAGAGCAACGGGCAGGGGGCCGTGCACGACCCGCCGCGCGCCGCCCCGCAGCCGTCCGCCCACCCCTCTGCCCCCCCCTCCGGGGCCGGGGCCGCGGCCGGGGCCGGCGAGGCCGCTGACGGCCGCCGCCCCGCGCCGCTGCAGGCGGGCGCGGCGTTCGCCTGGGGCGTGGGGATCGAGTGCTCGACCCTGCCGCACCTGGATGTGGACCAGTTCGCGTGGACCCAGCACGACCGGCAGTGGCGGGAGGACCTCAAGCGGGCGGCCGACAGCGGCGCGACGCACCTGCGGTACGCCGTGCCTTGGCACTGGATCGAGGCGGAGCGGGGGCGGTACGAGTGGGACCGGGCGGACGAGCGGGTCGAGGCGATTGCGTTGGACCTCGGCCTCGAGCCGGTGCTGGACGTGATGCACTTCGGCACGCCGCTGTGGCTGAAGCAGGCGGTGGGGGACGTGGAGTTTCCCGAAGCGCTCGAGCAGTTAACGGGGCGGATGGTGGAGAGGTACCGGGGTGTGGTGCGGGCGTGGTGCCCGGTGAACGAGCCCTTGGTGTGCGCCCTGTTCGCCGGGGACTTCGGGTTCTGGCCCCCGCACAGCCGCAAGTGGCGGGGGTACATGCCGGTGCTCAGCCGGGTGGCGCAGGCGACCAGCCGGGCGATCCGCGCCGTGCGGCGGGCTGCGCCCGAGGCGACGGTCGTGCTCTGCGACGCGGCCGAGACCTACCAGACCAAGCACGAGCGGCTTAAGGGCGAGGCGGCGATGCGCAACCTCCGCCGGTTCGTGCTCATGGACCTCATCACCGGCCGCGTCGACCACCGCCACCCGCTGTTCGAGTGGCTCACCGGGTACGGGTTCAGCGAGCTCGACATCGACTGGCTCCGCAGCAACCCACAGACGCCCGACGTGCTCGGGCTCGACTACTACCCCCACGGCGACTGGCAGCTCGACTGGGACGCGGCGGGCAACCGGATGCGGCAGCGGCGCGCGGACGTCCCCGCGGGGCTCAAGGGCGTCGCCCGGGCGTACCACGACCGCTACGGCCTGCCGCTGATGGTCACCGAGACCAGCATCGAGGGCCGACCCATCGGCCGGGAGGTGTGGCTGGACCAGCTGCTTGACGACGCGGCGGAGCTGCGGGCGGACGGCGTGCCGCTGGTCGGGCTGGTGTGGTGGCCGCTGATCGACCACCTCGACTGGGACGCGGCCATGACGCATCGGGTGGGCAAGCTGCACGAGGTGGGGCTGTACAAGCTCACGCGGCTGGCGGACGGGTCGCTGCGGCGGCTGGAGACGCCGCTCCTGCACAAGTTCCGCGGGCTGGCGGAGGCGGGGGACGGGCGGGTCGGGCCGCTGGATTTCGTGGCCGAGCCGGCGGGGAGCGCGGACGAGCAGCTGCCGCCGCTGTTCGAGTCGAACGTCGCCGGCCGGCGTTTCGAGTTCCGTCACGACGGGTCGAGCACCGCCGGTTCCGCCCCGGGCCTCGCTGCGGAGCCGGCCGCCGCGCCGACCGTGTCCGTCACGCGTCGGCGGCCGCAGCCGACGGCGAGGGGCGGGCCGCGACGCCCGCTACCGGGGGGGCCGCGACGGGCGAGAAGTTTGGCATCGTCGTGTTCAGCCACCTCCGGTGGGGCTTTGTCTGGCAGCGGCCGCAGCAGTTCCTCAGCCGCTTCGCCCGGCGGCACCCGGTGCTGTTCGTGGAGGAGCCGATCTTCGACGCCGCCGAGGGCCACGAGCCGCGGCTGGAGCTGCACCGGGTCATGCCCGGCGTGACCGTCGCCGTCGTCCACGCCCCGCCGAGCTGGGCCAGCGACCCGCGCCTGCCCGGCGTGCTGCGGTCCATGACGAAGAACGCCATCACGGAGCTGAACGGCGAGGACGGTTCCGGGGCGGCTTCCGGGGGCGCGTTCACCCGTCCGCTGCTCTGGTACTACTCGCCGATGGACGCGGGCTGGTCGCTGGGCCGCTTCGAGAACCGCGGCATCGTCTACGACTGCATGGACGAGCTCAGCCAGTTCACCGGTGCCCCGCCCCAACTCACCGCCGCCGAGGCACGGCTGATGCAACACGCCGACGTCGTGTTCTGCGGCGGCTACCAGCTCGGCGAGAAGAAGGCCCAGCAGCACCCCAACGTCCACACCTTCGGCTGCGGCGTCGAGTCCAGCCACTTCGGCCTCGCCCAGGACCGCTCGCTGCCCGTGCCCGCCGACGTGGACTTCATGCCCCGCCCGATCCTCGGGTTCTTCGGCGTCGTCGACGAACGCATCGACTACGTGCTCCTGGGCGAGCTGGCCCGGCGTCGGCCGGACTGGTCCATCTGCGTCGTGGGCCCGGTGGTCAAGGTCGACCCCGCCCACCTGCCTCACGCCCCGAACCTCTTCTGGCTGGGCAGCCGCGACTACGCCGTACTCCCCGACTACTGCCGGGCGTTTGACGTCTGCCTCATGCCCTTCGCCATGAACCGCGCCACCGAGTTCATCAACCCCACCAAGGGCCTCGAGTACATGGCGACCGGCCGGCCCATCGTGAGCACCCCCGTGCGGGACGTGGTGCGGCAGTGGAGCGAGATCGTCCACGTCGCGGAGAACGAGGTTAAGGCCTTCGCCGCCGCGGTCGAGCGGGCGCTGGCCGAGGGGCCCGATTCGGATCGCGTCCGCCGCGGCGTCGAGCTCGCCAAGGCCATGAGCTGGGAGGCCACCGTGGACCGTATGCAGCAGCTCATCGGCGAGGCCACCGCCGACGACGACCGCCCGTCCACCCAGCCCGTCGAGCCCGTGCCCGACGCCGAAGCCGCCTACGCCTACGCCCGCACCCCCGGCAGTTGACCCCCCCGGAAGCCGACGCCCCGGGAGTTGAGGCCCCCGGAAGCCGACAGCACGCCCGACGCCCTACGCCCCACGTTCCACGCCCTACGCCCCCCGCCCCACGCCCCCCAACCCGCCATGAGTAACAAAATCATCATCCTCGGCGCCGGCCCCACCGGCCTGGGCGCGGCCTACCGCCTCAAAGAGCTCGGCCACACCGACTTCCATATGTACGACCGCCTGCCCTACCTCGGCGGGCTCGCCGCCAGCTTCACCGACGACGCCGGCTTCACCTGGGACATCGGCGGCCACGTCATGTTCAGCCACTACTCGTACTACGACGACGTGTTCGACACGCTCATGGGCGACGACTTCCAGCTCAACATGCGCGAGAGCTGGGTCCGCATGTTCGACCGCTGGGTGCCCTACCCGTTCCAAAACAACATCCGCTACCTCCCGCCGCAGGTCACCTACGAGTGCCTCAGCGGCCTCATCGAGGCGCAGACCCAGCGTGACCACAAGAAGGCTGCGAAAACTTCGGCCAGTTCATCGACGCGGTGTTCGGCGACGGGATCGCCGAGCACTTCATGCGCCCGTACAACTTCAAGGTCTGGGCCCACCCGCCGGAGATGATGAACAAAGAGTGGATCGGCGAACGCGTCGCCGTCCTCGACATCAACCGCGCCCTCAAGAACGTCGTGATGGGCACCGACGACTTCGGCTGGGGCCCCAACAACCAGTTCAAGTTCCCGCTCTTCGGCGGCACCGGCGAGTTCTACCGCCGCTTCGAGCGCCCCCTCGCCGGGCACTTCACCCTCGAAAAAACCGTCGCCTCGGTCGACCTCGACGCGAAACAGGTCCGCTTCACCGACGGCGAGGTGGTGGATTACGACACGCTCATCACCACCATGCCGCTCGACAAGTTCTGCAACGACGTCGCCGGCGAAGACGGCGGCATCCCCCGCCCGATCCGCGACGCCGCCGCGGGACTCCGCCACAGCGGCGGGCACATGATCGGCATCGGGATCAAGCAGCCCTGCCCCAGCACCAAGAGCTGGATGTACTTCCCCGAGGACAACTGCCCGTTCTACCGCGTGACCTACCTCAGCAACTACAGCCCGCGCATGACCCCCGACCACGCGACGCACTACTCGCTGCTCTGCGAGACCAGCTACAGCGAGTTCAAACCCGTCGACCGCGACACCATCGTCGAGGACACGATCACCGGCCTGGTCAACGCCGGCCTCATCACCGACGCCGACCGCGACGACATCGTCGACGTCTGGCACTTCGAGGCCGACTACAGCTACCCCACGCCGAGCGTCGAGCGCGACGGCATCCTCAACCGCGTGATCCCCTGGCTCGAGGCACAGGACGTCTACAGCCGCGGCCGCTTCGGCATGTGGAAGTACGAGGTCAGCAACACCGACCACTCGCTGATGCAGGGCGTCGAGCTCGCCAACCGCCTGATCCTCGACGAGCCGGAGACCACCGTCGGGCTGGTGTACCGCAGCACCGACGACGGCCGCAACGCCGCCGACGACGACGGCCACGAGGTCAGCCACGCCCGGGGCCCCGGCCGCGACGGCGACACGGTCGGGCGGGGCGACGTGGCGGAAGCCGACCTGGCGGAGGAGGAGCTGGCGGTGACCGTGCCGACCCGCCGCTAGAGCGGTGGACGGGGACCTTGTCCGGTAGCCGCGTTGCGACGTGACGCGGATTGCAATGCGTAGCGCCGCGGCGATGGGCGCGCAGGGCTCCGGGCGGCGGTGCGTTGCACATGCGGTACGGTCCGCATCGAGCCGAACGGCGGCTCGGATCACCCGTCGGAGCGCGGGGAGGCGGAACGGGGGTTAGAGCGGTTGACGCAGGCGTTGCCCATTAGCCAACTTGCTACGCAACGCGGTCCGCGACGCGTAGCGTCGCGGCGATGGCGGAGAACTCCAGTCCTCGCCCGACGCGTGCCCGCCGATTTCGGGGCGACTTTGCCGCTTCGGCGGGTAAACTATTCCGAGCCGGCCGCCCCCCACACGGGGCCGGTGGAGGGCCGGCGGGACGAGATATGATGAAGCGTTTGGCACCCGATCAGCATCAACCCCGCGTCCCGGGCGCGGGCCGGCACGCTCGGCGTCGGCGTGGGTTTGTCCGCGTCTGGGCCCAGGTGATCATCGCACTGTGCGGGGTGGCGACGATCGGGCTGAAGCTGTCGCCGATGCTGCAGGACGAGCCGGCGGCGACGTTGGCGCCCGTCGCGGTAGGCACCGGCGCGATGGGCGACGAGGCCGCGGCCAACCCCGCGCCCTCGCCCGGCCCCGCGCCGTCGTCCGCCGCGAGTAGCGCCTCTTATATAGATAGCCCCCCGGCCGCCGGCCCGGGCCCGGCCGCCCGCGGGCTCGCCCCCGGAGTCGCCCCCGAACGCTCCCCCGGACCCGCCGCCGGGCCCGCACCGCGGCGGGCCCCCTCCACCTTTGCCGCGGTCGAGGTGCGCTACGTCCCGGCCCCGGCCGCTGCGGCGGGCCCCGCCACCCCCGATCCCACCGCTACCACGACCCGCAAGCCGGCTACCGCAGAGGCTCCGCCTCTCCCGCCCGCCCCCATCATCCCCGACACCCCCGCCGACCCGCCCGCCCCGGACCACGCCCACGCCCTCCGCCCCGACGACGACGACACCGCCGCCGCCGCCCCCGCCCCGCCCCGTACGCTCGGCCCGACCGATGCCCCCGCCGAGATGCCACGCGTCCCCGACCCCAACCCGCCGGCCCAGCCCGTCGACCTCGTGGTCATCCCGCCGCTCGGCGGCCCCGCCGCAGCCGATACCCCCGCCGCCGGCGTCCTCCAGGCCGCGGGAGACCCCCCGCCCGCCGAGCCGCCGCTGGCACCGCCCGTCGTGACCGGGCCCGACGCGCCCGACACCACCCACACGCCTGCTGCGCCCGACCCCCCCGCCGTCGCAGCCGCCAACCCCGAAGCCGACGCGGCCGAACCGGACGAGCAACCCACCACCGACGCCGCCGACACGTCCGGCCCCGACCCGGCCACGGCCGCCGACGCCCCCGCCCCCCCGAAGCCGGCCGTCGAGCCCGTGCCCGAGCCCGCCCCGGCGCCGGCCCCGGCCCCGGCCCCGTCCGATTTCCGCCTCGCCCTCGCCGAGCCCATCGACTACGCCCCCCCGACCCAGGCGTCCGCCCCGGACGCCCCCCGCACCGCCCCCGGCTCCGACCCCGCCCCCGACCTCTCGCCCGACGCCGACACGCCCGACCCCGCCCGACCCGACCGCATCACCAACGCCCTGGGCATGACCTTCTCCCTCATCCCCGCCGGCGAGTTCACCATGGGCAGCCCCCCCTCCGAGTCCGGCCGCGACGACGACGAAACCCCCCACCGCGTCGTCCTCACCGATAGCTTCTACCTCGCCCAGACCGAGGTCACCCAGGCCCAGTGGCACGCCGTCATGGGCACCACCCTCCGCCAGCAGCGCCACATCGGCGACAGCGACGACGAGCTCGACGGCATCGGCGACACCCACCCGATGAAGTTCGTCACCTGGTTCGACGCCGCCGAGTTCTGCCGCAAACTCGGCGAGATGGACGGCCGGCTCTACCGCCTCCCCACCGAGGCCGAGTGGGAATACGCCTGCCGCGCCGGGACCACCACCGCCTACCACACCGGCAAGAACCTCAACCCCGGGGCCGCCAACTTCGACGGCGAGATCGACCGCGGCCGCACCGTCGAGGCCGCCTCCTTCCCCCCCAACGCCTGGGGCCTCCACGACATGCACGGCAACGTCCGCGAGTGGACCGCCGACTACTACGACGACGAATTCTACGAATCCCGCGCCGCCACCTTCAACCCCACCGGATCGGTCAAGGGCGACGAACGCGTCGTCCGCGGCGGGTCCTGGAACGACGACGCCGACGAAGCCCGCTCCGCCCACCGCGACGAACAGGACCCCCACGACATGAGCCACACCCTCGGCTTCCGCGTCGTCCTCGTCCCCTGACCCGTGGCAAGGACGCCGCGGCTACGAAGCGGAACCGGGCAAAGCGAACAGCCCCCCAAACCCGCTTCGTCATCCGTCATTCGACATTCGTACACTTCTACCGATCCCCCATCTGCTCCAACATCCGCTCCGCATACCGCAGCGCGTTGAGCTGCACCCGCACCGCCGCCGCGTCCACCGGCTCCCGCTTAAACAGCCGCCCCACCTCCGCCAGCCGCCCGTCCCGCTCACCCTCCGCCCACGCCCGCAGCCGCGCCAACTCCGCCGCGTCCCCCGCCGCCTCCGCCTCTTCCAACGCCTCACGCACCTCCATCACCTCCATCAACAACTCCGGCGGCAACGCCTTGTCGTCACCCGGCACCGCCCCACCCCGCAAGCCGTCACCCCGCACCGCCAGCAGCGCCGCCGCACGCGTCGCGGGGTCCCGCAGCGCCCGGTATGCGCCGTTCACCGCCGCAATCCGCTCCGCCGCGTCCGCCTGGTCCAGCGGGTCGGTGAACCGGTCGGGGTGAAGCTCGCTCGACAGCGCCAGCATCCGCCGCTCCAGCGCGTCCGTATCCAGATTAAACCGCGGCTCCACGCCCAGCACCTCAAACGCATCGTCCATGCCCGCAGTCTACGGCCGCCCCCGGTCTGCCGGCCCCCTGATCCCCCGCCGCCCCACGGTTCTCGGACCCCTCATGCCCCGCGCCGACGAAACACTTGCGTAACGCCCAGCCCCTATTTAGACTGCACCGCCCCGGCTGGTTCACCCCCGCCGACCGGCACCCGTCCCGGAAAGTGCCCGTATCCCGCCCCTTGTCGCACCGGCCGGTGCCCGTGCCGGCAGCCCGCCCCGCAAAGTCGAGCCCCGGAAACCCACCCCCGCAACTCGACCCCAGGAACGCGGCTCCCGGCTCCCGGCACGCCACCCCGGACGCATGACCCCGCAACCGCCCGCCCGTTCGTCCCGCCCTCGCTCGTCCCCGATTCGGAGGCCCCGCTTGTTGATCCGTAACCTTGCCGCCGTCGCCCTCGCGTCCACCCTCTTCGCCGCACCGGCCCTCACCCCGCCCGCCGCGGCCCAGGACGCGCCAACCGCCGCCGCCGACCCCGCCCAGCGGTACCGCGACGCGATGAAGCTCTACCAGGCCGGCGAACTCGAAGCCGCCCGGTCGCTGCTCAACGACGTCGATCAGATGTCGCTCAGCCGCGACGAGCGGCAGGCGATGTACGACGCCCAGAGCGACATCACCCGCCAGCTCGGCGGCGAACAGCCTATCGCCCCCACCGCGACCCCCGCCCAATCGCCGCAGGCCGGCACCGACGCTCAACCGGCGCAGATGACCCCCGCCGAGCGGCTGGACCGCGCCGCCCGCGTGGCCGGGGACGACCCCGGCACCGCCGTGGCGCTCTACCTCTCGGTCATCGAAGAGGGCGGCGACCCCGCCGACCGGGCCATGGCCGAGCTCGCGGTGCTGCTCCGCGGGCTCAACGGCGACCTGACGATGGCCAAGGCGATGCTCGACGAGGCCGAGGCCGACCTCGCCGCCGGGCGGCTGACCGACGCGGAGATGAAGTTCGGCGCGGTCCGTGAAGCCCGTCCCGAGCTGGGCTGGTACGACGCGTCCCGTGTCGATCGGGGCCTCACCCGCGTGGCCGAGCTCCGCCGCGACCTCGCCGCCGACCAGGGCGGGACCGCCGCCGCGGCCGCCGCCGACGCTGAGGCCCCCGGCGCCACCGCCACCGACCAGGCCGCCGCCGACCGCGCCGCCGCCGAGGCCGCGCAGGCCCGCCAGGCCGCCGTCCGCGCCACCGCCACCGACTACGCCGCCCGCGAGTCCGAGCCGACCCCCGCCGACAGCGACCTGATGGTCAAGGCCCGCCGCGCCACCGCCAACTCTCTCGTCGCCGACGCCCGGGAGGCCCGCCAAAACGGCTTCAACCAGCTCGCGGTCAACCTGCTCACCCAGGCCCAGGAGCTCGACCCCGACAACCCGCAGGTGCAACAAGCCGTCAACGACGCCAACGGGGCCCGCCCGGTCAACGCCATCGAGGGCGAAGCCGAGCGCCTGCAGATCAGCAATCAGGTAGCCACGGCCGAGTACAACCAGAATATCGACATCGCCCGGACCGACCTCCGGGCCAACCGCTTCACCGAAGCGACCGACGCGGTCAACCGCGCCAAGCGTGCCATCGAGCAGCGGCAGGAGGCCTTCACCCAGAACCAGTACGAGACCCTCCGTGCCCAGGCGAACACGCTGCAGGCCCGGATCGACGACACCCGTGAGCAGGTCCGCATCGCCCAGGCCCAGCGGGCCGACGAGGTCCGCGACCGCACCGAGGGGGAGCAGGCCGAGGAGGCCGCCCGCCGCCAGGAGATGCAGGTCCGCGAACTCATCACCGAAGCCCGCCGGCTCCAGACCCAGGCCCGCTACGAGGAGGCCCTCCAGCTCATCGACCGCGCCCTGTTCATCGAGCCGCTCAACTTCACGGCCCAGATGATGAAGGACATCATGACCGAGGCTCAGATCATCCGCCAGAACGCCATGCTCCGGCGTGACGTCCGCATCGAGTCGATGCGGCTGCAGAACGCCAACCGCGAGGCGATGATCCCCTACCAGTCCATCATCGAGTACTCCGACGACTGGCCGGAGCTCTCCGAACGCCGCTACCGCTACGGCGAGGAGGAGGGCAGCGAATCCTCCGCCGACCGCCAGACCGCCCAGCTTTTGCAGAAATCGGTGCCGATCAACTTCGAGGCCAACTCGCTCGAATCCGTCATCGACTACATCCGCACCACCACCGACGCCAACATCTTCGTCAACTGGCCGGCCCTGCTGCTCGTCGGCGTCGAGCAGGACCTGCCCATCAGCCTCCAGCTCAGCAACGTCCCCGCCGAGAAGGCCCTGAGCCTCGTCCTCCAGCAGGCCTCCGCCGCCGCCGGCGACCTCGACCCCATCGGCTACTCCATCAACGACGGCGTCGTCACCATCTCCACCCTCCGTGAACTCAAGCGCGAGACCGGCTCGCCCCGCGTCTACG
Organism: Phycisphaeraceae bacterium; assembly: GCA_965214155.1. Taxonomy (GTDB): domain Bacteria; phylum Planctomycetota; class Phycisphaerae; order Phycisphaerales; family Phycisphaeraceae; genus Algisphaera. Next base: position 215,167 of record CBDCBB010000004.1, read on the forward strand.
ACATCCGCGACCTGCTCGTCCAGGTCCCTAACTTCACCGACGCCCCCGACTTCGACCTGACCTCGGCCCTGTCCAACACCAGCTCCGGCGGCGGGGGCGGGGGCGGGGGCGGGGGTGGCGGCGGTGGGGGCGGGGGCGACGGCGGCATCTTCGGCGACGGGGAAGATGACGACGAAGAGGAAGAAATCACCCGCGAAGAACTCATCCAGCAGCTCACCGACCTCATCACCGAGACCGTCGGCAACCCCGACGAATGGATCGACCAGGAGTCCACCCTCCGCGAGCTCAACGGCAACCTCATCGTCAAGACCAACGCCGACAACCACCGCGCTATCGTCGGCCTGCTCGCCCAGCTCCGCGAGACCCGCGCCATCCAGATCTCCGTCGAGGCCCGGTTCCTCCTCGTCGACCGCAACTTCCTCGATGAGTTCGGCATCGACATCGACGCCCGCTACCGCTCCAGCGGCAACTTCGGGCCCATCACCGTCGAACAAGACACCATCGGTCTCGCCCAGCGGACCGCCGCCGGCAATACCAACTTCTCTCGGTTCTTCGACACCGCCGACTCCGATGCCGACAACCCCGCCGGCGGGCCCCGCTCGCTCGAGTTGGGCGTCTCCTTCATCGACGACCTCGAGGTCGACCTACTTGTCCGCGCCACCCTCGCCAACCGCGAATCCATCTCTCTCACCGCGCCCCGCGTCACCTTCTTCAACGGGCAACGCGCCTACGTCCTCGTCGCCAACCAGGTCAGCTTCATCTCCGACCTCGAACCGATCCCCGACGCCGCCGGCTTCGACGTTACCATCTCCGTCATCCAGTCCGGCGTCGTCCTAGACGTCGAGGGCACCATCTCCGCCGACCGCCGCTACGTTACCCTCACCCTACGCCCCAGCCTCGCCACCCTCACCCGGCCGATCCGTCAGATCACCCAGAACGCCCTCGCCGAGATCCCCACGGGCGATGCCGATACTTCACTGTTCATCCCCATCTCCGCCACCATCGAAGTCCCCGAACTGCAGATCACCAAGGTCCGCGCTACCGTCAGCGTCCCCGACCGCGGCACCCTCCTCGTCGGCGGGCAACGCCTCATCGGCGAGACCCAGATCGAGGCCGGCGTCCCCGTCCTCTCCAAGATCCCCATCCTCAACCGCCTCTTCACCAACACCTCCAACTCCCAGGACGAACGGACCCTGCTCATCCTCATCAAGCCCACCATCATCATCCAAAACGAGCGCGAGGACCTGCTCTTCCCGGGCCTCAACGACAACCTCCAGCAGTTCCAGTCCGGCGGCAACCTCAACTAACCCGCCCCGCCGCGACAACCCAGCCAAAGCCGAACCGGCACCGGATTTATCCGGTGCCGGTTTTCGTTGGCGACGCAACCCCGCCCCGCTTAGAGCCTATTTCACATGTGAGGTCAGGGACTCTCGGTGGGGCAGGCTTCCAGCAGTGGGGCAGGCTTCCAGCAGTGGGGCAGGCTTCCCTGCCGTTGGCCCGAAGGGCCAAGTTCGCGGTGACCGACTTCGAACTGCGCCCGAAAGCAGGCTGGAAGCCCGCTCCACCAAGTACGGCGTCCGCTTGTGAAACAGCGGTAGGGCAGGGCTTGCCCTGCTTCAGCTTGCCACACCGCTTCTCGCTTTTTTAATCCGCCCGTGGCAGGGTGAACCCTGCCCTACGGGGTGCGACCCCGCCCTGCCGCCCCGCGCTCCAACACCGCCAGCACGAGCAGGACGCACAACGCCTGGGCGGCTACGACCGCCGCCTGCCACCCCGCCAGCCGCCCGAGCATCACCCCGCCCAGGCTCGTCGCCAGCGTGGCGAGATACACCACCGCCAGGACCGCGGCCTTGCTCAGGCCCAGCCGCCGCAGGCGGTGCGAAAAGTGGTTGTGATCCCCGCGGAACGGGCTCTGCCCGGTCAGCAGCCGGATCACCGTCACCGACAGGAAGTCGTACAGCGGGATCGCCATCACCAGCACCGGCATCAACAACCCGTACCACTGCGCACCCTGAGCCGACGGATCGACATCCGCGGCTGCGGGGGGCGGACCGGCTCCCGGTGGGAGGGCGTCGAAGTACGTCGTGCGGACCGAGATGCACGCAAGCATGAGGCCCAGCACCAGCGACCCCCCATCGCCGAGGTACAGCCGCGCCGGCGGCAGGTTCCACACCAGGAACCCCGCGAGCGCCCCGACGAGCAGGGCCGCCAGCGCCGCGACGAACCACTGCCCGCCGATCAGCGTCGCGGCGAGGTAGAGCCCGGCGATGATGAGCCCGACGCCCGCCGCGAGGCCGTCCATGTTGTCCAGGAAGTTCATGGCGTTGACGATGACGGTGATCCACACGACGCTCGCGGCGTAGCTGAGCGCGACGCCCGCGGGGCCGTATGCGTTCAAAAGGTGCAGCACCCGCATGTCGCACCACGCCACGAGCGCCAGCGCTACGGCGAGCTGCACGAGCAGCTTCGGCAGGGCCGGCAACGCCCGGCGGTCGTCGTAGAGCCCCAGCACGTGCACCGCCGCCAGCCCCGCGAGCAGCCCCCCGCCCACGGCGCTGGTCCGCCGCAGCCCCGCCAGATGATCCGACACCGCCGGCAGGTGCTCCGCCCACCACCCCGCCGGCACCACCCACACCGACAGCAGCACCCCCACCATCGGCCACGCCACCGCCACGAACACCCCCACCCCGCCGGTATTCGGCACCCCCACCCGCGTCCCCGGCAACAACGCCTTGTGCGGCTCGCTCCCCGGCGCATCGACCCACCCCATCGCCCGGCTCGACCGCATCACCACCCCGCACACCGGCAGGGCGATCAGAAACGCGACGACGCCGAGGGCAAGGATGAGCGATGGCATGGGAATGACGAAATCCGAATGACGAATGACGAAGGCGGATCAGGAGGTCGGGGTGTTGCGGCGGATGGCACCGAAGATGCGGTTGAGTTCGCGGGCCTCCCGCCACAGCGGCTTGGCACCCTCACGCTGGTTCGGCTCCGCGGCAACGAGCATCCTCAGCCAGTACATCGTCTCTTTCGACTCCTTGCGGCAAAGACCAATCTTATGGCGGGAATCCCGCTTAGATTCAGCGTCGTTCGCTTTGCAGTAATTGGCATCGATGCTCGTGGCTGACCTGACCAACTGTGAGATGAGCGGCCGCGTGATCGCCGTCGATCGGAGCGGTTTGAGATGAAGGATCACCGCTTCCGCGAACGCCGCGGTCCGTTGTTCGAGGTCGAACACCCGCGCCCCGTTGACGCCCGGTCCCGCTTCGTCATCCGTCATTCGGATTTCGTCATTGCGTCTTCAGTCGCCCAGCACGTACCCAAACACCAGCGGCACCACGATCGTCGCGTCGCTCTGCACCATGAAGCTCGGCGTCGTCGGCGTCAATTTGCCCCACGTGATCTTCTCGTTCGGCACCGCGCCGCTGTAACCGCCGTAACTCGTCGGGGCATCGCACACCTGGCAGAAGTAACCCCAAAACGGCGTGTCCTCCCACCCCAGGTCCTGGATCATCATCGGCACCACGCAGATCGGGAAGTCCCCCGCGATCCCCCCGCCGACCTGGAAAAACCCCACCGACGGTACATCTGAGTCGGAGCCGCAGTTGTCGCGGTACCAGTTCGCCAGCTTCACCATCGCCTCGGTCCCGAGTTTCACCACGTCGCTGTGGTTCTCGAGGTCGTGCTTCATCGCCCAGGCGGTGAACATGTTGCCCTGCGTCGAATCCTCCCAGCCGGGGGTGAAGATCGGCAGGTCGACCTCCATCGCGGCGAGCATCCACGAGTCCTCGGCGGGCATCTGGTAGTGCGCTTTCAGGTCGTCCTGGCGGAGCACGTCGTAGTAGTACTCGTACGGGAAGCGCCGCGTGCCGCCGTCGAGGGCCTTGGCGTAGAGGGCGTGGAGGCGGTCCTCGACGTGGCGCATGACGTCTTCGGGGATGCAGGTGTCGGTGACGCGGTTCATGCCGCGGTCGTAGAGCGCCTGCTCGTCGTCGGCGGACAGGGCCCGCCAGTGCGGGACGGTCTCGTACTCCCGCCCCGCGAGCAGCAGGAAGATGTCCTCCTCGAGGTTCGCCCCGGTGCAGGTGATCGCGTGGACCTTGCCCTGCCGGATCATCCGCGCCAGCGTCCGGCCGATGCCCGCGGTGCTCATCGCCCCCGAGAGCGTGACCATCATCTTCCCGCCCGCATCGAGGTGGGCAACGTACGCCTCGGCCGCGGCGAGCGTCTCGCGGCTGTTGAAGTTGGTGAAGTGACGGCGCATGAACGCCCGCAACTGGCCGGTCCCGGACGGATAACCGCCAAGGTCGCCAAGAGCGCCAAGGGCAGCCGGGTCAACGGGAGAGGATGATTCGTTTAATGCCATCTTTGAGGACCGTAACGTTGAAATTGATGAGGAGCGCGAGCGGGTGCCCGGTCGCACGAAAGTTGAGCGCTTGAGCATGGTGGATCGGGTGCAATGCTTCAACGGCTTTGAGTTCCAAGATGAGCCCATCGCCGCCTAAAAAATCTAGCCTGCCGACACCGACGCGATGGCTCTTATATGTCAGTTCGACCTCGGGCTGTCGCACGAAGGGGATACCGCGCTCTGCCATCTCGAAGGCGAGGGCTTCTTCATAGACCGACTCCAGGAAACCTGCCCCGAGATGCCGATGAACCTCAATAGCGGCACCAATAACCCGGTGAGCCATGGCGTCAAGTTCAGCATCGGCTTGCATGAGGATTTGTTCCTTGCCTTCCTTGGCGTCCTCCGCGTCCTTGGCGGTTAACTCTTCAACCCCAGCACGTCCGCCATCTCATAACGCCCCGCCCCCCGCCCAGCGAGCCACCTCGCGGCCCGGAGCGCACCCATCGCGTAGCTGTCGCGGCTGGTGCTTACGTGCTTGAGCTCGAGCCGTTCGCCCGGGGCGGCGAGGAAAAGCGTGTGCTCGCCGGGGTGGTCGCCCATCCGCAGGGTCTGCACGGTGATGTCGGTCGGCTGGCGCGGGGCGTCGCCGTGCCGGGCGAGCTTGACGTCCCGGTCGAAGTCGCGGCCGGCCGCCTCGGCCACCACCCGCGCCAGCGTCAGGGCCGTGCCCGACGGCGCGTCGGCCTTCCAGCGGTGGTGGGCCTCGAGGATCTCCAGGTCGTACCCGTCGCCCAGCAGCCGCACCGCCTGCGCGGCGAGGTGGTTCAGCACGTTGACCACGAGGCTGAAGTTGGTCGCCTGCAGCACGGGGATCGTGCGGGCGGCGTCATCGAGCATCGCGTCATCGTCGGGGGTGAGGCCCGTGGTGCCGACGACCAGCGGCGAGCCGGTGTCGACGCAGAAGCGGGCCGCGGCGCGGGTGCCGGCGGGGACGGTGAAGTCGATCACGGCGTCGTAGCGGCCGGTGAGGCGGTCGCCGTCGGGGGTGGAGGCGTCGACGGCGGAGCGGACGTTGAGGCCGGGGTCGTCGGCGGCGAGGGTGAGGAGGCGCTGGCCCATGCGGCCGGCGGAGCCGTGGATGGCGAGTTGGAGCATGAGGGGGTTATAGCGACGCCGAGGGTGTCCCGCGCCTGACGCCCCGCGCCGACATCTATAGAATAGAATGCCCCACCGGCGGCGACGACGCCGCCCGCATCCTCTCAACCCAGGTGAGTCCGTGGCCCTATTTGGCAAAAGTAAAACCAGCCCCGGCGACAGCATGGCCGGGAACGACGACGGCTCGTTCACCCGCGACCCGCGCAAGGCCCGGCGGTTCTTCGAGCACGCCGAGACCGTCGCCGACGCGAAGAACTTCGACTACGCCATCGAGATGTACATCAACGGGCTCCGCCACGACCCGGACAACATGCGCCGGCACGAGGCGCTGCTGGACGTGGCCAAGCGGCGCAAGGTCGGCGGGGGCAAGGCCCCGGGGCTGCGGGACAAGTTCAAGTCCATCGGCCCGGACGTGGTGGACAAGATGCTCGACGCCGAGCGGCTGTGGGCGATGAACTTCATCGATGACAACCTCGTGCTGGGGTTCATGCAGAAGGCCGTCGACGCCGACGAGGCCGAGCCGGAGCTGAACCTGGGCGAGGTGGCGTTCTGGATCGGGTCGATGGCGCTGGAGATGGCCGGGGCCAAGCCCAAGGCGAAGAAGTACATCCAGCTCCGCGACCTGTTCGCCCGGGTCGGGCGGTACGACAAGGCGATCGAGGCGTGCAAGCGGGCGATCCGGCTTGAGCCGAGCAACGCGCAATTGATGTCGGACCTCAAGGACCTCGAGGCGGAGAACTACTCGTCGACGAGCGCCGGCGGGGGCGACCAGGGCTTCCGCGACAACGTCAAGGACGCCGAGGCGACCAAGGAGGCCGAGGCGGGGACGAACTCCTCGGCCTCGGCGGCGGACCAGGCCATCGCCCGCCGCCGCGCTGAGTATGAGGAGGACCCTGAGGACCTCGACAAGCTCACCAAGCTCGTCGATGCGATGCTCAAGAAAGAAGAATTTGAAACCGAGAACACCGCGATCAAGCTGCTGAAAAAAGCCCACGAGCAGAGCGGGCAGTACCGCTACCGCGCCCGGATGGGCGACATCAAGATGAAGCAGTACCAGCGCGAGCTGCGGCAGCTTAAGGCGTTCGTCGACGCGGCCCCCGAGGCCCAGGAGTACAAGGACCGCTACCACGAGACGGCCAAGAAGCGGCTGGCGTTCGAGCTCAAGGAGTACCAGGACCGGGTGAAGAACTACCCGACGGACCTGAAGCTCAAGTTCGAGCTGGGCAAGCGGCTGTACCAGGGCCAGCTCTACGACGAGGCGATCGGGATGTTGCAGCAGGCGTTGAGCGAGCCGAAGAGCCGGGCCCAGGCGCACCTGCTGCTCGGGCGGTCGTTCATGGAAAAGGGCTGGCACGACGAGGCGGTGGACACGATCCGCAACGGCATGGAGGCCCACTCGCTGTCCGACGACGCGATCGGCAAGGAACTGCGGTACGAGCTGCTGACCGCCCTGCTGGACAAGGCGAAGCGGGACCGGGACGCCGAGCCGGCCGAGGAGGCGAACAAGCTCGCCTCGGAGATCCTCCAGGCCGACATCAGCTACAAGGACATCCGCGAGAAGAAGAACGAGGCGACGGAGCTGGTGAAAGAGCTGAAGGCGGGCTGAAGCCCGCGGGATCAGGGATCAAGGACCGGGGATCAGGTCGCGCGGCTCCGCGTTGCTGGTCGACGCTCATCCATGGAACCCGATCCCCGATCCCCGATCCCCGATCCCTCCGCTTTGGCGGTCATCCCCGCCCGGTTCGCCTCGACGCGGTTCCCCGGCAAGCCGTTGGCGGACGCGACGGGCAAGCCGCTGATCCAACACGTCGTGGAGCGGGCCCGGGAGGCGACGCTGGTCGGCCGGGTGGTCGTCGCCACCGACGATCGACGCATCCACGACGCGGTGCTCGCCTTCGGCGGGGAGGCGGTGATGACCGGCGAGCACCCCAACGGCACGTCCCGCATCGCCGAGGCGGTCGACTTGCTAGAAGAAGGGGGTCGGGAGTCTTTTTCGATGGTGGTCAACGTGCAGGGCGACGAGCCGGAGGTCCCCGCCGCCACCATCGACGCGCTCATCCGCGGCCTCGCCGGCGACGCCGACGCCGACATGGCGACCCTCGCCTCGCCGTTCGACGCCGACGAGGACCCGCACAACCCCAACGTGGTTAAGCTCGTGCTCGACCGGCTCGGCCGGGCGATGTACTTCTCGCGGAGCGTCATCCCCTACGACCGCGACGCGGAGCTGCTCGGCACCCGGCCGCGGGTAACGATGTACAAGCACCCGGGGCTTTACGCCTACCGCCGGGCGTTCCTCGCCGAGTACCCGACGCTCGAGCCGACGCCGCTGGAGGAGGCGGAGAAGCTCGAGCAGCTCCGCGTGCTCGAGCACGGCCGCCGCATCGCCGTGATCCACGCCCCCGCCCCGCACCCCGGTATCGACACCCCCGAGCAGTACGCCGCCTTCGTCGACCGCTTCCGCCGCGAACGCGGGTAAAATCACCCAAGCAAACCGGCAAAATCGACGCCACCGGCATAACCGTTACGTTCAGCGGGGGTTAGCGTGACCTTGCAACGGGCAGGTTTTCCACAACCTGTGCAAAAGCGACTGGCCGAGCCGCTCGACTTGGCCCCCGTGCCCATATCTCCTATGAACCACCGAATGGTCAAGCCGCCCGTCGTGTTGTAACACGTGTAGCGGTCACTTGGCTTACGGTTGATAAAGGGGTTCCTGAGCAAGTCTTAATCCCGCACCCGCGGCTCGGTGCCGCCGCGGCAAGTGCCGTAACCACTCATAGATACGGGTGTTTTCCACATCCAACCCACACCGGCCGGTGGATTTGATGCGGACCGTCACCCGGGGACGCCGGCGGGGGGTGTTATGATGCCGCCATGGCCGAGGACAACGCCGAGCAACTGGTGATGCGGCACGTGATTGCCGCGTTGGTGACCAACGAGCCGGGCGTGCTCGCCCAGGTCGCGGGGATGTTTGCCGCCCGTGGGTTCAACATCGACAGCCTCGTGGTCGGGCGGACCGAGAACGACGAGCTGTCGCGCATGACCATCGTCGTCGTGGGCAACTCGGCCGTCCTCGAACAGGTCCGCAAGCAGCTCCAGAAACTCATCCCCGTGGTCAAGGTGGTGGACTACCAGGACGTGGCTTACGTCGAGCGGGACATGGTGCTCGTGCAGGTGTCGACCCGGGCGAAGGCGGGTCCCGGGGGGGGGCGAGGGGGGGGGCGAGGCGGACAAGCGGGAGGAGATCATCACGCTGGCGAACCTGTTCCGCGCCCGGGTGGTGGACGTGTCGGGCGACCGGCTGATGATCGAGCTCGCCGGCACCGAGGAGAAGATCGAGGCGATGATGGAGCTGCTCGCGCCCTACGGCATCCTGGAACTCGCCCGCACCGGCGTCATCGCCATGGCGCGCGGCAACAACTCGCCGATGCGGCGGCGCGTCATCCAGGCCATCGCCCGAGACACCGACCACGGCTCACAAGTCGACGACTCGGCGCTGCCGCCGGGGTGACGCCCCCGGAAATACCCCGGAAGGAACCCGGAAGGACCCCCGCTTAGGCCGGCCGCTTGCGGCCGCGGTCCTCTTCCCCCCTTGAGACACGGCGGCCGCAAGCGGCCGGGCTAAGACGCGCGCTTGGTCCCCGCCTCGTCGTCCCGCCGCGTGCGCAGCTCGCTGGATCGCAGGTCGAGGCGGCGCAGCCTGACCTGGCAGTCCTCCATGAGCCGGCGGTTGGCGGCGAGCAGGTCGGCGAGGAAGCCGAACATCCACAGCAGCACCGCCGTGACGATCAGCACCGCGCCGAGCGTGAGGCTGGGGATGCGGCTGCGGTAGACCTCCGCGGTGAAGTACAGCACCAGCCAGCGGACGTAGAGCCCCACGCCCATGAGCAGCGGCACGACACCCAGCCAGAAGCAGAAGAACGCCGGGCGGTACAGCACGAAAATGCGGAAGATCGTGCTGACCGAGCGGCGGACGTAGGACCCGATGCTCTTGACCAGCCGCGAGGGGCGCGTCGGGCCGTTGGTGTGCACCGGCACGTTGACGACGTGGATGCCTTTTTGCCCCGCCTGGATGATGGTTTCGAGGGTGTAGGTGTAGCGGTTGAAGACGTTGAGCTTCAGCGCCGCATCCCGGCTCAGGGCGCGGAACCCGCTCGGGGCGTCGGCGACGTCGGTCTTGCTTACCAGACGCACGACGCCGCTGCCGAGGCGTTGTAGCGCCTTTTTCACCGGGGAAAAATGCTCGATGTCGTTGATCGGCCGCGCGCCGATCACCATGTCCGCCCGGCGTCGCAGGATCGGCTCGCACAGCGCGGGGATGTCCGCGGCCCGGTACTGGTTGTCCGCGTCGGTGTTCACGATCACGTCCGCCCCGGCGCGGAGGCACGCCTCGAGCCCCGCCATGAACCCCGCCGCCAGCCCGCGATTGACCGGCTGCACGACCACGTGGTCCACCCCGCACTCCCGCGCCACCGCCGCCGTCCGGTCGGTCGACCCGTCGTCGATGATGAGCCACTCGACCCGGTCGAACCCCGCGACCTCGCGCGGCAGGTCCGCCAGCGTCGCCGGCAGCGTCCGCTCCTCGTTGTAACAGGGGACCTGGATGATGAGCTTCATGTCGCGGCCCGCTGCCCGATGCGCCTGCGGATTCAGCCCCACCCGTCAACCGGCCGATCTAGTCCCGGCCGCACCGTCTGATCGGCTCGCCGCGCCGCGTCCATGAAAACGCCCGCCCCCCCTCGCACCCACCGCTCCCCCGCCCCCGCCGCGCCGCCGCCGCCCGAGCCCCGCCGCGCGTGGCAGTGGATTCTGCTCGCCGCGCTCGTCGCGGCCGGCGTCGCGTCGTGGGCGATGTTCTACTTCGACTTCGCCATGCCTAACCCCGACTTCACGGGGTTCCGCGAGATGGCGCGGGCGATCTACACCGGCACGCCGCCCGACACCTGGAAACGCATGCCCGCCTACCCGCTGGCGATCGGCGCGGTCGCGGCGGTCCTCCCGCTCTCGCTGCCGTACGTCCACGCCGGGCTCATCGTCAACTTCCTCTGCTCCGTCGGCAGCCTGGCGGTCCTCTACCTCCTCGCCCACCGCCTCATCGGCCGGGCGGCGCTGGTGGTTGTCGTCTCCCTGCTCGTCACGCCGTACTTCTCGCTCATGGTCGCCCAGCCGCTGCTCGAGCCGCTGCTGGGCTTCTGCCTCATCCTCGGGCTGTACCTGATGAGCCGCGGCTCGGGCTGGGCGTACGCCGTCGGGTCTTACGCCTCCCTGTCCCGCTACGAGGGGGCGCTGCTCATCCCCGTGAAGTGGGGCGTCGACATGTCGACCTCGCCCCGCCGCTGGGCGCGGCACACGCTTATGGCGGCGCTCGCCACGCTCCCCCTCGTGCTCTGGACCGCCTTCACGATGTGGGCCGCCCGCGCCGAGGGCGGCAACGCCTACGCCGACGAGATCAGCGGCATCGCCAAACTCGCCTGGGTCAAGGTCCCGCTCATGTTCACCCCCTGGGCACCCCACGGCGAGTCGCGCCCGATCGACCTCTACCCCGTCCTCGCCCTCGCCGCCCTCGGCCTCGCCGTCTCGCTCCGCCGCTTCCCCCGCATGTCGCTGGCGATCCTCGCAACCTTCGCCGGCTACACCGCCGTCCACGTCGTGTTCCCCGTCTACCGCCCCCGCTACGCCTACCCCGTCCTCTGGGTCATGCCGTTCTACGCCGTCACCGGCGGCGACTTCCTCGCCCGGCTCGTCTGGCCCCGCATTGCCCGCCACCGCATCCTTGCCATCACCCTTAGCGCCACCGCTTGCGTGGTCGCGGCCCTCTGGCTCGTCAATGGCACCGCCGACTTCGGCATGATCCGCAACCTCAAGCCGTGGCAGTCCCGCTGGGGGTACCTCTTCCTCCCCGTCGTCAGCGCGCTCGGCCTCCTCGCCTTCGCCCTGCTCGCGGTCCGCGAGCGGTGGGTGACGCGCGCCGCGCTCGGGCTTTGCCTCGCCGCCCTGCTGTACGTCCCGAGCCTCCGCGGGGCCGAGGTCCGGGCCCGGGAGCAGGGCTACTTCCGCCACGAGAATATCCAATACCGCCTCGCCGCCGACTGGCTCGCCGACCACCTCGAGCCCGGCGAGAAGGCCACCATCCCCACCGGCAAGTTCAAGTTCTTCCAGGACCGGCCGCCGCTCGACGACGCGGTAATCAACGCACCCGACCTCGCGTCGCGCACCTTCGACGCTTTCGTCCGCGAGCTCCACGACCGCGGCATCACCCACGTGGTCATGACCTCGATGCTCACCCTCCCCGCCGACGAGGGCCACCCCAATTACGCCCGGGACCTGTACTGGTACCACAGCATGAACAGCACCCCCTTCGAGCCGTTCCGCGGCGGCCGCCCCGTCCCGGGCTTCGACCTCGCCGCCACGCTCGACGTCCCCGCCGACATGGTCATCCAGGTCGAGCCGGTCTACATCTACCGGCTGCAACCCGACACTCATCACGTCGCACCCCCTCAATAGCCGCGGCCATACAGGCCGCGACTAATACAAGCATCACTCTCGCCTCGCCCCGCTTGGTAGTGGTTCACTTTGCTTTCCGGTGGCATAGGCGTCCCGCCTGTATTCGGCCGTGAGGCCGAAGAAGTGCCGTTCTCGCCTCCGGCGAATCACAGGCGGGACGCCTGTGCCACCAGAGTGGACCACGACCCCCCGCTTGGCTTCCCGCCCCCGACACGCTAAACTGCTTGCGTTCGACCCCGGCCGACCGTGACGCGGATCGGCACGGACAGCGGCGACCCGGCCCCGGCGGCCGGCTACGCCCAGCCGGGACCGGACACGCCGGGCCCCCCTCTCGTGACGCCGACGCCCTCCCGCGTCGGCCCGCCAGCGGACGCCCCCCCCGGAAGCTTGCCCCTGCGGTGCTTCCGGTTTACGACGATGGTGCGTCACCGTTAGGCCCATGGTGTAATCGGCAACACTCCAGTTTTTGGTACTGGCATTCTAGGTTCGAGTCCTAGTGGGCCTGTTGCGTGATTTTTGATTTTGGAATGAGGTTTTCGATCTTTCGCTCCTCGTTAGTTTCAGCGGCGGCTTCTATGTCTTCAATCCAAAATCCTCAATCAAATTCTAAAGATCCCCAAGCCATCCTCCTCGCCGCGGGCAAGGGCACGCGCATGGGTGACGGCACCCTCCCCAAGGTCCTCCACCCCGTCGCCGGTCGACCCATGATCCACTGGGTCGTTGACGCCTGCCGGGCCGCCGGAGTCGAGCGGGTGGTCGTCGTCGTGGGATACCGGGGCGACCTCGTGCAAGACGCCTTGGCCGACGCGGCCGGGGCGGGGCAGGTCGAGTTTGTCGAGCAGGCCGAGCAGCGCGGCACCGCCCACGCCGTGCAGATAGCCGTCCCGCTGTTCAAGGATCAGCCGACGTGCGACGTGTTCGTCCTCGCCGGCGACGGCCCGCTCATCCGCCCCACCACCCTGCAACAACTCCTTGAAACGCACCGCGACACCGACGCCGCCGCCACCCTCGCCACCGCCGTCCTCGACGACCCCACCGGCTACGGCCGCGTTCTCCGCACACCCGGGGGCGACGCTTCCGGGGGCGACGCTTTCGGGGGGGCGTTCGACCGCATCGTCGAACAGAAGGACGCCACCCCCGACCAGCTCGCCGTCCGCGAGGTCAACCCCAGCTACTACTGCTTCGACAGCGCCGCCCTCTTCGACACGCTCGAGCAAGTCGGCAACGCCAACGCCTCGGGCGAGTATTACCTCACCGACGTGCCGGGCCTGCTTCGCGAGGCCGGCCGCACCGTCTCGTTGGTCGACGCGGTTCCCCCGGAAGATGTGCTGAGCATCAACACGCCTGAACATCTCGCCACCGTCGACGCGATCCTGCAAGAGCGTCTGCGTTCTGCCGGCCGACCCGAACCCGCCGCCGCCGGAGCCCCGCGATGAGCCAGGCCGACCGCGACACGGTCAAGATCTTCTGCGGCCGGGCCTCCCGCGCCCTCACCGAACACATGTGCCGCCACCTCGACCTGCCCGTCGGGCAGGGCCGCACCGAGATGTTCCCCGACGGCGAGCTCCTCGTGAAGATCGAGGAGGACGTGCGCGGCCGCGACTGCTTCGTCGTGCAATCGACCTACGACCCGGTCAACGCCCACCTGATGGAGCTGTTGATCTATATCGACTGCCTCCGCCGCGCCTCGGCCGCCCGGATCACGGCGGTGATCCCCTACTTCGGCTACGCCCGGCAGGACCGCAAGGACGAGGGCCGCACCCCCATCACCGCCAAGCTCGTCGCCAACCTCATCACCGCCGCGGGGGCCAACCGCGTCCTCGCGCTGGACCTCCACGCCGCCCAGATCCAGGGGTTCTTCGACCTGCCCGTGGACCACCTCTCGGCCGCGCCCGTGCTCATGCAGGAGCTCATGGAACGCCGCGCCGACCTCGGCCCGCTCTGCGTCGTCAGCCCCGATCCCGGCAACGTCAAGATCGCCGGCAAGGTCGCCCAGCACCTCGACTGCGACTTCGCCATCATCGACAAACGCCGCAAGTCCGGCACCGAGGTCCAGTCCTCCAACATCATCGGCAGCGTCGACGGCAAGACCGTCCTCATGTTCGATGACATGATCTCCACCGCCGGCACCATGTGCGAGGCCGCCAAGCTCGTCGTCAAACACGGCGCGACCGGCGTCGTCGCCGCCGCCACCCACCCCGTCCTCGTCGGGCTCGCCATGGAACGACTCGCCGAGTCGCCCATCAGCCGCGTCCTCGTTACCGACACCATCCCCTGCGGCCCCCGCTGCGACAAGATCGCCGACAAGCTCGTCGAGGTCTCCGTCGCCGAGCTCCTCGGCCAAGCCATCCACAACATCCACCACAACCTCTCCGTCTCGAGGCTTTTTCAGGAAAAGTTCGATGGCGCGAAGAGGTAGGCGCTAGCTGCTAAAGCCTAGAGCCTAGCAAGAAAAGAGCGTCATTTTTCTTGCTAACAGCTAGGCTCTAGCAGCTAGCAGCTTCGAAAAGAACTTTTTAAACTTTCACTCTCTACACCTCAGCAAAGGAACAACACCATGCCCACCGAAATCCCCCAACTCACCGGCGAGCCCCGCACCAAGCTCGGGTCCCGCTACGCCATCCGCCTCCGCGAAAAGGGCCACCTCCCCGGCGTGGTCTACGGCCACGGCGAGGGCGCGGTCCACATCGCCGTCGACGCCAAGGCCTTCGACGAGCTGCTCCACCACTCCACCCACCTCGTCGAACTCCGGCTCGACGGCCACACCCAGCCGTGCCTGATCAAGGACGTGCAGTACGACTACCTCGACACCACGCCGATCCACCTCGACCTCACCCGCGTCGACCTCGACGAAGAGGTCGAAGTCGAAATCCAGATCGAGCTCACCGGCGAGCCCGTCGGCCTCGAGACCGAGGGCGCGGTCCTCGACCAGCAGCTCACCACCCTCACCGTCCGCTGCAAGGCGAACAACATCCCCGAGCTCATCACCCACAACGTCAAGGCCCTCGAGGCCGGCGGCAACGTGCACGTCTCGGAACTCACGCTGCCCGAGGGTGTCGAGGCCGTGGACGATGGCGACGTCGTCGTCGCGATGATCTCGATCCAGGAAGAGCTCGACGAGGAGACCATCGAGGACGAACTCGACCAGAGCGCCGAGCCCGAAATCATCGGCGTCAAGGACGACGACGAAGTCGAGGGCGACGCCGGCCGGGACGACGCGGACTGATAATTCTCGGGCTTGGCTTTGATCAGTGCGGCAGGCTTCCAGCCTGCCGTTGACCCGTAGGGTCAAGCTCCCGGCCAGCGGCTTCGGGCTGCGCCCGACGGCAGGCTGAAAGCCCGCCCCACCGGCAACCGTCAGCTCCGGACCTTTGCCATGAAACTCATCGTCGGCCTGGGCAACCCCGGCCCCGAGTACGCCCACACCCGCCACAACGCCGGCTTCATGGCCGTCGAGAAACTTGCGAACCGACACGCCATTACCGGCGTCAAAAGCAAGTTCCACGCGGGCGTTCTCGAGGGCCGCATCGGGAGCGAAAAGGTGCTGCTCATGCAGCCGACGACTTATATGAACCGCTCGGGCCTCGCCGTCGGCGAGGCCCTGGCGTTCTATAAGTTGGAGCCGGCCGATCTGCTCGTCCTCGTCGACGACCTCGCCCTCGACTGCGGCCAGCTCCGCCTCCGCGCGACCGGGTCCGCCGGCGGGCACAACGGCCTCTCGGACGTCGAACGACGCCTCGGCACCCGCGACTACCCCCGACTCCGCATCGGCATCGACCCGCGCGGCCGCGTCCCGCAAGTCGACTACGTGCTGGGCAAGTTCACCCCCGACCAGCTCGACCGCCTCGACCCCGCCCTGTGGCGCGCGTGCGACTGCATCGAGGCGTGGCTCACGGACGGCATCGAGCGGGCGATGACGATGTACAACGGCGGGTGACCGTTCTAAATGAAGCGACGCGGCTTTGCCGCGCCTGCCCGCGTGCGGCAAAGCCGCGTCGCTTCATGCGGAGATGCTCACCCCACGTCCACCAACCCCAGCGCTTCGCCGTACTGCGCCAGCAACACCCGCCGCAACAGCGCATGCTCATCCCGCGCCAGGTCCGGGTCCGCCGCGATCAGTTCCAGCGCGTCGCGCTTCGCCAGTTGCAGCAGGTCCAGGTCTTCGGGCAGGGCGGCGAGCCGCATCGGCGGGGCGCCGCTCTGACGGGTCCCGAGGATCTCGCCCATGCCGCGGATCCGCAGGTCCGCCTCGGCGAGCTTGAAGCCGTCGTTGGTCGCGCCGATCGCCTCCATCCGCGCCAGCGCGTCGTCCGTCGTCGGCTCGGCGATAAACACGCACAACGGTCTTCTGCCGTGCGACCCCCGACCGACCCGCCCCCGCAGCTGGTGCAGCTGCGCGAGCCCGAACCGCTCGGCGTGCTCGATCACCATCACGTTCGCGTTGGGCACGTCCACGCCGACCTCGATCACCGTCGTCGCCACGAGCACATTAACCTTGCCGGCGCGGAAGCGGTCCATCACGCGGCGGCGGGTCTCGCCCTTGAGCTTGCCGTGCACGACGCCGACGCGATACCCGTCGAAGAACCGTTCCTGCAAAAGCTTCGCGTGCTCCTTCGCACTCTTGAGCTTCATCCCCCCGCCCGCTTCGCCCCCGGTCGTCTGCCCCGCCTCGACGGCGGGGACGACGACGTAAATCTGCTCGCCCCGCTCTAGCCGCGTGCGGCAGTAGCGATACACCTCGTCCGCCGTCTCGGGCCCGACGACGCGGTTCTGGATCGGCACCCGGCCGGGGGGTAGGTCCGTCAGCGTCGTGCTGTCGAGGTCGCCCAAGAGCGTGAGGCTCAGCGTCCGCGGGATCGGCGTCGCGGTCATCACCAGCGTGTGCGGGCTGCGCGTTCGGCCGTCGTCGTCGACGGTGTCACCCTCCCGCAGCGCCGCCCGCTGCATCACCCCGAAGCGGTGCTGCTCGTCGATCACCGCGACCGCCAGGTCGTGGAACCGCGTCGACCCGCTGAGCAGCGCGTGCGTCCCCACGATGAGGTCGATATCGCCCCGCGCGATGGCGGGCTTGTCCTCCTGCCGCTGGCCGGTGAGCAGGGCGATGCGGACGTTGCTGCCCTTGAGCATCCCGCGGAGCGACGCCTCGTGCTGCTCGGCGAGCAGCTCGGTCGGCGCGAGCAGCGCCCCCTGTTTGCGGTCCGCCACCGCCATGAGCAGCGCGTAAAGCGCTACGACGGTCTTCCCGGAGCCGACGTCGCCCTGCAGCATCCGGTTCATCGGCCGGGTGCGGGTGAGGTCCGCGGCGATCTGTTGCACGGCCGCCGCCTGCGTCTCGGTGAGCGTGAAGGGGAAGCGTTCGCGGATGTGGGCGTCCATCGCCGCCGAGTGGTGCAGGGCCGGGGCCACCAGCCGCCGCTCGACGTACGCCCGCTTCAGCGCGATGCCCAGTTGCAGCAGCAAGAGCTCGTTAAACGCGAGGCGCCGCCGCGCCGCCTTGTGGTCGTCCTCTTCCTCGGGCCGATGGATCAGCCGCAGCGCCTCGGCCAGCGTCGGCATCGCGTGGTGCTCCACCAGCTCCGCCGGCAGCGGGTCGGGCACGAGCGGCAGCGCGGCGGGCAGCACCGCCTCCACGATCGCCTCGATCCGCGCCGAGTTGAGCCCCTCCGTCGCGGGGTACACCGGCCGCAGCCGCGCCGCGGCGGCCGGTGCCCCTTCACCTTCCTCATCCAGCTTTTCCCACTTGGGGTTGGCCATCTGCGGGTAGTCGTTGAAGAGCTTGACCTTGCCCTGCACGCGCAGCACGTCGCCGGGGTGCAGCCGCTCGCGCAGCCACGCGGCGTTGAACCACGTCAGCATGAGCGTGCCGCTGGGGTCCTGCAGCGTCGCCTCGAAGCGGCCCTTGCGGCCGTAGCCCTGCGAAGAGACCCAGCGGCACGCGGCGACGGTCCCGCGGGCCGAGCCGACGGTTTTGCCGTCACGGCTCAGCTCCTTGATCGACGACTCGCCGGCCTCGCGCTCGTAGCGCATCGGGTAGTGGCGGAGCAGGTCGCTGACGCTGAGCAGGCCGAGGCGGCGCAGGGCACCGGCCTGCCGCTTGGTCACGACGGGCAGGTCGGCGAGCGGCGTAGCGAGGCGCAGCGGCGCGGGGGGTGGCTGGGTCTCTTGAGTATCGGGGGCCGCCTCGGCCATGAGGAGCAGCTTAGGGCAACGGGCCCTAGCCGCGACGCTACGCGTCGCCGGGTGCCACACCGCATCCCGGAGGCTTTGCGGAGGGTGCGGTGTGATGTCGCGGAGGACGTACGCCGCGGTCACGCCCGCACACCGCACCCGCCCGGAGCGGCGGGATGCAGTGTGGCACCCATGCTCGGCGTAGAGCTATGCAAACAACGTCGGCTCATCGGCACCCGGACCCGTCCGAGGTTTCGCACGGCGTGGGCGGCGCGGCGGGGTGGCACCACTCTCCACGGTGGAGGTCACCCGCCCGTCGGCGAAGACGGTCGTCAGCGTGTTCGCAGCGACGGCAGCGGGAGCGGAGGCGAGCGGGCGGCCGTCGGGGCCGAGGGTGTAGGTGTAGCCCCGTTCAAGCACGCGCTGCGGCGCGACGGCGTCAAGGGTGCGGGTTGACGCAACAAGGCGCTGCCGCGCCGCGTCGACCCGCCGGGCCGGGGAGGCGTGGAGGCGCTGGCTGAGCCGGGCGAGGTGCTCGCGCATCGGCGCGACGCGGCGCGGCAGGGCGCGGTGCAGCCGGTCGGCGGCGAGGTCGAGGCGGTGCTCGTCCCGGTCGACGAGGCGCTGGGGTTGCCGCATCACCGGGTGCCGGGCGGCCGCGTCGAGGCGCTGCCGGGCCCGCTCGGCGTGGCGGTGCAGCGCCAGGCGGAGGCGGCGCTGCGCTTGCTCGAGCTGGTCGTGCATCACCGCCGCGTCGGGGATCAGCGTCATCGCCGCCTGCGTCGGCGTGGCGCATCGCACGTCCGCCACCAACTCGGCGAGGGTCGTGTCGGTCTCGTGCCCGATGGCCGCGACGATCGGCAGGTTGCACGCGACGATCGCCTCGACCACGGCCCGCTCGTTGAACGCCCAGAGGTCCTCGATGCTCCCGCCGCCGCGGGTGAGGATGACGGCATCGACGCCGAGCGCCGCGCCGTCGCGCGACAGTGTCCGCAATGCCGCGGCCACTTGCGGCGCGGCGTCTGCGCCCTGCACCCGCACGTCGAACAGCAGCAGCCGACACCCCGGCCAGCGGCGGGCGGCCGTGTCGATCACGTCCTGCAGCGCCGCGGCGCTCCGCGACGTCACCACCGCGACAGTGCGGGGCAAGAGCGGCAGCGGCCGCTTGCGTTCGAGGTCGAAGTAGCCGAGCCCGCGGAGTTCCTCGGTGAGGCGGCGGAGCTCGAGTTCACGGGCCCCCTGCCCGACGGGTTCGAGCTTGTCGATGTAGAGCTGGACCGCGCCCTGGCCGTCGTAGAAGTCGACGCGGCCGGTGGCGACGACCTCGAGCCCGTCGGTGACGGGGAAGCGGACGGCCCGGGCGGCGGAGGCGAACATGACGCAGCGGATACACGCCGCGTCGTCCTTCAGCGAGAAGAACCAGTGGTTGCGGTCCGAGAGGTTGCTGACCTCGCCGACGACGCGGACGCGGCGGGGGAGGGAATCGGTGAGGGCGGCCTTGATGGCGGCGGCGAGGACGGCGACGGGCCAGGGTTTTTCCCGCGGGGGTTCGGTGGCCAGGGGCGCGGGGTCGGGGTCGGGGTCGATGAACGGGAGGCGGGGCATGAGGGGGATCGTAGGGTGCGCTAACCGCAAGCGGGACGTAGTGCCGCGGCAAGAGGCGACGCTTGCGGTTTAGCCTTCCGCCGTCGGCAACTCGCGCGTCAGCGTGACGCCGTTGCCGGGCGTGTTAGGGAACACTGCGGCCCCGTCAAGGCCGAGTTTGACGCCGTCGGCGGGGTCGCTCCCGGGGGCGAGGAGGAGGGCACCGTCCATGTCCACCGCGTCGAGCAGCGGGAGGAGTTGGGCGAGCGCCGAGATGCCGACGGTGGTCTCGGTCATGCACCCGGCCATGACGGTGAGGCCGAGTTTCCGCGCGTGGTGGATCATGCGTCGGGCGGGGGTGAGGCCGCCGCATTTCGATAGTTTGATGTTGATGCCGTGGAACAGGCCGGCACACTTTTCGACGTCATCTTCCGTCTGACACGACTCGTCGGCGATGATGGGGAGGTCGGAGCCGAAGTACACCGCCTCGTGCTCGGCTCGCGGTGCCGAGGGGGGCAGCGGTTGTTCGATGAACTCGACGCCTAAACCGCGCAGTTTGCCGCTGATCCGGATTGTCTGCTCCGCGGTCCAGGCGGTATTGGCGTCGATACGGAACGCGGCGTCGGTCTCTCCACGGAGGCGGCGGACCAGCATGAGGTCGTGCCCGATGCCTCCTCGCTCCGCCGGGGTGCCGAGCTTGATCTTGTAAACGGGGAACCCGGGGAACTCGCGTAATTTCGCCACCATCTCTTGGAGGGCGGCGAGGCCGAGGGTGTAGTCGGACCGTGGCCGGTCGACGCTGCGGTCCTCACCGATGTCGCTCCAGAGGGACCGGGTCGTGCGGCCGCGGCGCTTGCCCCACAGGTCGTAAACCGCCGTGTCCATGGCCGCACGGATGAAGCGGCCGCTCGCGTTGACGCCCTCGCCGAGGGTCATCTCCTGCCACCGCGCCGCTTCGCCCGGGTCCGCCGAACCGTCCGCGCCGTAGACCGCATCTTCGAGCGCACCGCACAGGTGCGGGCTGTCCCACTTCACGCGGCCGATCATGTCGTCGACGGTCACGCCCATGTAAGGGATGGCCGGCGCCTCGCCGTAGCCGGTGTGTCCGGTGTCGGGGTTGTGCAGGGCAACGATGAGGTTGTGCTGGACGGTGCGGGTGCCGTGGGCAATCGTCCACGCGTGGCGGAGGGGGAGGGCGACGGGGTGGAGGGAAAGGTTGAGCATGAATGACGGAATCCGGATGACAGATGACGACAAATGCGGAATGTTATATTTCGTCACTCTTCATTCGGATTTCGTCGTTTCGCGCTTCAGCGCCAGCGCCGCATTGACGAGGACGCCCGGGCCTTCGCAGTAGACGTCGCAGACGGGGAGGCCGAGTAGGTTGCCGACGCGGTCACGCTCTTCCTCGACCGCGGCGTCGTCCTTCAACAGGCGGCTGCTCATGGCGACGCCGATGAACTGACATTCCTGTTCGAGGTTGGACACGTGGTCGTAGAGGCGGCGGACGGTGTCGAGCGGGGTGAGGGGGAGGTGGGGCCGGCCGAGCATGTGGGGCCGGCCGGGCTCGTAGCAGAGGATGAGGCCGTGCGGCAGGCAGCCGTGGAGCAGGCCGTAGGTCACGCTGGAGTAGCTGGGGTGGACGAGCGTGGCCTGTCCCTCGATGACGAGGATGTCGTGGTGCTGGTTGCGTTTGACCAGCCGTTCGGCGGCCCCGTTGAGGAAGTCGCCGACGACCGCGTCGATGCCGACGCCCCCGCCGGTGGGGTCGGCGCGTTCTTCGTCGGTCAGGGTGAGGCCGGCGTTGATCCCGGGGGCGACGAGCATGCCGGTCTGCCCGGTGGGGACGAACTTCGCGTCGTGGCCGGCCGCCTGGAGGCCCCGTGTCAGCTCAACCGACGCGACCATCTTGCCGCAGGAGCAGTCCTGCCCGACGGTGTGCAGGCGGAGGCAGTCGCCCCCGCCCCCGCCCCCGCCCCCGGAAGCGTCGAGGCCTCGCAGCCCCCGCCGGTCGGCGATGACACGCTCGGCGTTGCGGCGGAGGTCGGTGAGTGTCGCGCCGCTGGCGGCCGCGGCGGCGGCAAGCTCTTCATCGTCGCGGAGGAACTGGTGCAGCCCGGAGGTCACGTCCCAGCCGCGGTGGGCCGCGTCGAGGACGGCGGCCCGCATCGCCGGCGGCAGGCCCCCGCCGGGCGTGGCGACGCCGACAATGAGGTGGCCCTTGGCGTCGCTAAGCCGGGCCGCGGCGTCGGCGACCGATGCGACGATCGGCGTGTCGCCCCCAATCCCGAGCAGCGGCCCCGCCGTCGCCCCCGCATTTTGAGAGTCGATAAGCGCCGCCACCTCGTCTCCGCGGTAGCGGAGCAGCGCGACCGCCGTCTTCGCCGCGAGGGGGTCGGTGCGGCCTTCGGTGAGGACGATCAGGGGGTTCATCGTTGCAACCACATGGCGTGGGCGAGGCAATGACGAAGCACGAATGACCAATGACGAAGCGGCCGGTCGACACCGATCTTGTTTCGTCATTCGTCATTCGTGCTTCGTCATTTGAAGTCTACCCCCTCACCCCCTACCGTACCCGCTCCCCTTCCCCCTACCCCGCTACCCCTCCACCACGGAGCACCGCCCCATGGCCATCAAGATCGGCATCAACGGATTCGGACGCATCGGCCGCCTCGTCTTCCGCGCCGCCTCCGCGAACCCGAACGTCGAGGTCGTCGCCATCAACGACCTGTTCGACAACGACGCGCTCGCGTACCTGCTGAAGTACGACTCGATCCACGGCAAGTTCGACGGCGAGGTCTCGTCCGACGCGGACAACCTGATCGTCAACGGCAAGAAGGTCCGCTCCACCGCCGAGCGGGACCCCGCCGACCTCAAGTGGGGCGACGTGGGCGTGGACTACGTAGTCGAGTCGACCGGCTTCTTCACCGATTACGACGGGGCGCACAAGCACGTCCAGGCCGGCGCGAAGAAGGCCGTGATCAGCGCCCCGACCAAGAGCCCCGAGAAGGTGCCCACGATCGTCATGGGCGTCAACGAGAAGACGCTGGACAAGTCGGCGACCGTCGTGAGCAACGCGTCGTGCACGACCAACTGCCTCGCGCCCATCGCGAAGGTGGTCAACGACGAGTTCGGCATCGCCAAGGGGCTGATGACCACGGTCCACGCGATGACCGCGACGCAGCCGACGCAGGACGGCCCGAGCAAGAAGGACTGGCGCGGCGGCCGGGCCGCGAGCGTCAACTGCATCCCCGCCTCGACCGGGGCCGCCAAAGCGGTCGGGCTCGCGCTGCCGGAGCTCCAGGGTAAGCTCACCGGCATGGCGTTCCGCATGCCCACCATCGACGTATCCGTGGTCGACCTCACCGTCGTCACCGAGAAGGAGACCTCCTACCAGGAGATCTCCGACGCGATGAAGAAGCACGCCCAGGGCGACATGAAGGGCTACCTCAACTGGACCGACGAGGAGGTCGTGTCCACCGACTTCATCCACGACCCGCACTCTTCGACCTTTGACCACGGCGCGGGGATCGAACTCGACAGCACGTTCTTCAAGCTCGTGTCGTGGTACGACAACGAGTGGGGCTACTCCAACCGCGTGGTCGACCTGCTCGGCCACATGGCGGAGCTGGACGGGATCGGCTGAGGCGGTCTCGGTTAATGTGAACTTTCTCCAGTAGCCGCGTTGCTACGCAACGCGGTCCGCGACGCGTAGCGTCGCGGCTATGGCGGAGACCTTCGGTATTCGCTCTAGACCCCGGCTATGGGAGAAGTCATCGATGGATTAACGGCCGGGGCCGTTTGAAGATTCTGCGGTGGTCTCGTACGCCTCGACGATGCGTTGGACGAGGGAGTGGCGGACGATGTCGCTGCCGTTGAGGGTGCGGAAGGCGACGCCGTTGACGTGGCGGAGGCGGTGGGCGGCGTCGATGAGGCCGCTGTCGCGGCGGTCTTCGAGGTCGATCTGGGACGCGTCGCCGGTGACGACCATCTTGCCGCCGTGGCCGAGGCGGGTGAGGAACATGAGCATCTGGGCCCGGGTGGTGTTCTGGGCCTCGTCGAGGATGATGAGCGCGTCGTTGAGGGTGCGGCCACGCATGAACGCGAGGGGGACGATCTCGATGAGGTCGTGGGCCATGAACCGCTCGATGTGCTCGAACTCCATCATGTCGTGGAGGGCGTCGAGCAGCGGGCGGAGGTAGGGGTTGACCTTGTCCTGCATGGTGCCCGGGAGGAAGCCGAGCTTTTCGCCGGCCTCGACCGCGGGGCGGACGAGCACGAGCTTGCGGACCTCGCCGACCTTGAGCATGGACACGGCGGCGGCGACGGCGAGGTATGTCTTGCCCGTGCCGGCGGGACCGATGCAGAACGTCAGATCGTGGGTGTGGATCGCCTTAAGGTAGTCGAGCTGGCCGGGGGTCTTGGCGCGGACGGTCTTGCCCTGGAGGTAGACGCTCATCGCCTCGGGGTTGCTCGTCCCCCCGGAGGCCCCGCCACGGTCGACGGTCGGCTGTGCGGGCGCGGGGTTGGCGAGCGACGCGGTGGAGACGACCTCGAGCACCTGGCCGCGGGTCATGGATTTGCCGGCCCGGGCGGCCTCGTTGAGGCGTTCGAGCGCGACGGTCGCCTGGCCGACGGCCTTGGAGTCGCCGCTGAGGCGGAGCGACTCGTCCCGGGCGTGGACCCCGACGCCCAGGGCCTCGCGGATGATCTTGAGGTTCCGCTCGGACGGCCCGACAACGGCCATACGGTGGTCGCCGGCGGGGAGCTTGAGGGTTACTTCCACGGTCGGCCCCCGGGGGCAGCCACGGATAATCCGCTCAGCGCGGCCGCTTGCGCCCGCCGTGGTTGAAGCGGACTGCGGCCGCAAGCGGCCGGGCTAAGCGGAAAAAATATCACGCCGCCGTGGGGGGCGGCGGTTCTACTGGCGCTATTCAACGTTCCATGCCTCACGGAGTTCCTGGGGGGTGGTGGGGACGAGGCGGAGGCCGCCGGGCAGCTGCTGTTCGATGAGTTTTCCATCGGCATCAAAACGGGTGACGACCTCGGCGCGGCGGGCGGTGGGGCGATCGTAGACCGCCTTGCCGCCGTCGGCCGTGCGCGCGGCGCGGACGGTGCGGAGCGACAGGCTCGCCGTCGACGGGTTGTAGGCGTAGAACGACATCGTCGGCGCGTCGACGGGGAACAGCCGCGCCAGCGCGAACAGGTCGACCTGGGTCAGGTAAGCGACGGGCGGATCGGACCAGGCGAGGTCGTCGACGCGGCCGGCGAGCTCTTCGTTGGCGTTCTTGGGCTTGTCGGAGCGGAAGCGTTCGTGCTGTTGCACGGTCCGCACGGTCTCGTCGGCGGGGGGCGTTTCGATCGTCACCATGAGCCGCCCGCCGCCCCGGACGCCGGTCTCGACCCACGTCGGCTCGCGCCGCGGCTCCGCCGCCGCGCCGGGCAGCCGCTTGCCCCCCGGGTCGCCCGCGGCCTGCCCGGTCCGCAGCGTCGTCTTGGTGGACCACATCTCGTCGCTCCCGCTCGCCGAGGCGTAGACCCGCTGCTGGGTATCGACCGCGGTGCCGCGGATGACGTGGCGCATGTCCATCTGGACCACCGTGCCGGGCGGCGTCAGCCCCGCGCGGCGGAGCTCGGCCGGGTCTTGCGTCGACCGCAGGTGCGCATACCCCACGTCGGTATCGCCCTCCATCAGCCGGTACCACCGGTCGGCGGGCAGCGACTCGTGCAACGCGCCGGCGGTGAGCGAGCTGCGCCAGGCGTCGCCGGCGGCGACCCGCGACTCGATCAGCCCCTTGAGCTCCAAGATTTCCGGCACGTGGACCGAGTTAACCACCCGCTCGAACGACCGGCGGGACGGGAGCTGTTCAAGCTCATCGGGCGTGAGGTCGCCCAGGTCGCGGGGGTCCGTCAGCGTGAGGACCGCGACGGTCTGGGGCTCGAGCATGATGAGTGCCTGGCCGAGGAGCCAGGTGGTGCCGTCGTCGTCGCGGACGAGGTAGTAGGCGAGGGCGCCCGGCCGGTCGGCGAGGCGCTGCTGCTTGAAGAGGATCGACTCGGTGGCGGCCCGGGCGAACTTGACCTGCACCTGGGCGGCGACGGCGGCGGTGGTGATCCCGTCGGCCATGGACTGCTCGCTGTGGGCGAGGTCGAAGGCGATCTGGTAGCCCGACGGGTGGACGAAGGCGGCGACGGTGCCGTCGGTGGGCTGTTCCAGGACCGTGGACCCGGGAGGCGGTTCGAGCGAGATGCCAAAGGCGGTCTCGCTCCAGCGGGTTGGGGTCTCCGCCGACGGCGGGGCCGTCTGCGCCGTCGCGGCGGTGCAGCACAGGATCAGTAGCAGGATCGTAGCCGGCAGGCGCATCCGGTCATCTTATCCCCGGCGGTCCCGGGCGGGCGTGTCGGGGCGCGACCCGTGGACAGCGCCGCGGATCAAGGCGTAGGTAGTGGTTGACTTCGCTTTCCAGTGGCACAGGCGTCCCGCCTGTGTTCGGCCGTCAGGCCGAAGGAGTGCCGTTTTCGCCTTCGGCGAACCACAGGCGGGACGCCTGTGCCACCAGAGTGAACCACGACCAAGGCGTAAGACTGCTGGCTTTCCCCCACCCGGCCGATAGAATCTCCGCTGTCGCCCGCGCCGCGCCGCCGTATGGCCTCCACCAAATCCCAATCCGCCCGCCGACGCGGGGTCCGCCGCAACGTCGCCCGGCCCGGGCCCGTCTGGCTCGCCACCCTCCGCAGCCGCGAGGTCCTCTACTCCGCGCTCATCGTCTGCGCCCTGGCGCTGCTCGCCGCGGGCGTCGCCATCTACCACCACTCCCGCGTGCCCTACCACGTCGGCGAGGTCGTGCAGGAAACCGTCCTCGCCCGCGCCCCCTTCACCGCCATCCACCTCGGCGACACCGAGAAGAACCGCGAGTACGCCGCGCGAGACGTCCTGCCCGTCTACCGCCACAACGAGGACCTGCTCACCGACGTGCGGGACAACGTGCTGGGCACCCTCCGCCTCGCCGATCAGGCCCACGACCAGATCCCGCCGGATTACCGCGGGTCCATCCACCTCACCCCCGAGGCCCACACGCTGCTCAAGCAGTACGCCGACCCCGACGACGGCGACGGGCTCGACGCCCGGGGCTGGGGCGACCGCACCGACAAGCTCATCCGACGCCTCTTCAGCCAAGTCATCCTCGACGACCAGAGCTACCAGCGCGTCCTCGACAGCCCCCGGCCGCACCTCCACGCGATCCACCCCGATCCTTATGAAGGCGACGCCGCGGAGAAGCTCTACACCGAGCGGGTCATCATGCCCATCAGCGACCGCGAGCTCATCAAGTCGCGGCTCGACACCCTCGCAATGGACTTCCAGCCCGAGCTCCGCGACGTGGTCACCGCCGTCGTCGAGCGCCAGCTCAAGCCGACGTACTTCATCGACCGCCCGACCACCGAGGCCCGCCGCGTCGCCGCCCGCGAACACACGCCGCAGGTCGAGACGACCTACCCCGTGAACGCCGAACTGATCCCCGCGGGCAAGACGCTCAGCCTCGAGGACCTGCGGCTCTTGCGTGAAGAGGCGGCCGCCTACCGCGAGCAGCAGTCGCCCGCACACCGCTGGCTGGGCCTGCTCGGCGAGGCGGGCACGATCCTCCTGCTCGTCGCGGTGGTCTGGGTCTACGTCTACTTCTACAACGACAAGGTCCGCCGCAACCCGGTCCGCGGCGCGGTGCTCGCCGCGCTGCTGCTGGGGTGCCAGGTTGCGGCGACGGTGATTGTCACCCTCTGGCCGGGCGTCACCCTCTCCGGGGCCGCGTTCCCCGCGCTCCTGGGCGCGACGGTCCTGGCCATCGTCTACGGCCAGCGGTTCGCCCTCGCGCTGGGCGCGGCGGTCACGGCGCTCATCGCCCTGACCCTCCGCCTGCCCGTCGAACAGACTCTGGTGGTCGTGGTCGGCGTGGCGGCGGGCGTGAGCCTGCTCGACGAGGTCCGCAGCCGCTCGAAGCTGGTCAAGGTCGGGCTCTGGGCCGGGCTCGCCATGATGCTCGCCGCCGTGGTCGTCGGGTTGGGCACGAGCAACTTCACCCTCCCCGCGACGTGGAACCCCGCGTTCTCGCTGGTCGACCTCTCGGTGCAGTGGAAACTGATCGGCGCGTCGGCGCTCTACTGCCTCCTCGCCGGGATCGCCGTCGGGCTGATCGTGCAGGGCGTGCTGCCGACGATCGAGTCGGTGTTCCACGTGACGACGGCCATGACGCTCAAGGACCTCAACGACGCGGGGCACCCGCTGCTGCAGAAGCTCGCCCACGAGGCGGCCGGGACGTACCAGCACTCGCTCCGCATCGCCGACATGTCCGAGGCCGCCGCCGAGGCCATCGGCGCCGACCCCCTGCTCTGCCGCGTCGGGGCGATGTACCACGACATCGGCAAGGTGAACAAGCCCCTCTACTTCATCGAGAACCAGGCCGGCGGCGTCAACAAACACAACAAGCTCTCGCCCGCGATGTCGCTGCTGATCATCCTCGGGCACGTTAAGGACGGGATCGAGATGGCGCGCGAGTACGCCCTGCCCTCGTCCATCCGCCACATCATCGAGTCGCACCACGGCACGACGCTCGTCGAATACTTCTACCACGCCGCCAAAAAACAGAAGGCCGAGGAGGACAAGCCCGCACCGAGCGAGTTCGAGTTCCGCTACCCCGGGCCCAAACCCGAGACCCGCGAGGCCGCCATCATGCTCCTGTGCGACGGGATCGAGGCCGCCGCCCGCGCCATGGACGAGCCCACCGCCGTCCGCCTCGAACAGCTCGTCCACACCATCGCCAACAAACGCCTCATGGACGGCCAGTTCGACCAGTGCCCCATGACCCTCCGCGACCTCTCCCGCGTCGAGGCCGCCATCACCAAGACCCTCTGCGCCGTCTACCACACCCGCATCAAGTACCCCGGCGGCAAGAAGAAGGACGCCGACAAGGTCAAGATCGACCCCGCCGTCCAGGCCAAGTCCGCGTAGGTTCGCCCCGTCGCTCGTTCCGTCACCTCCCGCTTGCGGTTAGCGGACCCCACCCCAACCTTTCACCCCCCCGCTCCGCATCGGCCGAAATAACCCTCGGCCCGCGCAGAACCCCCGCGCCTCCCCCGTATCCTCAACACGCCGATCCGCGTCTCCCGCTCCCGATCCGCACGGTGACCCCCATGAACCTCCGCTCGCTCATCGCCGCATCTTCCGCTTGCGTGGTCGCGTCGATCACACACCCCGCCCCCGCCCAGGACCTTTTCTTCGTCACCGCCACCGGCGGCGGCACGACCCTCACCGCCTCCGACTCGGACATCATCGACCTCATCGAAGACCTCATCGAGACCGAGGGCGCCTTCGACCGCTTCAACGGCGTCGACACCAACGCCACGCTCACCTACGCCGGCGTCCCCGACACCTTCGTCTTCGACGTCAGCGGCGACGGCCGCGTCGTCACCCTCTCCTTCCCGCTCACCGGGTTCACCCGCACCTTCCGCGGCGACGACGCGGACGACGTCGAGGAACAGATCGAGGAGTTCTTTGAGGAAGACGGGGCCGAGGAGTACGCCAACCTCCTCGCCGAGCTCAACCGGCGGTCGATCGTCAGCGTCTTCGACGGCAACCCCTTCGCGACCACCGCCATCCTCAACCGCGGCACGTTCCAGGCCTTTGCCATCGGGCAGGCCGGCCCCGCCTGGGCCAACCCCAACACCTACACCACCGGCCAGCCCGGGTCCTACGGCTGGTTCTCCATCAACCCCAACATCTACGACCTCCAGCCCGACCTCGACAGCGACAACGACGGCTCCACCGACGATATTGACGCCGTCTCCGGCGGGCTCTCGGCCAACGGCGGGTTCATGTTCGGCCGGACCATCGGCCTCTCGGTCAACGCCACCTACCAGTTCAACGACTTTGGCGGCACCGAGGTCTACCACTCGGGCATCACCCTCGGCGTCCCCATCAACCTCGTCGGCGAGGACGCCGTGGGCCTGCAACTCACCCCCTTCGCCACCTCCGGGGTCGGCGGGTCCACCGACGCCGCCGCCGGCGGGGCCTTCTACGGCTTCGGCGTCGCCGCCAACCTCCGCCTCTCCCTCGACGACCGCCTCGTCTTCAACATCGGCAACCAACTCGTCTACTACCACGGCTACGACATCACCTACGACGACTACGAGTTCTCCACCGAACTCGACCAGTCCCTCTTCACCACCGGCGTCCTGGCCACCCTCTTCCTTGACCGCCCCGGCGGCAACTTCTTTATCGACGGCGGCGTTACTTACACCGCCTACCTCGACGACGCCGCCGTCGACAACTGGATCACTCCCGAAGTCGGCGTCGGCTGGCGCTTCGCGGGCAACTCCCGCGTCCGAGCCGGCTACCGAGCCCTCCTCAGCGACCGCTACGACGCCCACGGCCTCAACGTGAATCTCGTCTTCACTTATTGAGGGATCAGGGATCAGGAATCAGGCATCGGGGATCGGGTTGGGGATCAAAGCGGTTTGCATCAATCGTGGCACAGGCGTCTCGCCTGGGTTCGGCCGGCAGGCCGAAGATGACGCTCTCGGCTCGGCCCTTCGCCTTCGGCGAACACAGGCGAGACGCCTGTGCCACTGCCAGAACCTTCGCCAGTCGCTCTAAGCTCAACCGCTTTGCCGCGACCCACCGCTGCAAGCCACGATCCCGCTTTTCCTGATCCCCGATCCCCGGTCCCCGGTCCCTTCCGCCCTCAAATCACCGAATCCCACCCCTTCAACCCCAGCGGCTCCCTCACGAAAAACGGCTCGGCGTACTCCACCCCGATCCGGCTGCCCATGTACCCGTTCATCTGACGCACCCACGTCACCACCGGGCGGTTCATCGCCGGCGTCACGAACTGGCTCTCGTACGCCTTGATCGACGCCTCCTTCACGTCCATCTGATCCGTGATGTCCACCAGAAAACTCGGCTGCGCCACGATCTTCAGGTGCGTCGCAAAGTAGTAAACCAGCCGCTTCGGGTAAATCGGCTCCCCCGGCAGGTCCGTCTTCGTCAGCTTCGCGTCGAACCGCGCATCCTCCACGATCCGCGTCGTGGCCGTGTGGTCGGGGTGGGCATCCTGAAAAAACGGCACGAAGATCATCTCGGCCTGGTGCTCGCGGATCACCCCGGCGACCCGGTGCCGCGCGTCGAGGGTGTGCTCGATCTCCCGGTTCTTCAGCCCGAGCAAGCGCCGCGTGACGTTGCCCGTCCCCGCGTCGAGGATCTCCCGGGCCGCCGTCCACTCCTTCTCGCGCTGCTCGACCGAGCCGTGCGGCGTCGGCTCGCCGTTGCACATGTCCAAAATCAACACCCGGTGCCCCTGCTGCGCCAGCCGCACGACCGTCCCGCCCATCCCCAGTTCCTGATCGTCGGGGTGAGGTCCGACCACGATGATGTTCATGGTGATTCTCCTGGTTAGCGCCGCGGGATGTCGCGACACCACATCGTAACCGCCCCGCCGCCTCCATCCGTTTAGCGCCGCGACTCGTCGCGCTCTCCCATCAACCGCCCGTACAACACCAACAACTCGCGGTTCATCCGCTCGGCGCTGAAATGTTGCATCACGTGCTCCCGGCCCCGGGCCGCGAGGGTGGCAGCATACGCCGGATCGCCGAGCAGTTGCCGCAGCGCCGCCGCCAGCGCCGGCTTGTCCCCGACCGGCACCAGCCGCCCCGTCGTTCCGTCGAGGCACACCGACGGGATCCCCCCCACGTCGTACGCCGCCACCGCCACCCCGCACAACAACGCCTCGCACAGCGTCCGGCTCTGCCCCTCCTGGTACGACGGCAACGCCATCACGTCCATCGCCGCGAGGTACCCCGGCACGTCCGCCAGCGGCACCAGCCCCGTCATCACCACCCGCCCCGTTCGATAGTTCGGGTGCGCCTCAAGTATCGAACGGTGGAAACCGTCGCCCACGAACAACAGCCAAGTTTCCCGCCCCGCTTCTTGCAAGTCGGGGAGGATGTCCAGCAGGTCCGCGTGCCCCTTGAGCGGGTCCAGCCGCCCGACGTGCCCGACGACCCGGGCGTCGCGGGGGATGCTGAGGCGGTCCCTCACCGCCCCACGTTTGCCGGGGGCGGGAAGCGGAAACGCGGCCGTGTCCACCCCGCTGGGGATGACCGTAAACCGCTCCCGCGGCGCGATGCGATGCTCGACGAACGCCTCCACCATCGCCGGTGTGATGGCGATGAGATGGTCGCACCGCTTCGCCGCGTAGCGCTCCAGCGAGAAATAGAGCCGGCGGACCGCCGCCCGCTGCCGGTCGTGGAACGGCAGGCCGTGCACGGTGTGGAGGACCTGAGGCCGGCGATCGCGCGGGTCCGCGATGTAGAGGAGCTTACGGCCGTTTGCACGCGCCTCGGCAAATGCCTGCAACGCCTGCGGATTGGTCCGCTCCGCCCACGCCGCGGCGCGGGCAAGGATGCCCGCCTTGCTCGAGTGCGAATGCACCAGGTCCGGCCGCGTGTCACGCACCAGGCGGCGCAGCGCCCGGTAGCACCGCAGGTCGGTCCACGGCGCGAGCTCGCGCACCATCGTCGGCACCTCGTGCAGCGTCGCCCCGCTCGCCCGCGCCTCCCCGAGCAGCGAGCCCTCCGGGCCGTGGATCGGGCCGTACGCCAGGTGCACCTCGTGCCCCGCGTCGACCTGGGCCCGGCACGACATCACCGTGTTCTGCTGCGCCCCGCCGAGGATCAGCCGCGTGATGACGTGCAGGATGCGCATGGGCCGACAGCGTAGCCCCGGTCGAGGGGATTGCTGCAGCTTTTCGGCCCTAGCCGCGACGCTACGCGTCGCGGCCCGCGTTGCGTAGCAACGCGGCTATTGGGGAAGGTTTGGACCGCGTTGCGTAGCAACGCGGCTGCTGGGGACGGTTTGCGAGGCGCGGAGCCCGCGGTGCGGTGACCGCGAGTCCACGCGTTGTTAAACTCGCTCGACGCGAACCCCGACGGAGCCCGCCCCATCGACCCCGCCTTCTACGAGTCCCTTGCCGCCGACGCCCTCGCCGGGCGGGAGCCCGACGCCGCGGCGTGTCGGCGGCTGCTGGCCGACCCGGCGGTCGAGTTGATGCCGCTGCTCAACGCCGCGTACACGGTGCGGCGGGAGCACTTCGGCAAGGCGGTGCAGGTGCACATCCTCAACAACGCGCAGAACGGGCGTTGCCCCGAGGACTGTTCGTACTGCACGCAGGCGAAGACCAGCGACGCGGGGATCGAGCCGTACGCGATGAAGCCCCCGGAAGAAGTGCTTGCTGAAGCGGCCCGGGCGTACGATGCGGGGGCCCACCGCTACTGCATGGTGTTCTCCGGCCGGGGCCCGTCGGCCAAGCGGACGGCTCAACTGGCGGGTTTGGTACGCGAGGTCAAGGCGCGGTTCCCGTCGCTGGAAGTGTGCGTCTCGGCGGGTCTGCTCGACGACGACAAGGCGAAGACGCTCGCCGACGCGGGCCTGGACCGGCTGAACCACAACCTCAACACCAGCCGCGGGCGGTACGGCAGCATCTGCACGACGCACACCTACGACGACCGGCTGAACACGCTGCTCTCGGCCAAGCGGGCGGGGCTGCAGACCTGCTCGGGGCTGATCGTCGGGCTGGGCGAGCCGGCGGGGGACGTGGTGGAGGTGGCGCTGACGCTGCGGGCACTCGGGGCCGAGTCGATCCCGGTGAACTTTTTGCTGCCGTTCGAGGGGGTGCCCGG
This sequence comes from Phycisphaeraceae bacterium, assembly GCA_965214155.1. Taxonomy (GTDB): domain Bacteria; phylum Planctomycetota; class Phycisphaerae; order Phycisphaerales; family Phycisphaeraceae; genus Algisphaera. Next base: position 248,651 of record CBDCBB010000004.1, read on the forward strand.
AACGTATGACGGGGAGCCGGACGGAGCGGGAGCGGAGACTTGGCGGGCGTTGACGCCGGAGTATTGTTTGCGGGTGTTGTGCCTGTTCCGGCTGACGAGCCCGGCGGCGGACGTGCGTTGTGCGGCGGGCCGGGAGTTTCACCTGCGGTCGCTCGAGGCGATGTGTCTGTACCCGGCAAACTCGCTGTTTTTGGACGGCTACCTCAACGGCCGGGGTGCGGAGCGGCGGCGGACGTACCGGATGATCCGCGACGCGGGGTTCGAGATCGTGTCGGACCGGGGGCTGGAGGAGCTGCTCAACGAACCGGCCGAAGACGGCGCGACGGTCGGCGAAGTGACCGTAAACGGGCAAGCGCAGACGGCGGTCAAGTCGCTCAACGAACTACGCCCCGCCATCGGAGCCGCCGAATCAAGTATTTCTTAGCACGGCCGCTCGCGGCCGCCGTGCCTCGGGGAACCATCTCCCGCGGCCGCCAGCGGCCGGGCTAAAGGCGTAAGAACAGCGCGGTACCCGCCACCCGTCGCCAATAGGGTTTAGTAAGGAGCGGCGAACCCCACCGCCGCCGCGGGTGGCGGTGCAACATGATCTGCGACGAAGTGGCCGGGGCAGAGTCTTCGATGCCCCGGAATCATCGACAACTCCCGTGTCGCGCGGTGAAGCTTCCGGGGCTTCCCAAAGCGTCAGCCCCGGCCACCCCCGCCGCCATAGCCGCGACGCTACGCGTTGCGGACTGCGTTGCGTAGCAACGCGGCTAATGGAGAAGGTTCACATCATTCGCTCTGAAGGCCACGACGTAGCGGACACGTCAGGGCCTGTTAGGCCCCGGCTAGCTGGTTTATGGGTAACACTGCGGCCGCAAGCGGCCGGGCTAAGAGGAGGTCGGCTTGGGTTCACCGCGGCCGCGACCGCTTGTGGTTGCGGTTGGGCGGGGGGTTGGGTTTGAAGCGGAGGACCAGCGCCTTGGTGCCACGCACGAGCGCAGCCCAGCGCGTGCCGAGGGTGGGTCGTGGTGGAGCGTCGTCCGCGGCGTCGTCCTCGGCGGGATCGGCAGCACCGCCCCTGGCCGCCCCCGGCGCGGGCGCGACCTTCCAGATGCCGTCGGACTCTTCCTCGTCGAAGGTGATAGACGGTGGCATAACGGGTTCCTCGACACGCGAAGCACCGTGATTATAACCCATGGATCGGGCGCGGCAGATAAACTTCGCGGCTCGCCGCCGACGGCGCGACAACCGGGGGCGGGGGGGATAGGCTCCTACCCGGCGTGTCGCGCCACGCCGACCGGCCCTGATGCCCCCGAAGCCCGCTGAATCACCATGCCTCTGATCCTCCCCGACGTGTACGAATCGCTGTTTCAACCCGTGTTCGAGGCGTTGCCGTTCGACGACGCGATGGAGGCGTTGGTGATCAAGGAGCAGCCGTCCGACGCCGACGCCGCGGCCGCGGTGGAGCGTGCGGTGCGGGACGAGGCGCTGAGCGATCGGCCGGACCTGGTGGCGGGGCTGTGGCTGTACGTCGACGAGTTGGACAAGGCCCACGCCGCGTGTCAGGACCTCGACACGCCCACCGGGTCGTTCTGGCACCTGATCGTGCACCGGCGCGAGGGCGACTTTTCCAACGCGCGGTACTGGGTCCGCAAGACGGGCAAGCACCCGGCGATGGACCACATCGACCTCACCGGCGGCGGCGCGGGCACGGGCACCACCGTCGCGGCATACGACCCCGAGGAGCTGGTCGACCGCGTCGAACGCGCGACAAAGCGGGGCGACCGCGATAGCCCCGCGCTCGAGTCGGCCCAGCGCAAGGAGTGGCAGGCGCTGTTCGGGTGGTGCGTGGAGCACTAGGAAGTGCGGAGAGGGAAGTGCGGGGTGCGGAGGGAACAGTGCGCTTCGGCAGCACACTGTTCCCTGCTTCCTCCGCACTCTGTCTTATGCACACTGTTCCCTGTTCCCTCCGCACTTCTACCCGGCCCGGCTGAAGTACAGCGAGATGACCAATACGTCGTAGACGGCGTGGGTTGCCGCGACGATGCCGAACCCGCGGTAGACGTAGATCGCGGCGAAGTACAGCCCCGCGAGGGTGTAGAACACGAAGTGCCCGACCTCGCGGCTGCTCCACCGCAGCGGGTTGTACCCGTCGAAGGGGTGGTACAGCGCGAACGCCACCGCCGAGACCGCCACCGCCGCCGCGGCCGCGGGCTTGTGCTTGACCCCCAAGAGGTCCGCCAGGACCGTGTGCACCAGGACGATGCCCAGCAGCCGAAACACCAGCTCCTCGTAGATGCCCGCGCCGATGGAGAACACCGCCCCCGCCGGCCACGACCCCACCGCCTCAAACCCCGTCGCCCCCCCGGAACCCCCCCCGGAAACTCCCCCGCCCCCCCCGGCTCCCCCGGCTCCGCCCGCCAACATCGCCAGCGGCTCGAACCCCGCCGCCGCCTCGCCCGGGCCCCGCGACAGCATCACGCTGAACACGAACAGCGGCAACGCCAGCGCCGCCGACTCCACCGCCATCGCCCCGTATAGCAGCGGCTCGGGCCGCCACGGGTCCCGACGCACCAGGTGGATCCCGAGCAGCGCCAGCACCGTCGCCAGCCCCGGCAGGTAGTACCCGTACCACCCCAGCCACGCGAACGCCTGACCCAGCATCCGCTCCGCGATGATCGGCGGCAGCCGCGCGTCGCCCTCGGGCGCCAACGCCACCGCCCCGACCTCATACACGATCAACAGCGGCAGCAAGAAGTACAGACTTTGCAGCGGCCATTGCGTCCGCTCCCAGTACGAAGTGACCCGCACCTGCTGCGGCCCGGCGGTCTGACGTTTCACACGCTGGGACATGGCGGGTGGCTAGGCACGGAGGCACGAAGGCACGGAGGCACGAAGTGGAAGACTAAACAAACTAAGCGGGTGCGTTTAGATGACGACGAAGCGGAGCATTGATAAAGTCACTCCACTTCGTGCCTTCGTGCCTCAATGCCTTCGTGCCTTCCGCCCGTGCCTTCGTGCTTTCCCCCTCAATACTTCAACACCGCGTGTAAATTGTGATACGGCTTCACCCGCTCGCGGCCGTTCAGGAACGCCAGCTCGATCAGGACCGTCACGCCGACGACCTCGGCCCCGAGGCCGTCGATCAGGTCGAGGCACGCCTTGAGCGTCCCGCCGGTGGCGAGAAGGTCGTCGACCATGAGCACGCGCTGGCCGGGCTGGATCGCGTCGGCGTGGATCTCGAGCGTGTCGCTGCCGTACTCGAGGTCGTAGGTCATGCTCCGCCGCGCGTGGGGCAGCTTGCCGGGCTTTCGGATGGGGATGAACCCGGCTGAGAGCGCCTGGGCGATCGCCGTGCCGAAGATAAACCCCCGGCTCTCCGCGCCGCACACCAGCTCGACCCCCTTGCCGCGGAAGGGGTTGGCCATCTGCTCGACCGCCATCGCCAGGGCCGCGGGGTCCCTGAGGAGCGGGGTGATGTCCTTGAATACGATGCCGGGCTTGGGGTAATCAACGACGTCGCGGATCGATTGCAGCAGGTCCATGGCGTTTCGGGGTTAAGGCCGCTGCGTCGCTTCCGCAGGGATCGGGGGCCGGGGATCGGGGTTCAGGTCCGACGTTGTACCATCAACCGTCTTCCGGCCGGCGCGGCGTCGCCCGGCCGACCTGATCCCCGATCCCTGATCCCCGGACCCCGAATGGACTCCTTCGTCATCCAAGGCGGCCGACCCCTCCGCGGCACCGTCCGCGTCAACGGGTCGAAGAACGCGTGCCTGCCCCTCATGGCCGCGGCATTGCTGACCGACCGGCCCGTCACGCTCCGCAACGTCCCGAACCTCTCGGACATCCGCAACATGCGGCGGCTGCTGGTCTCCCTCGGCTGCACCGTCACCCCCCGCGATGACGAGCCAAGCACCGTCACCCTCCACACCACCGACGACCGCAACAGCGAAGCCCACTACGACATCGTCCGCACGATGCGGGCGGGCATCTGCGTCCTCGGGCCGCTGCTGGCGGCGCGCGGCCGGGCCCGCGTCTCGATGCCCGGGGGCTGCGCCATCGGTGACCGGCCCGTCGACCTGCACCTCCGCGGGCTCCGCGCCCTGGGTGCACGCATCGAGCTCGACGCCGGCTACATCGTCGCCACCGCGCCCCCCGGCGGAAAGCTCCGCGGCGCCCACATCTTCCTCGGCGGGCCCCACGGCTCGTCCGTCCTCGGCACCGCCAACGTCCTCTGCGCCGCCGTCCTCGCCGCCGGCACCACCGTCATCGAGTCCGCCGCCTGTGAGCCCGAGATCGAGGACCTCGGCCGCCTCCTCACCGCCATGGGAGCGAATATCACCGGCCTCGGCTCGCCCCGGCTCACCGTCGAGGGCGTCGACACCCTCGGCGGCACCCCGGCCCACGGCCACGACGTCATGCCCGACCGCATCGAGGCCGCCACCTACCTCATGGCCGCCGCCATCACCAACGGCAACGTCGTTTTGGAGCGGTTTCCGTCGGATGCTCTTGGGGCCGCTCTGGATCGGTTGAGTGAGATCGGGGTGGTGGTGGAAAGCGAAAAGCGGAAAGCGCAAAGTGAAAACGGACAGGCCGGACCTGCGAAACACTCAAGCCCAAGTCCCCAAGTCCCCAAGTCCCCAAGTCTCCTACACCCCAAGAACCTAGGTTCCCAAGCCGCCTACTCCACCGTCACCGTCTCCACCGCCCGCCGCCTCCGCCCCGTCCAGGTCACCACCCAGCCCCACCCCGGCTTCCCCACCGACCTGCAGGCCCAGATCATGGCGCTGCTCACCCTCGCCGACGGCAACGCCATCATCACCGAGAAAATCTTCCCCGACCGCTTCCTCCACGTCGCCGAGCTCCTCCGCATGGGCGCCGACATCACCCGCGTCGGGCCGTCCGCCATGGTCACCGGCGTCCGCGAGCTCGTCGGGGCCCCGGTCATGTGCAGCGACCTCCGCGCCTCGGCGGGCCTGGTCCTCGCCGGCCTCGCCGCCCGGGGCACCACCACCCTCAACCGCGTCTACCACCTCGACCGCGGCTACGAGTCCATGGAACTCACCCTCCAAAACCTCGGCGCCGACATCCAACGCATCCCCGGCGGCAGCGTCTGACCTCACAAATCAACGCGCCCCCGCCGTGTTCAACCGCATGAAGCAACGCGGCTTTGCCGCGCGGTTTGCAGACGGCGCGGCAAAGCCGCGTCGCTTCATGGGGCGGGCGCGGCGAAGCGGCGGCGCTTCGTGGGTAGAATGGGTCGATGACCGACGCCGCCCCGACGACGCTGCCCGATGAGTTGCTGGCCATTTTGCGTTGCCCGCTGACGCGTTCGACGCTGTCGCAGGAGGGCGACTGGCTGGTGGCGGCGGAGCCGGGGGGTCACGGGCTGCGCTACCCGATCCGCGACGGGATCCCGGTGCTGCTGGTGGACGAGGCGGCGTTGCCGGAGGGGATCGCCTCGCTGGCGGCGTTCAAGGAGCGGTACGCGGGGGTGATCCCGGGGTAGGGCCCGGCGGCCCCCGATAGAGGAGGATAAGGTAGCCGCGGATGGCGGAAGCGTGGGCGTTGGCGTTCTCGTTCTCGTTCTCGATCTCGATTTTGGAGCGAATGTAGCGTCATGCCGAGGCGTGTCGCCTCTCATCACGCTACGTTTCGAGTACGAGTAGGAGAACGAGAACGATCAGCCGGCGGTAACGTCGGGATACACGGTTATGTCCACACCAACCCCCCGCCCCCGGAGTTCGATGTCGCTGCTGGTGTGGGTGGCGGCGGTGCTGCCGGTGTTGTTGGTGGGCGGGATCGTGGCGTGGTGGGTTTATCACGAACGCGGAGCGGGGGTGGGGGGCGTGGGCGGTGGGGCCGGCGAGGTGCCGCGGGAGGCCGCGGAGCCGGCGACGCTGGCGGTGGGGCGGGATTACTACGTGTTCGCCAAGACCATCGAGCTGTACCCCCGGCAGCCGGGCGACCGGACGTGGGATCGGATCGGCGACTCGGCCCCTGACGTGCAGTACGCCGTCACCTGGCAGGGCCACACCGTCTTCACCAGTAGCGTCCGCGACGACACGCTGCTGGCGACGTGGGACGGCATCAGCCTCGACGTCCGCAAGGCGGTCTTCGAGGGCGAGGTCGAGCCCGGCCAGACGCTCAACCACGCGGCCCCGGTCAACGTCACCGACGACAACGAGATCACCGTCAAGGTCTGGGACAAGGACCCCATCGGCCTGGGCGAGGACGACGCGGGGGAGGTCACGCTGCGTCTGGCAAGCCTGCACGAGGGCGACAACGTCATCGAGCTCAAGGCGTCGGACGCCAACGGCATCAAGCGGATCGTGCTGCGGGCGACGGGGACGGACCAGCCGATGGACAACCTGATGGAGGCGATCACGGCGCCGTGAAGCCGCGGGGTGCGGGGTGTTCTTAGCCCGGCCGCTTGCGGCCGCGGTCTTGGGATAGGCGGCGGAGACTGCGGCCGCAAGCGGCCGGGCTGAGAACCTGTTTCACGGCCTTGGTGGGGCGGGCTTCCAGCCTGCCTTCGGCCTTGGTGGGGCGGGCTTCAAGCCTGCCTTCGGGCGCAGCCCGAACCTGTAGACAGCGAACTTGGCCCTTCGGGCCAACGGCAGGCTAGAAGCCTGCCCCACCAGCAACCTTCCAAGCCGGTTGTGAAACAAGCTCTAAGCGGGCGTGGGTTGGACCCCGGGGGGATCGTCCCCGTGCCGGGCGGAGCGGGCGGGGTGCGTGATGGTGTTATCCTGCCGCCCCGGTCGGGATGATGAACATGCAGACCATAGCCCCGCTCCAACTCGGCATGATCGGCTGCGGCACCGTCGGCGGCGGCGTCGCCCGGCTGCTCCGCGAGCACGCCGACCTGTACGCCACGCGCCTCGGCCGCCCGCTGGAGCTCCGCCGCGTGCTGGTCCGTGACATCGACAAGGCCCTGCGCGGCGGGGACGTTTCACGCGATCGGCTCACCACCGACCCCGACGCGCTGCTCGACGACGACGCGATCGACGTGGTGATCGAGGTTGCCGGCGGGGTGGACGCGGTGGGCTCGCTGGTGCGGCGGGCGCTCGAGCGCGGCAAGCACGTCGTCACCGCGAACAAGAGCCTGCTCGCCGCCCGCGGGGCGGATCTGTTCGCGCTGGCGCGCGAGCGCGGCGTGTGCATCGCGTTCGAGGCGTCGTGCGGCGGGGGCATCCCCTGCGTCACCGCCCTGCAGTTCGGGCTCATGGCCAACGAGGTGCACGGGCTCTACGGCATCCTCAACGGGACCTGCAACTACATCCTCACCGAGATGACCCGGCGCGGCAAGACCTACGCCGACGCCTTGGCCGACGCCAAGGCGCTCGGGTATGCCGAGGCGGACGAGACGCTGGACGTGTCCGGGGCGGACGCGGCGGCGAAGCTGGCGATCCTCGCGTCGCTGGCGTTCGGCGTGGACATCCGCGGGGGCGACGTGCCGTGCCACGGGATCGACACGCTGGACCTGGAGGACGTGCGGTTCGGGGGCGAGCTTGGCTACGACATCAAGCTGATCGCGTCGGCGGAGCGTTGGCCGGGGCAGGACTGGGTGTGTCTGAACACGCGGCCGTGCTTCGTGCATCGAAATGAGCAGTTGGCGCAGGTGCACGGCTCGTACAACGCGTTGTCGGTGGTGGGCGACGCGGTGGGGCACACGCTGTACTTCGGCCGGGGCGCGGGGGCCGGGCCGACGGCCTCAGCGGTATTGAGCGATGTTTTGGGCGTGGCGTCTGGGTGGTACCCCAAGGCGTTTGCGTCGCTGCGGCTGACGCCGGACCTGCACGAGCGGGCGCCGCTGGTGGAGGAGATGGACACGGAGAGCCGGTGGTATCTGCGGATCGACACGGCCGACGAGCCGGGGGTGATGGCGAAGGTGACCGCGGCGCTGGGTGGGCGGGGGATCAGCCTGTCGGCGATCTTGCAGCACGACGCGCCGGAGACGGCGGGGCGTCACGACGGGTCGGTGCCGGTGGTGATCACGACGCACCGGGCGCGGCTGGGCGACGTGACGGCGGCGGCGGGGGAGGTCGCGGGCTTGGCGACGACGCGGGGCGAGCCGGTGATTTTGCGTATCCTGGATTTGCCGGGTTGAGGCAATTGCCGCGTAGCGGGTGACGCGCCAGCGTCCGGTGGGTTGCGAACACCGGGCACCTCCGGTGCTCCCGCTACGCGGAAGGGTTTGGGGTCAGGGGTCAGCGCAGGGGGTGGTCGCCGCGGGCGGCGCGGAGGGTGTTGATCTGGTCGAGGGCGCGGGGGTCGTGGCGGAGGAGTTTGACGAGTTGGGTGGCGGAGACGCCGAGGGCGGCGGCGGCGGGGGCGGGGTGGCCGCGGTGGCGGTGGAGGTGGTCGAGGGCCTCGGCGAGCAGGGCGGGGAAGTTGTCGTGCGACGGGTTGATCGCGAGGCGTCGGGCCTTGACGCGGCCGGCCCAGGTGGGGCTGGGCGTGGGGCCGGGCGTGGTGCGGACGTGTCGGGCGAGGTTGACGCGGAGGCGGAACGCGGCCACTTTGCGGTTGGCCTCCTGGCTGCGGCGTTCGCTGGCCTGTGCGGTGACGCCGGTGGGGCGGTGGGTAAGGACCACGGCGGTCTCGACCTTGTTGCGGTGTTGTCCGCCGGGCCCCGAGCCGCGGGTGCGGGTGACGTCGCAGTCGCGGAGCAGGTCGTCGGGGTCGAGGGTCGCGGGGTGGGGGTGGGGGTCGGGCAAGGGGGAGCAGCCTCTCACGCAGATTACGCAGATGTCGCAGATGGGGGACGCAGATTGAGGCAGGGAGGTTGGTCGGTGTCGTGAGGCCCTCGGTGATGTTTGACAGGATTCACGGGATCAACGGGATGTGTTGGTTTGCTTTGATTTTCGATCCCGTTCATCCTGTACATCTTGTCGAAGACTGTTTGATGCGGATCGGCGAAACGGCTTGCGATGTTCCCGCTGCTTGAATCTGCGTCCTTCATCTGCGGCATCTGCGGAATCTGTGTAAAAGGCTGTTCCCCCGCCCCCGGAACGCCCCCGGAACAACCCCGGAACGACCCATCGCCACCCCCGTCAACAACCCGTCGCGACTGGCCGAGCTGGACGCGTGGATGGCGAGTAACCCGTGGCACCCGCGGGTGGTGCCGTTTTTCTGCTGGATCCTGTTCCTGGCGGCGGCGGGGTTTTTGCCCGAGTCGCTGGCGGCGTTGCAGCCGGGGATCTACCTCGTGCAGTGCGTGGCGACGGTTTGGCTGATGTGGCGGTACCGGCACCTCACGCCGGAGCTGACGGTGCGGTTCCACTGGTTGGCGGTGCCGACGGCGGTGGTGCTGGTCGTCGCGTGGATCGTGCTGGGTTACGCGACGGCGGGGGAGCTGGGTTGGCGGTGGGAGCGGGTGTGGCGGGGGGAGTGGGCGGCGGGGACGGGGCCGAACTTCCCGTATGAGGAGCTGGGGCGGGGGCCCAACCGTTTCGGGCCGGAGTTGAACGTGGAGGGGGTGGTGCCGCTACACGGGGTCCAGGAGCTGACGGCGGCGACGCCGTGGCTGGGGTGGACGTCGATGGTGTTGCGGCTCTTGGGGATGTCGCTGATCGTGCCGCTGTTCGAGGAGATGTTCATCCGCTCGGCGATGCTGCGGGGGTTGCACCGGGCGCGGCCGACGTGGCGGGGCCTGGTGCAGTTCGCGTCGGACGTGCCGGTGGTGGGCGACACGATCGCGGGGTGGCCGGCGGTGCGGGCGGCGAACGCGCAGCCGCCGGCGCTCACGGCCCAGTTGGAGCGGACGCCGGTGGGGCACCTGACGGTGTTTGCCGTGGTGGCATCGACGGTGGTGTTCATGGCGAGCCACCTGCCGCGGGACTGGCCGGGGTGCGTGGCGTGCGGGGTGGTGTGGTGCGGGCTGTTGTGGTGGACGAACCGGCCGCGGGCGGCGCGGGGCGAGACGTGGGACACGATGCCGGCGGGCGGGCGGATGGGGCTCGGGCCGATCGTGTGGTCGCACGGGCTGACCAACGCGCTGCTGTGGGGGTACACGCTGGCGTCGGGGGATTGGCGGTTTTTGTGACGGGAGGGGAACGCGACAAGTCGCGGCGCTAAACGGCGGGGGACGCGGCGGAGCCGCGGCGCTTCATGCGGACAGCGTTTAGGTTTCGGGGGTGACGTGGCGGCGGACGGCGGCGACGACTTGGGCGTGGTCGACGCCGCCGGTGGCGATGATGCCGCGGTTGTTGTGGAGCGTCCGGCCGCGCGAGAAGTCGAGCGGTTCGCCCGCCACGTCCGTCACCGTTCCGCCGGCCTCGGTGACGACGAGCATTCCCGCGGCGTGGTCCCAAATCTTCTCGCGGTAGCCGGGCTTCGTCGGCAGGCGGAGGTAGATCTCCGCGTCGCCCCGGGCGACGGCGGCGTACTTGCACTGGCTGTCGATCCGGTACGGCTCGGCGGTGATGCCCAGGTCCGCGGCGATCTTGACCGAGGCGTCCTGGTCGCTGTGGCCCGACTCGACCGACTCGCAGAACTTCGCCTGCGACAGGTCCGTGGTGGTGCTCACGCGCACCGTTTCGCCGTCGAGGGTGGAGTCATCGAGGAGCAGGCGGCGGGTGCCCTCGCCGCGGACGGCGGCCATGAGCACACCGTCGCGGTCGAGGTTCGGGCAGCCGAGCACGCCGAGGACGACCTCGCCGCCCTCGATCAGCGCGAGGGCGACGGCGTACTGCTCGCCGCGAAGAAAGCCCTTGGTGCCGTCGATGGGGTCGAGCGTCCAATACCGTTCCGTCGCGCCGGCCGCGGGGTCAAAGCCGCCTTGATCGATCGCTTCGAGGGCGCGGTCGACGCTCAGGCCCGAGTGGTGGGCGATGGCCGCCCGCAGCGTCAGCGCCTCGTCGGTGTCGGCCCGGAGCTCGCCCGAGTCCTCCTCGCCCACGACGGGCACATCGGGGAACGTGTCGCGCAGCATCCGGCAGACGATGGCCTGCGAGGCGAAGTCCGCCACCGTCACCGGGGACTTGTCGCGCTTCTGCATCGCCTCGCCGGTGACGAGGTTGATCTGCACCTTGCGGCAGACGTCCGCCGCCGCCCGCACCGCCGCGACCGCGGCTTGAAGTTCGTGTTCGTAGGCCATGGCGGGAGTGTATCGGATGCGGTGCGACGGTCCGGGCGGGGGCGGTGGTCACGCCCGCAGCAGCGACGACCCGGCGCGGGGGCTGGCGGCCGGCTCCTGCCCGAGCAGGGAGAAGCGGGGGCGGCGGGGCACCAAGGGGAGCTTGGCCTGGGCATGGACGAAGGCGTTGAAGAGCGCCATGCGCCAGCGGACGGGGCGGGGCACGCGGGGCATCACTTGGCCGCAGAGCACCGAGACGACGGCGCGGTGGACGCCGAGCGGGCCCGAGCCGTTGAGCAGGAGCTCACGGAAGGGGTGGCGGTAGAAGTTGCGGATGAGGCGGAAGAAGACGGAGGTGCCGGCGTGGAGGAAGCGGGCGTGGCGGCGGCGTGCGGCGGCGGGGGTGAGGCGGCCGGCGAGGATCGCGTCGAGCTGGGCCGCGGCGTGGCGTGCGCCCTCCATGCCGAGGTAGATGCCGGTGGAGAACACGGGGTCGAGGAACGTCGCGGCGTCGCCGACGAGGAAGTAGCCCGGGCCGGCGTAGGGGGCGCAGGAGTAGCTGTAGTTGGTGATCGTGCCGTTGTGCTCGGGGAAGGTGGCGTTGGCGGTGCGGCGGGCGACGGCGGGGCAGCGGGCGATGCCCCAGAAGAGCATGCGGTTGGCCGGCTGCTTGATCCGCTTAGCGGTGGCCGCGTCGAGGACCATGCCGATGCTGGTGCGGCGGTCGTCGATGGGGATGAGCCAGAACCACGCCTCGTCGCACATGACCAGGACGATGTTGCCGTTGTCGAGGCCGTCGGAGCGTTGGACGTGCTCGAAGTGGCCGAAGTAGGCGACCTTTTGCAGGCCCGGGCCGTCGAAGTTGCGGCGGGTCTTGAGGTGGCGGCCGAGCACGGTGGCCTGGCCGCTGGCGTCGATGACGTAGCGGGCGCGGAGGGTCTCGCCGCCGGCCTGCAGTTGCACGTCGCCGTCGTCGAGGTGCAGGACCCGGTCGACGCCGACGCCCTCGCGCACCTCGGCCCCGGCGTCGCGGGCGGCGTCGAGGATCACCTTGTCGAACAGCGCCCGCTCGACGTTGAACGTCGGCTCGATCCCCGGCACGAGGCTGTCGGCGAAGCGGATCCGCGTCGTGTCCCGGCCGTTGCCCATCGTGAACTCGGCCCCGAGCTTCTGCACCTGCGGCAGCTTCGCCATCGCCCCGGTCAGGCCCAGGTCCGCCAGGACGTGCATGTTCTGCGGGACCAGCGACTCGCCGATGTGGAACCGCGGGAACTCCGCTTTTTCCAGCACGAGCACCGACCGCCCGGCGCGGGCGAGGCAGAGGGCGGCCGTCGCCCCGGCGGGGCCGCCGCCGATGAGGATGGCGTCGTAGACGGCGGACCCCCGGGGACACGTAGCGTCCCGGCTATCGGGATCAGATCGACCCGCCTCACCCGACATCCGCAACCCCCTCGATCTCGACCAGCAGATCGGGGCGGCAGAGCACCGCGGGGATCAGCTCGACCCGGCCGGCGAGGTGGGGCACGCGGTCGGCGGCGTCGGCCAGCAGCGTCGCCGCGTCGCCGAGGCGCACGTGATAAACCCGCAGGCTCCGCAGCGCCGCCAGCCCGGCGTCGCACCCCGCCGCCTCGATCAGCGCCTCGAGGTTGACGTAGGTCCTCGGCCGCCTGCTCGCGGACGTGGCCGACGTGTTTTCGACTCCTCGCCCACGACGCTGGAGGTCCCGCCGATGAGCAGGGTCTGGCCGTCGCCACGGGGCGATGCGATGCGGGTGGCGCGGGCGAAGCACGGCGGCAGCGGGCCGTACCGCTTGGAATAGCGGTACGCGGCCCGTTGCCGCGGGTTCTCCACGGGCGCCCCGGGGTGCCGGTCGGCGAGGCAGTGCAGCACGAGGTCGCTCCCCGCGGTGCCCACGCCGCTGGCGGTGGGGATGTGCCGGTCGAAGCGGGCGGCCCCGCCGTAGCGCTCGTCGTACGCGGCGAACCGGCCGGCGTTGAACACCATGTACCGGTCCAGGTCCGCCCCCGCCCCCGCGTTCCCGTGTAACCCCAGCCCCGACCCCGCCTCGTCGCCGATGCCCGGGATGAAGTTCCACAGCCGCACCGCGTGCCCCGCCGGCGAAGCGTCGAGCCCCCGGTGCAGCAGCCGGTACGCCTCGGCCGTCAGCCGCTCAAACTCCACGTCCGGCAGCCGGTCCGCCCCCGGCACCACCACGGACAGGTGCGCGAAACGCCGGACCCGTCACCACCCGCCCCACCAGCCGCGGCTCATCAGGGTCGACCAGCGCCGCGGCCCGGCCGTGGGGACGCACCCAACCGTCGACCCAGGCGGGCACGAGCGACGGGCGACGGGTGACGGTGGACAGCGTGCTCAAGGGGCTCACTCGGCAGGGAGGCGCGGATGGACGACGCCGGGCCGGGCGTCGAGACCGTGCAGTATCGGAAACATGCGCCATTTTAGGCGATTTCGGCCGCGATGCGAACCCCGGTGGTCAGGCCGTGGTAGTCGCTCGCCATCACGGTGGTCGGGCCGGCCCCGACGTCGGGCTGCACCGCGGCGAGGGCCGCGGCCAACAGCGGCCGGGCGCTGAACGATTCGGCAAACCGCGCGCCGGCCTGCGCCACGCCCAGCGGCGCGTCGACGCCCCGCACCGCCGCCGCTTCCAGCCGGTCGATCCACGTCCCGTTGGCCGAGCCGACCACCCGCCGCACGCCGCGCGCGGCGTCTTCCCGCAGCCGCCGGCGCACGCCCCGCACCCCGTGCCCCGCGTCGCGCCAGCCAAAGTGCACCTGCCACCCCCCGCCGACCGTGGCGTGGACCCGCGCCCCGCGCCGCGCGGCCGCCTCCCGCGACTCGAGCACCAGCGTCACCGCCCCCGCCGCCGTGCCGCCTTGCATCCCCGGCATCCCGAACGCGGCGTAGCTCTCCTCCACCAGCGGGTCGTGCTCCTCGCCGGCGCACACGATCGCCCGGTCCCACGCGCCCGTGGCGATCCGCATCGCCGCCAGCCGCAGCGCGTCGAGCCCCGCCGTCCGCGACCCGATGATGGTCTGACACGCCCCGCGGAGCCGGAGCATCATGCTCAGGTGCGCCGCCCCGGCGTTGGGCACGCCCTCGGCAAAAAGCATCGGGTTGGCCGTGGCGAGCCCGCCGTCGACGATGCCGCGGTAGTAGTCGTAGCTGTACCGCGTCGAGCCGTGCGTCGTGCCGAGCAGGGCGGGGCAGGACCGGAAGAACGCGTCACGCTCGGCTTGGTCAGCCCCCGGCTCGGCCAGCCCCGCATCCTCCACCGCCAGCGCCGCCGCCGCCAGCGTCAGCTTCACATACCCGCTCAATCGCCGCACCCGCCGCGCGTTGAGCAGCGGGAGGTAATCCACCTCGGCGACGGGCCCGGGCGTGGGTGTTCCGCCGCTCATGTGACGGAGCAACGCATCGCGGCCGATAACGTCGGGCATCACCACCCCAATCCCCGTGATGCAAACCGACGCAGCCGACGGATCGACATCCGCGGCTCCAACTTCTTTCTCGCCCGATCCCCGATCCCCGATCCCCGACCCCTTCCCCATCACCACACACGTGTTCGCCCCCCCAAACCCCAGCGACGTGTTCAGCGTCGCCGTCACGTCAACCTCCCGCGGCTCGACCGCCAGCGACAGGTCGGCGAAGTCCACGTCCCCCGGCGTCGTCGTCGCCGTGGTCGGCAGCACCCCGTCACGCATCGCCAGCATCGCGAAGATCAGTTCCGCCGCGCCGCCCCGCCAAGGGTGTGACCCAGCCGGCTCTTGAGCGCCGCCACCGGCACGCCCCGCAACCGCTCCCCGAACACGCCGCGCAACGCCGCGTACTCCGCCGCATCATTGTCCGGCGTCCCCGTCGCGTGCGCCACGATCAGGCCGATGTCCCCCGGCCCCAGCCCCGCCGCATCCAGCGCCCCGGCGACCGCACCGGCCGCCCCTGCCCGTCCTGCAGCGGCTGGGTCAGGTGGTGCGCATCCGCCGACTCGCCCCCGCCGAGCAGCCGCGAAAACGGGGTCCGTCCCCGTTTTCCAGGTCGGCCGCCCGCTCCAGCACCACGATCCCGTACCCCTCGCTCACCTTCATCCCCGCCCGGTCCCGCGCAAACGGCCGCGGCAGCCGCTCGTCCACCAGCCTCAAACTGTTAAACCCCGCATATGCGTACTCGCTGATCGGGTCGTACCCGCCGCACACCACCAGGTCCAGCTCCCCCGCCCGCAGCAGCGTCGCCCCGAGCAGGATGCTGCCCAGCCCCGAGGAACACGCCGAGCACGTCGTGGCCGCGAACCCCTCAAGCGGCAGGTGCCGCGTCGCCCGGGCGATCACCGCCGGGGCCAAAAAGTCCCGCAGCGGGAGCTTCGACCCCGACCGCACCATCTTCCCCGCCGCGGTCATCCCGTGCAGCGTCGTCCCGAGCATCACCCGCACCGCTGCGGCGCGTACGGCCAAGCCGCCCGACCCCCCTCTCCCACCCCCAGCCCCGCGTGCCCCAACGCCTCGTCGATCGCAAATCGCAGGTACCCCGCCTCCCGCGGCTCATCCTCACCTCCTCCACCCCCCGTCACCACCCCCCCCGCCCCCCGGCAATGCCGCGACCTCGCCCCCGCCCCGGTCCGCCTGCCCCGGGTCCTCGATCGCTGTGTACGGCCCCAGCCCCACCGCCCCCGCCCGCAACGCCCACCAGGACGCCTCCCGACCGAGCCCCAGGCTCGTCGCCAGCCCCGCCCCGCTCACCACGATGGGGCCACACGCTCCGGCCATCCCTGATGTTATCACCCCACCGCCCCGCGACACACCCCACGCACCCCCCCCCCACCCCCCCACCCAATAGCCGCGGCCTGACAGGCCGCGTCGACATCATCCGCATCGCGGCCTGTTAGGCCGCGGCTATTCAACCGTTGCACCTGCCAAAAAAAGTTCCACCCCCTCGACGCCGATACACTCCCCCCCGTGACCGCCGCCACCCCGACACCCACCCCCACCCCCACCCCCAAGCCCTCACGACTCGCCGTACCCGGCGACCTCGTGCAACGCCTGCCCCACGGCCCCGCGTTCCGCTTCATCACCCGCGTCGACGCACTCAAACCCGGCGGGTCCGGACGCGGCGTCTGGGCCCTCACCGGCGGCGAGCCCTTCTTCGCCGGCCACTTCCCCGGCGAGCCCATCGTCCCGGGCGTCCTCCTCGGCGAGGCCCTCGCCCAGCTCTCGGGGCTCGTCGCCTGGGCCGACCGTGAAGCCGGCCACGCCCTGCTCGCCCAGCTCGATATCAAGCTCAAACGCGCCGTCGCGCCCCCCGCCGACGTCACCCTCGAATCCACCCTCACCCGCCAGGTCGGCTCGCTCACCCAGTTCGACGTGAAAGCCACCGTCAACGGCGACATCGCCGCCGTCGGCTCGCTCACCCTCGCTAATATCACCCCGGACGCCCTCCCCGCCCCGGACGCTCCCCCCACCCCGCCCGCCCAAGACGACGACTGATGCGACTCGCCCACCCCCTCATCCTCCTCGCCGTCACGCTGCTCGCGGCCCCCGCCCTGCACGCCCAAAATGCCCCCACCGCCCCGGACACCCCGGCCGCTTCGAGCGCTCCGCAGGACGAGGCCGCCCGCTGGGACTCGCTCACCCAACTCGCCGAGCAGGGCGTCGAGGTCGAGACCTACCGCGCCGACTTCAAGCAGGAAAAAATCACCCCCCTGCTCCGCGACCCGATCGAGTCGAGCGGCACCATCCGCGTCGCCGGCGGCGTGTCGCGCTGGGACACCCTCGAGCCCTACCCCTCGACCATGATGGTCGCCCAGGGCGAACTGCGGCTGTACTACCCCGAGCAGAAGACGCTCGAGATCTACGACCTCGGCGAGCGGCTCGACGCCATGGCCGCGTCCCCGATCCCCAACCTCGACCTCCTCCGCGAGGCGTTCAGCCTCGAGGCGGTGGACCGCAGCGACGACGCGGTCAAGCTCCGCCTGCTCCCCCGTGAGGAGGAGCTTGAGGGAAAACGTCAGCGACGTCCGCGTCACCCTCGACCCGGCCCGCGGCGTCCTCACCGGCATCGAGATCACCGACGCGGACGGTGACCTCACCGTTCTTGCCTTCGACGGCATCGAGCTCAACCCCGACCTCGACGCGGACGAGCTCGCCCTCGAGGTCCCGGTCGGCACGAAGATCGTCAAGCCGCTCGAAGCGGCCGGGCAGTAGCCGTGCCGGCTGATCGTGGCACAGGCATCCTGCCTGTGTTCGCCGATGGCGAATCACGAGGTGCAGGAGCGTCGCGCTCCACCGAACCCGGTTCCGGTCTTGCAACGGTTGTTCACCCGCTTCTGGCTCCGCGTCTTTTACTTCTGGATGCGGCACGCGCCGTGGGGGGCCCCGCCTCACCCGGCCGTTGTGGGTCCTCGCCGCGTGGCACCTCTCGCCCTACCTCCGCCGCGTCACCCGGCAGAACGCCGCGCACATCCTCGGCGTCCCGCCCGACTCGCCCGAAGCGGGGCCGCCTCGGCTTCGCCACCCATGACGACTTCTTCCGCTTCCACCTGCGACCTCGGCGAGAGCCGACGCCAGACCCCCGCCGAGCTCCTCGCCCGCATCGACTCCGTCACCGGCACCGACGCCTACCACCGCGCCCGCGCCCCGGGCAAGGGCGCGATCCTCGTCACCGCCCACTTCGGCAACTACGAGGTCGGCCTCGCCGAGATCACCCGCCTCGAGCCCCGCGTCCACGTCGTCTTTCGGCGCGACGCCGCCGGCGCGTTCGAGGCCACCCGCGCCGCCCTCCGCCGCACCCTCGGCGTGATCGAGACCCCCATCGACGACGGCCTCACGAGTTGGCTCGCCCTCCGCGACGCCCTCGCCGACGACGCCGTGGTCATGCTCCAGGGCGACCGCGCCATGCCCGGGCAGAAGAGTCAACGCGTCGCGTTCTTCGACGCCGCCCTCGACCTGCCCGTCGGCCCCGCGAAGCTCGCGCTCATGACCGGCGCCCCGCTTATCCCCGTCTTTGCCGTCCGCACCGGGGCGAAGGGCAACCGGGTCCGCATCGAGATCGACGAGCCCATCACGGTGCCCGACCCCGCCGCCGTCCCCGCCGCGCTGAACACCCTCGCCCGCAGCATCGAACGCCGCGTCCGCGCCCACCCCGAGCAATGGCACGTCCTCCACGACGCCTTCGCCCCCTTCTTACCCCCCTCCCCCCGGGAGAAGTTGGGGGAGGGCAGCGACTCTCCGACGCGAAGCCCCTCTTGACGCATGAGGTTCAGGACAAAGCGCCCTCCCCTGGAGCGAACGACGCAAACCTTCTCCATTAGCCGCGTTGCTACGCAACGCGGTCCGCGACGCGTAGCGTCGCGGCTATGGCGACGGGGTAGCCGGGGCAGAGTCTTCGATGCCCCGGAACCGTCGACAGTGCCCGCGTCGCACGGAGACGCTTCCGGGGCTTCCGAAAGCGTCAGCCCCGGCCACCCCGGCCACCCCAGCCACTCCGGCCAAAATTGATGCAAGCCGCCCTAAGCGAGCTGCGTCGCCTCGCGGGCTGTCGATCCCGCGTGATCGGGCACGCGCGGAGTAAAGGGCGGTGCCCGGGTGGCCGAGGTGCGGTTTATATAGATCAGTTGACGGGTGAGGATTGCCCCTTCTGCTTATGCGACGGCCTACGCCCCGGTGCGTGCGGCGGGCCCGGCCGCGACCCCGCCGACCGCCGACCCGCCGGGCGCGGCGGATCGCGGGACGGCCGCGGGTGGATCGACCGGCCCCGCCCGGGTCGCGGCGGTGGTGCGGCAGCTCGAAACCGAGGCGGGCACGCTCGACCACGCCGGCCGGGCGACCGACGCCGCGGCGGGGGTGCTGGACGAGGTGTCCGTAGTCCAGCGAGGCGGCGCGGCGGCCGCGGGGCACGCCCTGACGCGTGACGCACGGTTCGAGGGGCGGCCGCTGTTCGACGGGCGGTACCGGGTACAGGTCGGCGGGGGTCGGCTCGAACTGCCCGACTTCACCTCGTCCGCCCCGACGCCCGAGGCGGTCGGCCGGACGCGCGAGACGCTGGCGGGGTTCCGCCGCGACGTGATCGACCGGCGGCTGGGCATCGTCCGCGAGGCCATCACCCACGCCGCCGACGCCGCGGCCGTGTTCCTGCACGACCCCCTGGCCCACCGCGGCCGGCTGCTGGACGTGAGGGGGTAGGAGCAATTGATTTCAACTTTCTCCACTCGCCGCGTTGCTACGCAACGCGGTCCGCGACGCGTAGCGTCGCGGCTATGGCGGAGAGCTTCAGCATTCGCTCTAGGAGCTGTAACACGAACGAAGAACGGCGGGAACCTTTCCGACGGTGGCACGGGCGTCTCGCCCGTGTTCGCCGAAGGCGAAGGACATGGTGAGGAGCGCGTGCTTCGGCCCGGCGGCCGAACACGGGCGAGACGCCCGTGCCACTGCCACTCCAAGCCGCTCCTGCCTTGAACTGGTGGGACAGGCCCGGAAAAGCACTCTAAAGCATCCGACACCGGCACCGCCGGGTGGCCGGGGCTGGCGCTTTAGGAAGCCCCGGAAGCGTCACCGCAAGACACGGGCATGGTCAAGGGTTCCGGGGCATCGAAGACTCCGCCCCACCCCATCGGGACGCTGGCGCGTCTGCCGCTACGCGGGGAGGCGACGCGGGACCGGCGTCGCCGGTCACTCAAACGGGTTGGGCGGCGTGTCGCCGTTGTCCGCGGCGGGGTCGGCGACGAGGCGGGAGGGCCCGGGGTTGGGGATCGGGGCGGGGACGTAGCGGATCGCCGGGGCGTCGGGGGCACCCGGGGTGTCCGGGCCATCGGGCGCGGGCGGCGTGGCGTCGGCGGCCGCGTCGTCGACCCGCGACTCGATCTCCCGCAGCAGGCTGTTGGCGATCACCTTGCCGGCCTTGTTGCTGACCGCCACCTTGCTCGTCCGCGTCCCGGCGGGAGTCACGGTGACCGTGATCAGCTTGCCCTCGGCCGTCGACCCGGTGACCACCGCGTCCAGCTGCGTCACCGTGGCCTGAACGTCGGCGAGGCCCTTGTCCCGGACCACCGCCTCGGCAACGGGGCCGACGCGGTCCGCCGTCGCGGCAACGACGGTGCTGGTCTCGCCGGTGAAGACTTTGTCCACCGCCTGGCAGCCGGTTAGCGGCGCGGCGGTAAACCACACCCCGGCCACGAGGACGGCGAAACGGGACAGGCGGGCGGGGCGGCGGCGCGGCATCGGCGATCTCCGGGGACCGGGGTGAACAGTGTGGTTCACCAGTCTACCGATGTGCATGACGGGTCCTGCGCCGGTACTGATCGATCGATGAACTCCAGCCGCGAGGCGGGCCATCGGCAGGACCATGACCCTTAGCCCGGCCGCCTGCGGCCGCAGTCGTTAAGGGGAAGACTGCGGCCGCAAGCGGCCGGGCTAAGGGGGGGTGATCACGGTCTCGACCGGCCCGGGCGCGGGGTCCGGTTCAGCGGTAGAGCTGGTTTGAGTACCCGCGGCTGTACCCGCTGGAGGCGGTTTCGGCGGCGGCGGGGACGGTTTCGCGCCGCTCGGGCCGGTGGCCGGGGGTGGCCGGGGACTCGTGGCGGCCGTGGGCGGCCGCGCCGGGGCCCCGCTGGTAGTCGCCGCGGCCGCTGCCGCGCGGCCGGGCCTCGTTCACCGTCAGCGGGCGGCCCATGAACTCGGCCCCGTGCATCCGCTTGATCGCGTCGAGGGCTTCGAGGTCTTCGTACATCTCCACAAAGCCGTAGCCCCGGGGCCGACCGGTGTCGCGGTCGAACACGAGCGTCGCCCGGTTCACCTCGCCGAACGCGGCGAACGCGTCGACCAGGTCGTCCTCGGTGGTGTCGTAGGGGAGGTTGCCAACGTAAATGTTCGTCATAATGAGGCTCTTTCTCCGCCGATTCACGCAAGCACACCGGAGCAGGCCCGGCGGGTATCCGCATGAGGTACGACGGGGTCGTTTCGGTTGTTCTGCTGAATCAACCCTGTTGAGGGCAGGCCACAAGCAGGCGGCGGCTACCCTGAATCACTCTCTGCCCCCACGATAGCCATCGGCCGGGGGACGATCAAGGCTTAGCACCGGAATTTGCGCAATTTTATTGCGGTCACGACAGAAGCTGCTCAATATCATCGCGGGTGAGGCTCTGCAAGAGGTTTTGTTCACCACCGACGATGGCGTCGGCGAGCTTTCGCTTGCGTTTCTGCAGCTCGATGATGCGCTGCTCGACGGTGTCTTCGCAGATCATGCGGTAGGCGAAGACGGGCTTGGTCTGGCCGATGCGGTGGGTCCGGTCGATGGCCTGGGCCTCGACGGCGGGGTTCCACCACGGGTCGAGGATGAAGACGTACTCCGCCGCGGTGAGGTTCAGGCCCACGCCGCCGGCCTTGAGGCTGATCAGGAACACCTGCAGGTCGGGGTCTTCCTGGAACTGCTCGACGACCTCCTTGCGGTTGCGGGTCTGGCCGTCGAGGTAGGCGTAGCGGATGCCCAGCTCGTCGAGGCGCTTGCGGACGAGGGCGAGCATGGAGGTGAACTGGCTGAAGACCAGTGCCTTCTGGCCGCCGTCGATGACCTCGGCGAGCATGTCGGAGAGCTGGTCGAGCTTCGCAGAGGGGGCGTCGGCGGTGCCGCCGGTGACGCCCTGGAGGCTGTCCTTGGTGATGAGGGCGGGGTGGCACGCGGCCTGGCGGAGGCGCAAGAGGGCCTCGAGGACCATGAACGCGTTGCGGCCGACGCCCCCCCCGGAAGCGTTCCCCCCGCCTCCGGAAGCGCCGCCGTCTGAGCCGTTGGGGCCGCCCGCTGAAGCGGGCTCCGCCGAGGGGGCGTTGCCATTGCGGCTTCCGGGGTTTCCGGACCCGTCCATCTGTTGCATGAGGGTGCCGCGGTAGTAGGTGCGGAGCTCGTCGTAGATCTTGCGTTGGGCGGGTTCCATCTCGCAGAGGATCATCTGCTCGGTCTTGGCCGGCAGGTCCTTGAGCACCTGGTTCTTGGTGCGGCGGAGGATGAACGGGCGGAGGGCGGAGGCGACTTGGACGATGGTGTCGGCCTTGGCGTTGCGCTCGGCCTCGGGGTCTTCATCAGGCCCGATGCCCGCTAAAGCGGGCTCCGCCGAGGGGTCGGCGGGGGCAGCGATGCGGTCGGCGGTGGCGCCCGAGGAGGCGCCCTTGACCAGCTCGCTGAACTTCGCGTTCGCGCCGAGCATGCCGGGGTTGAGGAACTCAAAGATCGACCAGAGGTCCCCGAGGTGGTTCTCGATGGGCGTGCCCGTCAGGGCGAGGCGGTGATTGGCCTGGAGGAGCCGCGCCGCCTTGGCCGACTGGCTTGAGGGGTTCTTGATCGCCTGGGCCTCGTCGAGGACGACGTAATCGAAGGGCTTCTCTTTGAGCTCGTCGATGTCACGGCGCATCAGGCCGTAGGAGGTAACGATGAGGTCGTACTGCTTGAACTGTTCGAGGGAGGCCCCGCGGTCGGGCCCGGAGTAGGCCAGCACGCGGAGCTCGGGGGTGAAGCGGGCGGCCTCGTCGAGCCAGTTGAAGATGACCGAGCGGGGGACGACGATAAGCGAAGGCAGTTTTTGATTTTTGACTGAGGATTTTTGATTGTCGGAGCCGCTGCCGTTGCCGTTGGTGAGCGGGTCGGCGTGGCCGACGAGGCCGAGCTTGCGGGCCTGGATCATGCCGAGGACCTGGATGGTTTTGCCCAGGCCCATGTCGTCGGCGAGGATGCCGCCCATGCCGAAGTGGCGGAGGAAGCCCAGCCAGCCGAGGCCCTCGCGTTGGTAGGAGCGGAGCGTGCCCTGAAACTCGGGGGCGGCGTCGAGGGGTTCGACGCCGGCGAACTGCTTGAGCCGGTGGCGCGCCTGGGCGAAGCGGTCGTCGATGTGAACCAGCTCTTTTTCGTTGAGCAGGGCGTCGAGGACCGCGGCCTGGGACGATTTGAAGCGGAGGTGGTCGCCCTCGACCTTGCCCAGCGCGGTGAGCAGGCCGTGCTCGTCGAGCCACTGCTCGGGCATGAGGGCCATGCTGCCGTCGCCGAGGGTGATCATAGGTTTGCCGGCCTTGGCGGCGGCGAGGACCTGGGGGAGGCTGAAGACCTGCTCGGTGCCGTCGCGTTGGGTGTAGGTGATGTCGCCGCGGAGCTCGAACCAGTCGATGCCGGAGGTGATGGAGAGGGCGGGCGGCCCAGGGGCGCGGACGACCGCCTCGTCGGCGGAGACGACCCAGCCGCGGGCGATGAGGGTGGCCACGGCGCGTGGCATCTGTTTCGGGGTGACGAGCACGACGTCGCCGGTGGTGGACGCGGTGTGGCGGAGGCCCAGCCCGGCGGTGGCGGCGATGGCCTCGCGCTCGGCGCGGAGGTCGCGTCGGATGAGCTTTTGGTCGGCGTGCTCGTTGTGGGTGTGGCCCGCTTCCGGGGGGGTGCTGCCGTCGTCGAGGGGCGGGGCGTCGTCGGTCGCGGCGGCGGCGGCAGTTGGGGTCTCGGTGTCGGAATCAATGGAGGTATCGCGTTCGGGGTCGAGGTCGCCGGGGAGGAGCGGGGCGTCGGGGAGGGTCTCGGGCGCGGGGGCGGCGGAGCTGCCGGGGGCGGGGGTCACGTCGGAGTCGACGCCCGCTAAAGCGGGCTCCGCCGAAGTGTTGGTCACGGGGGCCTGCGCGACGGGGACGAACCGGCCGCGCTGCACCGGGCTCACCCGCTGCCCGGCGTAGTCGAACCAGACGCGGCCGACGAGGCTCTGCCGCGTCGCGCCGCTCACCAGCCGGCCCGCCGGCGCGGACCCGGGGCTGTACACGTCGAGGTGCGGCACCGGCTCGATGAGCTGCTCGCCGCGGCCGAGCCCCTCGGGCAGGTCGAGCTCGGGCAGTTGGGGTAACAGATAGAGGCGTTCGAGGAACTTGCCCACGTCGTCGGTGTCGACCTTGAGGGCCGAGGCGGACACGGCCGCTTCGGTCACGGCGTCCTGCACGCCCTCGGCGTCGTCGTCGGTGTAGCGGGTATCGCGGAACTGGCCGACCCAGCGGTACGCGTCGCGGTCGTCGAACGGGGCCGCCATCGCCACCAACGGCCCCCCGGAAGCACCCCCCCCGCCCCCGGAAACACCGCCGCCGCCGGTCGATCCCCCGCTGCTTCCGGGGATGGGTCGGTCCGTGATGACCAGCCCGTCCCGCCCGCCGAGGATCACCGCCGGCGTCGTGATGGGCAGGCGTTTGCCCGCGCGGCGGAGCTGCAGGTCGACGATCAGCCCGTCACCCGTGGGGTGCCCGATGAGCCACAGCCGCCACGGCTTGTCGTCGCCGGCCCAGCGGAGGGGGCGCTGGTTGGTGCGGTTTTCGTTCTCGTCCTCGTTGAGTTCGAGGAAGCACCGGCCGGTATCGATCATGCGTTTGAGCAGCGACCGCCGGGCCCCGGGCGCGACGCGGTAGGTCGCGTGGGTCCGTTCCAGGCGGAACGCCTGCCCCGCCTCGTGGTGCGTCACCCACGTCGCCCCGAGCAGCATCGCCACGAGCTCGCGGTCGGTCGGGTCGGCCAGCGTGTCGATCGCGTCGAGGCTGATCTTCAGGGGCTTGGGCTTGCTCCACCCCGAGGCGATGGCGCTGCGCTGCTGCAGGTCGATCACCAGCCCGCTGTGACGCCGCGACAGCTCGGGCATCACCACGTAGGTCACCTGCCGCTGGGTGGGGAAGATCGTCGCGGCGAGGTCGCCGGCGTCCTCGCGCTCCTCGGCCGAAGGACGCAGAAGCGACAGCCGGCCCATCCACTGCGGCTCGGCGGCGCGGATCACCCGGGCGGTGTCGTCACGCTTCCGCGCCTTGGGCGGGCTGAGTTTCAGCTTCGCGAGGTCGCTGACTTTGGTGTCGCCCGGGCCGTCGTCCTCGTTCGCGTCGAGGTCCAGCAGCGTCGCCCAGATGTGCTTGCAGTAGGCCCCGGAATCGAAGTGCGGGCAGGTACACTCGGCGGAGGCCTGCTTCTCCTCGGCGGTGATCCCGACGTGGTGGAGCGTGTCGCCGTCCTTGACCTCGGCGCGGAGGAGGTGGCCGTCGCCGGGCTCGAGGCGGGTCACGGCGTCGCCGAGCTGGAGCGCCCGGCCGTGCATCCGGACGGGTCCCTCGAAAAACGGCTTCCACGAAGGCAGAATCAGCATACGGGGTCCTGGGCGGTGAAGCGGGCGGCGGCGGGGCGCGGTCGCGGGAGGGGCCGTGGGCGGCCGGGGTGTCGTGAATCGCCTAGCTTAGACCGGGCAAGGCGCTGCTTCAATGCGGCGGGCGGAGGAAGTGCGGGAGTGAACTCCGCGAGCGTTTCAGAGCCGGAAGCGTGAGCGACCGGGACGTGTTCACTGCAAGACCCACCGGTCGCTTACGCTTGCGGCTCTGATCGATTGAGCGAGCGGGACGCGTTCTCCGCAAGACCCACCGGCCGCTTACGCTTGCGGCTCGGACCGATTGCCCTTTGCTCCATGCCACTTGCCCTGTTCATCCTGGCCGGCCTCGCGTTGCTCGCCGTCTGGCGGGCGGGATACCTGCGGCCCGACGCGCTGACGCACACGCCGCGGCGGGAGATCGACTTCAGCGACGCGGACCGGGTCGTTGGGTTCGGGTTGATCGCGGTGCTGTTCCTGCCGCTGGTGGCGGGTGCGGCGTTGCCGGAGGCGGTGGGGTTGACGATCGCGTTGTTGGCGCTGCCGGCGGCGGCGTTCTTCTTCGCGGTCAAGGCGGCGGCGACGGAGGCGGGGCTGCGGAAGGCGGGGTTCATCCCGCGGCGGCCGGGGCGCGACCTCACCGCGGCGGCGGTGGGGCTGCCGGTGGGGTTCCTGTTCACGGCCGTGGGGCTGCAGGTCGGCTACCTGGTCGGGCGGTGGGTCGGCGACCCCGCGCCGGACGGCGCGAACCACGTGATGCTCGAGCTTTTGCAGAAGTCCGACAGCCGGGCGGAGATCATCGGCATCGTCGTGCAGGCGACGCTCCTCGCGTCGGTGTTCGAGGAGGCGTGCTTCCGGGGCCTGCTCCAGACGCTGCTGATCGACACGCTCGGCCGCCGGCGGCGGTGGGCGGCAATTTGCCTCGCGGCGGGCCTGTTCGCGACGATCCACCTGAGCGTGGTCACGTGGCACGCGCTGCCGGGGCTGTTCGTGCTGGGCGTCGTGCTCGGGTGGGTGTACGAGCGGACTGGGAGCCTGCTGCCGTGCGTGCTGATCCACGCGGGGTTCAACGCGATCAATTTATGGGCGGCGTGGGCGATGCGGGTGACGGTACAGGCGTAGTGGGAACCAAACGGCCGGATGTCACATCGCACGAAGTTCTTAGCCCGGCCGCTTGCGGCCGCAGTGGGCTTAGAGGACGCCGGCCGCAAGCGGCCGGGCTAAGCGGGTGGACGTCGGCGGGCTTACTCCATGATCCCGATGACGCCCTGGGCGATGCGGGCACCGGCGTTGCCGCTGGGCTGGCCGCCGTCGTCGGGCTTTTCGTGGACGATGATGGCCCGGCCGAGGATGGGGTTGTTCATCCCGGCGATGCTGATGCCCTTCGCCATGTAGCTGAAGTCGGCGGTGCCCTGGGCATCGGCCTCGAGGTTGCCGAAGTCGCCGGCGTGGCCCTCAACGGTGTCGGCCAAGGCGTGTTCGTGGCCGCGCGGGTCGTAGTGGCTGCCCGCCGCCATTCCATCGGCCGAGGTGACGTTGCCGTACTGGTGCACGTGGATCGCGTGGGTCGAGTTGGGCTGGAGGCCCGTCACCGTCGCCTCGACCATCACGCCGTCCCCCATCTGCGTCAGCGTCACGGTGCCATTCGCTTCATTGCCCTCGGTGGGCATGAGCTCGACCACGGCCTTCTTAACGAGCATGCGGTGCTCGGCCTCGGTCATCGTGTCACCCGACCCGGTCCCCATCGTGGAGCCGGGCTGCGTCGCGGCCTGCATCCGCTTCTGCTCGGGGGTCTGCATCGGCTGGCGGTCGGCGTCGATGGCGTTGCTGCTGCCCGCCTCGCGGGCCGGTTGCCGCGTCTCGGCCGCACCCTCGTCGGGCAGGTCCACGCCGGTCTGCTTCCGCGCCGCGTCGTGAGCCTGCTCCACCGCCTCGTCGGCCTGGGCGACCTGCTGCCGCTCCACGTCCTCCGCCGAGTCGCGGGCGCTGTCCTTCACCGCCGACATCGGGCCGGCCTGGGCGGTGTACACCGAAACCCCCACAGCCGAAGCGAGCAGGCCGGTCAACACGACGTTCGAGAGCAGGCGACGGTCCATGGCGGCGTTCCTTGATCGGGGGTGCGGGGGAAGTTCGATTTGATGCTAGGCGGGGTGCGGCGGGTTGGCAGGCTGGGCTAGGGATCAGGGATTAGGGATAGGTGGCCGTTTCTTCAGAGCCGGGAGCGTTAGCGACCGGTGCCCGTCGCTTACGCGTCGCGGACCATCTGCGTAGCAACGCGGGAATTTGGTCTGTTCGCTCGCTCTATCGATTTGATCCCGGTGAACATGCTGGCGGGAGTTGCTGGGGTTGCCGCTTTAAGCACCGATCCCGCCCCGCTACCCCCCCGTCCGCACCGCGGCGAGCGGCTTTAGGCCGTCCTGCAGCGCGTCCAGGTCGTACCCGCGGGAGAGGTCGAGGACGACGGCCTGGCCGTGGTCGTGTTCGCTGGTGATGACCAGGCAGCGGCCGCCGAGGACCTGCCAGCCCATCTCGTCGGGCTGGTGGCCGAGGATGAACGCGTCGACGCCCCAAGCGTCGGCGAGCTCGTCGGCGATGGTGCGGTTCTGGTAGCGGCCCCACACCAGGTCGTACGCCGAGCCGCGCGGGGCCAGGTCCTCGTCGGTCGGGTCGCGGCCGAGCACGGCCTTGTCAAACGCCTCGATCCGCCGCGGCGAGGGCAGGCTGTGCAACATCATGACCGCCCCCCCGGAAGTACCCCCGCCCCCGGAACCGCCCGCTTCGGAAGCGCCTCCCCCGGAAGCATTGCCGTCCGCCGGGGCGGTCCGCGTTGCAAGAGACGGCGCGGCAAAGCCGCGTCGCTTCATCTTGGAAGCGTTGCCGTCCGCCGGGGCGGTCTGCACTGCAAGAGACGGCGCGGCAAAGCCGCGCCGCTTCATCCCGGAAGCGTTGCCGTCCGTCGGGGCGGTCCGCACCGCCAGGAGCAGCGCCTTTAGATAGATGCACATCGCGTCGCGGACGTCGTCGGCGTCGCCTCCGTAAAGAAAGTCGATGCCTTGGTCGAACGCCTCGACGACGCTCTGGCCGTCCTTGACGATGGCCTCGCCGGTGAGCTGGGCGAGCTCGTGGTTGGACTGCAGGACGTGGACGCGGCCGGGGTATCGGGCGGCCAGGTGGGCGCAGCGGGCGAGCATCCGCACGGACAGGTCCATGCCGTTGACGCGGGCCTCGCCGTGGATCACCTCCTGCAGCACCAGGTGGTTGGCATGTCGGACTCGTCGAGGCGGGCGAGCTTGACAACGCGGTCGTGGTTGAGGCCGTGGTCGTGCAGGTCGCCGCTGACGACGAGCCGGCCAACGTCGGGGAGCGTGACCACGGCGTGCTTCTCGGTGCGGCGAGTCGCACAGGGCCGCCGCGCCGTCACGGAACGCCTGCGGCGACGGCGGCGGCGTCGCGGGGGTCAAGGTCGGGGGCGGGGGCGGCGGCGGGAGGGTCGGCGGGGTCGGACATGGCGGAGTCGGCGGGCAAGGCGGCGGGCGGTGAAGCCCCCGCTTAGGATACGGGGCGGCGGGGTCGGTTTCAAGTAGGCGCGGCTTGACGGGCCGCGACCGCTAAACGGGATGTGCGTGCGTCATGCGGGACGGCCACGGGGGTCCGGTTAGGATAACCCGCGGCAAGTTCGGACTGGCGACCTCGGTGTTGAGATCGTGGAGCGTGCATGTCGGACTCGGGATCGGAGTGCGACGCTGCCCGAGACGCTCCGCCGCGCGGCGGGGGGGGACGCGGCGGCGTGGCGGTCAATCGTCGAGGCGTACAGCGGGCGGGTCTACGGGCTCATGGTGCACCAGGGTGTTGACCGGGACCTGGCCGAGGAGCTGACGCAGGCGACGTTCGTGAAGGTGGTGGAAAAGTTGGGCCCCCCTCGCCTGGGGGCCGGGGGAGCCGGGGGAGCCGGGGGCGGCGGGTATACGGAGGTGGGCAAGTTCGAGGCGTGGCTGTTTCGGATCGCGATGAACAAGCTGCGGGACGAGATGCGGCGGCGGAGGCGGCAGGCGGTGCCGACGGACCTCGGTCCGGGCGGCGGTTCTGATTCGGCGGGCGGTTCCGGGGGCGGGGGTGTGGCGGCCGGGCTCACCGGGGGCGACGGCGAGGGGGCGTACGGCGAGGACCCCGCGGCGGTGCTGTCGCGGGGGGAGGAGGTCGAGCGGTTGCGGGCGGCGGTGGCATCGCTGCCCGAGGCGGACCGGGAGGTGTTGTACCTGCGGCACACGGCCGGGCTGAGCTTCAAGCAGATCGCCGAGGCGCTGGACCAGCCGCTGGGCACGGTGCTGGCGCGGGCACACCGGGCGCTGGGGAAGCTGCGCAAGGCGATGGAGGCGGTGCAATAATGGCGATCGTCGTGCGTTGGAACACCGGTGTGCTTAGCCCGGCCGCTTGCGGCCGCAGGGGGCGTTTGCGGAGCACGGCGGCCGCAAGCGGCCGGGCTAAGCGGCTTGTGGGTGGGTGAGGGATGACGTGATGGATACGAGCAACCCGAACAACGCGATGCCGGTGGACGCGGAGGACGCGGCGGTGTCGGCGGCGCTGGATGTGGCGTTGGCGCCGGGGGCGGTGCCGGGGGGACTGGTGGATCGGGTGGTGGCGGCGACGGGGCCGGCGGTGACCGCACGGGGGGGCATCACCGAAGCCGGGAGCGGTGGGGAGGGGAAGGTTGGGGACGAACGGCCGGGAGCGGCGCGGGGCGGGGTGTTGGCCCGGATCGGGGCGGTGCAGCGGTACGCGGCGGCGGCGGCGGTGCTGGCGGCGGTGGTGCTCGGGGAGGTGTGGTGGGCGGGTCAATACCAGCGGGACGGCGAGAGCGACGGGGGGGGCGGCGGGGGCGGCGTGGCGATGGGACCGCAGACGCCGGGTGCGGGCGATGGCGGCGCCGGTGCCGGTGCCGGTGCGGAGCGGGGGGGGGCCTTGGCGCCGGCTCCGCCCGGCCCCTCGGGAGCGGCCCCGGCAATGGGTACCGAGGCGGAGACGGCGACGGGAGCGGCTTCACCGGCGGCGGCGGGGACCGGGCGCGCGGCGGTGGACGGCGACTTGGCCGCGGGGCTGGACCAGCTCGCCTCGGCCGCGGCGGAGGCGGAGGTGATCGATCAGCGGCTGGGGCTCTTGGCGATGCAGGTCACGCTGGTGGGGTCCGAGGGGTTCTGGGCCGAGGCGGGCGACGAGTCGCTGCAGGACGCGGCCGCGGCCGCCGAACTCGAGGAGCTATCTCATGAACTGGGTCTGTACTTCTAGTCGGCTGTCCAACCGTGCGGGCCGTGCGGGCGTGGTATTGCGCGGGTCGATCGTGCTGATCGCGGGGCTGTTCATGGCCGTGGCGGTGGAGGGGGTGGGGCAGCCGGCGGGCGACGGGCCGCGGCGGGTGGAGAACCCGGTGGGGCCGTGGCACGACCGCGACGGGGACGGCCTGCTCGGGCCGGCCGGGGCCGACGGCCGGGACCGTGCCGATGATGGCGGGGACGATTGGCACGGGTTCGACGACGAAGACGGCCGCGGCGAGGGGTGGCATGGCCGACGCGGCGGCCGCCGGCCGATGACCGAGGCGGAGGCCCGCGAGGCTTACGCCGTGATCGAGGAGCTGCGGCCCGACCTGATCGACCATGTGCATCAACTCCGCGAGGGCGACCACCGCCGCTTCGGCGAGCTGATCGACCGCCGCTTCCCCGCGGTGCGGTACCTCGTCGACCTCAAGCGCGACGACCCGGCGGTGTACGACCTGCGCATCCGCGACCTGCGGCTGACCCGGGAGACGCGGGACCTGGCCCGGCGGGTCCGCGACGCGAACGGAGCGGACCGTGAGGACGATGCCGACGACCTCACCGAGGAGCTGGAGGAGCGGGTGGCGGAGCATTTCGACGTGCGGCAGTCGCTGCGGGAGCGTGAACTCGAGCGGCTGCGTGAGCGGCTCGAGGCGATGGAAGAGGAGCTGGACGAGCGGTCCGACGATCGGGGGGACCTGATCGAGGAACGGGTGGACGCGCTGGTGGGCGAGGGCGACGGTCCGCGGTTTTAGCGCCGTGTCCGCGTCGGCGCTCGGGGCCCGACGGCCGCCGCTCAACGGGTGAGGGTCTCACAAGTAGCGACGCGGCTTTGCCGCGCCGGGTTGGGGGGAGTGAAGGAAGCGCGGCGGAGCCGCGTCGCTTCGTGGGGAGGGGTATCAAAAGGAAGCGACGCGGCTTTGCCGCGCCGGGTTGCGGGGAGTGGAGGATGCGCGGCGGAGCCGCGTCGCTTCGTGGGGAGGGGTATCAAAAGGAAGCGACGCGGCTTTGCCGCGTTGGGTTGGGGGAAGTGGAGGATGCGCGGCGGAGCCGCGTCGCTTCGTGGGGGAGGGGGGGAGGGAGGGCGACGGGTGGTGACCGGTGCGCGGTGGGTGGACGCGGGGCGTACCCTGCCGGTTCATGCCCGAGTGGGTCCAGGTCATCTCGGCGACGGCGGCGGTGTTCGCGGTGGTGGCGCTGGGCTTCGGGCTGCGGCGGCGGGGGTGGCTGACGGCCGAGGCGGACGAGTCGCTGCTGCGGCTGGTCGTGCGGGTGCTCATGCCGGCGTTGATCCTGCGGGTGGTCATCGGCAACGACGCGGTGGACGAGCGGATCAACCTGTGGCTCCCGCCGGTGTGGGGCTACGCCAGCGTCGTTCTCGGCGTCGGTGTCGCAGGGCTGGTGGCGTGGCGGGTGGGGCCGCGGCTGGGGCTGCGGACGGCCCGGCAGCGGCGGACGTTTGCCGTCTCGGTGGGCATGTACAACTACGGCTACGTCGCGATCCCGCTGGCGGAGATGCTCTACGACCGTGAGACGGTCGGGGTGCTGTTCATCCACAACGTGGGCGTGGACCTGGCGATGTGGACGCTGTGCGTGGCGGTCATCGCGGGGGGCGGCGGGGGGCGTGCGGGGAGTGGAGCGGGGTGGAAGCGGGTCGCGACGGGCGTGCTCAACCCGCCGGCGGTGGCGATCGTCGCGGCGCTGCTGCTCAACGCGGCGGACGCCGAGGCGTGGATGCCGGCGGGGGTCGAGCACGTGATCGACATGCTCGGGCGGTGCGCGATCCCGGTGGCGCTCCTGATGGTGGGGGCCACGATGGCGGACCACTTCCGCCGACGGGACCTGATCGGCGGCAAGCGGGTCGTGGCCGCGGCGGCGGTGCTGCGCCTCGGGCTGTTGCCCCTCGCCTTCGTCGGCGTCGCGGCGGTGCTGCCGGGCAGCGCCGAGCTGGCCCGGGTGATCTGCCTGCAGGCGGCGATGCCCGCGGCGGTGTTCCCCATCGTCCTGGCGAGGCACTACGGCGGGGACGTACACGTGGCCGTACGGGTCGCGCTGGTCACCAGCGCGCTGAGCCTGGTGACGACCCCCGCCTGGCTGGCGTTGGCGGGGCGGTGAAGGCGTAGCACGGTTGCGGTTGCGAATAGCCGGGCCGCTACGCGGCCCCGGGCGCAGCGGCAACCCCCGGGGTCGCGTAGCGACCCGGCTATTGCGTTGATGATGATGCGCCGTGTTTGCGGGGTCGGACCCGCACCGTCCGCGTCTCGGTCACGATCGCGGCGACGCGGCGGTCGTGCTCCTCGGCGGGGAGGTCGGCGGCAAGCTGCGACTCAAACGCCAAACCCACGGCAACCGTGGCCCGGTGGGCGGCGAGGTAGCGGTCGTAGTAGCCCCCCCCAAACCCCAGCCGCGCCCCCGTCGCCGGGTCGAACGCCAGGCCCGGCACGAGCGACACGTCCGGCGTGCCCGCCAGCGGCTCGCCCCGCGCCGGCGCGAGGATGCCGTACGCCCCGGGCGTCAGGTCCCGCAGCGAGCGGATCGGCACCGCCACCATCACCCGCGCCGCGGTGTCCACGATCCGCGGCACCGCCACCGCCTTACCCATCGCGATCAGATCTTCCATCAGCGTGTACGTCTGCACCTCGCCCCGGTCCGAGGCGTACACGAACACCGTCGCCGCCGCCGCGACCTCCGGCAGCGCGAGCACGTGGTCCCGCACCCGGTCCGACCACCCCTCGGCCGTCGCGGGGTCGATCGCGTCGCGCGCGGCACGGTGATGTTTTCGCAGTGCATCTTTATCACGCATGTCAAACCTCCTAGACTCACAATAGCCGGGACGCCACGCGCCCCAGGCCCGGGGACGTGTAGCGTCCCGGCTATGGCTTAAATGCGAAGCGTCCCAGCTACTCGCCGAGGGTCGCCCCGTCCGTCTCCCGCGGCGTCGTCCAACGCATCATCACCAGACCCAACTCGAACAACAGGTACAGCGGCACCGCGAGCACGAACATGCTCAACAGGTCCGTCGGCGTCAGCAGCGCCCCCGCTGCGAACGACACGAACAGCGCGTACTTCCGAAGCGATGCGACTGCGCCCGGGTCGAACAGCCCCGTCGTCCCCGCCACCAGCATGACCACCGGCAACTGGAACGCGGCCGTGATCCCCAACATCATCAATGCCGCGAACCGCACGTACTCGCCCAGGTGCGGCATCGGCGCGATCAGCCGGTCCGACTGCAGCGGGATGACGCGCGTTTTGCCCTCGACCACCACCTTGATCTTCGACTCGCTGCGGTTGATCCACACCGACCCCTCGGGCGTCTCGGCCGGGTCCTGCTTCAGCACCGGCAGCTCCAGCGGCTTGAGCTCGGCGGGGACCGGGACCGCGGCGTCGGGGTCCAGCCGCGGGTTCACGCCGTAGGCCCGCAGCAGGATCGCGGTGACGGGGTTGGGGTTGCCGACCTTGATGTCGGGGTAGTACGTGGCGAACTGCAGGAAAAACATGAGGCTCACCGGCAGGAGCACGTAGTACGAGAAGGCGACCCCCGCCGCCGCCATGAACGTGCTGAACGGGGCGAGGAGGTACACCGCCTTGCGTTCGCGCTCGTACAGCCCGACCACGACGAACTGCCACGCCTGGAAGATCAGCCACGGCAAGGCGAGCACCACCGCCGCGATGAGCGAGACGGGCAGGTACACGGTGGTGAACCCGGCCGTCGGATCGAGCACGACAGTCTGCGGCGGGAAGTCCAGCGCATATTGAGCCTGGACCAGCGGCGCCGCCAGCCAGCCGATGATCTTAAAGCCGTAGGCGAAGGTGACGCCCGCCGCGACGAGCAGCCCGGCGAGGGCCCAGATGATCCGCCGGCGGAGCTCCTCGAGGTGCTCGCCCAGGGGCATGGGCGTGTCCCAGGCGCTCTCGGTCGTCTCCGGCTGGTCCAGCGGCATGGGCGCAAGCGTAGCGGAGTTGCCGCGTTTAGCGGGGGGCGGCTGCCCCCGCAGCGGGGTTAACGCCCGGCACTGGAAGTTTGTCTCGGGGTGCCACACCGCATCCCGGAGGCTTGGCGGAGGGTGCGGTTTGCAGACCGAGAGAAACGATACGCCGCGGTCACACGGCGCGGCGAAGCCGCGTCGCTTCATGCGGAACGTGTGCAGCCCGTAGTGCAGGGCTTGCCCTGCCGCGTGATGCGGTGGGTGCCGCGTAAGTCAAGGCGGGGCAGGGCGAACCCTGCGCTACAGCCGGCCCGTCTCACACGATCAGCATCGCGTCGCCGAAGGAGTAGAAGCGGTAGCCCTCGGCGATGGCGGTGCGGTACCAGCCGAGCAGGCGGGGCAGGCCGACGCCCGGCAGGGCGGCGACCATCGCCAGCAGGGTCGACCGGGGCAGGTGGAAGTTGGTGAGCAGGTGGTCGGTATGCCGCCAGGTGAACGCCCCGGCGGCGACGCGGCCGGGGGTGATGAACAGGTCGGTATCGGCGGTGAAGCCGCCCGGCAGGTCGGCGGGCAAAGGGTGGGGCAACGACTCGAGGGCGCGGACGGTGGTGGTGCCCACGGCGAGGACGCGACCCCCCCCGCCCCCGGAAATGGCACCCCCGTCCCCGGCCCCGCCCCCGGCCCCGGAAGCTCCCCTGGAATCGCCCCCCGCACGGGTGCGGTGCAGCGCCGCGATCGTCGCGGCGGGGACGTGCAGCCGCTCGGCGTGGATCGGGTGGTCGTCGAGCGCCTCGGTGTGCACCGGCTCGAACGTGCCCCGGCCGATGTCGAGCGTCACCGCGGCGCGGCCGACGCCCTGCGCATCCAGCGCCGCGAGGAGCCCGGGCGTAAGGTGCAAGCCCGCGGTCGGCGCGGCGGCGGAGCCGGGGGCGACGCTTCCGGGGGCATCGCTTCCGGGGGCGGCGGAGGCGGAGGCGAACGTCGTGGCGTACCGCATCGCGTCGTCGGGATGGTCCGCCGCGAGCCCGCGCCGCTTCCGCTCGGCGAGGATGTACGGCGGCAGCGGCGGCCGCCCCACCGCGTCGAGCACCGCCGCCGTGTCAAGCTCACCGTGCAACACCGACGACCACCCGCCCCGCGACCCCGCCTCCGGCGCGACCAGCTCCAGCGACGCGCCGTGACCGAGGTCGATCCACTCGCCGGGCCGCAGCGTCCCCCGCGCCTTGAGCAGCACGCCCCACCGCCGCCCGTCGTGCGACAGCATCAGCCCCGTCACCCGACCGCCCGTCCCCCGCCGCAACCCCTCGAACCGCCCCGGCACCACCCGCGTGTCGTTCACCACCATCAGGTCCCCCGCCCGCAGCACGCCGAGTGCCGGCAGGTCCCGCACCCGCCGGTGCTCCACCGCCCCGCTCTCGCGACGCACCACCATCAGCCGCGCCGCGTCCCGCGGCGACGCCGGCTCCACCGCGATCCGCGCCGCGGGCAGGACGTAATCCAGTTCGTCGGTCCGCATGAAGCGTCATTCTTAGCCCGGCCGCTTGCGGCCGCGGTGTCTCCCGCTCGGTCTCCCACCGCATCCCGCCGCCCGGGGCGGGCGCGGTGTGCGGGTGTAACCTTGGCGTCACGTCATCCACCGTTTTCACACCGCACCCTCCGCAAAACCTGCGGGATGCGGTGTGGCACCCGCGGCCGCGGTTTCTTCCGGCGAGCACGGCGGCCGCAAGCGGCCGGGCTAAGAGGACGCCGTCGATCTCGTATCCTCCCCCCATGCCCCCCCGCGCCCGCCGCGCCCCCGCTGCCCGACCCGTCGACGCCGCCGCGACCGACGTGCTCCGCTACCTCCGGCAGAGCCGCCGCCGCGGGTGGCTTGTTACCGCCCTCGCCGTTGTCGCGGTGCTCGTGCTGGCATGGGTCGACTGGTCGGGGTACCTCGCCTACGACGGGTCGGACGTGCGGCGGTACGACGGCCGATCGTTCCGCGTTGTCCGGGTGGTCGACGGCGACACCCTCGTCGTCGACGCCCCCGACCCGACCGTGTCCCGGCAAAGCGGCTCGACCCGCGTCCGCCTGTGGGGCATCGACACGCCCGAGCTGGCGCGGGAGGGACGCCCGGCCGCGCCGTATGCCGAGGCCGCCGCCGACGAGGCGCGCCGGCTCGCCGAGCACGCCGACGTGACCCTGCACCTCCGCCCCGAGCGGGTGCGCGACCGCTACGGCCGGCTGCTCGCCTACGTCACCCTCCCCGCCGGCGACGCGCTGGCCGAGCGGCTGCTGCTCATGGGTCTGGCCTACCCCGACGACCGCTGGCCCCACGAGCTGCAGGACCGCTACGCCCGCCTCGCTGACCAAGCCCGCCACGACCGCCGCGGGGTGTGGTCGGAGTGAGGGATCGGGGGTCGGGGGTCGGGGGTCGGGGATCAGGAATCAGAATTGGGGTTCGGGACAAGCTCAGCGACCAGCCACCAGCGACCAGCGACCAGCGACCAGCGGCCAGCGGCCAGCAGCCAACTATCGCCCCGCGGCTCGTCGTTGTAACCGTGCCTCCCCGCCCCGGTATCATCGCCCGATGCCGCCCACCCTCGGCCCCTTCTCCCTCGAACGTATCGAAGCCGCCGTGGAAAAAGTCCACCAACGCCTCCTCCGCGCCACCGCCGCCCTCGAGGCCGCCGGCCTGACCTACGCCGTCGCCGGCGGGCACGCCGTCGCCCTCCACGTCTCCCGCGTTGACGACGCCGCGGTCCGCAACACCCGCGATGTCGACATCCTCATCCGCCGCGAAGACTTCCCCGCCGTCCGCGCCGCCCTCGAAGCCGTCGGCTTCGTCTTCCGCCACGTCAAGTCGATCGACGCCTTCCTCGACGGCCCCGACGCCAAGTTCCGCGACGCCGTCCACCTCCTCTACTTCAACGAACGCGTCCACCCCGACGCCGCCCACCCCAACCCCGCCCCCACCGACGCCGAGCCCGCCGAACGCTTCCGCGTCCTCACCCTCGACGCCCTCATCCGCAACAAACTCACCGCCTACCGCCGTAAGGATCAGGTCCACCTCCTCGACTTTATCGACCTCGGCCTCATCACCAATAGCACCCCCGCCACCCTCCCACCCCCACTCGACCAACGCCTCCAAACCCTCCTCGACGACCCCGAGGGGTAAGGCCTCCACATCATCTCCTGTCCCTACATCCTCGAATACTGAACGTCATACAGCTCGAACATGAACCGCCGCAGCTCCTCTTGGTCGTCGGCGTCCTGCAGTCGAAAGTAGGCGCTGGTTGAACGACCTGCGATGGCAGAACCAGTGAAATAGCCGATCGTCGCACCGCCGAATCCGCCGATGCCTGCTCCGAAGGCGGTGCCGACGACGGGCACCAAAGTTCCGATGGACCCGCCGATGACGGCTCCGACTTTAAAACCCGCGTAGGCTCCCACCGCTCCGGCTCCCGCCGCGGTCCCCCGCCGAAGAGCCTCCCGGTTCGTCATCGCCCCCGAGTTCCACTGGTAGAGGGTAATGGCACCTTCGTAAACCGTGTACGCCGCACCCAGCATGGCGAGTCCCCGACCCGCTCCACGCAGCCCCCCCCATCCGCCCGCATTCCCGCCCGTCCACCTGCCGATGCTGCGGATCGATCGAAGGCCTAACAACCCTCGATTGTCCAAAATTCGTGGTGTGGTCAGGCGCTGACGCAGCAGCGGCCCCGTCCGGGTCGGCTGCCGATTGGAAGCCAGTGAACTAGCCGCCGGTGAACCTTTGGCGGCGAAAAAGTCGTTGACCACGTCGTCGACCAGGAGCGCCCCCGCCCTCAGCCTCGACTTCTCCCCGGTAACGACGTCTTCGTAGACAGGGATCCCCCGCGAGGCGGCATACTCCCGCAGGGGGGCCGAAGCGCGCTGGCGGATCACCAGGGCCTGCAGCCGCCCGGTCTGCCGCCGATCCTCCGCCATCTTGTCGATCTGACCGCGGATACGCTCGTCAGCGTTGACCACACCCCCTTGGTAATCCTTCACCTCCATGCGCACCCGCTGTCCGGAGACCGTGTCGCGGAAAGCGATATCCGCATCGGTCTTCCCCTCAGCATTGATAGTTACCTGCCCAAGACCTTCGATTTCGATGCGGGGGTTCCGGCCGAGATGGTTGGCAAGAAGCAGCTCTCGGCGATGGCCCCGGGCCACGTTTGGATTATCAGATGCGGCCAGCCGAACCGTTTCCTCCAAGCCGGGGGTGCCAATGGGGATGTGCACCGGTCCTAGCGGTTGCTTAAACAAGCTGAGCACGCCCCTGTCCCCATAATTGGTCCGCAGTATCCTCGCATGATCCTCCCGCACCTCCGCCGCCGTCCGCGGCAGGCTCCACCGTTGCTGCGACCACTCACGCGTCTGAGCATAAGGACTGCCGTACATCGGGGCCACCAACGCCTGCCCCGCCGCCGGTACCGAAAGGGCCAGCCACAACACCGCACTTGCTTGTGCCCATTGCATCGCCCACCTCATGGCACGTCCCCCAGGCCCAGCTTCGACCGCCGTGTCGCCTCCTTCGCGACCCACAGCTGATCGTCCCGCCCCTCCAGCTTCTGCCAACCTTTCTCAAAATACTCGTCGTAAAGCTTCAACACCGGCCGATCCAGCAGCGCCTCGTTGATCGGCAGGAGATGCCGCACCATCGCGTAGGCGGTCACCTTATGAGCCAGGTCCTCTTTGTGGTCCCAGCCAGCGCCGTATAATTGCTTCTGCAAGTGGGGCGGGATCGCCGCCGGCCTCTCCACCTCCACCTTTGCGAATCGTGCCAGTTCGTCCAGAACATCGGGGAACACCCGAAACACGTTCCCCTGCGTCATAATCTCGGGCGGGGCTTCGTCGGCATTCGGCCCCGCCTCGACCGGCCCGAGGAGGTGGCCGCCCTGAGGGTGCCAGTTCACGTTTCGGCCCGACTCTAACCCCTTAAGCATCTTCTCCACGTTCGCCAACGCCTGATCGTAGTGCCACGCCTCATACGCCTTAATCTGCTCAAGCGCCCACCGCTGGTACGCCAACCGTTCCGACTCGAGCTCCGCGCGGGCCGCGGCAGTGGCATCGTCTACCAAAGTTTTGAGCCGTTGGTCGAGCCCCGGCAGATCAATGCTTTCCAGCACCAGCGTCGCCCGCAGTTCCGCCGCCTGACCGACAACCATTGATCGTGCCAGCCGGCCCGCGTCGTCACCGCGTGATTTCAACCGTTCGTACTCGGTCTCCAACTCCTCGACCGCCGCCGCTAACTGCTCCTCCTCATTCGCGGCCGCATCCTCCAGCGGCTCCTCGGCACCCTCGTCCAACCCGCCCCGCTCCGCTTCTAGCCGCTGTTCCAGCCGCGCGGCCAACCGCTCATTAACCCCCGGCGGCTGTACGCTCACCTGATCCGCCACCCGTCGCGCATCGGGTGTCGGCGTCGCCAGCAGCTTCAATGCTTCGATCTCCCACCGCGCCGCCGTTACGTCCCGCACCACCGCAAACTGATCCAGCGGCGGCATTGCCATGACCTCCTCTAACGCACGATCCAACTTCGCGAATCCCGCCTCTCCGCCCCCGTCGACCGCCACGTCCGCCGCCGCGGCAATCTCAGTGCGTAGCTGGGGAATCGCCTTCTTGAGCTCGGCCATCGCGTCATCGCCCGGTCCCGCCGCCTCCGTAACCGGCATTACCGCCTCCCGCGACGCAGCACCCCCGGGTTGATCCTCCCCCCCGCATCCCCACAACCACAGCCCGCACGCTACTACAGTCATCACCCAAACGCACAACTTTTGCATCGTAATCTATCCCTACAAAAAATAAATTCAAAGATAACGCTAATCCCGGCTCCGTATCCCGTCAATCGTCAACGGCCGGAAGTGGCCTCCACGCCTCTTACCCTTCACCCTCCTCCGGCCCCACCGGCTCGGCCTCCCTCTCCGTCACCGCGATATTCGTCGCCAGGTCCCGCCGCACCCGTTTGTGCAGGCTCGCGCCCTTCACCCCCTCGAGCTTCTTCACGATCCCCGCCAACGAACGCTTGGGCACCGCCAGGTGACACACCGGCTCGCCGGGCTTCACCGTCGGCAGCGTCGTCATCCCCAGCACCACCCCCGCCGTCGGCGACAGCAGCACGTTCCTCTCCCGGCCGATCACGCTCGCATTCGTCGCGATCGGCTGGCCCTCGTCCACGATCTGGCCCGGGCTCACGTGGAACCGCAGCATCCCCCCCACGTCCGCCCGGACCCACGTGCTCTTATCAATCCGAAGCTGATATGCCGGCCGGCTCACCTCGCCTTTCATCATCCCCAGTTCTATCAAAATGTTCTTCACCCCACGCATCCCCACCGCCAGCACGCTCGGCTCGATCTTCAACGGCTCACCCGCCTCCACCGTGATCGTCGCACACCCCGATCGCACCGCCTCCCGCCGGAAACTGCCCCCCGGCCCCTTGCCGTGCACCATCAATTCACACCCAAACGCCTTCGCCAGCCGCCTCACCCCCGCCACGTTCATGTCCGCCCGGATGTTGGGATAGTTGGTCCTGCCCGCCGCGGCCGTGTGCAGGTCCACCCCAAAATCACACCGCTCCACGATCTCCTCAAACACGATCCGCGCCACCCGGCTCGTCAAACTCCCCCCCGAGTTTCCCGGGAAACTCCTATTCAAATCCCGCCGGTCCGGCATATACCTCGATTGACTCTCAAAACCAAAGATATTCACGATCGGTACCAGCAACAACGTCCCCGCATCTATCGAGATCGGCCCGCCCGGCAGCACCCCCGCCATCGCGTCGTCGTACATCAACTCGTGGATCACCCCCACCCCGTTGAGCTCCTCCCCGTGGATCGCCGCCGTCACCATCACCGTCGGCCCCGCCGCCTTCCCACGCACCACCCGCACCGGCAGATGGATCGCGTCCCCCGTATACCGCTCGCTCACCTTCAGCTTCACGTCCGCGCTCTCGCCACGCTTCACCGTCACCCCCGCCATCCGAAACGTCGGTGCCTTGCCCATGCCCCACAGCATACCGCCGTCGCTCCGCCGGCTCACCGCGTGACCCCCGACCGCGCTCTATCCCCGCTCATCCTCCACCGCGTCCTTCAACTCCGACTTATCCATCGTCGACCGCCCCTCCACGTCCAACTCCTTTGCCTCCTCATATAGTTCCGCCTTCGTCATTTCCTCTGTCCCGCCGCTCCCCGATGCGTCGCCCCCGGAACCCTCTCCGCCCGTCTGATCCTGGTAATACTCGTGCAGCCCCTGCGCCAGCTCGTCGTGGTCCAGCTTGCCTCGCCCCTTCAGCTCCGCCCCCTTCGCCAGGTTATATAACTCGTCCCGGGTCAAACGCTCGAGTTGCGAAACCGACAGTTCCGACGCGTCGCCGTGCGTGACGTACGCCCGGGCCGCCTTTGCCTCGACGGTGTTTTCCACGAACTGCTTGCCCGCCTCGTCCCCCTCCTCGCGCTTCTTGCGGTCGGTCCGCTTTTTCTCCTCGTCGCTCAACAGGTCCCACGCCCGCTCGGGCAGGTACCGCTTCATCGGCTTGCCGCCCTCGTCCGCGTACCCCGAGCCCCCCTTCGTTTGCCAGTTTTCGTCCGTCCACCGCTCCAGCGACGCCGCCGCGTCCCGCTGCTCCTCGTCGTCCTTGTACCCGCCCCCCTCCGCCTCGTACCGCTGCACCAGCATCTGGCTCTTGCGGGCCGACCACTGCCCCGGCTTCCCCCCCTTGTCCGACGCCTTGATCTCCTCCTTCAGCCGCACCCGCAGCTGCGGCTCCGTGTACTTGCCCTCGTAATCCTCCGCCGTCTTGCCCGACATCGCGTCACCTCGTTTCGATAACAACGCACTACCCGACCCTAGGCCCCACCCCCACCCGCGGCACCTCTGCCCCGCTCAACAGCCCCCCGCTCACCCGCGTCACAAAATCGTTCCACCCCGACCGCCCCAGCAGGCTTGCGTTCCGCACGCCCCAGCACCGCACACACGCCAACGCCCCCGCCCCCGGAAGCACCCCTGGCCCCGGAACCGCCTTGGCTAGCGCACCCTCCCGTGTCGTGGCCCCGCCCGTTGCACCGGCTCCAAAAGCGGTAGAACGTCCCGCAACCAGCACCCCCGGCCGCCAACGCTCTACCTCCCCCACCTCCAACCCCTCCGCCACCCCCGGCCGACCCGCCAGGTACCCCCCGATCGTCCACCCCGCCACCGGACTCACCAAAACCTGACACCGCCGCCCACACCCCCCGGAAGCCCCCTCCACCCCGCTCCCCCGCCCCTCCCCTTCGTCATTCGTCATCCGTGCTTCGCCATTCCGGCCAAGGCCCGGACAAACCCACTCCCACCCCCGAAACTCTTCCCGCCGCTCACAGCCCCCATCCCGGTACCGCACCGTCCGCTCACGCCACCGCGGCACCCGCTCCGCCTCCAGCACCACCGTCCCCGCGCCGCCCCCCGCCGCCTCCACCGCCGCCAGATAACGGTCCGCCCGCGTCTCCCACGCCACCCCCCACGCGCCGCCCGGCCGCCCCCCGCTCCCCCCGTCCTGATGCCCCGGGTCCGCCGCCCCCACGCACCACACCATCGGCACCGCCGCCCCCTGGTGCTTCCCCCGCACCCGCGGCTCCTCATACCGCACCCCCCACACCCGCCGCTGACCCGACCCCGGCTCCCCCGCCCCCTTCACCCCCGTCGGCCAATAGTCCACCCCGACCGTGATCTGCCGGTTCAGCCGGTCCTCCCGCTCCCGCCCCTGCCGCTTCCCGGGGGGCAGCCACCGCCGCACCGTCTCCACGTGCCGCCCCATCCGCGCCGCCGCCTCCTGAATCTGCACCCCCGGCCAAGGCACCCGCACCGGCCGACACCACCCCCCCTCACCCGCCACATCCCCCGCCGTCACCGTCACGACGTGCTCCCGCCGCGCCTCGGTGTACTTCCCCAGCCCGTACGCCCCCTCAATCCGCGTGTCCGACGCCCGCAGCCCCAAACAGTCCACCCGAGAAGGCCCCACCTCCGCAAACCACCGCCGCGCCCGCACCCACCGCCGCCGCGCCTCGACCACATCCCGCTCACACCGCCCCCACACCCCCCACCACGCCCCCAACAACACCCGATCCAGCTCATCCATACCCCCACCCCCCACCGCCACCCCCGTGCGCACACCCGCCGCGGCAAGCTTCCCAACCCCTTACCTCATCACCACCAACAAGCCGCCAATTTCCCCCCAACCTAGCCGCTAACCCATGCGCACAAGCCGACCCAACCCGCCCCCCAAGCGTCAACCCCGCTCGTCCACCATGCTGGTAAGCACCGACTAAGACTCGC
This sequence comes from Phycisphaeraceae bacterium, assembly GCA_965214155.1. Taxonomy (GTDB): domain Bacteria; phylum Planctomycetota; class Phycisphaerae; order Phycisphaerales; family Phycisphaeraceae; genus Algisphaera. Next base: position 292,382 of record CBDCBB010000004.1, read on the forward strand.
AACCATGATTCTTCCCCTGTTGCGGCGATTACTACTTGACAACCGCCCCGATCGTAGTAGCATCACCCTGTCGCCTGTCCCGTCTGCCGCATCCCTTCTCTCGTTCGAGTCCCATCATCTCACCCTCCCGCAATCCATTTGGCGGCCTCACGCCCGCACTCGGTGCATGGTTAACCTGCATCGCGCTGATCGCGCCCGTGACGGTGGCAGAGCCGGATACCGACCGGCCGGCGGCTCCGCCCGTCGAGTACGAGGCCGACTTCCCCTGCGGCCTCCAGCACCCCGTCGCCCGCGTCGGGCCCGACCACTTCCGAGTCGACTACCCCGCCGGGCACAGCCGGCAGGAGGCGGGCTTCTTTTTGTTCGCGCTGCGGAACGTCGCCGGGCGGACCGTCACCGTCGACCTGATGTGCGAGCGGGCCGGGTACTGGCGCTCTCTCAACCCCGTCTACGCCGACCTTGACCCCGCCCTGCCCGTCGCCGAGCAGCTGGCCGACCCCGCCCTCTACGCCTGCCGCCCGCCCCCCGACCTCGGCCGAAACGTCGAGCTCCCGCAAGGCCTCGGCGGCTCCAAGCTCCCCGTCACCCACGGCATCTACCAGCGCTGGCAGTACATGCCCGACTCGGGCACCAACCCCGACCGACGCAGCCACTACCGCATCCGCCACACCTTCCCCGCCGACGCCCCCGGCCTCGTCGCCGTCTCCATGCGGGTCCCCTACACCCCGCAACTCCTCGACCGCCTCGTCGCCGACCTCCAAACCCGACACGCCGCCGAAGCCGCCAACACCCGCCGCGGCGAACCCGACTGGGCCGTGGTCCGGGTCGGCAATTCCGCCGAAGGCCGCCCCCTCTGGCTCATCCGCATCGGCGAAGCCGTGGAGCGCGACCCCGACCAACCCCCGTTCGCCCCACCCCCGAAAGAGAAGCGTTCGAAGCGGCCGGTCATCCTGTTCTACGCCCGTGAACACGCCGACGAACACGACACCTCCTGGGTCGCCCAGGGCGTCATCGACTTCCTGCTAAGCGACCACCGCGACGCTAAGGCCATCCGCAAGCGTGCCACCGTGCTCATCGTCCCCCTGCTCGATCCCGACGGTGCGGTAAAGAATCTATACGAGACGGAAGTCATCTTCGGCTTCGAGGACGACCCCGGCCGCCCCCCCGAGGCGCTGGCCTACGCAGAGTGGTTCCGCGACTGGGTCGACGCCGGCAACCGCCTCGACCTCGTGTTCAACCTCCACAACGTCGAGTCCGGCGAGGGCCCGCACCTGTTTCCATATATGTGGGAGCGGCCCACTGGCTCACCTCGACACGTACTGGGAAAGATGTTGCACCATACCGTGGCCAGTCGTCTCACCAATGCCGGTTTCAATGTTGCTAAGGATGCTTCTGGTTTCGGTCTCTTCTCGACACGGCTAGGAGGATGGCTCCGCAAGTACTTCGGTACTCATATGACATTTTACGAAGTGAATTCTCAAGCACCACAGCGACATTTGTCGCTCTATGAAGTTAAAGCGGTAGGCGTGCACCTAATTATTGCGGCGATTGAGCACTGCTTTACGAATGAAGGTCGCTGGCTGTTACGGAATGTTGAGAGTGAGGCTTACGCACGCTGGAGGCGATGGAACCGTTACGGCTGGATGAAACGCGTTTTCGGCAGCGGAAAGGACGTCTTCGACCGTGAATCCACCTGTGCTATTCTTCCCACACTCGAACGCGTCTACGCACCTCGACCCGATAGACCGTCCTGGATCGGACCTCTATTCGAACGATATGGCTCCGGTGGCCCGCCGTCGGGAATAGAAGATGATACTCCTCATTGAGAAATTTAGATGAACACCTACCACACTTTCTACTTCGCCCTGCTGGTCGTTCTGGCCTCTGCAAGTTCATTGACACCAGTTGAAACTGATGATGTACATGGGGGTGGAAGTGAACCGGATAAAGGCAAGATCAGACTGAAAGCGACTCTAAGCAAAGTTTTCATTGGAGATGCGGTAACCCTCACAGTAGATCTAACGGCTCCAGAATACAAAGATGAAAATGATCAAATTCATGATATGTCGATCGATAACATACCGATCAATTTCAGTCATGTGACGCGTTCGGTACAGTATCCCACCGACAGCAGAGGCAAAGCAATCGTGGAGTGGGACGCAACGATGCCAGCCGACACGGAGCCCGGCGACAACGGCGAAGTTGAAGTTTCCGCCTCTATCCCCTCGAATCTACAAGGGGATTATCAGCCGTGGGAGGACGTACAAAAGGTAACGGTTGTAGCAGGAGATGTTGCACTGACGGTCCATCTCATAAATGACGATGGTTCTACGGGTGAAGAAGTTGATCAGGTCACAACTTTCACCTCTGTGCGGTTGCGTGCCCGGCTTCGCGACAACTCGACGGGCGAGGTGCGTTTCTTCTCCGAATGGCAATCTGAAGACGGGCCGTGGCCGGAGTTACCTCCCGTAGATCATTGGAACCGTGCGGCTGTTAATGATGACGAAGCCATTTTTGACATAACGCTTTTGGGGGCCGGAAAGCACCGTTTCCACGCAGACTATTTAGGTAAACGAGACAAAGCCCTCTGTCGTGCCACACTACCACCATCTTTTAAAGTCGTATCGTATGTGCAACCTGTTCGGGTGGAGTATGACACGATCTTTAACCTCTTTGACAAGCGTGATCTGCCAGAAACATACGCTCAGTACCTTCTTGTTGACAAGATACTAGAAGCTATCAGTGCAAGCGCCAACACAGTGCCTCCTGCGAGTTTCACCGACGAATCTTGGAACCATTTTGTTGGATCGAAGGAATATCGTGGGTATCTTATTGCACAACCAAGAGCAACCTGCTTCCGACCCCAAGGTACCATAAAACAAGTTGATCTTTTAGATTCCGGGGCATCGCAGGGCTACACACCTATGCGGTCGAGTGACGATGGTCCTACCGTTCTTTATGAGGCTGGTGTGGGAGAGAGCAGTAATAGTACCGGTGCTCTCGGTGCTCCCTGCGTCCAGTTCGTTGCGGAGAATAAATTCATGGTGAGTGAGTTAGGTCAGTTCGGCTGGCAACTCGCGTTCGGTCAAGGGCCTCCTTTTGCCTGGCATCGGATTGAGATCAAGGTCTGCTGCGACAACGACAACAAAGCAACCTTCTCGGGTAGCCGCTTCCCGAGTCACAAGTCTTATGAGGATAATGCGCAGGAGTCCTCACATGGTGGCTCGACTGAATCAAACTTTATGTCGTTTATTGAATCGCCAGCAAATACTCTCGCAGAAGGAACATCATTTTGAAGCTTACTTGTCAGGTTCTGGTTGCCGTTTGCTTGTCAGGCATCTGCGCCTCATATTCGATCGGACAGCGGGTAGAAGGCACTGGGGATCAATTGTCATCCGCACTGAATGCTGCTTATGGCGACTTGAACCTCGAAGATGCAATTGATCTTTGGGGTCAATGTGCTGATGATGAACCTTCAAAATTTCTGGCGGCAATTCTTATGCTTGATCGTGCTGTTGACACTGAGATCGCGAAGCTCGATGCCGTTATAAGCTATCTTAGCGAAGGAAAATGGGACCGAAAGACAGCATCACTCGCAATGGATCGGCTCCTTTCTCACCCTAGTTCGGAGCAAGGGCTTGGCGGTTTTGCCTTCGTTATTGCCAGTTTGCCAGCGGAATGGGTGGCTTCCTATGCGAGAAGCACCGATCCATCGGTCATGTCGTTCAGCAACCCAGCTCGAGTCGAAATATTGCTTGAAGTCTGTATTGGAAGATATAAATTTTCGAATGAAGCACTACCCAACTGGATCATCGTCAATGTGAAGCGCCTTTCAACGTTAGGCGGAGCGGCTGCCTATCTGCATGCCGCCTACGCTCCGGTTGACGCATCCGTTATTGAAGCGATAGCGAATGTCGCCAACAGTGATCGGATCGCTGAAGTGCAGCTGGTAATCCTCCGACGTTTACGGCGTGAGATACTGTTGGCTCACCGCGATGAACTCAATCAGAAAATCACTCGAGAACCCGCTAGAAAAATCCTTTTGGTGGAAGACTAGATCGCGCATTGAGGGGCGGGTGATCGGGTCAGAGTCTTTGATGCCCTGGAGGCTGAGGGAAGGAGCTTCGGCGGGTGTGATTACGCTTCAGGGGCATCCTCGAGCGTCAGACCCGGGCACCCACGGGGGGCGGCGGATCAGAGGGGAGAAGAATCCGAGCACGCCGGCGGAGCCGGTGAGGATGGGGGTGGTGATGTCGTCGCGGCCCCCGGGGAAAGTTGGTGACGTGGCCGGCGAGGGCGGAGGCGGCGACGGTGAGGGGGAGAGGGCGAGGGCGAGGGGGGGGGTTAGCCGGTTCTGCGTTGGGCTTGGAGTTTTTGGTAAGCGCGGAGGGCGTCATTGACGGACTGGGCGGTGGGGAAGGCGGCGGCGAGGTCGGGGTCAAGGGTGATGGGGGTGCGGCCGCGCCAGTAGGCGGCGAAGTGTTTGCCGCGGACGGCATCGGTGAAGTCGACCTCCGGCGGGAGGTCGGCGTCATGCGGGGCGGGTGAACTGTTGCTCATACTGCTTGATCTCGGTCGCGGTGGCGCGGCGGGCGGTGATGAGGCGGATGTGGTTGCGGCGCTGGGTGTAGGCGGTGGTGAGCAGGCGTTGCCGGTCGGATCGGCCAAGGGTGAGGTAGCGGTCTTCGGTGCCGGAATGAGCGGTATCGTAGACCGTGAGGGCGAAGAAGTCGCCGAAGACGGTAGCGGCCTCGGGGAAGCCGACGCCGTGCTTCTGCAGGGTGTCGGCGGCCTTTTGGTCGTCCCACTCGAAGGTTAGATCGCCCACCTGATAGCGTGTCATCCGGTGTCCTTAAGACGGTCACAGCACGCCCGCCGAGCCGGTGAGGATGGGGGTGGTGATGTAGTCGCGGGGGTCGGTGACGTGGCCGGTGAGGGCGGAGGCGGCGACGGTGAGGGGGGAGGCGAGGTAGACGCCGGCTTGTTTGTGGCCCATGCGGCCGGGGAAGTTGCGGTTAGTGGAGCTGATGCAGTTAATGGGCTCGTTGAGCCGGCCGAAGGTGTCCTGGGGCCCGCCGAGGCAGGCGGCGCAGCCGGAGGGGCCGAGGGTGGCGCCGGCTTCCTGAAGTGCCTGGTAGACCGAGGTCGTTCGTTTTGCGTCGGAAGAAGGGGCCGAGGGGCCGAGGGGCCGAGGGGCCGCGCGGGGGGGGGCACCGGTGGTGAGGTCGCCGGGGGAGAACCGACCGCCCGCTGAAGCGGGCTCCGCCGACGCTCCACTTGGCCCCTCTACCCCTTGGTGCCTTGGCCCCTCCGCTTCCAGCGGCTCGCCGTAGAGGTTGAGGCGGAGCATGTCGCGGTGGACTTCGGTGGAGCCGGGGACGACGAAGGTGGGGATCTTGACGGTGTGGCCGTGGAGGAGGTTGGCGGCCATGATCATGTCGGTGATCTTGCCGCCGGTGCACGAGCCGAGGTAGGCGCGGTCGAGCTTGACGTCGCGGCAGTTGTGGGCGGTGTCGCGGTTGTCGGGGGAGTGGGGCTTGGCGACGAGGGGGTCCATGGTGGAGAGGTCGAACTCGTACTCAGCGAAGTATCGAGCGCCGGGGTCGTCGGTATATACTTCGAAGTCGCCGCGGTTGTTGCGGGCGTGGACGTAGTCGAGGGTCTTTTGGTCAACGTCGCAGATACCGTTTTTACCCCCGGCCTCGATGGCCATGTTGGTGAGGGTCATGCGGTCTTCGAGGGAGAGGGAGGCGATGCCCTCGCCGTGGAAGTACATAGCGCGGTAGGTGGCCCCGGCGACGCCGATCTCGCCGATGACGGCGAGGATGAGGTCCTTGGCGGTGAGGTAGGGGGGGATCTGGCCGTGGAAGGTGAACTTCATGGTGGGCGGGCACTTGAGCCAGGTCTTGCCGGTGCCCATGGTGAAGGCGGCGTCGGTGTTGCCGACGCCGGAGGCGAACTGGCCGAACGCCCCCGCGGTGCAGGTGTGCGAGTCGGTGCCAAGGAGGATCTCGCCGGGGCGGCAGTGGCCCTCTTCCGGCAGGGCCTTGTGGCAGACGCCTTTATATGAAGTCTTGCTCGGGTCTCGATAAGGATTGGGCATGCCCGATCCCTCGGCGGTATCGAGAAAATCGGGGTCGTAGTAGTACTTGATGTTTTGTTCCTTCACAAAGTCGCGAAGGATCTGGATGTTGCGATGGCACTTGCCGTCGGCGGTGAAGATGTAGTGGTCGGGGATGATGGGGATGCGCGTATTGTCCCAGACTTTCGCGTCGGGCCCGAACTCTTGCTTGAAGATGCCGATCGTGCCGGGGCCGCAGACATCATGTGTCATCATGACCGAAACGTCGACCCAAACGTTTTCGCCGGGGGTGACGCCGGCGGTACGCCGATCGGCGGAGGGGCCGGTGGCGTGAGCGGCGAAGATCTTTTCGGTCATGGTCATGGTTCGTGGCATACCGGGATTATAGGGCGTCGGGAACAAGCGGGGGGCATCGATGCGACGTGCGGGGGCGCTACTTCGGCCGCCCCGGCTTCGTGCGCCTATAACTTTGACGTTAAGATGGATTGCCCGCGTCGTGGTTGCCGGAGTGTTTCGGTGGCGTCGCGGGTCATGTTTCCCCCGCTCGAAGGTACTTTTATGAAGACGCTGTTGACCCGGACCCTGACCCTCGCCGCCGCCGCCTCCTTTGTAACCGCGCTCGGCTGCGCGTCCAACTCGGGCGGGGAGATGTCGGACGACGAGACGATCCACCCGCACAAGTCCGGGGACAACATGCCCAAGGGCATGGACAACGACACGTCGGAGATGGCCGTGGACATGCCCGAGCCGAAGCGGGACAAGATGTCCGACAAGAAGATGATGGACGACAAGAAGATGGCCGGCGACGGGATGAAGAAGTCGGAGATGAAGGGCGACCGCATGGCCGGCTCGACGGGTTCGATGACCGCCGAGGACCTGATGATGAAGGCCGACGGCGACATCATCGACACCGCCACGGGGCCGGGCATGACCAAGGTGACGACGCTGGTGAAGGCGATCAAGGCGGCGGACCTGGTGCAGGCGCTCAAGGGTGACGGGCCGTTCACCGTCTTTGCCCCGACCAACGCCGCGTTCGACAAGCTCCCCTCCGGGACGCTCGACGAGCTGCTCAAGCCCGAGAACAAATCGAAGCTGCAGACGATCCTCAAGCACCACGTCCACTCCGGCGACGCCGTGCTGTCTAAGGACATCGAGACGATGAGCCTCTCGACGCTCGCGGGCGGCCCGGTCGCCGTGACCGCCAAGGGCGGCGACGTGAGGATCGGCAGCGCGAAGGTGGTCAAGTCCGACATCGTCGCCAGCAACGGCATCATCCACTGGATCGACACCGTGATCCTGCCCTGATCCACGCCGCGGCGCGTGATCCCGGAACCCCTCGGACGCCGGCGAGCCCCTCGCCGGCGTCTATCTTTTAACCCGGGACCGGGTGACGGATAACTAGTGTCGCCGCCGGCGACGGCAGCGGGATATCGCGGCGCAACGGGGATCGGACGGGTTGAACGCCGCAGCGTGTGACGTGCGCGGCGGAGCCGCGTCGCGTCGTAGGGCTAGCGCCGTCGCTTGCCCGTCATGCCGTCGCCCGCTTGCGGTACACTCGTCGCACCATGCCCACCTCCACCGACCACGCGGCGATCTACGACGGCGAGGGCGACCAACTCGTGGTCGACAGCCACCTCAGCGAGAAGCTGGTGCTCATCCCCGACGGCAGCCCCACGCGGTCGGACGGGACCCGCCGCATCCGCCTGATGTGGGGCCAACACCTGCTCGACGACCTGCTCGCCGGGCGGTACCGCTCGCTGGTGTGTGCGGTGAACGTCAACGACAACAGCCACGGCATCATCGGCCAGCTCGCGGCGCTGCTGCCCACCAGCCCGTGGACCGCCGACGCCATCACCGAGCACGCCCGGCGGTACGGCCAGCGGGACCAGACGGCGGTGGTGAAGTACGACATGGACGTGCTCGAGGTGCTGGCGCTCCTCCGGCCGGCGGGCACCGAGGTCATGACGCTTCGGGGCCTGTCGCACGGCTTTGAGATCGTCAGCGAGATGGTCCGCACCCGCACGGACCGCCGCCCCACCGCGAGCGTGTCGTTTCTGGGCGCCCGCGCCAACCGGCTGGTCGGCGACGACAGCGAGGCCGAGCCGAGCCTCGAGACGGTGCTGCGGACGATGAGCGAGGCGGGCTTCGGCGGCGACGTCTACCCGTCGCCGAAGATGTGGGACAGCCAGCCCACGGCCGTGTACGCCCGCTACCCCTTCCCCGCGGCGCTCGACGACCTCCGCCAGGGCGGGTTTTAAGCGGCTGCGCCGCAATGACGAAATCCGAATGAAGAATGACGAATCGGGAATCCTGCTTCGGCTTCGTCATCCGTCATTCGGGTTTCGTCATTCCCCCCCCTCCCGCCCCTCGCCCGGCCCGGTTCCGCGAGGTATACTTGACCCATGATCACGCAGGATTTGGCCGAGGTCGCGAAGACGACGCGCTACCCGCTCGACGCGTTTTTATTCGTTCAGAAGGGGCTGGACTTCACCGTCCGCCGTGAGCACGGCGAGCCGGACGAGGCCGGCCCCGAGGACCCGGCGCAGAACCGCCACGTCACCGGGCGGCAGCTCTGCCAGGGGATGCGCGACTTCGCCCTGCAGGAATACGGCCTGCTCGCGGGCACCGTCCTCCGCCGCTGGCACGTGCACCGCTCCGAAGACTTCGGGCACATCGTCTTCGCCATGGTCGACTCGGGCCTTATGCACAAGACCGACGACGACACGATCGACGACTTCACCGACGTGTTCAATTTCCGCGAGGCGTTCGGCGAAGCGCTGATGCTCGGGCGGTGAACGTCAATGTAACGGTGGAGCTCCGTCGGCTTCGGCCGCTCCAGCGGCCGCTGAAGCGGCCGACGCCGATTGCTCCACTCACGCTCCGGTAGCGACCGGCGCGGACCCGGCCTAGATTGCGCCCATGGCCGACCCGCAGATCACCACGTCCAAGCCCCTCGCCCTGCACGCCGACTACGTCTGGCAGCGGCGGTGGTTCCAGGTCCTGCTCGCGGTGCTGGTCATCTTCCTGGTGCTGTCGTACGTCGTGCCCACGGTGCTGGGGGCGCTCTACGCGGTGCGGTCGGTGCTGGTCCCGGTGCTGCTGGGCCTCGCGCTGGCGTACGTGTTCAACCCGCTGGTGACCTGGGCGCACCGGAAGCTGAGGCTGTCGCGGCTGGCGTCGACGCTGACACTGACGCTGGCGAGCCTGGCTGTGATCGCGATGCTGATCCTCATCGCGCTGCCCCTGGTCATCGTGCAGGGCGGGCAACTCATCGATTCGATCCAGAAGGAATACCCGCGGTACCTGGACCAGATGCTCGAGCGGCTGGACAAGCTCGAGACGGAGGTGGTGGACCCCGCGGCCGCGGCGGGCGGCGCGGCGGCGGAGGACCAAACGGTCGACTCGCCCATCGACGTGCTGAAACACACCGAGGAGCTCGGCGACGTCGGCACCGAGGCGGCGACACCCGAGGAGGCGGCGGAGAAGTTCGAGAACCCGCTGGTCAGCGACATCCTCAACCCCGGCCGCAACCGACGCCTCATCGAGATCCTCCGCGAGCGGCTGCAGGCGCTCGACATGACCACGGTGACCGGCTTCGCGACGCGGTCGCTGGACGTGGGGGTCGGGCTCGTCGGGTCGGCGGTGAGCATCACGACCTACCTCGTGCTCGGGGGGGTGGTCGCGGCGTTCTGCTTCTTCTTCTTCTCGTGGAAGCTGGTGTGGATCAAGGAGTGGTTCGTGCCGTTTATCCCCGCGTCGAGCCGTGAGCGGACGCTGGACCTGCTGCACCAGATGGATTTGGCGGTGTCGGCGTTCGTGCGGGGGCGGCTGATCCAGTCGCTGGTGATGATCATCGGGCTGAGCGTGGGGTGGATGGTGGTGGGCGTGCCCTACTGGTTCCTGCTGGGGATCGCGACGGGATTGATGAACCTCGTGCCGTTCCTGCCGGCGGTGGGTTGGCTGCTCGCGCTGGTATTTACCGTGATGACGGCATTGACCGGCGGGCAGCCGTTCACGCTATGGCTGCTGGTCTGGCCGACGCTGGTCTACTTCGCGGTGCAGCTGCTGGACGGGTGGGTCGTCGAGCCGCTGGTGCAGGGCAAGGCGACGAACCTCGACCCGCTGACGGTGCTCCTGGTGGTGCTGGTGGGCGGTGCGGTGGCGGGGCTGCTGGGCCTGTTGATCGCCATCCCGATCGCGGCGTGCATCAAGATCCTCTCCCGAGAGTTCATCCTGCCGCGGCTGCGCGAGATGGCGTCGCTGAATTAACTTGATTTGTAGGGCAGGGCAAGCCCTGCCCTACGGGTCGTCAGTTTTCGGTAAATCGCGTGGTGCGGTCAACTTTCAGGTGATCCGGCCGCTGAGCCGATCTATAATGAGATCCCTCGGTTCACGGCCGCCTCGGCGGCGGCCAACGTTTGCCCATCGGTCGTACGAGCTCTGATTAGTGGCCGAGAGGGCTGTCCCCACGGAAGGGGTCGGAGGTTTTGCGATGAGTGATTTTTACAATCCCGAGTCGGCGCTGCACGAGGAGGTCGCTTCGCGGATGCTCGAGGCGCGGCGGCTGCGGGACCGCCTGGAGCAGGCGGCCGACGCGGCCGAGGCGGGCGTGATCGCGCGGCAGCTCCGCGAGGTGGAACGCCGGGTCGACGTGCTACGCCACCGGCTGCGTCCGGCGGCGCAACGGCGGCGTGAGGCGTCGGTCGCGGTATGAGGCGTTTAAACACGCTCTGACGTTTTCCGCCATAGCCGCGACGCTACGCGTCGCGGACCGCGTTGCGTAGCAACGCGGCTAATCGGAGAAAGTTTGCGTCGTTTGCTCTAATCGGAGTGAGACACCGGCTCGGCTAACGGGGCGGTATCGGGCGCGGCCGGGTCGGGGAAGTCGTCGCGCAGCCGCGTCGCCATGTCCTTGATCGGCTGGCTCTCATACTTCCAGTCGTCCAGGACGAGGCGCCGGTCGCCCGAGCCGTTGTCGTAGCGGACCGCGGCGATGCCCTTGGTCTTCCAGCGGGACCAGTCGACGCCCTTGATCGACTCGTACGGCACGACGCGGCCGCCGCTGGCGGACAGCCCCCGCTCGTCCATCGCGATCCACCGGTTGAGCGACGCGATGAACTTCCAGGTGAAGAACAGCCCGATGGGCAGCACGATCAGGGCCATGATGAGCTGCGTGCGGATGTCCGAGTCGGTCTTGCCCTTGGGCACGTTGGTGGACCAGCCCCGCTCGGTGGCGTAGCGGTCCCACTCGGTGGGGTAGGTCTGGGGGTGCTGTTCCTTGATGTCGAGGTAGGCTTCGTAGACGGCTTTCTGGTGGGGGTAGCCGATCTGCCAGTCGTAGACGCAGTAGAGCCCGAAGCCGAGCATGGCGAGCCCGATGAGGCCCAGCCGCCAGCGGTATCCGGAGCGGGTGTTGGCTTTGAGGGACATGGCGGGGGGGCGGGGGTTGGGGGCTTGGGAGTTGGGGGCTTGGGAGCGAAGGAGAAGCGGGAGGGTATCGTAACCGTTCTCGGGTCACTCCCGCTTATGTCGAGACGTGAGCCGTGCCGCGGTGGGGTGAGCGGTAGTTTAAAGGGTGCCGATTATTTGCGGTATCGGTCATCCCGGAGCGGCTCTTCCCGCGGCTGCGCGGGGATGCGTCCGTGCCAGCCGAGGTAACCGAAGAACGCGATGGCCACCACGGCGAGGAACAGGATGGCCCACTGCTCGTGGGCGTAGCCGGTGTGGAGGTTGCCCAGCGAGATGATGACCATGAAGAAGCCGATGCCGACCGGGATGCCGCACAGGAAACGGACGCGGGGGCTGGCCTCGAGTTCAGAGTACTGCTCCGCGAAGGGTTGCGGGTCCGGACGCTTCACCGGTCGGCCTTGTCGAGGGCCCAGCCCCACCAGTGGTTGACGATGGTTTTGGCGTGGGGCATGTTCAGGAGGCCGGTGAAGCCGCCCTGGTCGACGCGGCGGCGGGGGATGCGCGGGAGGTGGCGTTCCTTGGCGAGGGCCCACGACAGGAACTGCTCGGTCTCGCGGATCATGCGGCGGCGGGGGTCGAGCGGCGGGTCGGGTCGGCGGCGTGCGATCACGGGGACGCTCCGAAGAGATAAAGAGAGGCGGGCGGCGGTGCATTGTCGCGGGTCGGGGCCGCGGATCAAGCGACCGGATCATAGGACGCCGCGGCGGGCGGGGGGGAGGGCGGGGGGACGGGCGGGGGGACGGTGCAGGGGGTATATAGGTGGGCCGGCCCCCCGGGGCGCGGACGGGGGGGAGGGTAGGTTGACTCGAACCGTTGGTGCGAGGCTGGGTGATGTGTAACGGGATCGAGAGGCCGACGGGGTACCTGCGGTGGGACCCGTGGCTGCCGCTGGGCTTGGCGGTGCTGGTACTGGCGGGTCAGGTCGAGTGGTGGTGGCGGTCGTCGCCGGACGGGCTAGGTTACCTGTCGATGTCACGGTCGCTATGGGAGACGGGGGGGCTGAGCAACCTCGGGGTGGCGCGGGTGCACCACGCGCCGGGGTACGCGGTGGTGCTCGCGCCGCTGTGGGGGCTGACGGGGGGGCTGGTGGAGGGGGGGACCCGTCGCGGGTGTTTTTGCCCATTGCGCTGCTGCACCTCGGGCTGGGGGTGGCGTGGCTGGGGCTGGTGTACCGGTGGATGCGTCGGCGGGTGGGGGTGGTGGCGGCGGGGCGTTTGGCGGCGTTGTGCGTGGTGAACGCGGGGTACCTGGGGGTGTCGCGGATGGTGCTGAGCGAGCCGCTGTTTTTGGTGCTGCTGACGGGGTCGGTGCTGGGGGTGGAGGCGTATGTGGAGGGTCGGCGGGGGCTCGGGGCGCTGGCGTTGGGGGCGGTGCTGCTGGCGGCGGCGGCGATGACGCGGACGGTCGGGGTGCTGTGGTGGGCGGGATTGTGGCCGCTGCTGTGGGCGGGGGCGACGCGGCCACGGGGAGCGGTCGACGCGGGGGCGGGTCAGCTTTCGGGGGCGGGGGCGGGGTTTTGTGGCGGGCGGCGCGGGCGGGTGCTGGTGGCGGTGGTGACGACGGGTACGTTGCTGTTCCCGGCGGTGGGGGGTTGGGCGTACCGCGAGCAAGCCGCGGGGGCGGGGGAACGGGGGGATGTGGCGGGCGTAGAGGCCGGGGGGGCCGGGGAGGCCGGGGGGGGTGGGGGGCATACGCGGACGCAGGTGGAGTTGCTGGCCGGGGCACCGGGGGCGGCGGGGGCGGCGGAGTCGTCGGGGGTGGCGGGGTGGGCGCACGAGGCGATCAAGGAGGTGAAAGCGGCGGGGCAGCTGTTGTTGCCGGGGATGCTGGCGAGCTACCGGGAGGAGGCGGTGTGGCGGGATGTGAACCTGCTGGTGTTCGGGCCGGCGGTGGCGGTGGTGGTGTACGGGCTGCTGCGGCGGCGGAGGGGGTGGTGGAGGGAAGGGGCGGATCGCGGGGTTGAGCGGGGGAGCGGGATGCTGGCGTGGGGCGGGCTGGGGATGGTGGTGTTTCTGGCGTTGTTCTGGCCGTTCGGGCAGGGGGTGCGGTACCTGTTGCCGCTGTTGCCGGTGCTTTGGCTGGGGGTGTGGCGGGCGATGCCCGGGGGGTGGCCGCGGGCGCACGTGCTGGGGGTGCTGCTGTGCCTGCACCTGGCGGCGGCGGTGGTGTTTCAGCTCGACGAGCGCGGCGAGGGGCGGGCGGAGCACCGGCGGTGGCCGGGGGTGCTGGCGCTGGTCGAGCCGGTGCGGGGCGGGGCCGTGGGCGACTACCGCCTGACGGGGCTGGAGCCCCACGAGCACCGGATGTTGCGGCTGGCGCTGGACCGGGCGGTACTACACGTCGGACCCGCCCGGCTGAACGAGGAGCCGCGGGCGCGGTGGGCGTTCCTCGGAGAGGGCCGGCCGGTGCCCCCCGGCTGGCGGGTCGACGCGGCGGCCGCGGGGATCAAGCGGCTCGTGCGGGATGAAGACTGAGCGGGCCCCACCCCCCCGCCGCGGCCGGCCCCGCCGCCGGCGAGCCGCTCGGGATGCGGTACGGCGTTCGGCTCTAGACCGCCTGTTGTGTCGAGCGACCTGGAGCCGCGGATGTCAATCCGCCGGCTTCACTTGCTGCGTACGAGCACCTCCGCCAAGGCTGCTGGCCGATGCGTGATGACTCGGCATCCGGAACACGACTCATCGAGGACCATGAGACGCTACTAATGTTTTCGAAGCAACTTGATAGTATCCGCTGATTCTCGTTGCTCGGCCTCATCTGCGGGAGTGAGACCTTTCGCATCCTTTAGATCCCGGTTTGCACCACGACTGATCAACATTTCTACACACTCAACCCGATCCCAAGCGACGGCGAAATATAGCGGTGTTCGGCCGGAGTAAGCGAATTCATTGGGTAGATCAACCTGCAGATTCGGATCAGCTCCGGCATCCATCAAGATCTTGAGCATTTCCAACTCACCGGCGCTTGCGGCAACGTGCATCGGTGTCAATCCATCGAATCCCGGGGTGTTGACTAATCCCCGGTCCTGCGCGATGGCCTGACGTACGGCGTTGACTTCCCCACTTCTGATAGCTTCAACAACCGGATTATGCCACGCGAGGACCGGCCCTTTTTGTAAGTAATCCGAACAAACATCGACAAGATCAGGCCGAAACCGACGAGGGAGAAAATAGCGATAAGAATCAGCTTGTCGTTCTTAAATTTCGGCATGTTGTGATATTATCGATATGCGCCGGTGAAGTAATCAGGTTTCACGCCGCGTCGGCGTCGGGGGCGGTTAGGGTGCCGGCGGGTTCTTCGCCGGCGACTTGGGGGTAGTAGGTCTCGTCTTCCGTGATGACGTGGCCGGAGATTGTCACGATGTCGGGGGTGGGGTGGTCGGCGAGGTGGTGTTGCCAGGCTTTTTCGAGCGCGGCCTGTTTCGCCTCGTCGAGCTTGTTGAAGCCGACGCGGCCGCGGCACTTGGGGAACCTTGAACAACTCAGCCAGAGGCCGCGCTTCGAGTCGCGGAGGTAGAGGTTCGCCTCGGTCTCCTCGCCGCACTTGGGGCAGGCGATGTCGGTCTCCATCGGCGGGGTCTTGGGGAGCACGACGTGGCCCTTCTTCGGGTCGAGCTTGACGATGTACTTGACCTCGGGGTAGTTCTGAGACGAGAGGAACGGCCCGAAGCGGCCGGTGCGGCGGATCATGGCCTGACCGTCCTCGGGGCAGAGGATGTCGGTCAGCTCGGGCTCCATCGGCTCGCCCTTGCGGTTGATCGGGGCGGCGTACTTGCAGTCGGGGTAGGTCGAGCACGAAAGGAACCGCCCGTTCTTGCCGAATCGGTACACGGTCGCGCTGCCGCAGGTCGGGCAGTCGTACGGCGCGGGCTCCTGCTCGGCCTTGGCGTGGGTCATGCTCTCGTGGGCGTGGGCTAGTTTCTCCTTGAACGGGTTGTAAAACTCGTGAAGTGTCTGCCGCCAATCCTTGTGTTCGCTCTCTATTTCGTCGAGCTGGGTTTCCATCTCCCGGGTGTAGCCGACGTCCATGATCTTGGGGAAGGCCTCGACGAGCTTGTCGGTGACGACCATGCCGAGGTCGGTGGCGCGGAGGCGTTTGTCGCGGGGGGTGAGGGGTTCGACGTATTTGCGGTCCTGGATGGTGGAAATGATCGCGGCGTAGGTGGACGGCCGGCCGATGCCCTCTTCCTCGAGCTTCTTCTGGAGCGACGCCTCGGTGTAGCGTGGGGGCGGGCTGGTGAAGTGCTGGGTGGGGTCGAGGTCGATAGGAGCGACGGGCTGATTTTCCTGCAACTTTGGGAGGAGGACGTCGTCGGATTTAGGGAGGCCGGTGACTTTGAGGAAGCCGTCGAAGACGAGGGTTCGGCCGGTGGCGCGGAATACGGCGGAGGGGACGCCCGCTGAAGCGGGCTCCGCCGAGGGGATGATCGTTACGGCCGTCGAGTCCCACTGGGCGGGGGTCATCTGGCAGGCGACGAAGCGGCGCCAGATGAGGTCGTAGAGGCGGAACTGTTCGTCGTTGAGCTTGCTGCGGAGGTCGTTGGGCGTGAGCGAGACGTCGGTGGGGCGGATGGCCTCGTGGGCTTCCTGGGCGGACTTATTAGAGGACTTGTAGAAGTTTGGCTTGTCGGGGAGGTAGTCGGGGCCGAACTTCTGGTCGATGTGGCCGCGGACGCTGTCGAGGGCTTCGCTGGAGAGGTGGGTTGAATCGGTCCGCATGTAGGTGATGAGGCCGGTCTGGCCGCGGGCGCCCTTGAGGTCGACGCCCTCGTAGAGCTGCTGGGCGACGCGCATGGTGCGGCGGAGGTTGAAGCCCAGGCGGGTGCTCGCCTGTTGTTGAAGGGTGGAGGTGATGAAGGGGGGGCTGGGGCGGGAGGTGGTGCGTTTGGTTTCGATCTGATTGATGGAGAACCCGCCCGCTGAAGCGGGCGACGCCGAGGCCGATTCCACATGTCCGAGATACACGACGCGTGACTTCGCGGGGCCTTTAGCTTCGTCGTCGGTCCAGGCTTTTTCTTCATCCAGCACGAAGCCGAGCGATTGGGCGGCGGCGAGGGCGGTGTCGCGGTCCGTCGGATCGAACTTGGTACCGACGAACTCGGTGAGCTCGGCCTTGAGGCAGCCGTGGTCGCTGAGCCAGGCGTTCTGGTCCTTGACGGTCTTGTCGTTCTCGTCGTCGCCGGTGCGGACGAAGGAGCGCCACGCGTCGCCGAGCTGTTGCGCCTCATCGAGCGTCGGGGTGAACAGGCCGGTGATCTTCCAATATTCGTCGGGGGTGAAGGCGTCGATCTCTCGTTCGCGTTCGACCACGAGGCGGGTGGCGACGGACTGGACCCGCCCGGCGGAGAGCCCGCCGGCGACCTTCTTCCACAGGAGCGGGCTGACCTGGTACCCCACAATGCGGTCGAGGATGCGGCGGGCCTGCTGGGCGTCGACGCGGTCGAGTTCCAGGGCGCGGGGCCGCTCAAAGGCCCGCTCGATCTCGGCCTTGGTGATGGCGTTGAACACGACGCGCTTGGCCCGGTCCACGGGGTAGTCCAGCGCGTGGGCGACGTGCCAGGCGATGGCCTCGCCCTCGCGGTCGAGGTCGGTGGCGAACCACACGTCGGCCGCCTTCTTCGCCGCCCGCTTCAGCTCGCCGACGGTCTTCTTGCTGGTGGGCATGACTTCATAAGTCGGCTCGAAGTCGTGCTCGAGGTCGACGCCCGGCACCGGCCATTTGACCCCCTTGGGGTTGCGGGGGGGCAGGTCGCGGACGTGGCCGACGCTGGCCATGACCACGTAGTCGGACCCGAGGTACTTGTTGATGGTCTTGGCCTTGGTGGGCGACTCGACGATGACCAGGTGCTTGCCGTCGGCGTTTGGGGCGGCCGCTCGACGGGTGGTAGACCCCTTGCGGGAGGGGGCTTTTTTGCGGGTGGATTTCTTCTTGGCCATGGGGTTCACGTGCGCCGTCGTGGCCGCGCCGGGCCGCCGTCGGGGTCCCTATAAGGATGCGGTCGTCGGGAGTGTATGTCGCCGTTCGGGACGCCGTAACTTGAGCCGGGGCGGGGGGGGTTGTCAAGTGTGGGGTGTAAGGTTCTGTCTGGGTGGAGGTTACGGGGCGGGTGGGTGTTGGGGGCTTAGGTGTTGGGTGTTGGGCGAGCTGCGTGGAGTGGCAGGATCGGCGATGGCGCGTCACACTTGCATCATGGACAAGCACCTGCACCTTCACGGACCCAAGCCCCCAACCCCCAAGCCCCCAATTCCTAGTGACCGCCGGCCCGACGCGCGAGCCCATCGACGCGGTGCGGTTTATCAGCAACCGGTCGAGCGGGGCGATGGGGATGGCGATCGCCGACGCCGCGGCGGAGGCGGGGTGCGACGTGACGTTGCTGCTGGGCCCGGTGCTCGCCCCCGCGGCCCTGGCCGAGCGGGTGACGGTGCACCGCTTCACCACCACGGCCGACCTGCAGGCCCTGCTCGCCGAGCACTTTGGGGGGTGTGACGTGCTGATCATGGCGGCGGCGGTGGCGGACTACCGGATGCGGGAGGTGTCGCCGGGCAAAGCGAAGCGGGCGGGGTCGCTGAAGCTCGAGCTCGAAGCGACGCCCGACCTTGTCGCGGGGGTGGCGGCGACGAAGCGGGCGGACCAGCGGGTGATCGCCTTCGCGCTGGAGGAGGCGGAGGCGCTCGAGTCGCGGGCCCTGGAGAAGATGCGTCGCAAGGGGGTGGACGCGGTCGTGGCGAACCCGCTGTCGACGATGGAGGACGGGCGGGTCGCGGCGGTGTACCTGACGGCCGACGGCGGGCGGGAGGAGCCCTGGGGGGCGGGGGGGGCCGGGGGGGGGCTGATGTCGAAGCCGGACTTTGCACGGTGGCTGGTGCGGCGGGTGCTGGGGTGACGCGATGGGGGTTAGCCGCCGGGCTTGCCCCGACGCTTTTGACAACCCCAAGCGCCGGGACAAGGCCGGCGCACCGGCGGCTGGCCCGGCGTCCTCGGGCCCGATAACCCCGCTCGCGGCGGTGTGCGGCGGGTCGGCGGGGCGGGGCGTTGACACGGTGGAACGGGGCGCGGTAGCTTCCCCCGCGAGAGGTCCGCCGCCCCGCCCCTGCCGTCGTCGACACGCCCCATCGCCCCGCTTGCGAGGCGTCTTTACGCCCGTGGCCGGGTGTGCCGCGGCCGTCATCTGACCCGTCTTCCGCCCCGCTCCGCACGCCGCCATGCCCCGCATCGACCCCAAGCTCTGGCGTGACATGACGCAGTACCTGCGCGACCGCCACGCGGATATCTGCCGGCAGTGGTTCTTCGACGAGCTCGAGCCCACCGCCCTCGACGGGGGGCTGCTCCAGATCCACACGCGGACCCCCATCCAGCAGAACTACCTGCAGAAGCGCTGCCTCGAGCCGTTCACCGACGCCGCCCAACACGCCACCGGCCAACTCGTCGCCGTCCGCTTCGTCAACGGCCATCCCCCCCCGGGAAGCACGCCCGCCCCCGCCGTGGCTCCGCCCCCCCGCGCCACACCCGGCCGCGACGACAGCCCCATCGCCCCCGACCCCCCGGGCTCGGCCTACAACCGCTACGGCCGCGACGACACGCCCGCGCCTCGGGTCCCGCCCAAGCCCATGGTCATCCCCGCCGACGCGGCCGACCTCGACGTCGAGTCCGCCGTCCTCAGCCCCGACAACTCTTTTGACAACTTCATCATCGGGCCCAACAACCAGCTCGCCTACGCCGCGTCCGTCGCCGTCGCCAACCAGCCGGGCACCGCGTACAACCCCCTGTTCATCCACGGCGGGGTCGGCCTGGGCAAGACCCACCTGCTCCAGGCCATCTGCCAGAACATCCTCAACGCCAACCCCGAGACCCAGCTCCTCTACGTCTCCTGCGATGCATTCATGTCCCAGTTCATCGCCTGCGTCCAGTCGGGCAAGATGGACAGCTTCCGCCACCGCTACCGCCACGTCGACCTCTTGGTCATCGACGACATCCACTTCCTCGCCCAGCGTGAGCGGTCGCAGGAAGAGTTCTTCCACACCTTCAACGAGCTGTACCAGAGCCAGCGGCAGATCGTGCTCAGCTCCGACGCCGCGCCGCACGAGATCCCCGACCTCGAAGAGCGGCTGGTCTCGCGGTTCGGCTGGGGCATGGTCGCCAACGTGACCAAGCCGAGCTTCGAGACCCGCGTCGCGATCCTCAGCGCCAAGGCCGCACTCCGCGGCCTCACCATCAAGGACGAGGTGATCCAGTTCATCGCCCGCAAGGTCGACACGAACGCGCGCGAGCTGGAGGGCGCGATCACCACGCTCCAGGGCCACTCGTCGCTGATGAACCGGCCGATCGACCTGACCCTCGCCCGGGAGGTGTTTGGTGCCGACGAGCCGGCCGCTCCCGCGTCGCACACGACCCTGCAGCAGATCACCGACGTGGTAACGGGCTACTACAACATGAAGCTGTCGGACCTGCAGTCGCGCCGGCGGCACAAGTCCGTCGCCGGGCCCCGCCAGGTATGCATGTGGCTGGCGCGAAAACTCACCCGCTTCAGCCTCGAGGAGATCGGCGGGTACTTCGGCGGCCGCGACCACACCACCGTCATGCACTCGATCAAGACCGTTGACGAACGCACCGCCGCCGACCCGCAGTTCAAGGCCGAGGTCGACAACCTCCTCGCCCGCCTCCAGTCGCCGGAGGGCGAGTAGCGGCCACGACTCGGTCCCGCTCAGCCCGGCCGCTCGCGGCCGCCGTCTCCGCCGTGCGAGTCCGAGTGGACCAACCCGCACAACCCACAACAGCCGCTACGCGTCGTGGACCGCGTTGCGTAGCAACGCGGCTAATGGAGAAAGTTTGAATCGTTCGCTCTAACAGGCCGCGTCGAATCTCAAAACATCGCGGCCTGTTAGGCCGCGACTACCGGCGCTTCTCCCCGTCGCACCCCCCCCCCCGCCATGCCCCGCGTCGCCCACCTCTACCTCCTCGCCGCGGGCGTCCTCCTCGGGGTCGTGCTGGGGCCGGCGGTGCTCGGCCGCATCGCGCCCGACGCCCACGTCGCCCTGTTCCGCGGCAGCGCCCTCGCCGAGGCCCTCGCGGCCTACGAGACCGACACCGCCGCCGTCGACGCCCTCCGCGCCAGCGGCGTCTCGGGTGTCGCTCTCGATGAGGAACTTGACCGCCGCACCTTGACCGCCCGCCTGCTCCGCGGGGAGCTCGACCGCACCATGGACCGCCGCGCCCTCACGCTGCTCGCGGCCGTGGGCGTGGCCCTCGTCATCGTCGCCGGCGTCGAGGCGTGGCTATCAATGGCCCCCGTTCCCCCAACCACCCCTAAACCCGCCCCCACCCCCCCACCGCACGCCCGCCTCGCCACCGCCCGCTACGCCCTGCTCGCCCTGGGCCTCGCCCTCGCTGTCGCCCGGCCGACCCTGCTCCGCGACCTGCCCTGGCTCCTCGCCCTCCTCCTCGCCGCACTCGCCCTCGCTGCCTCGCTCGTCCCGCTCCGGCCCCGCCCCCGCACCTAGAGCGGATTGCAAAATCTTTGGCCGGTGGAGTGCAACGGGGTGGCCTGGGCAAAAATGTTGCAAGCCGCTTTGGAACAAGCGTTAAAGTTTTCCGCCGTAGCCGCGACGCTACGCGTCGCGGACCGCGTTGCGTAGCAACACGGCTGATGGAGAAAGTTTGCGTCGTTCGATCTAAGGCCAACCCCCGTGACCGCCCCGCACCAGTCCCCCCTTCGCCCATATCGGCAACGGCCAATCAGAGCCGGGAGCGTCAGCGACCGGTGCATTATGCAGATCAAGCGCCCCGGTCGCTCACGCTTCCGGCTCTGAAAATGCACCGGTACCGGACCTGCCAACGCCCACGCCCCTTCCGCTGCCATCTTGCTTCTACGGCTTTCATCCTCTCCATAAGGTCGCGCGTGCAGCGGCCAATCAGAGCCGGGAGCGTCAGCGACCGGTGCTTCCCATCAAGGACGCGCCGCGGTCGCTCACGCTCCCGGCTCTGAAAATGTACCGGTACCGGCCCTGCCAGCGCCCACGCCCCTTCCGCTGCCATCTTGCTTCCACGGCTTTCATATTCTCCATAAGGTCGCGCGTGCAACGGCCAATCAGAGCCGGGAGCGTCAGCGACCGGTGCTTCCCATCAAGGACGCGCCGCGGTCGCTTACGCTCCCGGCTCTGACAATGCACCGGTGCTGACCCTGCAACCCCTCTTCCTCCCCCTTCCTCAAATCCTAAAAATCGGGTATCCTCACCACCTCACCCCCCTCTCGTTTCACACGCCCCGCCCCCCGCCGAGCCTCTCCATGCCGCGATCGCTCCCCCGACCGACCGTCCGCCGGCCCTTGACGGGCGCACTCGTCGTCCTGCTCGCGCTTACTACCCTTGCCCCCCCCGCTCCCGCCGCCTTGGGGCAGGGCCTCCGCGTCGTCGACGGGCAGTTCTACCGCGGCTCGGAGGTGTACCGCGGGTTCGGGGTCAACTACTACGACGCGTTCCTCCGCACCCTCCGCGACGGCAACGACACCAGCTACGACGCCGGCTTCGCCGACCTCGCCGGCCGCGACATCCCCTTCGCCCGGTTCAACGCCGGGGGGTTCTGGCCCGACGACTTTGGGCTGTACCAGAACGACCGGGAGGAGTATTTCCGCCGGCTCGACGGGGTGGTGACCTCCGCCGAGCGGCACGGGGTCGGCCTCGTGCCCTCGCTGGTGTGGAACCACTTCACCTTCGCCGACCTCGCCGGCGAGGCGGCCGGGGCGTGGGGCGACCCCGCCAGCGCGACCCGCGCCCTCATGCGGCAGTACACCGCCGACGTGGTCACCCGGTACCGCGACTCGCCGGCGATCCTGATGTGGGAGTTCGCCAACGAGCTCAACAACGTCCAGGACCTGCCGACGCAGAACCCCAACGCCTCCATCTCGGTCGCCCGCGGCACCCCGGCGCAGCGGACCGCCGCGGACAAGCTCTCCAGCGACGCGATCCGCGACGCCGCCGTCGAGTTCACGCAGGTCGTGCGGCAGCTCGACCCGGACCGGGCGATCTCCACCGGCCACTCCATCACCCGCCCCGCCGCGTTCGAGCTCCGCCAGACCGGCCGCTTCATCCAAGACACCCCCGAGGAGTTCCGCACCATGGTGCGGGACGA
This sequence comes from Phycisphaeraceae bacterium, assembly GCA_965214155.1. Taxonomy (GTDB): domain Bacteria; phylum Planctomycetota; class Phycisphaerae; order Phycisphaerales; family Phycisphaeraceae; genus Algisphaera. Next base: position 315,054 of record CBDCBB010000004.1, read on the forward strand.
CAACCCGCGCGGCACCGACCTCGCCGCGATCGACACCCTGAGCATCCACGCGTACTGGCACGGCATGCTCAACGTGCCGATCGACAACCAGACCGCCGCGCCCAGCCGCTTCGGCCGGTCGGACGTGACCTACGCCGAGGTGCTCGACGAGGTCCTGCGGGTCAGCCGCGAGACGGGCAAGCCGCTGTTCATCGGGGAGTTCGGCGTCGCCGACGCCTTCGACTTCGACGTCCCGGGCGACGGCAACCCCGACAACACCGACGCCGAGCGCCTGCGTTTCCTGCTCGATTTGTACCTCGAACGGGAGGTGCCGCTCGCGGCCCTGTGGGTGTACGACCGGCTGAGCCCGCCGGCGGACGACCTCGGCTGGACCGTCACGCCCACCAACAGCCGGGCATACCAGCTCGACCTGCTGACCGAGTACAACCGCCGCCTCGTCCCCGAGCCCGCGGCGGGGTTGATCCTGGGCCTGCCCCTCCTGCTCGCCCGCCGGCGGCTACGTCGGTAGCTACCCGAACTGCGTGTCGAAGGCGTTGTGCGAGCCGATCCAACGCCGGTCGATGGTGTCGCCGTGGCGGAGGCCAACCGCTCGATATTTCTGATTGATGCGGACGGACCAAACATCGTCGTAGCCGGCAAGCTTCTTGAAGCGGAGCGAAGGGTGGAAAGGGTTGTCGACGAAGAGGCGGTAGGCACGCCGGGCGGCGGTGCGGGTGGACGGATCCAACGCCGCGTACAAGCGCCAAAAACTCGGCCGGGTGCGGGAGGTCACAACCGGTCGGGGTCTAGAAGCTCGGCGGGTTCTTCTGAAGAGGCCTTGAGAAAGGCGTCGAGCTTAGGCCGGGGGTGGGGGTGGTCGAGCAGAGTTTCCCAGCGGGCGTCGTCGGCTTCAGCGAGGAGGAAGCGGGCGAAGTGGGTTAAGGCCGCCCGTTTGTCCTCGGGCAGTTGTTCACAGATGGTGGCAAGGTCGGAGGTGGCGGCGGTCACAGAATCATTTTAGCGGGTGCGGGGTGCGGCGGCGCGGCGGCGCTTTCGATAGATTGCGTCGATGCGGCCGAACCTCGTACTGATGTTGATCGACGACCTGGGGTGGATGGACCTGTCGTGTTACGGGTCGTCGTTCTACGAGACGCCGCGGCTGGACCGGCTGGCTTCGGAGGGGGTGCGGTTCACGCAGGCGTACGCGGCGGCGCCGATTTGCTCGCCGACGCGGGCGGCGATCCTCAGCGGCAAGAGCCCGGCAAGGGTCGGGGTGACGCAGTGGATCGGTGGGCACGCGGTGGGCCGGCTGTGCGACGTGCCGTATTTCCAGGCGTTGCCGCAGAGCGAGCGGTCGCTGGCGACGGCACTGCGTGAGGGGGAGCGTGAGGGGGGGCGTGAGGGGGGGCGTGAGGGGGGGCGCGGGGCGGAAGGGTACCAGACGTGGCACGTGGGCAAGTGGCACCTGGGGACGGGCGACACCTCGCCCGAGGCGCACGGCTTCGACGTGAACCGCGGCGGGTGCGGGTGGGGCGCGCCCCACCACGGGTACTTCAGCCCCTACCGCTGCCCGACGCTGGCGGACGGCCCGGAGGGCGAGTACCTCACCGACCGGCTGACGGACGAGGCCGTCGCGCTGATCCGCGGGCGGGATAAAGAACGGCCGTTCTATCTAAACCTCTGGCACTACGCGGTGCACACGCCGATGCAGGCGCCCGCCGCGCTGGTCGAAAAGTACCGGGCAAAGGCCGAGCGGATGGGCCTGCCGATCGACGGTCCGGAGGCGGTGGTGGCGGGCAAGCACTTTTCCTGTCAGCACAAGCGGGACGAACGCATCGAGCGGCGGGTGGTGCAGTCGCATCCGGTGTACGCGGCGATGATCGAGAACCTCGACACGAACCTCGGCCGGGTGCTCGATGCGCTCGCCGAGGAGGGGATCGCCGACGACACGCTGGTGCTGTTCACCTCGGACAACGGGGGCCTGGCGACGGCGGAGGGCTCGCCCACGTGCAACGCGCCGCTGGCGGAGGGCAAGGGGTGGCTGAACGAGGGGGGCCACCGGGTGTGCCAGATCGCCCGCTGGCCGGGCCGCGCCGAAGCGGGGCGGACGTGTGACGTGCCGGTGGTGAGCACGGACGTGTACCCCACGTTCCTGGACGCGGCGGGGCTGGACCCGGACCCGCAGCAACATGTGGATGGCGTGTCGATGCTGCCGCTGCTCGAGGAGGGCGACGGGGATGCCGCGGGCAGCCGACGGATCGACACCCGCGGCTCCGGGGGCTCCGGGGTATCCGGGGGCTTCCGGGGGCCGGGCGACCGCGACGCGATCTACTGGCACTACCCCCACTACTCGAACCAGGGCGGCACGCCGGGCTGCACCATGGTCAGCGGCGGTTACAAGTTGATTGAATACTTCGAAGACGGCCGACTGGAACTGTACGATCTGGAAAACGATACTTCGGAGTCGCGGGATGTATCGAAAGATCAACCCGAGAAGTGCCGTGATTTACATGCGAAACTGGTCGCGTGGCGGGGCGAGGTCGAAGCGTTGATCCCGAAGGTCAACCCGAACTGGCGACCCACGGAGCGTCAGGCGGGCGAGGACGCCGCGGCGGTCTGACTTCGGCGAATCACGAGCGATCACGGGGTCACGCGCTAAGAAGCTGTTTCACCACCGGTCCGGGGTGCCACACTGCATCCCGGAGGCTTTGCGGAGGGTGCGGTGTGCCGGCTACGAGTAACGTCGAGCCGTGGCCACACCCGCACACCGCACCCGCCCCGAGCGGCGGGATGCAGTGTGGCACCCTGCCCATCGGGCTTTGAAAACAACTTGCTAGCGGGGTCGCGCGTGGATGCGGTACACTGCGCTCGCGTCGGGTGTTGCGGCAGCCTCTTCACGATCAGGAGCTTGCGATGCGTCATGCCCTCTCTCGGACCCCCACCTTCATCTTTATGTGGGGTCTACTGCTGGTGTCGCACGCGGCGGCGGCGCAGGAGGCGTTGTTCGGCGTGACGCTGGACAGCCACCAACTGGTGCGGATTGATCCCGGGAGCGGCGCGGGCACGCTGGTCGGGCCGTTGGACAACCCGATGTCGGCACTCGGGCTGGCGTCGTTCGACGGCGGGCTCTACGCCCTGGACCAGCGGCAGGACTTCCTGCGGCGGCTGGACCCCGCGACGGGACGGACCCTCGCCAGCTTCGCCCTGGGCCTCGACGCCTCGGGCGAGGGGGGGATCACCTTCGCCGCCGACGGCACGCTGTTCATGGCCCACCGCCCGGTCCTCGGGCAACCGATTGAACTCCAGCGTTTCGCCTTTGACGGGATCACGCTGACGCCCGGAGCGGCCGTCGACCTGCCCCTCCCGTTCGACGGCCTGGCCCTGGACGACAAGGGCCGGCTGTTCGGCCTGCGGCAGTCGAGCGCGAACAATTCCAACGACCTCTACCGCATCAACCCGACCACCGGGGCGGCCGACCTGATCGCCGCCTCGGGCATCGGGCGCGACGCGGTGGCGGGGCTGACCTTCGGCGGCAACGGGGTGCTCTACGCCGCCGCCGGCGCGACGCCGGTCACCACTTCCGCCCTCTACACCCTCGACCCCGCGACGGGCGCCGCGACGCTGATCGGCAGCAGCGGGTTCCCCAGCGTTTCGGGGCTGGCGGCCCTGACGATCCCCGAGCCGACGACGCTCGCGGCCGTGCTCGCGGTGCTGGCCACGGTGCCGACCCGCCGCCGCGGCCGGCGTCCGCAGCGCCCGGGGCCGGCCGCGTAACCCAGCCCGGTTCACGGTGCCGGGCCCGACAGTTCGGCTCTGACCCCGGCGAGGAGCCGGACCCAATCGAAGGCGGGGCCCGGGTCGATTTTGTCGGCGGTGAGGTGGTAGTGGCCGAGGATGCCGCGGAAGGCGGACCGCTCGGCGGGAAGGAGCAGGTCGGTGCGGGGCCGGCCGCGGGCGTCGGTGGGGTAGCGGGGTTCGAGGTTCGGGAACGTGCGGCAGAGGGCGGCGGTGAGCTTGATCAGCGCGTCGTACTGCGGGCCGGTCAGGTCGTACTGCACGAGCAGGAGGCCGTGGACGCGGCCGAGCACCGGCTCGCCGCGGGCCGGGCCGAGCGGCCGATCCGCGTGTAGGACGCCGGATGCTTCCGGGAGGATCAGCGTGGTGCGGCCCCCGGGGGCGGTGCGGTACCAGCGGGCAAAGCCGTTGGGGGCCCCCGCGGCGTAGGCCCCGATGTTGGCGATCTCGATGCCGACCGACCGGGAGTTAGACTCGCGGGCGTGCCAGGCGCGTTCCTGAAGGTCGAGGGTCTGGTAGACGGTCCCGTCGAGGTCGAGGAGGAAATGGCACGACAGGCCGCGGTCGTGCTGGAGGACGTCGAAGGTGCGGGAGGCGAGCCCGGTGGCGTCGTAGTGGATGACAAACTGGTCGATGAGGGGGGCGAGCTCGGCGAAGGTGTAGCCGTACCGGGCGAGGTGGAGGGCGTCGGCGGGCGGGAGGTCGGGCCGGCCGTTGTTGAACCGGTCGACGCGGGGGCCAAAGAACGCGGGGCCGGTGTAGGCGTTGTAGCCGCGGGGCTCGTTGAACTTGACGACGCGGGTGCCGGTGGGCACGGGCCGGCCGGCGACGAGCATGGCGTCGGGGGCGACGGGGCCGGCGGAGGGCATGGGCACGGGGGGACCGGGGGGGCCGGGGGGTGCCTCGGCGGGGGCCGGCGGTGCGGGCGCGGCGGGCGCGGCGGGCGGGGCGTCTGAAGCCGGCGGGGCGAACGTGGGGCGGGCGGCGGGGGGGGCGGGCGCCGGGTCGGCGGGCGGGGTGCGGTTCGCGGCACACGCCCCCAGCACGAGCACCATCGTCAGGGGCAGGCATCGCCGAAATTGCACGCGGGGCATGGTACCGGGTCACGCCGCCGTCGGCCCCGATGCCGTTCAACCCCCCTCCCCTCCTCCCTGCACGCTGGCCCCACCACCGCCCCGCCGCGACCAAGCGGCTCGCCGCGGCCCCGCCGGTAGAGCGAAAAAAAACCGTGCCCGGCGAAGAGCTCGCGGGGCACGGCGGAGGAGAAACAGGTCAAGCAGTCTCGGTCGGTGTCGCACCGCGTCGGCCTGCGATGACATTGTTACGTGCTGCTAGCCGCAACGGTTCACCCGCAGATCAGATTTTTCACTACAAAATTTTGCCCGCCTCTTGCCGCCACCGCCGACGACACAAACCCTGTCGTGCAACTAACATACACCGAACCTCTTTACGCCGATCGTTTCTGCACATCCTCACCAGACGCCGCACCGGCCAAGGGGAGGCGCAACTCAAAGGTTGCGCCCCCGGCGTTGTCCACCAGGCGGAGGCTGCCCCCTGATCGCTCCGCCAGGTCGCGGCTGATCCACAGGCCCAGCCCATGTCCGGGGGTAGGAGCGTATCCCGTCACGGATACCGGGTCGGCTTCGGGGGCGGAGTCGGAGGCAGTTCCGGGGTCGGTCCCGGGGGTGGGGCCCGGCCGGAACGTCGCCCAGGGATCGAATAACCGTTGCAGTGCCGCGTCCGAAACGCCCGGGCCCGTGTCCCTCACCCGCACCACAGCCACCGAGCCCTCTGCCCACCCCGAAAGGCTTAGAATGTGCAGTTCATGCTTGCCGCCCCGTCTCTTCCCTGCCCCCGCTCGCCAAGGACGCCCGCTCGACATTGCACGAACCGCGTTCAAAACGAGGTTCACCATGATCCGCTCGGCTTGACCCTGAGGCACCGCCAGCCGTACCGGTTGAACCGAGACTTGCACCTCCACGTGGGCCTTAGATAGCGTTTCCCGGAGCGGATCGAGCACCTCGTCGATGATCGTGCTGAGCGTTCTGTGAGCCGCGGGACCGGATTGAGGTCGTGGCACATCCGGGGGCGGTGCGAGTGCGTCTGCTACAAGCTTCTCGAGCCGCTGAACGCCGTGGAGGATGCGGCCAAGCTGCTGTTGGACGTGCTGCGGGGGCTGCCCCGGTCGGAGGGCGAGCTGGGCCGGCGTTTTAATCGAGCTCAATAGGTTATTGATGTCATGGGCGAGTGCCGCCGCGGCGAGGGGGCCACCCGCTGCTGAGGGGTCCGACGCGGGCCGGCAGCCCGTCGCCGACCCCCCCGCCGGTACGGCAGGCGGAGTTTCGGGTCGAGTATCCACACCCCCCTATCGGTCCTATCGGAGGATGATCAGAAGCGTCCGATATCTGGATTCCGTCGATCGTGATCGGGGCACCTCCGGGGTTGGATAACGTTCCACGTGGAACAGTTGTGTAGACGGGCCACCACGGTAAGCTGTGCGGGAAATACCAGACCAGACCCGGATGAGCCATGCCCGATCAAGCCGCGAACGATTGGAAAGCAAAGGCGAAGCCCAGCCGCCTGGGACGGGGGCTGAGTAGCCTGATGGCCACGCCTGTGGCGGTGCAACCCACCGGGGTCGGCGACCGCGCGGGCGGCGGGCGGGTGCCACGGCCGGGGCCGGAACCCGGTGCTGTCGCGGGTGACACCGAACCTACCGTGGCGGCGGAGGGGCAGGTGGTGTGGCTGGGCCTGGATGCGATTACGCCGAACCCGCACCAGCCGCGGCAGCAGTTTGATGCGACGGCGTTGTCCCGGCTGGCGGAGTCCATCGCGTCCGAGGGGTTGATGCAGCCGATCGTGGTGCGGCCCCGGCCGGGCGCCGCTCCGCATGCGGGGGCGGGGCGCGGGGTCACGGCGTACGAGTTGGTGGCGGGGGAGCGGCGGTGGCGGGCGGCCCGGCTGGCGGAGCTCGACCGTATCCCGGCAATCGTCCGTGAGTTGGACGACCGCCAGCTCGCCGAGTGGGCGCTGGTGGAGAACCTGCAGCGGGAGGACCTCAACCCGATCGAGCGGGCCGAGGCGTTCCACCGGCTGGCGGACGGTTTCGGGCTGAGCCACGACGAGGTCGCCCAGCGGGTCGGGCTCGACCGCTCCACGGTGACGAACCACCTGCGCCTGCTGCGGCTGGACCCGGAGGTTGGGTCGCTGGTGGCCCGGGGGGTGCTGTCGATGGGTAAGGCCCGTGCGCTGGCGGGGGTGGAGGACGCCGCGGCACAGCGGGACCTGGCCAAGCGGGTGGTCAAGGAAGAGATGACTGTCCGCAAGGTGGAGGCGGCCGTCCGCGCCCTCACCGGCCCCGCCCCGTCGGCCACGGCCGCCCCGCCCGCCGCCCGATCCGCTTACCTGGACGACGTGGAACGGCAGATCCGCGATCAACTCGGGACCAAGGTCGTCATCCGCCCGTACCGCAAGAAGGGGACGGGCTGCCTGTCGATCGACTTCCACAGCCTCGAACACTTCGACGCGTTGATCGAGATGCTGGGCTGCACGACCGGTTGAGGCCAAGGTGTCACGTGTTCCACGTGGAACACCGCCCGCACCCGGTAGAGGTCGACGCGGCGCGGCGGGTATCCCACCAAGACCGTCGCGAACCGCTCGTACCGCAGTTCGAGCAGCCCCGGCCGCGACGCGGCAAAGTCCTGCCACGCGCCGGGCGTCGCGGCCAGCACCAGGCGTGAGCGGTCGACGGTGCGCCATTCTGTAGCCGTGAAGCGGGGGTCGGCCTGCCGGGGCCGAGACCCGGTGTAGTAGGTGAGGCTCTCGTCCAGCCAACCTACCGTGCGGAGGTCTACAGCATCGACTCCGATGGCCTGCCTCGCCACGTCCACCAACCGCCGCGCAGGGTGGCTCCCCATCGCGACGTCTTCGACATGACAGAGCCAGAGGGTGAGGATCAGCATGGCCCCGTAGCCGGCGGCCAGTGCACGCCGCCGCGCCCCCCGCCGGTGGAGGGGCAGCATCGTCAGAACGGCCCCCGCGAGCACCAGGAGCGGGACCGGCCAAAGCCAGAAGAGGGGCACCGGCCAGCCGCGGGTGACGATCAGGAACACCCCCAGGCCGAACCCGGCCGCGGCGGCAAGGGTCGCCCACGCCGGCTCGGGGCGGGCCAACAGGCCCCCCTCCCGTGGTGTCGAGCCTATCGGAACGCTCAGCCACCGGTCCACCCCCGCCGCCGCAAGCATCGCGGCCGGGGGCACCAGCGGCATCATGTAGGTCGGCAATTTCCCCCGCATCAGCGAGAAACCGAGCACCAGCACAAGGCCGTACACCCACCAGAACCGTTCGACCAAGCCCTCAACGCCGGTGACCTTACCGAATTTGGCTGCCACGGGCGTCGGCCGGGTTGCGTCGAACTGCCGCCTTGACCGCGGCGGGGAGGTCAACCAAGTGGTGGCGGGGAAAAGCCCGAGCACGACGACCGGCAGGTAATACCACCAGGGGCCCGGGTGATCAGCCGCCTCGCCGGCCCGCCCCACCAATTCCGCCCACCAGGTTCGCCCGGCTCCCTGAACGTCATTCAAGACGTACAACGTCCACGCCACCAGCGGCAGCACCATGACCGGGAGGACGGCCGGGAGGACGGTTCGCAACCGGGGCGTTCTGCCTGAGCCGAACCAACCGGCGTAGACTATCCACAGCGTGAGCGGCAGCCACCCGATAGGTCCCTTGATCAGCCCCGCTAGGCCCGCGCCGCTGGCCGCAATAAGCCACCATCGGGCTGAATGCCGTTCATCGACGGCGATGATGCCTGCGGCAAGCGAGGCGAACATGCAGAGACCGAGCGGGCCGTCGGTGAGGCCGGCACGGCTCACGCCGAGGAACAGGGGGCAGACCGAGGCGAAGAGGACGGCACAGCGGGCGCGGCCGCGGCCGTGGAGGCGGCGGGTCAAGGCGTAGATGATGAGGAGCAGGCCGACGCCCGAGAGGGCGCCCGGCAGGCGGATCGCCAGGGGATTGTCGCCGAAGAGGCGGATCGACCCGGCGACGAGCCAGTAGAAGCCCGGCGGCTTGGTGAGGTGGGGTTGCCCATCCCAGTGAGGGATAAGCAGGGGGCTGTCCCCGGTCGCCATGGCCCGGGCGATGGTGGCGTAGCGGGCCTCGGAGCTGTTATAGACCGGATGGTTGCCGAGGCTGTAGAACAGGGGCAGGAGGACGAGGAGCCAGAAGCCGCATGTTCGTAAGACGTTTGATCCTAACACTTTAGACTGATGATAGGCCGCCATGACGTCGTAGGAGCGGGACGGGTTCACGCAGTTCTCGACGCGGGCTGCATGGCCGGGGGCAGGACCACCGGCGGCTGCCGCGGGGTCCAGCCGAGGTCGCGGGTGAGGGGGCCGAGGTCGACGAGCCCCTCCCCGGTGAGGGGGCCGTGCCGGGGCAGGTCGGGGGCATAGTCGGCGAGCACCGCCTCGAGGTCGAGGTCGGCGGAGCGGTATGAGCGGGCGGGGTAGTAGGTGCGGAAGCCGGGGTGGCTCTCGGTGACGCCGGCGAGGAGGACGGCCGCCGCGTCGGGTTGGTGCAGATACGCCCACCCCTCGTGCAGGTGGCCCAGCGCCCAGCGTAGAGGGCTGCCGTGGCGTCGGCCGCGCCGGCTAAAGTGCTCGGCGTGCTCGGGCTTCATCACCCCGGGCAGCCGCATCACCACCGCTCGGAGCTCCGCGTCGGCGGCGGCGAACCGCTCGAGCACCTCCTCGGCGAAGGCCTTGCTCTGGGCGTAGGGGTTCGTGCCGGGGTCGCGGGGCATCGCCCCGTCGAGCGGGAGGTACGGCGGCAGCTTCACCTCCGGTCGCCCGCCGCTTACCCCGTCGTCGCCGGTGCCGTCGCCCTGGGCGGGGATGACCACGGGGTTGGACGCCGCGGCCTGGATGGAACTGGCGAAGCAGATACGGGTTAAGCCCATTTCGACCGCGGCGGTGAAGACGTTCGCCGACATCGTCAGGTTCTCGGCCAGCAGCCGCTGGTCGGGCCGCACGGCCCCGTGGCGGGGGTGGTTAGCGACGTGGATCACCGCGTCGCACCGCTCCAGCAGGGGGTAGACCGGGCGGTAATCGCACAGGTCGGCGAGGTGGAGCCGGACCGGCAGGCCGGGGTGGAAGACCGCATCGGTGGCGACGACCGTGTGCCCCGCGTCGTGGGCGGCGTGCACGGTGGCGCGGCCGACGTGCCCGGCGGCGCCGGTGATGAGGATCTGCATGGGTCTGGGGTCTGGGGTCTGGGGTCTGGGGTCTGGGGTTTGGGGTCTGGGGTTTGGGGTCTGGGGTCTGGGGGCTCGGGTTTTGGGGTCGGAGTTGATCTTGTTGTTGCCGCATGTTGAGCGCATGGAGCATAACGCTGTGGTGTCCGGGCGCAGCAAATTGCGCGTTGCAGCGAGCGACAACGTTGTGGCTGACCCTAGACCGGTGTCCGCAGAACGACCCCTCTCCAACTCGGACCCCAAACCCCAAACCCCAGCCCCCGAACCCCAGCCCCTACACGGCGTCGACGGTGATGGTGTTGCCGCGGACGTCGACGACGCGGACGGGGGTGCCGGGGTCGATGAAGGAGCCGGGGCTGACCACGTCGACCTCGCGGCCGTGGAGGGTGGCGCGGCCGGTGGGGCGGAGGCCGGTGGAGGTGACGCGGCCGGTGTCGCCCACGGCGATGGTGCCGGCCCCGACGGACTGGTCGCCGCTGATGGGCGCAAGGCTGCCGGAGCGCCTTTGCGTGGCGGAAACCGGCGCGTCGGCGTCGGCGAGGACGAGGCGGCTGAGCCCCGGGATCGAGCCGTAGTAGCGGGTGAGCACGACGAGCCCGACGAGGCTGAGCGTCAGCCCGAGCAGGGTCGAGACCATCGACGCGAGCAGCCGGTCGTACACCCCCGGCGGGGGGGTGGGCCAGCCGCCGCCGCCCGACGGCACGACGGCCAGGACCAGCCCCGCGAGCATCATGACCAGCCCGACGATGCCCAGCAGCCCGAACGTCGGCGTGAACGCCAACTCGATAATCAGCAGCCCGAACCCGATCAGGAACATGATGATGTGCCAGATCTCCGCGAGCCCGACGACGAACGGCGCCCCGAGGAGGCAGGCGAGGGCGACGGCCGCGACCGCCCCGGGGAAGCCGAGCCCGGGCGACTGAAACTCCATGTACGCCCCGAGCAGCAGGGCCAGGACGAGCACGCCGCGGACGGTGGGCAGGGTGAGGAAGCCGGCGAGGCGCTCGGACCAGGTCTGGCTGACCCGCTTGACCGACGCGGCCTTGAGGTAGCGCATCAGCTCCGCGTCGGTGGAGACGGTAGCCTTGGACAGGCCGATGTCGGCCGCGAGGGTTTCGTCGGGGGTGAACAGGCCGCCGCCGTCGTGGATGCGGCCGCTCGGGGCCGACCGCCCGCTGGGCAGGGTGGTGACGGGGACCCACCGGCCGATGTCGGCGTCGGTGTAGTCGGCAGGAAAAAGCAGTTCGTTGAGCGTGGCGGTGGCGGGGCTGACGGTGCCGGACGCGGGCGGGGACGACGGCAAACCGGGGATCGTCGGGGTCGACGGCGGGGAGAGGGGGGGCGACGGCGATTGCGGGGTCGAGGGCGGGGCGGCGGGGGGGTTGGAAGGGGAGGCGGGGTCGGCACCGTCGGGCCCGGGTGACGGGGTTGCGGGATCGCTTCCCGGGGCGGGGGTGCTTCCGGGGTCGGGGGTGCTTCCGGGGGTGGCGACGGGGCGGTTGGCGAGGTCGCGGTCGCCGTCGACCATGATGCGGTAGTGGGCCTGGTTGACGAGGCGGCGCTCGCCGGTGTCGGGGTGCTCGATGAGGTAGAGCTCCACGCCCAGGACGCACATGGCGTGGAAGGTGGCGTAGGTGTAGCCGTTCTGGGCGGCGGAGGAGCGGAACTCGGTGGCGATGGGGCTGAAGGCCTTGGCCCGCTCGGTGGGGGCAAGCTCCTGGCCGGGGACGATCGGGGCGCAGTCGCCCGTGGCCGAGCTGTTGGCCATGATGAGCTCGTCGCAGGCCGCGCCGATGAGGATGCCCGCGGAGTAGGCCTTGTTGTTGACCCAGGCGACGGTGGGCACGGGCACGCGGGTGCGGTCCTTGAGGAACTTGCTGATCTCCAGGGCGGAGGTGACCACGCCGCCGTAGGTGTCCAGCTCGATCACGATGACGGTGGCCCCGTCGTCGATGGCTCGCTCGACGCGGCGTTCGAGGCTGTCAAGCACGAAGTCGTAGATCATGCCCTCGACGGGGATGATGGCGACCGACGCCCCGGCGGGGAGGGCGAGCCGGCTGCCGCCCGGGCCGCCGCGGGCCGCGGGGGCCGGGAAGGTGTCGGTGGTGACCCCGGCCGCGGGGGCGGGTCCGGGGGCGGGCCCGGGCGTGGCCTGACCGCCGACCCGCGCCGTGAAGCCGAGCAGCGACATCCCCATCGCCAACACCATCAGGGTTCGCCGGAGCTTCATCCTTAGATGATATGCTGCTCCGTCCGAGCCGGGAGCGTCGGCGACCGGACGCTGCCGTGAAGAGCATGTGTCACAGCCGAACAAGGCGTTTGGTGGAGCAGGCTTCCAGCCTGCTCTCGGGCGTCTGGTGGAGCAGGCTTCCAGCCTGCTTTCGAGCGTAGCCCGAAGGTCGTGACCGCGAACTTGGCCCTTCGGGTAAACGGCAGGCTGGATGCCTGCCCCACCGGATATCTCCGATCCGGGATGTGAAACAAGCTCTAAGCTGACGGCCGGCCCGTGCCCGACCAGCCATCAGCGCCTCACCGCCAACCCCCGTCCACCATGCCACCCGCCGCCGTCGTTCTTGACGCCCACACCCTCACCGCCCATCATCCCGGCCGCGACGCCCCGCCCGGCGAGCCCTCCTGGGACCGCCTCGCCACCCTCGCCGACCTGACCGTCCACCCCCGCACCCCCGCCGCCGAGACCGTCAACCGGCTGCAGGGTGCCGCGATTGCGCTTACCAACAAGGTCATCCTCAACGCCGACGCCTTCGCCGCGCTGCCCGACCTGAAGTACGTCGGCATCCTCGCTACCGGGACCAACGCCGTCGACCTCGACGCCGCCGCGGCCCGCGGCGTCACCGTCACGAACGTGCCCGCCTACTCCTCCGCCTCCGTCGCCCAGCACGTCTTCGCCCTCCTGCTCGAACTCGTCAACGCCGTGGGCGAGCACGACGCCGCCGTGCAACGCGGCGACTGGGCCGCCAGCGACGACTTCAGCTTCACCCTCCGCCCCCTCACCGAACTCGCCGGGCTCACCCTCGGCGTCGTCGGCACCGGCGACATCGGCACCCGCGTCCTCCGTATCGCTCACGCCCTCGGCATGGACCTCGCCGCCCACAGCCGCACCCGCAAGGACCTCGGCCTACCGGTCCGGTGGATGGACCTCGACGGCCTCCTCGCCGCCTGCGACGTGGTCAGCCTCCACTGCCCGCTCACGGAGGACACCAGGGACTTCATCAACGCCGACCGTCTCGCGATGATGAAGCCGTCCGCCATCCTCATCAACACCGGGCGGGGCCCGCTGATCGACGAGCCCGCCCTCGCCGCCGCCCTCCACGACGACGCGCTCGCCGGGGCCGGCCTCGACGTGCTCTCCACCGAGCCGCCCACCGACGACAACCCCCTCATCGGCGCGCCCCGCTGCATCATCACCCCCCATATCGCCTGGGCCACCCGCGCGGCCCGCCGCCGCATGATGCAGACCGCTACCGATAACATCGAAGCGTTCTTAAACGGCAACCCGCAAAACGTCGTGACTCCATAGACAAACCACTCCCAAACTTAACAGCCGGGTCGCCACGCGACCCCGGGACCCTGCTCGTCTTCGGCGGCAGCTTCGACCCACCGCACCGGGCCCACGTCGCCCTGCCGCGGCAGGCGGCGCAAGCCCTCGGCGCGGACGCGACGCTCTACGTCCCCGCCGGTCGGGCCCCCCACAAGCTGCACCTGCAACAGACCGACCCCGCCCATCGCGTCGCCATGCTCCGCCTCGCGCTGGCCGACGAACCCCGCACGACGATCTGGACCGGCGAGGCCGACCGCGCCGCCGACGGCCGACCCAGCTACACCGTCGACACCCTCCAACGCCTGCGCACCGATCAGGGTCCAAACGCAAAGATGCGGCTACTCATCGGCGCGGACCAGGTCGCTATCTTCCATACCTGGCACCGCCCCGACCGCATCGTCGAGCTCGCCGAGCCCGCGGTGATGCTCCGCCCGGGCGAAGCGTTGCCGGACGCCGAGCCCTGGCGTTCCCGGGTCGTGCAGGTCGACGCGATGGACATGAGTTCCACCGAGGTCCGCCGCCGCGTCGCCGCGGGGGAGTCGATCACGGGGATGGTGCACCCGGACGTGGAGCGGTACATCGACGAACACGGGCTGTATCAGGAATGACGAAATCCGAATGAAGAATGATGAATGGAGAAGGACTCTAATGTTTCGTCATTCTTCATTCGTATTTCGTCATTCCTCCCCTTCGTTCCGGCCGCTTACAATAACCCGATGTCCCCCCATCCCCCCGATCCGCGCCTTGACCGCCTGCTCAGCGTGCTGCGCCCGCGCGGGTCGGTCATGACGGCCTACAGCGGCGGGATCGACTCGACGCTCGTCGCGGCCGCGGCGCGGCTCGCCCTCGGGGCCGACCGCGCCCCGGCGGTACTAGGCGATTCGCCGTCGCTGCCGCGGCGTGAGCTCCGCCTGGCCCGGGACACCGCCGAGCAGTTGGGCCTCAATCTGCTCGTCGTAAAACCCAAAGAACAGGCGGACGCGAACTATCGACGCAACGCCGGGGACCGCTGCTTTTTTTGCAAGAGCCACCTGTACGAAACTCTGCAGTCCGCCGCGGCCGATTTGGGCGTTCGCTACATCGCCAACGGGACCAACGTCGACGACCTGGGGGATCACCGCCCGGGGCTGCGGGCGGCCGCGGAGGCGGAGGTGATCAGCCCGCTGGTCGAGGCCGGGCTGGACAAGCGGGACGTGCGGGAGCTCGCGGCGCTGCTGGCGCTGCCCAACGCCGACAAGCCCGCGGCGGCGTGCCTCGCCAGCCGGCTGCCCTACGGCACGCCGGTCACCCCCGAGCGCCTCGCGCAGGTCGAGGCGGCCGAGGACGCCCTGCACGAACTCGGCTTCACCGGCTTCCGGGTCCGCCACCACGAAGCGGTCGCGCGGCTGGAAATCCCCTGGGACCAGGTCCCCCGCCTCACCCACGACGCGATGCGGTCCCGCGTGATTGAGGCGCTCAAACGTGCCGGGTACCAGTTCGTCGCGCTCGACCTCGAGGGCTTCCGCAGCGGCAGCGGCAACGTGATGCTCACCGTCGGCGGTGCCCGCGGTTCATGATGATTCACCGTGTCGGCCGATCCGGTGGAAGCCGCAGATGGACGCGAATCGGATATTGGGGGGAGAATCGGGAGCCTTCCGTGTACGACTCAACCGCTTACCCGCCTCTGCGTTTGCTCATCGAATCCGCGTCCCTCCGCTTTCATCTGCGGCTTCTTCTCCTCTGTGGTCTATGCCAGTTCACGGCTCAGGCCCGCGCCCAAGCCGAGCCCGACCCGCGCATCCCGCCCGAGGTGGCCGTGCTGGACCGCGATACGCAGGCGGCGTGGCGCAGCTTCTCCACCCGCTTCTCCGGGCACGGGGCGGCGTTCGGCGGGGTGTACTACATCCTCTACGACTACGACCGGCGCTACGACTCGAGCGCTCACCTCGCCCCGGCCCAGGTCACCAGCGACCTGACCTGGAAGGTGCAAAGCGGCCTGGCGACGCACGAGGTCCGGCCCCCGTCGGGCGAGGTCGACGCGGCCTGCCAGCTGCTGCCGAGCCTCGACATCGGCAGCTACGGGAAGGTCGAACACGTGACGGTGCGGGAGGTGCTCGGGCCGCGGGTGATGGTCGGGTCCAACCTGGAAGTGGTGGACCGCCGGGCGGTGGACGAGGCGTACCGCGAGACCCAGCGGCGGGCGGGCCCGGCCCTCCGCGAGGCGGTGGACCGGATGTTCGCCCTGCGGAAGGCGGCGGTCGAGCGGCAGAACGACGCGGCGTACCGTGACCGTTTCCGGCTGGTGGGGTACGAGACCGAGCGGGTGCGGGTAAACGAGGCGTGGTCGGGTCCGGCCGACGGGGCCCTGAACGTGGCGGTGATCGGGGTCGAGCCGGCGGATGACGCGGCGGGGGAGACGCCGCGGCGGGTGCTGGCCCCGGCCGCGTCGTTCCGCTTCGGGCTCGACGAGCGGCAGTTCATCGACCTGCTCGCCCAGCGGGGCGTGTCGCCGGGCGACTTCGTGGAGCAAGTCCGCGAGGCGCGACGGGACCGCGGGCGGGACGGCGACGTGCAGGTGGCGCGGGACCTGATGAGCTTGCCGGCGACGCCGCTGCCGGCGCTGCTCGATACGGCACCCGACGATCCCGACCCGGCGGCGACGCAGCCGCAGTAGGGCGGTTCGTCACTACGTGGCGGGTCACGGGTGCATGTAGGGGATCAATCGAAACAATCGCAGTCTTAGCCCGGCCGCTCGCGGCAGCAGGGTTTGATTGCCGAGAAACCGTGCGGCTGCAAGCGGCCGGGCGACGAGGTTGTTTCACCACGGCTACGGGGTGCCACACCGCATCCCGGAGGCTTTGCGGAGGCTGCGGTGTGCCGGCGACTGGTGACGTCAAGCTGTGGTCAAACCCGCGAACCGCACCCGCCCCGAGCGGCGGGATGCAGTGTGGCACCCCGCGGATCGGGCGGTGAAACAGGCTATGCGCGGGGCAAGGGGGGAGGCGGAAGGTGTCAGCGGTTGAGCGTGAGCAGGGTGGCGGGGCGTTCGGGTTGACGGGTGCGGGCGCTGAGGAGGCAAGCGTGGGCGCAGGCGAGGGCGTCGCGTTGCCGGTCAAGCGGGACGGCGGCGGCGGGGCGGTGCAGCAGGCTGCGCCAGCGGTGGGCGACGAGGTCGGGGTAGGTGGCCGGCGGCGACGGGACGGGCCTAGCGGGGGTCGGGCCCTGGTCGACGGGGCTGCCGTCGGGGTGGAGGAGGGTGAACGTGGCGTCGGTGACGCGGAGGTGGGCGGCATCGCCGAGGAGGTCGAGGTGCCGGGTGGTGGCGGCGGCGCGGTCGGAGACAGCGAGGGTGACGGACCCGCCGGCGGGGAGGCGGGCGTGGGCCGCGAGGTGGCCGGCGATGCGCCTTGGCGGCGCCTCAGCCCCGAGGGTGGGCGCGGCGGGGAAGAGGGCGGCGTCGACGGCTTCGGGCAGGTCGGTGAAGGCGAGGGCGGTGTGCCAGGCGTCGAGGAGTCGGCCCAGCAGCGGGCCGTGCTCCGGCCGGCCGAGGGAGGACACGGCGACGAGCCGGGGCGTGCCGAGGTGGGCCCGGGGCTCGGCGGCGGCGGCCATGCCGGGCCCGTCGAGGAAGGCGGGCACGGAAACGATCTCGCCTGGACCGCGACGGGGTGAGTCGTTCCACGCGGCAAGCTCTTCGAAGGTGGTCGACACCGGCCCGAGGGTAAGGACACGGCCGCCTTTGCGCAAGGCGGGGTCGAGCTCGGCCGGGGCGAGGTCGGCCAGCGACGCGGCGAAGAGGGTCGCGCCGGGGTGCTCGATCAGCGCGCGGCGGAGGTCGTCGCGGGGCGGCAGGCCCAGGGCCTTGCCCAGCCGGTCCAGCCCCGCGCCGCGTGGGCCGACCAGGGCGACGGGTCTCACCGCCGCACCCATCAGGTCCAGCACGGCCCCGATTACCGCCGCCCGCAACTCGTCGGCGAACACGACCACCCCCGGCACGTCGGCGGCGACCGCCGCGGCGGCCGCCGCGGCATCGGGGGTGGGGGCGGCGGCGGCGATGGCGGCATCATCCGCCACGGCCACGATCCACGCAATGCGGCGGGGAGGCACGTCGGGCTGTACCCAAGCGGAAGCAGTCGGAGCCGGGAGCGTCAGCGACCGGAAGCGGGGCAGATGGTAAAGGTCGGTCGCTGACGCTCGCGGCTCTGAAAGACCCGATGCATCGATCTAATGTGCTACACTGCGGGGCGGTGTGGCCGTGGCGGCCGCGTGTCGGCTCGACCGGCACGAGGAAAGTCCGAGCACGGCAGGACACGGCGGTGGGTAACGCCCACCGGGCGGGCCGGCGACGGCCCGTTCAGGGACAGCGCCACAGAAAAGATACCGCCGGGATAGGGAACAGGGAACAGGGAACAGTGCGGGGAATGCCGGTCGTAGCGCACTGTTCCCTGTTCCCTGTTCCTTTGTTCCGGTAAGGGTGAAATGGTGCGGTAAGAGCGCACCGCACGGGCGGCGACGTCCGTGGCAAGGCAAGCCCCGCCGCGTGCAAGACCAAGCAGCCCCCGTCGGCCCCGGCCATCCCGCTTCAGCGGGATGGGACCGGCCGACAACCACGGTCCGTGGTCCGCGGGGCGGGTAGGTCGCTCGAGCCCGGCGGCAACGCCCGGCCTAGAGAAATGGCCGCCCCACGCGCTCGTAAAGGCGTGGAACAGAACTCGGCTTACCCGGCCACACCGCTTGACACCACCGCGCCCCGGGGCCCACCGCCCCGGGGTGCCTTTCGTAAAAGACCAGGGACCGGGGTCCGGGGATCAGAAATCCCAGGAAGCGACGCGGCTCCGCCGCGCTCCCTCCACCCCCCTCCACCCCCCTCACCCCCCTCACCGCTGCGCCGACGCCTCCACCGCCGGCGACGTCGTCGTCGGCACGACCTCCATCTCCGCCACCGCCTCGGCGTCCTCCTGCGGCTCGCCCTCCAGCGGCGTGTCGCTCACCACCCACAGCTTGATCTCCGTCTTCAGGTCCCGGTTAATCACGATGGGCACCTCGTACGAGTCGAGCCGCTTGATCTGCTCGCCCACCCGCACGTAACGGTCCTCCACCGCGAAGCCCTCTTCCTGCAGCGCCTCGGCGATGTCGTGCTGCGACACCCCGCCGAACAGGATCCCGCTGTCGTTCGCCGACCGCTCGATCGTCAGATCGTAACCTTCCAGCCGCTCGATCATCGCCCGCTGCTCGGCGGCGAGCTTGTCCAGCTCGGCCTGGACCTCGGCGCGGCGGGCGGCGAGTTCCTCCACCTTCTCGGGCGTCGGGGTGACCGCGAGCTCGTGGGGCACGAGGTAGTTGCGGGCGAAGCCGGGCTTGACCTTGACGACATCGCCGACGATGCCGAGGTTGTCAACGTTGTCGAGCAGCAGGAGTTCGATGGTCTTCATGAGGGCTGTCCTTTCGGGGGTGGAAAGTTAGGCGTCGGCATCCCTGCGGGAGCGGCCGATTACCAACGGGGGGAGGGAGTGCTGAGGGAACGGGGAACAGTGCGTGGCGGAGTTACATCGGCGCGAGCGCACTGTTCCCTCCGCACTGCGAACTTCAAAACGGGATGTCGTCCTCATCGATGGACTGGTGGCTCGGCCCGTCGTCGTACTGCGGGCCGCCCCCGCCGCCGGAGTCGCCGCCCGGATCGTAGCTGTTGGATCGCCCGCCCCCGCCCCCGCCCCCGCCCCCGGGATTACCGCCCCCCCCGGAACCCCCGCCCGAGCGGTTGCCGTAGTCGTTGGATCGCCCGCCGCCCCCGGACCCGGACGACGAGCCGCCGTCGTAGCCCCCTCCGCCGCCGCCCCCGCCCTTGGACTCGACGAAGTTCCACTGGTCGATGATGAC
This sequence comes from Phycisphaeraceae bacterium, assembly GCA_965214155.1. Lineage (GTDB taxonomy): Bacteria > Planctomycetota > Phycisphaerae > Phycisphaerales > Phycisphaeraceae > Algisphaera. Next base: position 334,499 of record CBDCBB010000004.1, read on the forward strand.
CTTGACCTTTGAGCGCTTCTGGCCGGACTGCTTATCCTCCCACTGCTCGTAGCGAAGCTTGCCCTCGATGAGGATCGGGCTGCCCTTCTTGAAAAACTTGCTGATCGACTCGGCACTCTTGCCGAAGGCGGTGCAGTCGATGAAGTTGGCCCGGTCGGTCCATTCGCCGCTCTGCTTGTCCTGGTACCGGTCGTTGACCGCCAGCCCGAGGTCGAGCACGCCCATGTTGCTGGGCAGGAAGCGCAGCTCCGGGTCACGGGTGATGTTGCCCATCAGGATGACGCGGTTGAAGCTGGGCATCGAGGGCTGGTGAAAAAGCGGAAATGGAAAAGCCAAAAATGCAAGCCACGGATCATTACGACGCGGCGTCGGCGGTCTCGATCTCTTCGACGTCGGCCCCGTCGCCGTCGTCGTCACGGTCCGCGTCGTCGTCGGCACCTTCCAGGCTCGACCGGTCGCCGGCGGTGAGGGCGCCGCTCTTGACCGCCTCGATCTCGGTCTCGCCCATGTAGTCGGCCCTGGTCATCAGCACCCGCAGCACGTCCTCGGACAGGTTGCAGTCCCGCTCGATGTTGGCGATCTGGACCGGGGCGACCTTGAACAGGGCGTGCAGAAAAGTACCCCGCTTCTGATTTTCGATGGGATAAGCGAGCTTGCGCTCGTCCCACCGGGCGAGACTGACCGTCTCGGCGTTGGCGCGGTCGAGCATGCTCTGCACGGTGGCGATGGCGGAGTCCATGCCCGCGGAGACCGCGGACTGGCTCATCAGATACATGCCTTCGTACAGCTTGGGGGTGGGGTCGGCCAAGGGGGTCTCCGGTCTGGGGTTGCGGGGGGCCGTGGGGCGGGCCCCGCTTCCGGGGGTGTTGATGGTCTGCGATATCGAGCCGGGCATTGTAGCGACGCCGCCGAGGCCCGCAAGGGGGCTTCACCAACGGCGCGGTCGGGCCGCGGCGTGAGCGACCGAACCCGTTGCCAGAAAGCTGACGTGGCTCCGTACAGGGGCGGGCTGAACCTGCGGCAGAGCGATCTTGAACGAGACGTAATTTGAACCCCTCGCGAGGGGTGCCACACCGCATCCCGCCGCTCGGGGCGGGTGCGGTGTGCGGGTGTGACCGGTGCGCCACACCATTCGCGGTCGACACACCGCACCCTCCGCAGAGCCTCCGGGATGCAGTGTGGCACCCTTCGGCTGCCCTAAAACAGCCGCTCAGCGACTGCCGCCGCCGCGGCGCCGCCCCCGCCGCCGAAGATCTGTTCGAGGCGGAGCCCGCCGAGGGGTTCGATGATGTCGCGGGCGACGTTGAGCTTGTAGACGAGCAGGGTGCCCGACGCATTGTCGAGGATGAACAGCGACTCCTCGCCCGAGCGGGTCTGGGCGGTGAGCATGGTGAACTGGTCGCGTGAGATGACCATCTCCGCGTGGGCCTCGTTGGCGGCCCGCTGGCTGAGGCGGGCGACGAGCAGGCCCGCGAGGACCACGGCGGAAAAGATCAGGCAACAGGCGGCGACTTGGATCGGCTTCATAGCGGGTCTTTCGCGGGCGTGAATGGAGGGGGGGGGAGCGGGATCGGCAGCGGGCGAGGGCTCAGCGGCCGGTGCCGGTCTGGCCGATGTCTTCAGCGATAGCACGGCCGGCGACGCCGCCCTCGAACTGCTGTTGGCGGAGTTGAACCTGATCGCCGCCAGCCGGCCGGTGCTGATGTCCATAATGTACACCGCGGCCTGGTCCGCACCGCCGGAGACGGTCCCGGCGATCATGGTGTACTGCTGGCCCCCGCCGAACTGGGCGCTCGCCTCCCGCGGGGCCGGCCCGAGGAACGTCATCACCAGCCCAGCGAGCAGGACGACGTTCAACACGATCAACGCGGCGAGGGAGCGGTGGGTCATCTTGGGTGTTGGGGCTTGGGTGTTGGGGGCTAGAGTCCGCGGAAGTATCGGGTGTGCGGGACGGGTGCGGTCAGTCCTGGTGCGTCCGGCGGGAGCTCATGAAACTGCCGACGAGGATGCCGACGACCAGCACGATGGCGATGACGATAGCGATCCAGCCGCCGGCGTCGGTGGCCTTGGCGACGTCCTGGCCCGCGGCGGGGAGGGCCAACGCGAGGGCGGTGAGGGCGGACAGATGTCGGAACCGGTTCCGCATGGGTGGATGATACGGCCACCGGGCGGCGGCGGCAAGGGTAATCACCAGCACCACTTCCAACCTTACGGCTGCACCGCGTCCAGCCGCAGCACCGCCTCACCCTCGCGCAGCTCGTCGAACAGGGCTTCGTCCAGCTCCGCTTTCGTCCGCGGCTCGGACCACCCCCGCTTGCTGAACCGCACGCTGCCGCCCGGGAAATCCGCGGGTACCAGGTCCGGCGTGACCCACCGGCCGTCATCGTCGGCCCGCAGCGGGGAATACTCGTTCGCGTACGGGAAAGCCTCGCCGTCGCCACGCGGGCCCGACCGGAGATCGAAGTACAGCCAGCCCTTGGGCACCGGCTCGCCCGCCGCGTCCACCACCGACCCGCCCAGCGTCACCCCCGCCGGCAGCCGCAGCGTCATCTCCGTCGGCACCGCCTCCGCCTCGCCCGCCGGGGACCACTTCATCTTCATCTTCGCCTTCCCCGCCGCCTCCGCCGTCACCGCCAGCACCTTCGGCGACCACGCCACCCACCCAAACTCGACCTGACCCGCGTCGTCCGCAACGAACTCGAAAAACTCCCGCGTCTGCTGCACCACCACCCGCGCCCCGGCCAGCGGCTCGCCCGTCGCGTCGTCCAACACCGTCAGCGTGAAGAACCGCTCCGCCTCATCCACCCGGTCCGCGTACGGCTCGTCGGGGTACCGCACCGTGCCCGCCCCGTTCGCCTCGCCCGGCCCGTCCCCGGCCCGCTCGATCGCCTCGCCCGGGGCCGCGCCCTTCATCCCGATCGCCAGGTACGGCGTCCGCCGGGCCGTCAACGTGGTGAACTCGGTCGCGATGCCCACCCGGCCGAGCGCCTCCTGCATCCGCGGCGGGATGCTGAACCCCAGCTCGCCGAAGTCCACGAACACCGCGTCGTGCACCGCCACGACCAGGAACTGGCCCTCCGCCATGCCTTCGATAATCGCCTCGATCCGGTCGACGTGTTGGTCGGTCAGCGTCCGCTGCAACAGCGTGAACCCTTCGACTTTCCCGGCGGTGCCGTCGGTGTCCACCACCGCCATAAACCACTGGGCCTGCGGGCAGCTGTAGTAGTCGAGCAGGACCTCGTCGTCGACCTCGATGTACGCCCCGCCGAACTCGTTGAACTTACGCATCGACTCGACGCGGACGCGCTGCGCGAACGCCTCAATGGCGGCGCGGGCGGCGGTCGGGGCGGCGGGCTCCGCGTCGCCGCCGACGCTTGCCGGGGGTGTCAAGTCAAACTCGGGCGCGGCGGCCGCCATCGCGCCGCTGTCCGCCGGGGCCTGGGCGTGAACCGCCGGGTTGAACACGGTCGCGATCAACGCGGCGACGACGGTCGGTAAGGCACGGTGAAGCGGGCAACGGGTCATGGCGAATCCTCCGGGAGAGGGGGCAAACCCACGGGCCGCGCGGCCCGCGTCAGATCAAGCCGTCCAGCACGTCCGCCAGGACCATACGCCGCCAGCCCTCGGCCAGCCGTGAGGGCGGCGGCTTTTTCCCCGCGGCGGCGGCGCGGACCAGGTCCGTCAGCTCACGCTTGGTAAACGCGATGCTCGGCGCGATGGACGCCGCCTCGCAGGTGGCGCGGGCCCCGTCCCACACGTGTTCCAGCTGCGCCCGCGCCGCGTCGCTCAGGGGCTTGGGCTGGCGCTTGCGGCGCGGCAGCGGGCCGTCGAGCGCCGCGGCGGTCAGCCGCACGAGCTCCTGGGCGTACTCGCTCTTGATCGGCCGGGGCAGGCCCTTAAACCCCTGCACGTCCGCCACGCTCGACACCGGGAAATTGCCCAGGTCCACGATCGTCTGGTCGTCGACGAGCGCCCGCACCGGCACGTCGTGCCGCTTCGCCTCGCCCGCCCGCCACTGCAAGAGCGCGTTGACCACCGCGAGCTGCTTGCGGTTGAGCTTGTTGGCCCCCTTGGCCTTGAGCTTGATCTCCAACGGGTCGATGCGGTACGTCTCGCCGTCGCCGAACTGGGCAAACTCGGCCTCCGCCTTGGCGGTGTGGCCCAGCGACTCGAGCCGCTCGACGATCCGCTCGTGTAATAGATGCAGGTACCGCACGTCGTTGGCGGCGTAGGTCTGCTGCACCGCGGTCAGCGGGCGGCGGTCCCACTGGCTGAACTTGCTGCTCGTGCCCAGGTCCGCTCCCGCCACGGCCTTGCTCAGGTTCGTCAGCGACACCGGGTACGGCTGGCCGATGAACGCCGCGGCGACCTGCGTGTCGAACACGTCGCCCGGGGGCCGGCCGGTCAGCCGCTGCACCGGCTCGAGGTCCTGCATCCCCGCGTGCACCAGCACCTGCACCGACCGGTCGGTCAACAACTCCCAGAACGGCGCGAGGTCCAGCCCCTCGGCCAGCGCGTCGATCAGCGCGACCCGCTCGGCGGTGGCGACCTGCACGACGCAGAACCGCAGGTGGAACGTCGACTCGCCGATGAACTCGGTGTCGTAGGCGAAGCGGCCCGCGGCCCGCAGTTCGTCGATCAGCGCGAGTAGGGCGGGCTGGTCCTCGACCAGCGCCGCGGGCCCGGCGGGGACCAGGGGGTGGTCGAGGACCGGCGGGGCGGCCGCGCCGTCGGCGTGGGCCTCGCGGTCGGCGCGCTGGCGGTGGCGGCTGCGGTAGTCCGACCAGCCCCCCGGCTTGCGCATTGTTTCGGTCGTGCCTGACATCGACGTCCTTGTGCCGTGACGCCACGCCCGCCGAACGGCGGGCCAGCGAGAGGAGTGTCACAGTCTACCCTATCGGTCGACGTCAAGGTGCACCGCGAGCGGGGAAGCGATGCAACACGCGAAGCATCGAGCCCTTAGCCCGGCCGCTTGCGGCCGGCGTGTGACGCGTTGGATGAACACGTCGGCCGCAAGCCGCCGGGCCAAGAGCCTGTTTCACGGGCACATGCGGAGGGTGCCACACTGCATCCCGCCGCTCGGGGCGGGTGCGGTGTGCGGGTGTGACCATCGATCGACGGGACCCTTAGCCGCCACACCGCACCCTCTGCAAAGCCTCCGGGATGCGGTGTGGCACCCGCGAGAGGGCGACTTCCCGGAGGTGCCACACTGCATCCCGGTTGCCGCAAAGCGGCAACGGGTGCGGTGTGCGTGTCAATAGGGGTTTCGCCTCCTGCCGACTTCACACCGCACCCTCCGCAAAGCCTCCGGGATGCGGTGTGGCACCCGAACTGCGGAGCTAGACCGTGAGGGTTACACCCGCGCCACGGCGCGGGCGGCGGTGGGCGAGGAGCAGGGCGGTGCCGAACAGCAGCGTCGCGGTGGCGGGTTCGGGGATGGCGACGAGGCGGCGGATCACGTTGTCGTGCTTGTTGAGCACGAACACCTCGCCCTCGGTCCCGAGGCTGAAGCGGAGGTCGGCGCGGTTCTGTCCGGAGTTGCCGGTGGCGTCGCGGATGAGGTCGATGAGGCGGACGCGTTCGCCGGCTTCGGTGACGAGGAGCAGCTCGGACAGGCCGTCGCTGCCGCCGTCGAGCGGGTCGGAGTCGACGTTGAGGGTGTAGATCACGCCGTTGGGGAAGTCGCCCAGGAGGAGGTTTCCGTCGAGGCCGGGGATACCGGTGCCGCGGGCGACCTCGCCGAGGGTGACAGCGTAGTTGCTGGGCACGGTCGGGTCGGTGACGAAGCCGTCGTGGGGGTAGGCGGCGACGGGGTCGATCGCGCCGGGGGGCCTTGGCCCGCCGACGCCGGGGGTGGGTATCTCGCCCTCGCGGAGGCGCCAGCCGAAGTTGCCGCCGTTGGCGGCGAGGTTGATCTCCTCAAAGCGGTTCTGCCCGATGTCGGCGATGTAGAGGTCGCCCGTCGCGTCGTCCCACCCGAAGCGTTGCGGGTTGCGGAGGCCGTAGCTGTAAATCTCCGGGATCGTCGCGGCGTCGCCGTCGGCGGCGAAGGCGTTGTCGGCGACGAGGCCATATTGGCCGTTGCCGGAGTTGCTGCCGGTCGGGTCGATGCGGAGGATCGCGCCGTAGGGATTACGGGTGTCCTGGCCGTTGTTCTGCGGGTCGTTGGCGCTGCCGCCGTCGCCGAGGGCGACGTACAGGTTGTTCCGGTCGGGGTCGCCCGCGCCGACGGAGGTGTTGAACGCGACGAGGCCGGCGTTGTGGTTGCCGAAGGGCTGCTTGAACCGGGCCACCTCGCGGAACGGCTGCGCGGCGTTGGCCGCCTGAAACGTCGCGGCCCCGGGGTCGTCGGTGTTCCACTCCAGCAGCACGCTGTGGAACACCGTGTTCCCGCCGGGGTCAAAGTCCGGCGTCGGGGCGGTGTTGTCCGAGCTGTGCATCGTGTAGAACCGCCCGAAGCCCGCGGCGCCGGCGTTGTAAAAGTCCGGGTGGAACGCAAACGACTGGAACCCCGGCTCGCCGCCGCTGCGGAGGTCGAGGCTCGGGTAGGCCGCGTCGTTAGCGAGGCTGAGGTACGGGGTGACGGCCCGGGTCGCGCGGTCGACGGTGTAGAGCGGGCCGTTCTGGTCGTTGACGAACAGCCGCCCGACGGGGTCGGTGGTGAGCACGCTCATCCGCGCCGCGGCACCGGTGTCGGGGATGACCGCGTAGTTCTCGATCCCGACGGTGAGTTGGGCGGTGGCCAGGGGCGCGAGGGCGCAGGCGAACAGGGCCGAGACGATGGCGGGGCGGGGGCGACGCAGGGGCATGGGGTACTTCCTGATCGGGGGGAGGGGCACGTTGGGTACCCGGTCCACGGTGAGCCGCTCAGCCGCCGCTTGCGGTTGGCGCGGGGTGCGCTGACCGCAAGCGGCGGCGTGATGGTGGTAACCGTCCGGGCGTGCGGGGATCAGTTTACCAGAATCGGTAGGGGAACCCTAACCGTTTTCACTACTCCACGTCCGCCAGGTACGCCGCGAGCAGGTCGGCACAGGCGTTGAGGTCGTCGCGGTGGACCATCTCGGTGGAGGTGTGGATGTAGCGGGTCGGGCAGGAGAGGGTGAAGGCCCGCGTGCCGGGGCCGGCCTTCTGGATCCCGGCCGTGTCGGTCCCGCCGCGCATGAGGATCGACCGCTGGGTCTTGATGCCCTTCGCCTCGCCGAGACGCTCAAAGTGTTCGAGCACCGACAGGTCGGCGATCGAGGCGGAATCCATGACGGTGAGGGCGGCCCCGTGGCCCTGCTCGGTGGTGTGCTGGTCGTCGGGGACGCCGGGCGTGTCGACGCAGAGGGTCGTGTCGATGCCGATGCCGATGTCGGGGCGGACGGTGTACGCCGAGGTGACCGCCCCGCGGAGGCCGACCTCCTCCTGCACGGTGAAGACGCAGTGCAGCTCGCAGGCGTGTTTGCTGTCGTCGGCGACGAGTTTCTGCACCGCCCGGATGGCGATCCAGCAGGCGACGCGGTTGTCCATGCACTGCCCCACGACGGTGTTGCCGATGAGGCTGAACGGGGCCTTGAGCGTGACCATATCGCCGATGCGGACGCGCTGTTTCACCTCGTCCGCGGGCAGGCCCAGGTCGATCAGCAGGTCGCTGACCTCGGGGACCTTCTTGCGGTCCTCGTCGCTGGCGATGTGGACGGGCTTGCCCCCGGGGTTGAGCACGCCCGTGAGGTCGCCGTCCTTCGTGGCGACGTTGACGAGCCGGGCAAAGAGGTTACGGACGTCGAACCCGCCGACGTTCTGCACGCGGAGGAACCCGTCCTTGCCGACGTGCCGGACGAGGAAGCCGATCTGGTCCATGTGGGCCGCGAGCATGACGCGCGTCGGCCGGACGTCGGCGGCCGCGCCCGCTTCCTTATAAGGATGCGTCCGACTCTCCCGCACCGCGATCACCGACCCCATCGGGTCCACGCTCACCCGGTCAAACAGCCCGTCGATCTCGCGGAGGATCACGTCGCGCACGCGCCCCTCCCGCCCGGGCACCCCCGGCACCTGCGTCAGCTTTTCCAATAATTCCATAAGCATCCATCTAATAGATGAAGCGACGCGGCTCCGCCGCGCCGCACTCTATCAACCCGTCCCACCCGCCACACGCGCCGAACCCCCGACGCTCACCGCCAGTTGATCGCCTCGATCTTCGTCGCCAGGTCCACGTCGCTCTGCGTGACCTTGCCCCCCGCGTCGTGCGTGGTCAGGGCCACGTCCACCGTGTTGTACGTGTTGGTCAGCGTCGGGTGGTGGTTCATCGCCTGCGCCTCGAACGCGATGCGGACGATGAAGCTAATCGCCTCGGGGAACGTCTTAAACTCGAATGCTTTCGTCAGCTTGTCGTCGGCGTGCGACCAGCCGTCGAGGTCGGCGAGGGCGGATCGAATCGCGTCGGGAGGAAGGGCATCGGGCATGGGGTCTCTTCAGGGGTCGTGCACGGGCTGCAGAAAATGTAGCACGGCGGTGTGGCCGGGGCTTGCCGTCGATGCTATCATCCGAACGGAACCCCAACGTGCTGCGGCATGATTTCGCCACGCAGTGCCGCGGCGGGGCCTGCGCCTCGAATACGAAGTACGAGGACGAGAACGAGAACGAACCCGAAGAAAAATCGAAGTCCCTAAGTCCCTAAGTCCCTAAGTCCCTAAGTCCCTAAGTCCCTAAGTCCCTAAGTCCCCAACCCCCTACCCGCCATGGAACACAACGACCCCAACCCCAAGCAGGCCTCCAACCCGCCCGGCAACACGCAGAAGGACCCCGACGACTGGGTCAGCGGCGACGACCGCATGACCGGGGCCCAGGCGTCGTACCTCAAGACCCTCAGCGAGCAGGCCGGCACCGAGTTCAACCCCGAACTGAACAAGGCCGAGGCCAGCAAACAGATCGACGCCCTCCGCGAAAAGACCGGCCAGTCCGAGTCCATCGCCGGCGGCAACCCGGGCCAAACCCCCAACGCCCAGGAACCCCAAGGCGTCGACGACGAACCCACCATCCAGCGGTCCTGACCCCCACCGCCCCCGGCCCCGCCCCCGCTCCCGCGCCGCTTAGCCCGGCCGCTCGTGGCCGCAGTGCTCTGCTCGCATCGAACCAACCCGCCCCGCCACGCCCCCCGCCTCGGCCCGTCCCGCTTCAGCGGGACACGCATCCCCTCCCCCCTCTCTCAAACCGCCTCCGCGCCGTTACCCTCTCCGGATGCCCAGCCCCCCCCGCACCCGTGCCCCCCACCTCCCCCACGCCGCCCGCCTCGGGCTCCTGACCCTCTCCCTTTGCACCGCGACCGCCGCCCCCGCTCAACCCGACGACCCCGACGACCTCGCCGCACTCCGTGATGAGGTCCGGGCCCTGCGGCAGGAGATCGACCAGCTCCGCCGCGAAGGTGCCGCAACACCGGCCCCGCCCTCCCTCGAACAAGCCACCCGCAACGCCGCCCCCGACGCCGCGGCCCGCAACGACTTTGACCCCGCCCCCGCGACCTCCCCTAACGCCGGCTACGACGGCGGGTTCTTCCTCGCCGACCCCGACGACAACTTCCGCCTCAACGTCGGCGGCCTCCTCCAGGTCCGCTACACCGCCAACTTCCGCGACGATCCCCTCCCTACCGCCACCGGCAACGGCGACGAGGACGACGCCGGCTTCACCGTCCACCGCGCCCGGCTCAAGTTCGACGGCCACGTCTACGACCCCCGCCTCCGCTACTTCATCCAGCTCGACGCCAACCGCTCCAACGGCAACGTCTTCCTCCTCGACGCCTTCGTTGACTACGACCTGAACCCCGAAAGCCAGGACACGCCCGCCGCCGACGCCACCACCTTCACCCTCCGCGGCGGCCGGTTCAAGGCCCCGTTCCTCCGCGAGCAGCTCGCCGGCGCCGGGGCCTCCCTCGCCGTCGAACGCTCGCTGGTCCACGCCGCCTTCACCGCCGGCCGCACCGAGGGCCTCGCCCTCTACGCCAATGCCCCCGACCTCCGCCTGTCCGTCTCGCTCAACGACGGCGTCCGCGCCGCCCCGTCGGACTTCAACGACGACGCCAGCGACCTCGCCGCCACCGCCCGCGCCGACCTCAAGCTCTTCGGCACCTGGAAGCAGTTCAACGACTTCGCCGCCTTCGCCCGCGATAAGCCGTCGCTGTTCCTCGGGGCCGCCGCCCACTACGAGCTCGGCGAGACCGGCAACGACACCGTCAACCGCGACCTCTTCCTCTGGACCGTCGACGGGTCCTACGAGGCCGGCGCCGTCAACCTCTTCGCCTCCGTCGTCGGCCGCCACACCGACCCCGACCTCGGCAACCCCGCCGACGAGTACGGCACCCTCGCCCAGCTCGGGGTGATGGCCATCCCCGACCGCCTCCAGCCGTTCGTCCGCTACGAGCACCTCGACCTCGCCGGCGGCGCGGACGACGTCGACCTTGTCACCGCCGGGGCCAACATCTTTTTCCGCAAGCACGACGCGCAGCTTTCCCTCGACGCCGTGTACGTCCTCGACCCCCTCGCCGCCGGCTCAACCACGCTGGGCCTGCTCCCCGCCGGCGATAGCGACCAGCTCGCCCTCCGCGCCCAGTTCCAGGTCGGCTTCTGATCCGCGGCTAAGCGTCTTAGCCGCGGCGTCTTCGCCGCGCGTACGGGGTGCCACACCTTTTCCGCTCGGGGCCAAGGTGTGCGACCTGCCGCACACCTTGACGCAAAGCCGCCAAGGTGTGGCACCCCCGAACCGGTAGCCGCAACAGGCGACTTGCATTCGCGCTTGCGTCGTAGCTCTGGCGTCCTCGTTTCGTTCCCCCACCCCCGCCGCGGTATCATCCCCCCCATGTTCCACTACAAGATCCAGCACGTCACCCGGTTTTTCTACGGCTCGGCGGTCCGCGAATCCATTATGGAGGTCCGCATGAGGCCCCGCGACGAGTGGGGCCAATCGTGCCTCTTCTTCGAGCTGAACGTCAGCCCCCGCTGCCCCGTGTCGATGTACCGCGACTACCTCGGCAACCACGTGCACCACTTCGACATCCCCGCCACGCACATGCACGAGACCCTCACCGCCGACTCGATCGTCAAGGTTGACCCGCCCGCGGTCTTGCCCGAGGCGCTGGACCCGGACGCGTGGGACGAGTACACGCAGGCCAATGACGACGCCCTGACCTGGGAGATGACCCAGCCCAGCCCGTTCTGCCAGCGGACCCCCGCGGTCGAGGCGTTCGTCGATGAGCTCGGGCTCGGCCGCCGCTCCGACCCGCTGACCACCGTCCGCGAGGTGGGCAAGGCGGTGTACGACGCGTTCGAGTACCGCACCGATTCGACCGACGTCGACACCACCGTCGACGAGGCGCTTGGGAAGCGGGCGGGCGTCTGCCAGGACCTCGCCCACGTGATGATCACGGTGTGTCGGCACCTCGGCGTGCCGGCGCGGTACGTCTCGGGGTACCTGTTCGTGCCCGAGGACGAACGGACCCGCCTCGGCGAGGCGGCGGCCGACGCGACGCACGCCTGGGTCGAGGTGTACCTGCCGGGGTGGGGCTGGTTCGGGTACGACCCGACGCACGAGCACTTCGTCGGCGGGCGGCACGTCCGCACCGCGGTCGGCCGCGACTACCGCGACGTCCCGCCCTCGCGCGGGATCTACCGCGGCCAGACCGAGTCCCGCGTCGAGGTCGCCGTCGAGGTCACCGCCCTGGACGAGCCGCCGACGTACCTCTCGCGCAGCTTTGAGACCACCGGCTGGGTCCCCCCCGAACCCCCCCAGGACATCCCCGACGAGCCCCAGCCCTTCGAGTACTTCGCCCAGCAGATGCAGCAGCAACAGGACGAGGGCGGGCAGACGCAGACCATGGGCGGCATGACGCAATTGCAGCGCCCGCGGACGAGGGCGCAATAGCCGGGACGCGACGCAAATGGCGCAATAGCCGGGACGCTACGCAAATGGCGCAATAGCCGGGACGCTACGCAAATGGCGCAATAGCCGGGACGCTACGCACATGGCGCGATAGCCGGGACGCTACGCGTCCCCGGGCCAGGGACGCGTAGCGTCCCGGCTATTTCTCACTGCGGTTCATCCCCTTTTTCACCGGGTCGCGTCGCCGCCCCCGGCGACATCCCCCGCTTCACCGCTTGCTCGATCAACACCTGATCCAGCCACTTACCCGACCCTCCGGGATACGGCGGCGGGTCCGGTTGCCCCAGTGTCAGGTACAACGCCATCACCGCCACCGTCGCCAACAGCGCCGCGGCGAACACGTACACATAAACATCCGCGGGACGCTGCATGTTGATCACACTCCCAAACGTTTAGCGCCGCGACTTGTCGCGTCCCCGCCGCGTCACTCCGCCACCGTCCGCGCGAACACCACGTACCGGTCCAACAGCGCGTCCATCTCACCACGCCAATCGCGCGCCTCCGGATCAACCCGCGCCGCCTCCGCCAGCGCGAACACGCGCTTCCACAGCGGCTGGCCGTCCACCTCCTCCCGCACCGTGAACGCGGTCCGCTTGGCCAGCACCCCGTCCCACGCCGCCCGCACCGCGGCCCACAACGCCGCGGTCTGTTGCCAGTACACCTCGGCGGCGTCGGGCTCTCCCGGGGGGGCAGGGAGCGGGTCGTAGCGGACGGTCGTGGCGGTGGTGGCGAACTCGCCGGGGCCGGCGATCGCACGACTCAAGGTGCCGCCGGTGCCGGTCAGGTCCCGCGTCCACGTGCCGTCACGGCGGACGGTGACCCTTTCGTGGAGCGCCCAGAAGCGGGCGTCGGGGCGGGCGGCGGACGCTGGGTCGTCGGCAGGCTTGAGAGTAAGGTCGCTTTGCCACGACGAGCCGCCCGCTGAAGCGGGCTCCGCCGAGGCGGAAGCGGTGGGCGTAGGTTTGACCGGCGTGAACGTGCCGGTTGCGGCGTAGAGCGGGCGGTCGTCGGCGTCGAAGACGGTACGCGTCCAGCGGCCACCCCCCTCGCCTACCCCCCCCTCGCTTCCACCCGTCTCCCCTCCACCCCCTCCCCCGGACGTGCCGGTCCTATCAAACCCCCACGTTCGGCCGCCTTCGTAGCTCAATATTGCCTCCGCCCGGTACTCCCACCGCTGCCGCCAGAACTTCAACGCGATCCCCTGCTCTTCGAGCACGAGCAGGTGCTGCAGGTCGATCCGCGTCGGCGTGTCCTCCACCAGGATGACCCGTTCAACGGCGGTGCCCACCTGCGGCGGATCCCCCGGCGCCGCGTCCGGCAACGTGGCCTCCACCGTGACGCGGTACAGCCCCGCCATCGCGCGGATCGCGGCCTGATCGGCAGCGAACTTGCCGACAATCAACGGGGGCCCGACGACCCGCGGCGGTGGGGGGGTACAGGCCGCGGCGAGGAGGGTGACTCCCAGCAGGACAACCGCGGCAGAGACGGGCGAAGCGTGCATACGAAGATCGTAAGGCAGAGCGTATCGGAGCCGCGGATGTTAATTCGTCGGCTGAGTCCACGATGCACTGAGCCGACGGATTGACATCCGCGGCTACGCCGAGTTCCCGAAGCTCCGCTTAGGCCACCGCCATGTCGGCGATGGGGTAGCTGATGAAGACGCGGTAGATGCGGCTGTTGAGCTGCTCGCACTGGCTCTCCATCTCGCGGAGGAACGGCGCGAGGCCGGCGGACATGAGTTCGTCGATCTGGGCGTACTGGAGCTGGGCGCGGAGGCGGCCGGCGAGGCGGCGGACCGGGGCCGATCGGGTCGAGCCGGTGTAGGTGGCGATAGAATCGAGGGCGCTGACGACGCGGTCGGCGGCGTAGCGGACCGAGCCGGGGAAGGTGGCGTCAAGCAGGAGGAACTCCGCGACGTTGACCGGCTGGACCCCGCCGCGGTACGCCCGCAGGTACGACTCGTACGCGCTGCAGCTTTTCAGGAGGCCCACCCAGTTGAGGTACGCCTTGGCCTCGAACCCCGCGTCGCCGCTGCCGGCCTCGTCCTCGGTGTAGATCCGAAGCAGCCGGCAGGTCGCCTCGACGCGTTCGAGGTGCCGGCCGAGCTGGATGAAAAACCATTCCTGGTCGTGGTTCATGGTCCCGTCGGTGACCCCGTGCAGCAGGTGCGTGCCCTGGCGGACGGCGTGATAAAACTCGTGCGGCTGCTGGTTCCAGATGTCGGCCAGGGCGGTGCGGCGGACGAGGAAGTACATCGCGTTGAGCTGCTCGAACATCTCGACCGACACCTGCTCGCGGACGTGGCGGGTGTTCTCTCGGGCCGAGGCGATGCAGCTCTGGATCGAGTTGGCGTTCTCGGTCTCGAAGGTCAGCGCGTCAACGCAGGCGTAGGCGTCGTCGGGGTCGCACTCGAGGTCGCACAAGAGCGTCTCGAGCAGCCGCCCCCACCGCATGTCCGCGTCGACCGCGGCCTGGTCGAGCATGAGGTCGATGTTGACGTCGATGAGCCGGGCGGCATGTTCGGCCCGCTCGAGGTAGCGGCTCATCCAGTACAGGCTGTCGGCGACGCGTGAGAGCATTTGAGCCTTTAGCTGCTAGAGCCTAGAGCCTAGCAAGGAAGGGTTTTTAGTTGGCGACCATCAAAACTGGGGCTAAGCAAACTCATTGCAATGAACATTTACTCATACTTGCTCTTACTAGGCTCTAGGCTCTAGCAGCTAGCAACTCCCCCACTAGTTCAACACCCACGTATCCTTCGACCCCCCGCCCTGCGACGAGTTCACCACGAGCGAACCCTTTTTGAGGGCGACGCGGGTGAGGCCGCCGGGGATGATGGTGACTTTGTCGCCGTAGAGGATGTAGGGGCGGAGGTCGATGTGGCGGGGCTCGACGCGGCCGTCGAGGAAGCAGGGGGCGCGGCTGAGCGAGAGCGTCGGCTGGGCGATGTAGTTCCGCGGGTTGGCGCGGATGGCGTCGGCGAACTTGGCGCGTTCTTCGATGGTGGCGTGCGGGCCGATCAACATGCCGTAGCCCCCGGCCTCGGCGACGGCCTTGACCACGAGCTTGTCGAGGTTCTCCAGCACGTGCTGCCGCTGGGCGGGGTCGTCGAGGAGGTACGTCTCGATGTTGGGGATGATCGGGTCCTGGTCGAGGTAGTACTTGATGACGGCGGGCATGTAGGCGTACATCGCTTTGTCGTCGGCGATGCCCGTGCCGATGGCGTTGGCCAGGGCGACGTTGCCGGCCCGGTAGGCGTTGAACAAGCCCGGGACGCCGAGCATCGAGTCGGCGCGGAACGTCAGGGGGTCGATGAACTCGTCGTCGACGCGGCTGTAGATCACGTCGACGCGGCGCAGGCCCCCGGTGGTGCGGGTGTACACGACGCTGTCGTGCACCAAAAGGTCGCGGCCCTCGACGAGTTCGACGCCCATTTGGCGGGCGAGGAAGGTGTGCTCGAAGTAGGCCGAGTTGTACACGCCGGGGGTGAGGACGACGACGCTGGGGTCGGCGGTGAGAGTGGGGCACATGCTCTGCAGGGTCGAGTGCAGGGCCTGGGGGTAGTGGTCGATGGGGCGGACGCCGTAGTCGGCGAACATGCGGGGCAGGGTGCGTTTCATCACCGCCCGGTTGGCGAGCATGTAGCTCACGCCCGACGGCACGCGGAGGTTGTCTTCGAGCACCGCGTACTCGCCGGTCTCGGTGCGGATGAGGTCGGACCCGGCGATGGAGACGTAGATGTCTTTGGGGACGCGGAGGCCGCGCATCTCGCGGCGGAAGTTCTTGCACGACAGCACGAGTTCTTTGGGGATGATGCCGTCGCGGAGGATCTTCGCGTCGTGGTAGAGGTCCTTGAGAAGGAGGTTGATGGCGGTGATGCGCTGGGTGAGCCCGGCTTCGAGGGTGGCCCACTCGCGGCCGGTGATGACCCGGGGGACCAGGTCGTAGGGCATGATCTTTTCGGTGCCCTCGGACCGGCCGTAGACGGTGAAGGTGATGCCCTGGTTCATGAACGCCATGTCGGCGTTCTTCTGGCGTCGGCCGATCTCGTCAGGCGACATGGTGGCGAAGCGTTCGTGGATGCCGGCGTAGTGGTCGCGCGGCTGGCCACCGTGGTCGAACATCTCGTCGAAGATGCCCCCATCGAGGCCGTAGTGGTCGAACGGCGGCTCGGAGCGGGCGGGGAGGTGCTCGGGCGCACGTTCCGGGGGAGCGCTGTTGGAAACGGGCAGGGTGGGCATGGGCAGCGGTGCGGGCGGCGGCAGGCTCGTCGGGGGCAAGGTTAACCCCGGCATGGGGTGATGGCAACGCGGGGGGGACTCCCATCCCGCTGAAGCGGGATGGCCTAGGGGGCTTTGGTGTAGTTCACCGAGAGGATGTTGAGCTCGTGGATGACGCCGGACTGCGGGTCGGGGCGTTGGGGTTTGGCGGTGGTGACGGTGATGAGTCGGGCGAGGGTGACGCCGCCGTCGCCGGTGAGCGTGTCGTAGGCGGTCCAGTAGGTCGCGGCCTTGCTCTCGGCGCGGACGGTGTACTGCACGAGGTCGATCAGGCGGGTGGCGCTGTCTATATAGATGCGGTACTGGTCGCCCTTGGACGATGGCTGCACGTCGCCGTCCGGGGCATAGGAGGCGAAGACGACGTCGTGGGGCCGGCCGTTCCACACCTCGGCCCCCTCGTAGACCGCGACGGGGGCGTCCTTGATGAAGAACGGCAGGCCGTGGAGGAAGCGGAAGGCGGGGAGGAAGAAGCCGGCCTCCTCGCCCTCGTCGCCGGTGCGGAAGGTTTCGCCGGCGCGGGGGCCCTGGACGATCTCGATGCCGCCGAGGTTGTTGTCGGTGCGGTAGGTCATCTCGAGCATGTCGCGCTGGCCCCAGGGCGCGGCAAAGGTGCGGGCAATGGGGTTCTTCCAGCGGTTGACAAGGCGGAGGGTGGCGGTGTCGTAGGTGTTCCAGGCGGCGAGGCCGTGCGCTGCGGCGGCCTGCTGGAGCAGGGCCCGGCCGCGCTGCCGCTGGCCCTCGGCGGGGTCGGTGGGCAGCGCGTCGGTGCGGAGGTCGGCGAGGCAGCCGGGGAGGATGAGCAGGAGGGCGAGGAGGGGGAGGGTTCGCATGGGGTCTTCGTCGGCGGGTTTTGCGGGGGGTAAGCAGCCGTAACCGCAGATTACGCAGATTTCGCAGATAAAAAAAGCGGGAGTGAAGGGCAACGGTGACGCGGCAAGGCCGATCTCATCTGCGCAATCTGCGAAATCTGCGGTTCCTGTCTTTCCGGCTTTTTCGACGTGCGACGACTCACCGGATCAGCACCGCCTCGGCGGTGAGGCCGGGGCCGAAGGCGAGGGCGACCCAGGGGCGGGGGACCGCGGCGGCGCGGAGGCGTTCGACGATGAACAGCACCGTGGGCGAGGACATGTTGCCGCACTCAGCGAGGACGGCCCGGGACACGTCGCCGGCCCCGTCGGGCAGGTCCAGGGCACGCTCTACCGCCGAGATCACCCGCGGCCCGCCGGGGTGGATCGCCCAGCCGCCGACGTCGCTTGCGGTGAGGTGTTGCGAGGCGAGCCAGGGGGTGAACCAGGGTTCGAGGTGTTGTTCAATGAGGGCGGGGACGCGGGGCGAGAGGGTCATCTCGAAGCCGTGGTCGCGGATGAGCCAGGTCATGTCGCCGCGGGAGTCGGGCAGGAGGCACGAGCCGTGGGCGGCGACGCGGCCGTGGGGTTGGGGGTAGGGGGGGGTGTCATCGGCCGCTTCGTCGGGGTCGGCGAGGCGGGCGACGACCGCGGCCGCGCCGTCGGCGAAGATGGCGTTTGCGACGACCTTCTCGGGGTCCCAGCCGTACTGGAAGTGCAGCGTGCAGAGCTCGACACAGCAGAGCAGGACGTGTCGAGGTGGACGGGGGGCCTGATCTGTGGGTGCCACACCTCGGACGCTCGGGGCCGATGTATGACGGCTTGTCTCGCGGTCCGTGCACACATCGCCGCCGAGCCGGCGAGGTGTGGCACCCGGCCTTTCGACACCGTGTTCGACGGTATGGGCCACGCCATGCGCGACGCGCAGGCCGTTCATCGCGCCGTGGCAGCCCATGAACCCCACGAGCGTGCGGCCGACGATAGGGGGCAGGCCGAGCGTGTCAATGAGGGCGATGTCGATGCCGGGGGCGCTGAACCCGGTGCAGGAGACGGTGACGAGTTGGGCGACGTCGGCGGGGGTGAGGCCGGCGTCGTCGAGGGCGCTCCGGCAGGCACGCTCGGCGAGGGGCAGGGCCTCGTCGGGGTAGCGTTTGAGGCGGGTGGCGAGGGTGGGGCCGCGGTCGGCGTCGTCGGTGGAAGGCGGGTAGAACGCCAACATGCGGTCACGGAGGGGGGGGAGGGGGAGCTTCGCGTGGCCGTTGTGGGCGTTGACCACGACGCAGCCGCGGGAGGCGACGGTGGTGCGGCGGTAGAGTTCGGGGAGGAGTTTGCGCTGGCGGTCGGTGGTGCAGCAGCAGGCCGCGGCGACGGCGGCGAGGTCGTGCTGGTCGACGGCGTGGGTGGGTCGGGCGGTGCCCAGTCCCTCGATGAGGAGGCTCATGCGGGGGCTCGGGGAGAAGGGGCTCGGCGGGACGGGGGAGCGAGCGGCGAAGGGAGCGACGGGGGCGGCGGGATCACCAGGGAAGCATAGGGCTTGGGGTCCGGCCGCGTGATGCGGGCGACGGCGGGGGCGGCGGCGATGGGTAGGGCGGCGAGGACGTGGACGAGGGCCCGGGTGACGCGCGGCCGGCGGAGGGTCCACGCCACAACGCGGCAGGCGCGCTGGCGGCGGCCGACGGCGGCGCGGTGGGCGTCGTGCCAGGCGTCTTGTTGTGCGGGGTCCCATTGTTGAACCGCGGCGGCGGCAAACGGGGCGACGGCCGCACCGCCGGCGAGGGCCCAGGCGATGCCCTCGCCGGTGAAGGGCTCGACGTAGCCCGCGGCGTCGCCGACGATAAAGAGACCGGGCCCGGCGAGGCGGCGGCGGCGGCGGGTCAGGCCGGGCGTCACGTGCCAGCGGTCGACGGCGTTGAGCAGCGGGCCGAGGTCGTCGGTGAGGCCGGCGTCGGAGACGAGCTGCGCCATGGCTTGACCGACCCCGCCCGCCGCCTTGATCGCGTCGGTGTCCACCGCGGCGGCGAGGTCAACGGCCCCGGCTTCGAGGCGGACCGCCCCGAGGTAGCCGTGCCGCCCGCAGGCCATCACGATCTCGCCGTCCCCCGGAACACCGGGTCCGGCCGCATCTATATAAAGACCCGTCACCACCGCCCCGACCCCGCGGCGCGAGCCGGGCCGCTCCTGTACGGCATACCCCGCCCCCGGCGGCAGCGCCGTGAGGCCGGTCCCGCCCAGCCCGTCGGCGACGACGACGACGCGGGCGGTGACGGTCGACCCGTCGCCGAGGGTGACGGCGTGGCCCTCCGCGGCGTCGCGGCCGAGCCGGGTGACGCGGGCGGTGACCCCCTCGCGGACCTCGACGCCGGCCCGCCGTGCCGCGTCGAGCAGGGCCCGGTCGAGGGCGTGGCGGGAGAGGGAGACACCGTGGCCCGGCGCGGCGTCTGTCATACCCGGTGAAACAGCCGACCATCCCCCGGTGCCATTGGCATCCTGCCCGTTGTCCGCGCTTCCTTCAGTGGCACAGGCATCCTGCCTGTGTCCCGCCCCTCCCCCAGTGGCACAGGCATCCTGCCTGTGTTCCGCCCCTCCCCCAGTGGCACAGGCATCCTGCCTGTGTTCCGCCCCTCCCCCAGTGGCACAGGCATCCTGCCTGTGTTCCGCCAAAGGCGGAAGCACTTCACAGCGGCCCCAACCCTCCGGGCCGCCACCGGCAGGACGCCCGCGCCACCGCGGAACCCCGCGGCCTCTTGCTAATTCCACGACCGCCCGCCGCCCGCCGCTCACCATCACCAGCCGCTCCACCGGCCGCGCCCCCAACGCCTCACATACCCCGCCCAGCCCCACCCGCCGCAGCGTGTCTAACGCGTACCCGTTCACGCAACACCCGCACACCTTCGTCCGGTCCCCGCTCCGCTTGTCGATGAGTAAGACCGACAACCCCGTCAGCGCCAACCCCCGTGCCGCCGTTGCCCCCGCCGGCCCGCCGCCGATTACCACCGCGTCGACCCGCTCGCCCGCCGCCTCGACCCCGCTCACGGCCGCCTCCACGTCAACAACATCCGCCACGGGAACCGCCGCCCCACCGTCGCCCCCTGCAAGCCCGCCCGCGCCGCCAACGCCGCCAGCTCCGGCGACGTAAACGCCGCCCGCACCGAGCGTGGCCCGTCGATGTGCACCACCGGGCTCCGCGACAAGAGCCGCGTCCCCATCACCGCCGCCGCGAACCCCGCCCCGCTCCGCCGCAGGTCGTTGACCAGCAGCGTGTCCCCCGCCGCGTCCCGCATCCGCGTCAGCACCGTCGCCGCGTCGTCCACCGTGAGGTGATGCAAAAACAGGCTGCACATCACCACGTCCGCCGCGGGCAGCGCCCCCTGCAAAGCATCGACCCGCTCGACCGCCAGCGCAACCCCCGCCCGCGCCGCCGCCGTCCGCGCGTGGTCCAGCGCCGTCCCGCTCACGTCACACCCCGTCACCTGAAGATGCAACCCCGCTCGCCGCGCTCTTTTCAAAACACCTACCGCCACGTCCCCGCCCCCGCACGCCAGGTCCACCACCCGCAACGCTCGCCCTCGCTCCGACGCCGCCCGCCGCCGCGCCGCCGCCTCGATCCCCCGCCACACGATCCGCACGCTCCCCGACACCGCGTTGATCCGCCCCAGCCCCCGCAGCGCCGCCGCGTGCGCCGCCGCGTCCAGCCCCGGGTTGTCCATCACCTCCGGCACCAGCCGCCGCCCCCCGATCGTCTCCGGCATCGCCGTCGCCTGCGCCATCCCACGAGTCTACGCCCGCCGCCCCTCTGAACCTGTCTCGGGTGCCACACCTCGGCCGCTTTGGGCCTAAGTGTGACGGCTTGCTCTGCACGACACGCACACATCGCCGCAAAGCCGACGAGGTGTGGCACCCGCACGCCGCGCCGAACTCCGCACCCGCACTCCGCCGTAGTCATTCGTCCCTCCGTCCCTTCGTGCCTTCTTCCCTCCGCCCCTCCGCCTCTACCCCCTCAGTCTCTCCCTTCTCCCCTACCATCGCCCCATGCCCGAGCAAACCTTCTCCCGCGAGACCGCCCTCCCCGCGCCCCGCGCCGAGGCCTACGCCTGGCACACCCGGCCCGGCGCCCTCGAACGCATGATCCCCCCCTGGGCCGACGCCACCCTCGACAAGGGTGGCCGCGTCGCCAACGGCTCCACCACCACCCTCACCGTCGCCGCCCCCTTCCCCCGCAAATGGATCGCCCGCCACGAAGACGTCATCCCCAACGTCGCCTTCACCGACCGCCAGATCGAGGGCCCGTTCAAGAGCTGGGTCCACGTCCACAAGTTCGAGCCCGACCCCCAAGCCAACCCCAACGCCTCGGTCCTCCGCGACACCATCACCTACACCCCGCCCGGCGGACCGCTCAGCGGCCTCATCAACGGCTGGAAGGTCGAGCCCGAACTCGCACGCACCTTCGACTACCGACACGCCACCCTCGCCGCCGACCTCGAAGACCACCGCGACTTCGGCCGCGGCCGATCCCTCACCGTCGCCGTCACCGGCTCCACCGGCCTCATCGGCACCGCCCTCACCCACTACCTCACCAGCGGCGGGCACACCGTCCGGCCCGTGCACCGGCAGGGTGACGGCTTCAACGTCGACGCCGTCCGCGGCGTCGACGCCCTGGTCCACCTCGCCGGCGAAGCCATTTTCCAACGCTGGGACGACGAGGTGAAACACAAGATCCGCTACAGCCGCGTTGCCAAGACCCGCGCCCTCTGCGAAGCCATCGCCGCGATGCCCGAAGACAAACGCCCGAAGGTCATGGTCAGCGGCTCGGCCGTGGGCTACTACGGCGACCGCGGCGACGCCTGGGTCAACGAACAGACCCCCGCCGGCGACGGCTTCCTCGCCGACGTGTCCGAGCACTGGGAACAGGCCACCGACCCCGCGACACAGGCCGGCGTCCGCGTCTGCCTCGCCCGCACCGGAATTGTCCTCACCCCCAGAGGCGGCGCATTGGCCAAGATGCTCCCCGCGTTCAAGCTCGGCGGCGGCGGGCCCCTCGGCTCCGGCGACCAGTACCTCTCCTGGATCGCCCTCGACGACCACCTCCGCGCCGTCTACCGACTCATCGGCGACGACACCATGCAGGGGCCGTTCAACCTCGTCGCCCCCCGCCCCGTCACCAGCCGCACCCTGGCCAAGACCCTCGGCAAGGTCCTGCACCGCCCCGCGCTCATGCCCGCGCCCCGCGCCGCGCTCCGCCTCGCCTTCGGCGAGATGGCCGACGCCGCGCTACTCGCCTCACAACGCGTCGAGCCCCGCCGCCTCCTCCACGCCGACTTTTCCTTCCGCTTCCTCGACCTCGAACCCGCCCTCCGCTGGATGCTCGGCCGACCCGCGACGGCGAAACCCCACGCCTGATCCACCCACCGCCCAGCCCGCGGCGCATCCATCGCGCGCGGCAAAGCCGCACGCGTCCCGGCGGATGCTTCACCGCCTAAAACTTCGCCATGCCCGCACCCGTGACGATCGTCTGGTTCCGCAAGGACCTCCGCCTCGCCGACCACCCCGCGCTGCTCGCCGCCGCCGCGCGGGGCGTCGTGTTGCCCGTGTTCATCTGGGCCCCCGACGAAGAGGGCGACTGGGCCCCCGGCGGCGCGAGCCGCTGGTGGTTCCACCGTTCGCTCACGTCCCTCGATCAGTCGCTCCGCGACCGCGGCAGCCGCCTCATCGTCCGCCGCGGCCCCAGCGTCGACACCCTCCGGCAACTCGCCGAAGAGACCGGCGCCGACACCGTCACCTGGAACCGCCGCTACGAGCCCGCCATCGTCGACCGCGACACCGCCGTGAAGCAGGGCCTCACCGACGCCGGATTGAACGCCGAGTCCTTCAACGGCTCGCTCCTTTACGAGCCCTGGACCGTCAGCACCCAACAGGACGCCCCCTACCGCGTTTACACCCCCTTCTGGAAAAACACCCAGGAACAGCACGACCCGCCCCCCAAGCCGCAGGACGCCCCCGACGACCTGACACCCCCGGCCGAATGGCCCGACTCGCTCGCCGTCGACGACCTCGGCCTCGACCCCACCATCGACTGGGACGCCGGCCTCCGCGAAACCTGGACCCCCGGCGAGGCGGCCGGCCACCGGCGCCTCGACCTCTTCCTCGACGAGATCCTCACCGGCTACGCCGACTCCCGCAACGTGCCGGGCGTCGACGGCACCAGCCGCATGAGCCCCTACCTCCACCACGGGGAGATCAGCCCCCGCCAGGCCTGGCACGCCGTCCGCGCCTACATGACCGACGGCCAACGCAACCTCGACCAGGCCCAAAAGAAGCAGTGCTGGGTCTACCTCAAAGAGCTGGTCTGGCGCGAGTTCAGTTATCACGTCCTCTTCCACTTTCCCACCACCCCGTTGCAACCTTTGAAGCCAAAATATGAGGCGTTCGAGTGGGTCGATCGCGAGCAGGGCCGGCTGTGGCTCGAGGCGTGGCAGCGGGGTCGGACCGGCTACCCCATCGTCGACGCGGCGATGCGCCAGCTCTGGCAGATCGGCTGGATGCACAACCGCTGCCGCATGATCACCGCGTCCTTCCTCATCAAACATTTGCGTGTCCCCTGGCAGGAGGGGGCCAGGTGGTTCTGGGACACGCTCGTCGACGCCGACCTTGCCGACAACACCATGGGCTGGCAGTGGTCCGCCGGCTGCGGGGCCGACGCCCAACCGTTCTTCCGCATCTTCAACCCCATGAGTCAGGGCGAGAAGTTCGACCCCAAGGGCACCTACGTCCGTCGCTACGTTCCCGAGCTGAAAAACCTGCCCGACGAGGTTTTGCATCGCCCGTGGGAAGCGGCCCCGGAAGTTTTACGACGCGCGGGGGTGACCCTCGGCGAGACCTACCCCGAGCCCCTCGTGCAGCACAAGGCCGCCCGCGCCGCGGCGCTCGAGGCGTACGAGGCGGTGAAGTAATCCCCGTTTAGCGCCGTGACTGGAGGCTCCTGGTGGGGCAGGCTTCCAGCTGCCGTTGGCGCAAAGGACCAAATTCGCGGTGACCGACTTCGGGCTGCGCCCGAAAGCACGCTTGAAGCCTGCTCCACCAAAACCATGGCTGAATCGTGAGACAAGCTCTTAGCACCGCGACTTGCCGCGTCGTCTCTGGGAACCATGCAGCGCAACGGATCGCGGCGCTAGACTCGGCGGATGCCCGGACCCACCATCACCCGCGACGGGGCGCGTTACACGCTGACGATGACGCAGCGCCTCGCGCCGCCGCCGGGGGACCTGTTCCCGTTCTTCGCCGATGCGTTCAACCTAGAGAAGATCACGCCCGACACGGTGAAGTTCGAGGTCGTCACGCCGCCGCCGATCGAGATGCGCGAGGGGGCGATCATCGACTACCGGCTGCGGATCAAGGGCGTGCCCAAGCGGTGGCGGACCGAGATCACGGTGTGGGACCCGCCGCACCGCTTCGTCGACGAGCAGCGGCGGGGGCCCTACAAGTCATGGCACCACGAGCACACGTTCACGCCGGAGGACGCCGCTTCCGGGGGCGGAACCCGTTGCGAGGATCGGGTCGACTTTGAGGTCGGCCTGGGCCCGCTGGGCCACCTCGCCGCGGCGCTGTTCGTGAAGCGGGACGTGAGGAAGATCTTCCGCCACCGCGCGGCGGTGTTGCAGGAGATGTTCGGCGGGCCCGGCGATGGGTGAGTGGGTGCTGATCGTGCACGCCGCGGCGACGTGGTTCATGACCGGGCTGATCTGGTTCGTGCAGCGCGTGCATTACCCGCTGATGGACGGCGTCGCGGAAGCACGCTTCGTCGACTACGAGCGGCGGCACATGCGGACGACGATGCCGGTGGTGGCCTTAGCGATGCTGATCGAAGCGGTGACGGCCGTCGCGCTGGTGATCGAGCGCCCCGGCGCAGGGTGGCTGTGGGTCAATCTCGCCCTGCTCGTCTTGACCTGGGTCTCCACCGCGACGCTGCAGATGCCCGCCCACCGGCGCCTCGGCGGCGGGTTCGACGCGGCGACGCACCGCCGGCTGGTGGTGAGCAACTGGGGCCGCACGGCGGCATGGTCGCTGCGGGCGGTGCTCGTGGCGTTGATTGTCCACGAAACGATGGCGAATTAGCCGGCGTGCTACGCACGCCGCACGGGTCGCGTAGCGTCCTGGCTATTCTGACTATTGTCGGAGTTCCATGACCACCACCCGCCTCATCGAGCCGAGCGACCGCGGGCTGTACTGCGCGGCGGGTGACTTTCATATCGACCCGTGGCGGCCCGTGGACCGGACCATTGTGACGCACGCCCACGCCGACCACGCCACCGCCGGTTGTCAACGCTACCTCTGCAGCGACCCCGGAAAACCGGTGCTTGCGCAGCGCGTGCAGGCCGACGCCCGCATCGAGGGGCTGGTGTACGGCGAGACGACGAGCATCAACGGCGTAACGGTTTCGCTGCACCCCGCGGGGCACCTGCTCGGCTCGGCGCAGGTCCGCGTCGAGCACGCCGGCCGGGTCGAGGTCATTACCGGGGACTACAAGGTCGAGGCCGACGGCACGTGCGCCCCGTTCGAGCCGGTGCGGTGCCACCGCCTGATCACCGAGTGCACGTTCGGTTTGCCGATCTACCGCTGGAAGCCGCAGGCCGAGGTGGCCGCGGACATCAACGACTGGTGGCGTGAGAACCGCGACGCGGGGCGGACCAGCGTCCTCTTCGCCTACGCTTTGGGCAAGGCCCAGCGGCTGCTCCACCTCGTCGACCGCACCCTCGGCAGCGTCGTCGTGCACGGCTCGGTGCAGCGGTTTAACGACGTGTACCGGGCCGCGGGCGTCGACCTGCCCGACACCACGACGTCCACCGACGAGAGCCGCAAGGCGGTGAAGGGCCGGGGCCTGGTGGTCGCCCCGCCGAGCGTGCTGGGTACGGCGTGGCTGCGCAAGTTTCGGCCCTACTCGCTGGCGTTCGCGTCGGGGTGGATGATGGTGCGCGGCAACCGCCGGCGTAAGGGCGTCGACCGCGGCTTCGTCCTGAGCGACCACGCCGACTGGCCGGGCCTGTTGCAGGCCATCGACGCCACCGGCTGCGAGAGCGTCGGTGCGACGCACGGTTCCACGCACGCCCTCGCCCGCTACCTGCGGGAGCAAGGCATGGACGCCGACGAGGTGCCGACGCGGTGGGTGGCGGATGAGGGCGGGGAAACAGCCTCTCAAGCAGATTCCGCAGATGGCGCAGATGAGGACACAGATTCGGAATAAGACGTTTGATTGATCGCCGGAACGCAGAGACGCCATGACGCCATGAAGATCATCTGCCCTTTTCCTCAGGTTTCGTTGGCGTCTCTCATCCTTGGCGTCTTGGCGATGACGGTTCTCGAAAATACCGCATACTCATCTTGCCGAGTCTTCTCCCGGATTGAAGAACATCGACAGGTTAAGTTTGATCGAAAGTGTCGTGCTTACACTTTTGCTTCCAATCTGCGTCCTCAATCGGCGTCATCTGCGGAATCTGCGTGAAAGGCTGCTTGCTTGAGACGCTTCACCAAACTCTTCAACGCCATCGACCGGACGACGCGGACGTCGGAGAAGACGGCGGCGCTCAAAGCGTATTTTGAGGAAGCGCCGGCGGCGGACGCGGTGTGGGCGCTGCGGGTGTTGACGGGGCAGCGGTTGATCCGGGCGGTGCCTTACCCGCGGCTGCGGGCGTGGGCGGCCGAGGCGGCGGGGCTGGATGCGTGGCTGTTCCAGGCGTGCTACGACGCGGTGGGGGATCTGTCCGAGACGTTGGCGCTGGTGTTGCCGCCGCCGGACGGGACGGGCGTTCCGCCCGTTGAAACGGATGGGGAGCGCGGCGGAGCCGCGTCGCTTCATGGGGAGGAAGAGGCGCTGCACACGGTGATCGAAACGCGGATTTTGCCGCTGGCGCAGATGACCGAGGCGGAGCAGCGCGACGCGGTGCGGGCGACGTGGGGGGTGTTCGACGCGGACGAGCGGTTCCTTTTTCACAAACTCATCTCCGGCAACTTCCGCGTCGGGGCAGCGCGGAAGGTGGTGATCAACGCGCTGGCGCAAGTTGCGGACGTCGAGCCGGCGGTGATGCAGCACCGTCTGGGCGGGAGGAACATCGAGCCGACGGCGGAGGCGTTTGCGGCGCTGTTGCGGGGCGGAGAGGACGACCCGGCCCGGCCGTACCCGTTCTATCTGGCTTACCAGCTCGACGACCCGCCGGCGACGCTGGGTTCTATAGAAGGATGGCGCGTCGAGTGGAAGTGGGACGGCATCCGGGCGCAGCTCATCCGGCGCGGGGGCGAGACGCTGCTGTGGTCGCGGGGCGACGAGCTGATCACCGGCGCGTTCCCCGAACTGCGGGCGGCGGGGGACGGGCTGGCGGACGGGACCGTGCTCGACGGGGAGGTGCTCGCGTGGGATGGCCATGCTTCCGGGGGCGGTCGGGTGCTGCCGTTCGGGGCGTTGCAGCGGCGGCTGAACCGCAAGGGCGTGCAGCCGATGCTGTTTGCCGACACGCCGGTGGTGTTCATGGCGTACGACCTGCTCGAACACGGGGGCAAAGACCAGCGCGAGCGCAGCACCGACGAGCGGCGCGCGACGCTGGAGACGCTGCTGCCCGACGACGCGGCGTTGCGGCTGTCGCCCCGCATCGACGCGGCGTCCTGGGAGGCGCTCGCGGCGGTGCGTGGCGAGTCGCGGGAGCGGGGGGTCGAGGGGGTGATGCTCAAGCGGGCGGACGCGCCGTACGCGGCCGGCCGGGTCAAGGGCGACTGGTGGAAGTGGAAGGTCGACCCGTACACAGTGGACTGCGTGATGGTCTACGCGCAGCGGGGCAGCGGCCGGCGTTCGAGTTTGTTCACCGACTACACGTTCGCGGTGTGGGCCGGGGCCGCCGGGAGCAGCGAACTGGTCCCGGTCACGAAGGCGTATTCGGGGCTGACGGACGCGGAGTTTGCAAAGGTCGACGCGTTCATCAAGCGGAACACCGAGGGGAAGCAGGGGGGGTTTAGGGCGGTGCGGCCGGAGCTGGTGTTCGAGATCGCGTTCGAGGGGATCAACGCGTCGGAGCGGCACAAGTCGGGGGTTGCGCTGCGGTTCCCACGGATGCACCGGTGGCGGACGGACAAGAAGCCGATCGACGCGGACACGCTGGGAAGTCTGATGTCGCTCTTGAAGACGAGCGGGGGTGGGGCGTGAGCGGCAACCCGGTCGAGCGGTGGTTTGCGGAGACGGTGGGCGGGGCGTTCGCGTTCCAGCGGGAGGCGTGGGACGCGCAGCTCGCGGGGCGGTCGGGGCTGATCCACGCGCCGACGGGGATGGGTAAGACGCTCGCGGCGTGGCTGCCGAGTCTGATGCGGTGGTGCGATGAGCATCCCGACGCATCAGCTTGGAAGGACCGCAAGCCCGAGCCGCTGCGGACGCTGTGGATCACGCCGCTGCGGGCGTTGGCGACGGACACGGAGCAGAACCTGATGCGGCCGGTGGAGGAGCTGGGGTTGCCGTGGACGGTTGAGCGGCGGACGGGGGACACGGCCCAGTCGGTGAAGCAGCGGCAGCGGGCGCGGCTGCCCAGCGCGCTGGTGACGACGCCGGAGAGTTTGTCGGTCTTGCTGAGTTACGCGGATGCGGAGCAGAAGTTCCGCGGTTTGCGGACGGTGATCGTGGACGAGTGGCACGAGCTGATGAGTACGAAGCGGGGGACGCAGACCGAGCTCGGGTTGGCGCGGCTGCGGCGGTGGAACCCGGGGCTGGTGACGTGGGGGCTGTCGGCGACGCTGGGGAATCTAGAGGAGGCGATGAATTGCTTGCTTGGAGCCGCGGCTCCACTTCCGGGGGCGGGGATGATGATTCACGGGCCGGGGCGGAAGGAGACGACGCTGACGACGGTCTTGCCGGCGGACGTGCAGCGGTTCCCTTGGGCGGGGCACCTGGGGATCAACCAGCTCGGGCAGGTGCTCAAGGTGCTTGAGGATGCGAAGAGCACGCTGCTGTTCACCAATACGCGGTCGCAGGCGGAGATCTGGTTCAACGCGATCACGACGACGCGGCCGCAGTGGGCGGACGACGTGGCGCTGCACCACGGGTCGATCGACCGCAAGGCGAGGCGGGAGGTGGAGGACCGGCTGCGGAGCGGGACGATGCGGTGCTGCGTGTGTACGTCGAGCCTGGACCTCGGGGTGGACTTTTCGCCGGTGAGTCAGGTGATCCAGGTCGCGTCGCCCAAGGGGGTCGCCAGGTTGATGCAGCGGGCGGGGCGGAGCGGTCACGCGCCGGGGCAGGAGAGCCGGATGTTGGGTGTGCCGACGCACGCGCTGGAGCTGTTGGATTTCGCGGCGGCCCGGGACGCGGCCGAGGCGGAGCGGGTGGAGAGCCGGCGGCCTTTGGACCGGCCGCTGGACGTGCTGGCGCAGCACCTGGTGACGGTGGCGATGGGGGGCGGGTTCGAGCCGGATGCGATGCGGGAGGAGGTGCGGAACGCGTGGGCGTACCGGGATTTGAGCGATGGGGAGTGGGGGTGGGCGGTGGACTTCGTCAAGCGGGGCGGGCCGACGCTGACGGCCTACCCGCGTTTCGCCCGGGTGGTGGAGGGCGACGACGGGCGGCTGACGGTCGCGTCGCAGGCGATCGCGCGGGCGCACCGGATGGCGATCGGCACGATCAGCAGCGACGCGTCGATCGCGGTGCAGATGCAGCGGGGCAAGCGGCTGGGGACGGTGGAGGAGAGCTTCGTGGGCTTTCTCAAGCCCGGCGACCGGTTCGTGTTCGCGGGGCGGTTGTTGCAGCTCGTGCGGGTGCATCAGATGACGGCGACGGTGAAGCCGGCGACGGGGACCAAGGCGCGGGTGCCGACGTGGCAGGGGGGCAAGAGCCCGCTGTCGACCGAGCTGGCCGACGCGGTGCGGGACCGGCTGGACCGCGTCGCGCGGCTCGGGGTGGTCAAGGACGATCCGCCGGAGCTGCACGCGATGGCGCCCTTGCTGGAGTTGCAGGCGCGGTGGTCGGCGGTGCCGCGGGCGGAAGAGCTTTTGATCGAGCGGACGACGACGCGGGACGGCGAGCACTGGTTCGTGTTCCCGCTGCAGGGCCGGCTGGTGCACGAGGGGCTGGCGACGCTGCTGGCGCACCGGCTGACGCGGGCGGCTCCGCGGACGGTGTCGGCCACGGTGAACGACTACGGGCTGGAGATTTTGAGCGCTGAGGCGCTGGGGCTGGGCGAGGACGACTGGCGCGGCCTGCTCGGGGGCGAGGGGTTGCTGGACGACCTGTTGGAGTCGCTGAACACGTCGCAGTTGGCGCGGCGGCAGTTCCGCGACATCGCGCGGATCGCGGGGCTGATCAGCACGGGGTTCCCGGGCGAGTCGGTGTCGAGCCGGCAGTTGCAGGCGTCCAGCGAGCTGTTTTTCGATGTGTTCAGCGAGTTTGACCCGGGGAACCTGCTGCTGGACCAGTCGCGTCGGGAGGTGCTGGACCGGCAGTTGGAGGTGTCGAGGTTGCGGGGCGCGTTGGAGCGGATCGAGGGGATGCGGCTGGTGGTGAAGGAGCCGGAGGGCTTGACGCCGCTGAGTTTCCCGCTGTGGGCCGAGCATTTGCGGGAGCAGCACATGAGCAGCGTCACGTGGCAGGATCGGGTGGATAAGATGGTGCTGCGGCTGGAGGCGCGGGCGGGGTAACCGTTAAGGAAGGCGGGGGAACTAGCCGCCAAGGACGCCATGGGCGCCAAGGAAGGCAGGGAAGGGAAGTTCTGGATGCGTATCATCGCGACGCTAGATATTGATTTGAGCTAATTGCTTGAAGATAGAATTGATTAGGAAATAGCCCTGACTTATAGAAACGGTGAAGTACCCTGTTTTTCTTGGCGCTCTTCGCGTCCTTGGCGGCTACTTCCCCCGCGTTCCTTGGCGCTCTTTGCGACCTTGGCGGTTAAACCTCCCCCCCGGAACGGACTCCGGCATGATTGAGATGAACTGGAACGGGCACGATTTTGCGCTGCGGGCGGACCGGGCGTTGTATTGGCCGGCGCGGCGGACGCTGGTGGTGGCGGACCTGCACTTTGGAAAGGCGGGGCATTTCCGGGCGGCGGGGGTGCCGGTGCCGGGCGGGACGACGCGGCACACGCTGGATCGGCTGGACGTAGCGCTGCGGGACAGCGGCGCGGAGCGGCTCGTCGTGCTCGGCGACTTCTTCCACAGCCGGCGTGGCGTTAGTAATGAGTTGGTTGAACAGCTCGTGGCGTGGCGGCGGCGATGGGACGGGCTGACGGTGGTGAACGTGCGGGGGAATCACGACCTGCGGGCGGGGGACCCGCCGGCGGAGGTGGGGGTGCGGTGTTGTGCGGCCCCGTGTGTGGAGGCGGTTGGGGGAGACGGTTCGGCGCTGGCGTTCGTTCACGACCCGGCGGAGGCGGATCAAGCCGAGCAGATGGGGGCCGGGGCGGTGTTGGCGGGGCACGTGCACCCGGCGGTGATGCTGGAGGGCCCGGGCGGGGATCGGATGCGGCTGGCGTGTTACTGGTTCGGGCGGCGGGTGGCGGTGCTGCCGGCGTTCGGGGCGTTCACGGGGATGAAGGTAGTGCGGCCGCGGCGGGGCGACCGGGTGTTCGTGGTGGGGCCGGCGGCGGTGCGGGAGGTGGGGGGGTTGGGGAACGGGGTGCCGGGTTCCGAAGGATCGGGTTTCGGGGGATCGGGTTCCGGGGGATCGGCTTCCGGGGGGGCCAAGCGGAGGCGGGGGGGTGAGGCGGTGGGCGGGGTGCGCTAACCGCAAGCGGAGGGGCGGCGGTTTGACGGAGGATGAAGCGGACGAGAGATTCAGCGGACCGCTTCGACGTAGCTTTCGCGGAAGGTGCGTTGCTGGTAGTTGTCGAAGGGTCGACCGTTGAAGGTGGCTTGACGGTCGCGGGTGAGGGTGACGCTGGTTTCGAGGGTGGGTGAGCGGTAGCCGGCGAAGGCGACGGGGCCGCGTTCGTTGCGGGCGTCGATCCAGGCGGGGGGCGGGGTGTCCCAGGCGCGGCGGGGGGGCAGGGACGTGAGGCTGACCGGGTCGAGGGCGAGCGAGCGGGGCGAGCCGTCGGCGGCGGTGAGGGGCGCGACGCCGGCGTGGACCTCGGCCGGACGGGGCGGTGCGGCGGCGCGGGGCGTGTGGGTGCAGCCGACGGTGAGGGTCACGACGGCGAGTGCGGCGGCGAGCGGCGGGTGAAGGGTGGTGAAGCGGGGGGTCATCTCGGGTCTCCACCCCAAGTATGACACGGTTATGCCGGATGTCCTGTGCGGGTCCGAGAAAAAAAAGAGAAAAATTCAAGTTTCGGGTGGCGCTGTCCCAAGGGTACAACGCTTGGTTCGCGCCCTTCGCCTGCGGGGAAACACGGGCGGGACGCCCGTGCCACTGCGGGACGCCGTGCCACTGCGGGACGCCCGTGCCACTGCGGAACCCCGGCGACGCGGAGCGTCGCGGCTGTTTGTCTCAGATCCCGTTGTCTCAGACCACGCCCTTCAGGCCCGCGTCGACGCCAGCCCCGGCAGCGTGTCGAAGTCCATCGGCTTGCCGAAGTGGTGGTCAAAGCCCGCGTCGAGGGCGCGGTCGTGGTCCTCGGCCTGGGCGTAGCCGGTGAGGGCGACCAGCACCGGCCCGCGTTCGGGGTACCGCTCGCGGAGGAGCCGCGCCAGGTCATAGCCGTTCATCCCCGGCAGGCCGATGTCGATCAGCGCGAGGTCCGGCTCGAACGCGTCGAGCGTCCGCAGCGCCTCGGTCCCGTCGGCGGCGTACTCGACCTCGTGGCCGTGCATCTTCCGCAACACCTGGACGGTCATCTCCGCGACGGCGGGGTGGTCTTCAACCAACAAAATTTTCAACCGGGGCCTCCTTGTGCAGGGGCAGGTGGATAGTGAACGTGCTGCCGCGGTCGGCCCCGGCGCTGTAGACCCCGATGCTCCCGTCGTGCATCTCGATGATCCGCCGCGCCACGGTGAGCCCGACGCCCAGGCCGCCCGCCTTGCGGTCCAGGGGCCTCTCGCCCTGCTGGAACAGCTCGAACACGCGGCCGAGCATCTCCGACTCGATGCCCATGCCCCGGTCGCACACCGCCAGCACCGCCTCGTCCTCGCCCCGCGTCACGATGACCTCGACCCGCGTCCGCTGCGGCGAGTAACGCAGCGCGTTGTTGAGCAGGTTCGTCACGACCTGGGTCAGCCGCTCACGGTCGCCGTCGACCACGACTGGCTCGTCGCCAAGCTGCACGTCGAGATCGAACCCGCCGCCGTCGACCTCGGGCGCGACCGTGCCGAGCGCGTCGCGCACGGCGTTGCGGAGGTCGATCGGTTCGCGTTTGACGCTGACCTTGCCGCGCATGATGCGCGACACGTCGAGCAGGTCGTCGACGAGTCGAGACATATGGCGGGTCTGAGTGGCGACGATCTCGCGGATGGGTGCGGTTTCTTCGGTATCGCTCATCTTGTTAAGGAGCGTGACGCCGTAGCTGATCGCGGCGAGGGGGTTACGCAGCTCGTGGCCGAGCATCGCGAGGAACTCGTCCTTGGCGGCGTCGGCGGTGCGGAGCTTCTCCTGCATCTCGACCTGATCGGTGATGTCGGTGTTGGCCCCGAACCAGTTGACCTCGCCGATGACCTCGTCCCGCACGCGGACGGCGCGGATCAGGAAGGTGTGGACGTCGCCGTCGTAGCGGCGGATACGCAGCGTGTCTTCCCACACGTCTTGGGTACGGATGGCGGCGAAGTAGCTCTTGAGGATACGGTCGGCCTCGCCCTCGTCCATGTACGGCTTCCAGCCGAGGCCGTCGCTTTCACCCCGGGCCGCGCCGGTGAAGTCGTACCACACGTCGTTGTACCACTGGATGCTGCCGGCCTCGTCGGCGATCCACGCCATGACGGGGATGGCGTTGGATAGGCCGCGGAAGTGCTGCTCGCTCTGGCGCAGCTTTTTCTGGGCCTCCTGACGGGCGGTGACGTCGCGAAAGACCAGGACGCTGCCGCCGTTGCGGCGGTCGTCGCCGCGGATCGGCGCGGCGAAAAAGTCGATGGCGCGGCGGGTGCCGTCGGCGGCGATGAGCGTCGTGCCCGGGGGGATCTCGGCGCGGCGCGAGGTCGCGAGGGTCCACGCCAGCGGGTCCGCCACCGCGTCGCCCGTGCGGTCGTCCTCGAGGTCGAGCACCTCATCCAGGGGTCGGCCCACGCAGTCGCGCTTCGACCAACCGGTGATCACTTCGCTGACGGGGTTCTTGAAGGTGACGCGTCCCTGTGGGTCACAGATCACCACCGCGTCGCCGATGCTGTTGAGGGTCGTGGCCAGCAGCTGACGTTCCGCCTCGAGCGTGTCGCCGCTCTCTTGTTCGCGCCGCATGTGCGACCGCAGCATCGAGATGATCAGCAGCGCCAGCCCCAGCGTCACGAGCGACCCGGCAACCTCCAGCAGGATCGCCACCCAGTAGGCCCGCCTCACCGCGTCGGACCGCGCGGCGAGCGCCCACAGCTCCGCCGTCTCCATCTCGTCGATTAGGGTGCGGAGCCCGACCATGTACTCCCGCCCCACGTCGGTCTGAACGATCGCCAGCGCCTCATGGCCCCGGCCCTCGCGGTACAAGCCCACCGTCTGGTGCAGCTCGGCGAGCTTGTCCTCGACAAGGCCGCGGACCTTCACCAGCCGCGTCGCCTGGTCCGGGTCGGGCAGGGTCTGGTCGGTGAGGCGGCCCAGCCGCTCGCGGATGAGACGGACGTCCTCCTCGAAGTGGTCGAGGTACGACGCGTCGCCGGTGAGCAGATACCCCCGCTGGCCGGACTCGACGCTGCGGAGCTTGCCCAGCAGCCGCTCGAGCGACATGAGCACGGTGTGGGTGTCGGAGACCTCGCCGGCGTGGTGGTTGAGGTTCGCGACGCTCCAACTGACGGTGACGATCTTGACCGTCAGCCACACCAGCAGCAGCACCAGGCCGAGGGCGAACCGCTTGGTGGGGAAGGATCGTGCCATGCTGCCGTCCGTGGCGGGCGTTGACCGGTCCGCGTCCCTTCCCACGCGGGCGGCTTCGGGTTGCGTTGCGGTGAAAGACTACCCGAAAACGGGGACGGCGTAACCGCATCGGCCGCCGGCGCGGCTATGGCTATCGGCTAAGGGTGTCTCCGCGATCAGAACATCCGCGGCAGCGCCGCGTCCACCCCGGGGTGCGTCCGCCGCAGCGCCGAGCAGTCGAACCGCTCGGGCACCGCGTCGGCTCCGCCGCGCTCCAACAGGTATCGCATCGCCGCGTCCACCACCCGCGACGGGCCGACGCGGCCGCGGCTCCACAGGTCGTAATCCTGGAAACCCAGCGTCACCGTGTGCCCGCTGACCCGCCCGTCGCAGAAGACGGTCACGCGGTACGACCAGCCCCCCGGCGGGTGCGGGCGGGCCGTCTCCTCGCCGATCTCGAACTCGGCCATGCCGCTACCATAGCCGCATGAAACGCCCCGTCGGCCACCCGTTCCCCGGCCTGCACTACCACGACACCGACGACGATTCCGCCGAGACAGGTGCCACCCGCCTTGCCCTCCGCCGCCACACCGACCGCTGCTACTTCGCCGTCGACGAGGTGGTCCACCACGGCGACGGCACCCTCGCCGGCTTCGTCGTCGAGGGCAACCTGATCCCCCCCGACGACGTCGCCGACCTCAAGGAGACCGGCCCCGACGGCGGCGAACTCTGCGAGCCACGCTACGCGTAGGCGTTGGCCGTTGGCCGTTAGCAAGACGCAAGCGTGACTCTTAGCCGCTGCGGCGGGTTTGGGGCTGTCGACAACACGCACATATTCACGCTGCACGGACGACAGCGGGCCAAGCACCCCCGGGCATACGCTTGCGTCTTGCCAACGGCTAACGGCTAACGGCCAACGGCTAACGGCTCATCATGAACTTCCTCCTCGAAACCCTCCGCCTGGGCCTGTCGAACCTCTGGCTGCACAAGCTGCGGTCGCTGCTCACGGCGCTGGGCATCATCATCGGCGTCGGGGCGGTGGTCGCCATCGCGGCCTACGGCGAGGGCACCAAGCGGGCCGCGGTGCAGGACATCCTCGCCCTCGGGGCGACCAACATCATCGTCCGCTCGGTCAAGCCGCCGCCCGTGCAGATGGGCGGCGAGGGCCAGGAGAACGCCAGCCTCAACGTCTACGGCCTCACCCGCCAGGACGTCCGCCGCCTCAAACACACGGTCGGCCCGGTAGAGCGGATCGTCCCGCTGAAACAGGTCGGCGACCGGGCCCAGGTCGGGGTCAAGCTCGCGCCGGCGCAGGTGTTTGGCACAACGCCGGACCTGCTCGACGCGGCGGGGCTCCGCGTCGCGCGCGGCCGCTACCTCACCGACGCGGACGGCGAGCAGTCGCGCAACTTCGCCGTCGTCGGGGCCGAGATCGCCGAGGGGCTGTTCCCGCTGAGCGACCCGCTCGGGCAGAGCCTGCTGATCGAGGGCGAGGCGTTCGAGATCGTCGGGGTGCTGCGGCGGGTCGGGCTCGCCGGCGGGGCGGGGTCGAGCCTCGTCGGCCGCGACCTTAACTTCGACGTCCACGTCCCGATCCGCTCGGCGATCTCCCGCTTCGGCGACGTCCGCCAGTCCGTCGCTTCGGGCAGCCAAGAGCGCACGCAGGTCGAGGTCAGCGAGATGATCGTGCAGGTCCCGACCCAGGGCGACGTCAAGCCGGTCGCCGACCAGATCGAACGCCTCGTCGAGCTCGCCCACGGCGAGGCGGACGATGTGACCCTGGTCGTCCCGCTCGAGCTGATCGAGCAGGCCGAGCGGGTGCAGTTCCGCTCGAACGTGCTGATGATCGTGATCGGCGGGCTGAGCCTGTTCGTCGGCGGGGTGGGCATCATGAACATCATGCTCGCGTCGGTGACCGAGCGGACGCGCGAGATCGGCATCCGCCGGGCGCTGGGCGCGACGCGGCGGCACATCATCGCCCAGTTTTTGGTGGAGACCACGACGCTGTCGTGTGCCGGCGGGGTGATCGGCGTCGCGTCGGGGCTGGCGGTGTCGCTGGCGCTGGCGTGGTACGCCGCGCGGTTCGGCGGGCTCGAGCCGCCGGTGGTGCTGCCCCTGCCCGTGACCATCGCCTTCGCGTTCGCCGTGCTGGTGGGGATCGTCTTCGGCCTCTACCCCGCCATCCGCGCGTCGCAGCAGGACCCCATCGTCGCACTGCGGCACGATTAGCCCCACACGCAGCATCCCACCCCCGTCGCCGCCCCCCACGAAGCGACGCGGCTCCGCCGCCCCCCCCTCCCTTGCTTCACCCGAACAGCCATTTCAAGTCGATACCCTCGTCCGGCAGCCCCGCCGCCGCCAGCGCGCCCTCCGCCCGGTACGTCTTGACGTCGCCGTAGCTGCCGTCGGGCTGCGGATCGCGGTGCACGATCATCTCCCGCCGCGTGAGGTCGGCGACCCAGTACTCGACAAAACTTGCCTTGGCGTACGCCACCCGCTTCTGGCCCAGGTCATAGCTGCGCGACGAGTCGGCGACCTCGATAAGCAGCACGACGTCGGCGGGAGAGGCGTAGTGTTCCCCATAATAATCCTCGGCAAAGTTGAGGATGAGGAAGTCGGGCTCGGGCTCTGATACGCCGCTGATCGGGATACTGCCTTGGGCTTGGCAGACGTATCGGCCGACAAGCCGGGGAGCGAAATGAGCGATAAGTCTGTTGATCGTCCCGTTATGGCCGTAGCCGATTGGTGCCATGACTTTGATCTCTCCTTCGAGCAACTCGACCCGGTCTTCGGGGTGGAAGATCCCCGCCTCGCCCATGCGGTGGTAATCCTCGCGGGTGAAGCGCATCCGGCCGTCAAAGGTCGGCGGGGGGTGCGGAGCGGCCGGCACCGCCGGGGCGGACGGCAGCGGCGGCGCGGACGGCAGCGGCGGGGCGGAAGGCTCGGCGGCGGTTGTAGTCATCCCCCCATCATAACCCCACCCCCTGAAACGAAGCGACGCGGCTCCGCCGCGCCGTCAATGCGCCAACCACTGCGCCTCGCTCACGAGGCACATGCCCCCGCTCCGCTTGAGCAACGGGCGCAGCGCCTCAACCAGGCGGGTCGCTTCCTCCGGCGGGGCGGCAACGATGAAGCACACGTTCTGGCTGGCGACGGTCAGGCCGTCGGCGTCACGCTCCCCGCGGTGGCCCCGCCCGGCGACGTTACGCAAAAGCGTGTACCCGTTGATGCCGGCCTTGTCGATCATCCGCTCGACCGACCGCTCGTGCACCGCCTCGACCACGACCTCGATCCGCTTGATGGGGTTCATCGTGTCACGTCCTTTCGTCGCGGTGCCCGCACCCGGCTACCCGTTCACGCCCACATCCGCTGGATCACCGCCCAGTACAACGGGATCCCGATCACCACGTTGAACGGGAACGTCAGGCCCAGCGACATGGGCAGGTAGATGCTCGGGTTCGCCTCGGGCAGGCTCATGCGCAGCGCCGCGGGGACCGCGATGTAGCTCGCGCTGCCCACCAGCACCGCCAGCAGCAACGCGTCGCCCGCCGTGAGGTGCAGCACCGAGGCCGCGGCGACCCCGAGCATCGCGTGCACCGGCGGGGCGAGGAGCCCGAAGGCGATGGCGACCCAGCCCGCCCGCCGCAGGTCGCCCAGCCGCCGCGTCGCCACGAGCCCCATGTCCAACAGGAACAGACACAACACGCCCTTGAACGGCGCGGCGACGAACGGGGCGATGTCGCCAAAGCCCTTCG
This sequence comes from Phycisphaeraceae bacterium, assembly GCA_965214155.1. Taxonomy (GTDB): domain Bacteria; phylum Planctomycetota; class Phycisphaerae; order Phycisphaerales; family Phycisphaeraceae; genus Algisphaera. The sequence continues at coordinate 373,224 of CBDCBB010000004.1, forward strand.
GGCCGATGACCATCCCGATCAGCATCGACCCCAGCAGCAGCAAGACCGCCGAGTTAAACGCCGCCTCGTGCAGCAGCCCGCCCCAGCGGATCGACCCGTCGCCGTCCGCGTCGGCCTCGCCGCCCGGGGCGGTGTCACGACGCAACCAGTTCGCCAGCAGGATGCCCATGATGATGGCCGGCGATTCCATGAGCGCCATCGCCGCGACCATGTGCCCGCCGTAGGGCACCGACCGCCCGTCAAGGAAGCTCGCGGCGATGATGAACGTCACCGCCGAGATCGACCCGTACGTCGCCGCCACCCCCGCCGCATTAGCGACGCCGAGGCGTCGCCGCAGCAGGAAGAACGTCCACACCGGCACCGCGAACGACAGGACGACGCCCGCGCCCAGCCCCGCGACCACCTCGCCGGTGAGCCCGGCGTGGCTGAGCTCGACCCCGCCCTTCACCCCGATGCTCATCAGCAGGTAAAGCGACAGGAGCTTCGCCACCGGCTGCGGCACGTCAAGGTCCGAGCGAACTGCACACGCCACCGCCCCGAGCGCAAAAAACAGCACCGGGGCCGAGAGCAGGTTCGCCGTGAGGGCGGTTAAGTCCATCGGGCGGGACGGTAACACAGACGCTGACTTACGGCCCGACATTAACCCCTGCCTACCCGTCGCTTGGCAGGTGGCACGGCTTTAAGCTTCTATTCCTCCTCCACCACCGGCACCCACACCCGCTTCAGCGGCAGCATCGCCTTCACGTCCGCGTCCAGCTTGTCATACACGTCAAAGAGCGCCGCCATCAGGTCCGACTGGTCCCACAAGCGGACGCCAAAGAACTTGCCGATCCGTTCCTTGTCCACGCTCTTCTTGAACCCGCTCCACGACACGAGCAGCCCCTGCGTTGCCCCGACGCTCGACATCGACCCGACGAGCTGATGCAGCGTCGGCGAGTCCACCAGCCCGTCGGTGCTCTTGACCTGCACGCACAGCCGCGGCTCACCGAAGCCCAGCGGCCCCGTCCCCGCCACGATGTCGATCCCCCCGTCCGGGCCGGGCGGCGACACCTCCGTCGTGTACCCTTGTGCCCGCAGCACCGCACCCACCAGGTCGCTCAACCCGTGCCCCTTAGTCTGCGCCAGGATCAGCCGCGCCACCGCGTCCCTCGCCTCCTCCGCCAAGTCCCGCTCCGCCTCGAGATCATCCGCGGCTTCGTCCTGCGTGTCATCCGGCGACGGAACCGTCTTGCCACCCTTCAGCAGCGGGTCCTGCCAACCGTTTTTCCGCATCGCCGTCAGCCGCGCCTCCGCGTCGTTCCGCTGCACCCGGCAGATTGACATCAAGGCCCCAAACGACGACAGCAGGTCTTTGCCGAACCGCTCCCGGGGCACGTCTCGCTCCAGCCACCGCACCTGCCGGTAGTGGAAGTACGGGTCCGGCGCCGCCGGAATAAACGTGTACCCGCCGGCGATCTCCGCTACGTGCACCGTCGGGTTGTGCTTGCTCGGCACCACCGCCAGGTCGCCCTCCTGCATCCGCCCCGCAAACGCCCAGATCTGGCCGGCATGATTGGACAGCTTCCGACTTGGCATCTGCGGATAACGCTCCGCCAGCCGCTCCTTCACCTCCTTGGCCGACGCACACCCCGACAGGTCCACGCCGAACCCGCTCCACGTCAGGTACACCCGCGACTCATCCAGGAACCGCCCCTCGTGCTGCCCCGCCTTCCCGGCCCGGATCAACCATAGCTTCATATCGCAAGGATACGACCATCCGGGCCATCACGCCGTTCAAGTCGCCTCCTCCACAGCGGCTTGCGTCGATCGCACCGTCACAGAATGCTGTCGATTGCCACACCAGCGCCCAAGCTGCCAGTCCCCGTCCCGAAGTCCCCAAGTCCCCTCGGCTCCTACCCTCCCCTATCGAAGGCCCCCAGATCCACTGGTACGCGAACCGCCTGCTCCCGCCTCTGCGCGGCCGCACGGTGGAGCGGGTCACTGGCGACCGCCGCGCCGTCAACGCCGACTTCACCGGCGGCACCATCGACACCTTCGTATCCCGCGGCAAGCTGTTGTTCGTCCGCTTCACCGACCGCGAACCTCTGCTCCGCCTGCACTGCCTCATGTTCGGCGACATCCGCGTCAACCGCACCCGGCCGGGCAAACGCCTCACGCTCCGCCTTACCCTCGCCCCCCGGAAAGGCGGCCCGCCGCACGTCCCGCGCCTCGTCTCCTCCGGCAACGGCCGCGCCACCCCCGCCACCCGCCCCGACCGCATCGACCTCTACCTCGGGGCCGCCCGACCCGCCACACCCGACGAGTTCGCCGCACTCGACGAGTACCGCCGCGGCGACGCGATGGACCCCGACTACGACGGCTCCGCCGTCCTTGCCACCGCCGCCGACGACGACCCCGACCGCCCCCTCGCCGACGTCCTGCTCGACCAGACCCGCTTCCCCGGCCTGGGCAACAAGATCAAGACCGAAGCCCCCTGGCTCGCCCGCCTCCACCCCCTCACCCCCGTCGGCTCCCTGTCCTCCAACCAACGACACAACCTCGCCACCCACATCCTCGACCTCTCCCAACTCTGGCTCCGCGTCGTCGATGAGCAGGGCGACCACGCCTACCCCACCCCCCACGTCTTCCGCGCCAAGACCTGCCCCCGCTGCCAAACCCCCGTCCAGTATGAGGTCCTCGGCGACCCGCCCCGTAAATCCCACTGGTGCCCCACCTGCCAGCCCCTTAAAATATGACGCCTCACCCCAGCAACCACCCTAAATCCACCGCCGTCCCCGGCACCCGCGTCGGCTCAACCTTCTCCGGCGCCCGGTGCTCCGACACCTCCTCATACGTCCCGTCCCCCCGCGGCTCCAAGTGCCGCACCAGCCGCGACCCCGCCACGTCAATCACCCAATACTCCCCCACCCCCGCCGCTGCGTAAATCTTACGTTTCCGCTTCAGGTCTTGCTCCAGCGACGAATCCGCAACCTCAACGAGCAGACGGACCTCAACCACCCGAGCCGACCGGCTGCGATAAAAATCGTCCACATGATCTAAAATCAGGAAGTCCGGCTCCGGTTCCGACAACTCACTTACCGCGATGCTGCCCTGCACCCGGCAGATCATTCGCCCCGCCACCTTGGGGGCGAAGTGCATGGTCAGCATGTCCGTGACACTCAGGTGCGAGTACCCGATGGAAGCCATAAACACAATCTCTCCATCAAGCAGTTCGACCTTGTGATCCTCGGTCAGGATGCCCGCCTCGATCATTCTGCGATAATCCGCCACCGTAAACCGCATCCGCCCGTCCTCGGTCGGGGGCGGCAGGCGATCCAGTTCACGGGTTCGCAACGCAGGGGCGGCTTGACTCATACCTTTATCCTAGATCGCTATCCAACCCGGTGTAGCGGGAGGCACGAAGTGCTCCGTGGCTCGACACCATGGCGGCCTGATCGACCCTGCCGTCACAAGCTCCCCCGCACCCCGCACCCCGCACCCACCCCTACACCCCCGCCCCCTCCCCGAACCAACTGTCCACCCCCAAAAGCTTCCGGCCCAGCTCCGTCAACGGCGCAGGCTCTTTCAACGTCCGCTCCTCGTACTTCCGCGGGTCCAGCGTGATCCCCGAGTTGGTCCGCCACGCTTCTATATAACGCCCCCGCTTCTCCCGCTCGGCATCGCTCATCTCCCCCCGCGGCTTGGCCGGCATCATCGTGATGAACTGCGCGAACCGCACCGCGTCCGAACGGTTGATCCCGTTGCCATGAAGCAGCAACTTGTCCCAGATAATCAGGTCCCCCGCCTTACCCTCGACCGTCACCGCCCGGTCGTCCCACGCCGCCTCCCCCCCCATCTCCTCCGGCAGCCGCTTGCCGTTCCGCTCCGCCGGGGCCTCGTCCAACCACCGCTCCAGATCGCGATAATTCTCCGGCACACACCTAAACCCCCCCGTATTTGGCCCGTGGTCCGCCAACATCAACAACCCCTGCACCCCCAACGGCCTCGTCAACGGCCGCTCAAGTTTCGTCGTATCCAGGTCCCAGTGCAGGCACCCCCCACTGATCGCCTCGTACCCCTCGCGGTGCGGGAACTTGCACGCCACCTTGTCGTAGCTGACCCACAATTTCTCCTCGCCCAAGAACTCGCTGAACGCCCGGTACACCCCCGGGTGCTGCCGGTTCGCCATCAGGCTCGGGTGATGAAACATCTCCGCCCACCCCCCGCCCTGGTTCTTCATGTACTCGTCCATCCCCGCCGGCGGCGTATACCACCCCTCCCGATCCCCCGGCCCCTTCCCCATAAACCCCCATATCGCATCAACCACCGCCTCACAATTCTCCCGCGGCACCACCCCCCGCACCACGACATACCCGTTCTCCCGAAAAAACGCCCTGTCCGCATCGCTGATCACACTCATGGCATGCAATAATACAACGCCACCTGATCGCCGGCGCGGCAGGGGAAGAAACTTCACGCAAAGGCGCGAAGAGCGCCAAGCTCGGAAAGGTCGCCACTCTCTACACCGATCCCGCATGACCCCATAAGCATCCGCACAACGACAAGTGCCCGGGGCCGACACCCCGACAAGCCCCGGCGGGCTGTTCTAAAGGAGATAGAGATTCTCCACCGCGCGCCGGGGCATCGAAGACTCTGCCCCAGCCACCCGCCGGGGTACGGCTGCCCCGTGCGAAGCCAACCGCTACACAGGATCAGCAGGCTCACAACCACGTATGCGGCGCGTTAGGCCACAGCTACAAGAGATCTCCAGCTAGCGCGACGAAGTTGCCAGTAGCCGTTGCCGACCCGGCTGGAACGGGCGTTTCTCAAGGAGCGCGATCGGGAAAGGTGTAACCGCGGGCGCCGTAGTAGTACCACCCCAGCGGAACCCCGAAGGGTACGGGTTGCTTCAGTTCCTCGGTCGCGGAGAAAGAGGCGCTGCCGTCGCTGAAGGCCATATTGGCGCCCGCTGCATCGATACCCAGGTAGACATCTGGATAGGACCCTCCGTAGGGGAGCCTCATCGACGATTTTGCCCCGTGTGAGCCGGTGTAGGCCCGGATGCCGTACTGACCGTTGAGGTAGGCAAACCAGTCGCCGACCATTGGCCCGGCGACATCCTCGAGCGTATTCGGGCTCAACGTGCCGTAGTACCCGGCGAAGGGGCCCCCTACGACGGCGGGTGGGGAAGGGGTTTCGCCGGGGCGTGAAATGAGCCCGCTGACGACCATCGTGGCTCCGAAGAAATCGTAGCGGGTATAATTGCGCGTACTGGGGTCCGCCGCAGGCATGGTGCCGTCGATCTTACCGACCAGCGGCAGTGGGTAGTCTGGGCAACTCCACAGCCCATTGACATCGGCGGGGATCCCCCGGCTTTCAAGGTCGTTCATCACCGAAGCGGTCATCTCAAACGGCATCGGGCGCGTGGTGGAGGGAAAAACCCCGTAGATCGCCCGCGGAAGGACATCAAAATCCGAGGCGTAGGTGACGAAGCCAATCGCGAGTTGCCGCTTGTTCGACAGGCAGAGCGTCTGACGTGCCGCCGATCGTGCCCCCTGAAGGGCCGGCAGCAGGATACCGATAAGAAGCGCGATGATGGAGATCACCACCAGAAGCTCGATGAGCGTGAACGCCGTGACGCGGGTAGCGGAGCGGTTCATGAGATTATTCCTGGCTGTTGCCGTCAGCTGACTGAAATGATGAGGAAGAAAGCGTTCCGCGGCGGTTAGGCCGCGGAAGGCAAAGGATCGGCAGGTTCACGCTTGGCGGCGGCGGCTAAGCATCGCCAGGCCGCCCAGGCCCAGCAGCGCCAGCGACGACGGCTCGGGGACAACCTCGAAGCCGATACCCTCGAACCAGGCCCGCTCGTCACCCACCACGCCGCTGGCGGTGCTAGGCTTGACCAGTTCGTTCTGCGAGCTGATGAAGACGGTCAGCTCACCGCCGGTGACGGCGAATTGGCCAAGGTATGCCTCACGCAGCGTCGCGGCCCCGTTCAAGATGCTGGTGCTGATGGGCGTGGTATAATCGGCGGCATCGACCGTGGGTGCGCGGGTTGCGCTGCTGGTATTGCCGCTGCTTGTGCCAGCATTCATGCCCGTGAACGCCTCGAAGCTCGCCGCATCCCCGACGCTGAAGGACGTGGTGAACGACTGGGTGCTGGTGCCGTTGTAGAACAATCCGTAGATGTCGTAGAGCCCGTCTGCGAGATCGGTCGTGAAGATCAGGGGGACGATATCGTCCTCGTCATTGGGTGTATCCACCCCATTGATACCGGCGGTCCCGATGGTCCCGTCGCCGTATTCACCGTCGGTCAAGGTGAAGAAAGCGCCGCCGTTGGCGTCGGCCTGAGTCCTGTAGTCCCAGAGTCCGTTCCCGGGATTATCGGTTGTGGTTGAGTTCTGCCCCGGGCCAGAGAACACGATCTCGTCGCCGTTGAGCGTCGTATTGCCGGTGCCGGGCCCGGTGTCGGGCGTGGCATCCACAAACGTGATGGCGGCCTGGGCCGGTCCAACCATAAGCAGGCCGGCAGAAAGGGCGGTGGCAGTCAACAGTTGCATTTTCATCATCGATTCCTCCGATAGGAAGGTGGGGGCGGTCATCGCCTCAAGAACCTGAAGACGATGGATTTAAACAGCTACGAGCGGCTGTGTCGTACACTAGCATAGCAGAGTCCAGGTGTGAGTCAAGCTTTTTCTGCGTCACAAGGCGAGTGCATGGTGGTGCTCAAGCCGGACAGCAAGCGTCGCGCCCTTCGGCACCTTGCAGAGCGTGGTGCCGCTGCTCAGGTTTGGAAGATCACAACCTTTCCGACGCTGAGCAATTCTTCTACCAGAAACCCCCGCCTTCGATGTTCAGGTTCGGTCGGAGGATAGCAATTGCAGCACCGTCACGCCGCTGGCGAACTGGCCGAAGGCCATGAACTTGACCGTGAGCTTCTCGTCGCGGGTGGCCGGGCGGCGGAAGCGTGTGAGGCCGCCGACGGTATGTTCCACGATGTACCGCTCACGGTCGAGGCGGGGCGGGCGGCCACGCCGGCGCCGACGCCGGCCCTCGGCCAGCCGCTTGCTGGGGATCACGCCCCGCATCGCCCGGGGGCGGATCGCCCGACGGCCCGCCGGCGTGTCGTGAGCCCAATCGCAGGCCACCGCGTCGCCCCGGCGTCGGCGTCACGCCCTTGGCGACCTTGCCTTCACCCGCCGGACCGGAAGCCAAGACGCCCGCCCAGGAACCGCGGCCGGCGTCCGCTCCGCCTGCGGCAGGATGAACCCACAAAGTTGATGCAAACAACGGCTTCCGCGGCGCCGGCTAATCAGTAAAGCTTTGGGTCGGCCCACTTCGCGTGCCATTCCTCATAGGAGGTGAGGTCGGCAACGTCGGCCGAGCGAGCAACAAACCCCGTCTCCAGCGCGTCGCGGTGAGCGGTGCGCGTCGGCACAAAACGCATGTCGATCGACCACCGCATCTTGTCCGTGCGGTTGGGCATCGCGCCGTGCGGGGTCGTCTCCTTGAAGCACAGCAGGTCGCCCGGCTGCATCGGGATCGGCACCCGCGCCAAAGGTTCGGCCTCGGGCCTACTGATCCCGATGAAGCCGGTGTCGGCGTCCTCGCTGTTGTCGTACAGCTTCTCGGTCGAGGCGTCGGGCGTCACCATGAGGCAGCTTCGGTTCTCGTCGACCGCGTGCAGGGGGAACCACGCCGACATCACCCCGGTGTTGAACTCGTTACGGAAGTACTGAGCGTCCTGGTGCATGGGGGTGTCGGTGAAGCGGGCTTCGGGGCACTTAGGCCGACTGTTCCACACGCCGTGGCTGATCAGTTCACCGGTGCCAAGCAGCCCCTCGGCCGCATCGAGCAGGGCCGGGTGACTTAGAATGGCAAATACCTCCCGAGGCGCCAGCCGCACCAGCGGGGCCCGCGGGCTGCGGTGGTGCGGCGGCCGACCGGCGTCTTCCCACAGCGTGGCGAAGCGGCGTTCAAAGCCCAGCCCCTCCCGCAGGTCCGTGATCCGCCCCTGCTCCCGCCAGAGCTCCGCCATCTGGTCCACCCAACGCTCCAGCACGCCGCGGCAAGCCTCGAGCAACGCTGCCGACAGCACCCCGCGCAGCAGCACGTAGCCGTGTTGCTCGTAATGCTCCCGATCGACTTGCGTAACGTGGTTAAGCGTTTCAGACATTGCTGGTCAACCGTTCAGAAAATTGGTGGAAATCCAGCGCAGAAGCGGCGGCGCGGCGTGGGCGGACGCTAACAGAGGCTGCGGATATCGTCAAGTACCTGCGTTTTGATCTGTGCGGGCAGTGCTTTCAGCACGTAGCACGTAGGGTAAGTCTTTGAACCCCACCGCAAACCCCGCGCGCCGCCACCCGAAGCCGCGGTGGGGTACGCCGAGCCTTACCCCACCCTACGCCTACACCCTCCCCGGCCCGTCCCGGGGGGAGGGGGTTAGGCAGCTAACCCATGTGTTTGACGACGGCCTCGCCGAACTCGCTGCACTTCAAGAGGGTGGCGTTTTGCATTTGGCGTTCGAAGTCGTAGGTGACGGTTTTGGCGGAGATGGCGCCGTCCATGCCCTGGATGATGAGGTCGGCGGCTTCGTTCCAGCCGAGGTGTCGGAACATCATTTCGCCCGAGAGGATGACGGAGCCGGGGTTGACTTTGTCCTGGTTGGCGTACTTGGGGGCGGTGCCGTGGGTGGCTTCGAAGATGGCGTGGCCGGTGGTGTAGTTGATGTTGCCGCCGGGGGCGATGCCGATGCCGCCGACGCAGGCGGCGAGGGCGTCGGAGATGTAGTCGCCGTTGAGGTTGAGCGTGGCGATGACGTCGTACTCGGCGGGTCGGGTGAGGATCTGCTGGAGCATGGCGTCGGCGATGACGTCTTTGATGATGATTTTTGATTTTTGATTGAGGATTTTTGATTTGGCGGGGTCGATTTGCATCCAGGGGCCGCCGTCGAGAAGTTCTGCGCCGAACTCGTTCTTGGCGACTTCGTAGCCCCAGTTCATGAAGGCACCTTCGGTGTACTTCATGATGTTGCCTTTATGCACCAGCGTGACGGACTCGCGCTGGTTGTCGATGGCGTACTGGATGGCGGCGCGGACGAGTCGGGCGGTGCCTTCCTGGGAGACGGGCTTGATGCCGAAGCCGGCGGTGTCGGGGAATCGGACTTTTTTGAATTTGTCGGGGAAGGCTTCGCGGAAGGTTTGTTTGAAAGCGTTGCACTCGCCGGTGCCGTGCTCGAACTCGATGCCGGCGTAGATGTCCTCGCTGTTCTCGCGGAAGATGACCATGTCGGTCAGCTCGGGTTGCTTGACGGGGGAGGGGACGCCCTCGAACCAGCGGACGGGGCGGAGGCAGGTGTAGAGGTCGAGGATCTGTCGGAGGGCGACGTTGAGCGAGCGGATGCCCCCGCCGGTGGGCGTGGTGAGGGGGCCCTTGATGCCGACGAGGTATTCGCGGAAGGCGTCGAGGGTGGCGTCAGGGAGCCAATCGCCGGTCTGATCGTGGGCTTTTTCGCCGGCGAGGACTTCCATCCAGGCGATCTTCTTGCTGCCGCCGTAGGCTTTTTCGACGGCGGCGTCCATGACAAGTTGGGAGGCGTGCCAGATGTCGGGGCCGGTGCCGTCGCCCTCGATGAAGGGGATGATCGGGTGGTCGGGGACGTGGAGGACGCCGTCGGAGAGGGTGATGGGTTGGCCGTTTTCCGGGGGGGTGGGGGGGTTGGCAGCGGGCATGGCGGGGTTCCTGTTGATAAGCAGACGCAAGGCGCAGCGGGCGGCGGGGCCCGTGCGGTCGAAGCGTTCACCCTATCACGGAACGGCGTATCAGCCCAAACACCGCCGCGCCGGCGGCACGCCGCGGGTGACGCCGTGCGTCCCGCGGTGCTCCCGCTAGAGCGAGTGCTTGAGTCCTCCGCCACAGCCGCGACGCATCGCTTCGCGGGCCGCGTTGCGTAGCAACGCGGCTACTGGAGAAAGTTTGCGTCGATCGCTTTAAACGATGCGATGACGACCTATGCCGTCAACCGCAGCGGGTTGACGCGGTCCGGGTCGGTCATCCGCTCCAGCCGCTGCCGCTCCTCGGCCCGGCGCTCGAGTTCGGACCCCGTCCACTTCGCCATCGCCCGGACCAGTTGCCGCTCGTGCCGATCCAGCTCCGCCCGGACCTGCCGGAACGAGAGGTCGAGCCAGCCCCGCCCGGCGAGCCCCGCGTCGAAGCTCACGCGGATCGACCGGCCATGGAACGTCACGTCGCCCGGCTGGGCCCGCTTCACCGGGTCCATCGACACCGGCCGGCTGTCGAGGTCGCGCCCCGGGACCACCGCGCCCGCGGCGTCGACCGCCGCGGCCACCCGGCCGTGGTCCTCCCCCGCCTCGCCGTGCACCACCGCCGCCCGCACCGCGTCCAGCCGCCCGCGCACGATCACCAGGAGCCGGCCCGCCGCCTCGCCAAACGGCCGGTGCGCCCCCACCGCCCCCGACCGCAGCGCCTCGATCACGCCCCGCAGCCGCGCCAGTTCCACGTTCGCGAAATCGTCCGTCATGTCGTTCATCTTCATCTCCCGGGGCACCGCACCCGCCAAAGCCTCCGGGACCCAACCGGCGGGCGTACACTGAACAACCCTCCCTTCGGCCATCGCGGCGAGCCTCTTGATGACCGGCTCCGATCTTCACCCCATCCCAACCGCCCCGGTCGGCCCGTCCCGGCCGCCGCTCACCCGCCGCGCCGCCCTCACCCGAGGCCTCGGCCTCGCCGCCGCCGCGGCGCTGCCCCTGTCCCGGCCCCGCCGCGCCGCCGCTCAGATTGTTCTCGACTCCGAGGCCCACTACGTCGACCCGGCCACCGACGACGAGCTCTTGCCCATCAACGTCCGTCAGAACTGGGGCCTGATGAACCAGTCCGGCCGCATCATCGTCCTGCCCACCCTCGCGTGGACCGATGAGGGCTACGAGGCCCTGGCCCGGACGGTCTTCGGCGAGCGGACCCGCTTCATCGTCGGCAACGGCGACTTCGCCTTCGACGGCCGATACCGCTACGCCGACCGCTTCGCCGAGGGCTTCGCCGTGGTCGGCGACGGCGAGAAGCTCGGCTACATCGACAAGGCCGGCCGCGTCCGCGCCCGGCCGCAGTTCGACGACGCCCTCCGCTTCAACGAAGGATTCGCCGCCGTCCGTATCAACGGCCGCTGCGCCTACCTCGACCAACGCTTCAAGCCCGTCATCCCGCCACGCTTCCGCGAGGCCCGCTCCTTCTTCGACGGCCTCGCCGCCGTGCAGGTCCCCGTCGGCGACGCCCGCAACACCCCCGGGCCCGTCGGTCCCGACGACTACCGCGTGGGCTACATCGATAAGCGCGGCGAGGTGGTCTTCGGCGAGCCGACCGGCCGGGTCCGCGAACTGGGCGACTTCTGCGAGGGGTTCGCCCGCTACCGCGACGGCGACCTATGGGGCTATATGGACAAGCGGTTCGAGCCCTTCATCGCCCCGCGGTTTGACGACGCCCGCGACTTCGTCAACGGCAGCGCCGCGGTCCGCCTCGGCAAGAAGTGGGGCTACATCAACCAGGCCGGCGACGTCACCGTCCCCCCGCTCTACGACTACGCCGACGACTTCGACGACACCCTCGCCATGGTCGTGCGGGACGGGCTGCACGGCTACATCGACCGCACCGGCCGCGTCGCGCTCGCGCCGCAGTTCGAGCGGGCCGAGCCGTTCCGCCTCGGCCTGGCGCGCGTCTCCATCGGCGACAGCTTCGGATATATCCAGTTCACCGGGCGCGTCATCTGGGACCCCCGCTGGGCCGAGGCCGGCATCGTCGACACGACCAACCGCGAAACTATCAAACGTGCCGCCAACCGCTACCGGATCGCCAACCATCGCCTGCTCCCGCCCCCGCCGCGCGAGGCCGCGCCCCCGCCGTACCCGCCGGACTATCTATATGACCCGGTCCTGCGGGCCACGGTCCCGGACGAAGCCAAGCGGCCGCTGTAGCGGTGTGCACCCGTCGTTAGAGCATCTCCTGTCCTAGCGTAGCGGGTGACGCGAAGCGTCCCGCGGCGGGGACACCGGGCACCTTCGGTGCTCCCGCTACGCCTCAGTTGAGAATGCGCTAGCGGGTGCCACACCTCGGCCCGAAGCGCCCGAGGTGTGGCACCCCGAAGTGTTCCCGCTGTCCCCTGATCCCCGATCCCTGATCCCCGGTCCCTTTCCCCACCTCCCCCGTTTGACCCCGGCCCCGCCGCCAGCTACCTTTATACCCCACCGCCGCGCGACCTCCGCCCACCGAGACCCGCCATGCTCCCCGTTCAACGAAAGACCCGCACCCAGACCCGCAAGGGCCGCTCGCACCACGCGATCGACACCCCCGTACTCGTAAGCTGCCCGCACAGCGGCGTCGCCAAGCGGCCGCACACCGTCTGCCCCGAGACCGGGTACGTGCCGCCCAACGGCAACCGCCCGGGCTTCTTCCTCGACATCAAGCTCTTCCGCAACAAGAAGAACCGCTGAATCAGGGGCCGGCCGTGCGTATCGCCATCGACGTCATGGGCGGGGACCACGCCCCCGATGCGATCCTCAACGGCTGCCTCGCCGCCGTCAACGCGCTCGGCAGCGACGACACCCTCGTCCTCATCGGCGACGAGACGGTTATCCGCGAGGGCATCGAGGAGGCGGGGCTGCAAAACGACCGTCGCCTTGTCATCGAGCCGACGACCGAAATTATCGAGATGGCCGAGCCCCCGGTCACCGCGCTGCGGAGCAAGACCGATAGCTCGATCGTGAAAATGGCCTGGCTGGGCAGCGAGAAGAAGGCCAAGGGCGAGTTCTGCGACATTATCCTCAGCGCCGGCAACACCGGCGCCTGTGTCGCCGCGGCCCAGATGACCATGCGCCGCCTCCCCGGCGTGCACCGCCCGGGCATCGCCGTCGTCCTGCCGACGTTCCACGGCCCGGTGGTCCTCTGCGACGTCGGCGCCAACCCCGAGCCCAAGGCTACCCACCTCCACCAGTACGGCGTCATGTCCGCCGTCTACTCCCGCAAAATCCTCGGCAAGACCGACCCCCGCGTCGGCGTCCTCAACATCGGCGGCGAGGAGGCCAAGGGCACCCCCATCATCAAGGAGACCAACGCCCTCTGCCGCGCCGACGGCTCGCTGAACTACATCGGCTACGTCGAGGGCCGCGACCTGTTCGAGGGCAAGGCCGACGTCGTAGTCACCGAGGGGTTCACCGGCAACGTCGTGCTCAAGCTCGCCGAGGGGCTGAGCGCCGGCATCTTCCGCACCATCGCCCACGAGATCTTCGAGATCGACCCCGACCTCGCGATGAAGTTCGAGCCCGTGGTCAAGAGCATCTACGCCAAGCACGACTACCACGAGTTCGGCGGGGCGCCCCTCCTCGGGGCCAACGGCATCTGCATGATCTGCCACGGCTCGTCCGAGGCCCGCACCATCACCAACGCGATCAAGATGGCCCGCCAGTACGCCGAGCTCCGCGTCAACGACGCCATCGAACAGGCCCTCGCCGGCTCAGGCCCCGACACCGACCACGACCGGGGCGGGGCGTGAAGACGCGCAGCAACACCAGGCCCGGCGTCGTCATCGCCGGCACCGGCATCAGCCTCCCCGAACGTGTCCTCACCAACGAAGACCTCACCCGCCTCGTCGACACCAGCGACGAGTGGATCACCCAGCGCACCGGCATCCACACCCGACGCATCGTCGAGGGCGACACCACCGTCCGCGACCTCGCCCGGCAGGCCCTGCAAAACGCGCTCGACGCCGCGTCGATCCCCGCCGCCGACCTTGACCTGGTTATCCTCGCCACCATCACCCCCGAGATGGTCTGCCCCTCCACCGCCGCCCGCGTCGTGGACGAGCTGGGCGCAACCCCCGCCGGGGCGATGGACCTCTCCGCCGCGTGCTCGGGCTTCGTCTACGCCCTCAACGTCGCGTCGAGCCTCATCGAGGCCGGGCACTACCGCACCGTCGGCGTGATCGGCGCGGAAACCCTCAGCAAGATCGTCAACTACGCCGACCGGCGGACGTGCATCCTCTTCGGCGACGGTGCGGGGGCGGCCGTCCTCACCGCCAGCGACGACCCCAGCCGCGGCTGCCTCTTCCAAAAAATGCACTCCGACGGCAGCCTTTGGGGCGAGCTCTACGTCCCGCGCTTCGAGTCGCACCTGCCCGAGAACGATAACTTCACCGGCGCGTACAACACGCTGCAGATGAACGGCCGCGAGGTCTACAAGTTCGCCGTCACCACCACTCAGAAGATGATGGCCGAGGCGTTAGACGCCGCCGAGGTCGACGCGAACGACCTCGCCGTCGTCATCTCCCACCAGTCCAACCAGCGCATCCTCGAATCCGCCCGCGACCGCTTCGGGCTCCCCGTCGACAAGCTGTACATCAACATCGACCGCTACGGCAATACCTCCGCCGCGTCCGCCCCCATCTGCCTCCACGAGGCCTACGAGCAGGGCAAGATCCACGAAGGCGACCTCGTCCTCTTCTGCGCCATCGGCGGCGGCATGACCTGGGCCACCTCCCTCTGGCGGATGTAGCGCGCCACGGCCAACGTCAGCCGCCTGCCCGACGACCTGATCCGCGGGGCCCAGCAAGCCGCGGCCGAGCACGGCCGCCAACTCGGCATCAGCCAGGTCCCCGACGACACCCTCACCGATGCCGACCTGCTGCCCCAGGTCCTGCGCGAGCGGTCCGCGGACGGGGTGTTGATCAACTACACCCACCAGCTACCGGCCGGCACGCTCGAACTCATCGAGCGGTTCCGCATTCCCGCGGTCTGGCTGAACAGCAAGCGGGAGCACGACGCGGTCTACCCCGATGAGGTCGGCGTCGGCATGCTGGCGGGCGAACACCTGGTGCGACACGCGCGGCGGGGTGTGGCGCTGCTGCAATGCCACGCCGACCGGCACTTCAGCGAGGCCGACCGCTGGGAGGGGCTCTCTGCCGCGTGTGGCGGGGCGGGTGTCGCCGCGGTCCGCGTCGAGGTCGGGTCCGAGGCCGGCCACTATTACGAGCTGAACCCCGAGCGGGACACGCGGCTCGCGGAGGTGATCGCATGGCTGAGGCAGCCCGACCGCCCCGACGCCGTGCTCGGCTACTCCTCCCTCGAGGCCGTGCTCCTCTGCCAGGCCGCGGCGGTGCTGGGGCTTTCGATCCCCCACAACCTGGCCGTCGTGGCGATCCACGACAAGGCGATGGCGTCGCTCGGGCTGCCCCTGCCCACCGTCCTGCTGCCCCAGCACGAGATGGGCGTCGCGGCGGTCCGGGAACTTGCCGCCAAGATCGAGTCGCCCCGCCGGCCCCGCCCGGCCCGCGTCATCCCCGCCCGACTTTCACCCGGTGGCGTTGTGCTGCCCTGAGTTTCTCGTTTCCACCCCCCCCCTTTTTGGAGGTTCAGATATGTTCATCAAGACCCTTTGCCCGACCGTCCTCACCCTCGCCACCGCCGCCCTGCTCACCGAGTCGGCGGGCGCGGCGGTGATCGACTTCCAGCAGAACCCGCCGTATGTCCCCGGCTCGTCGATCTCGGGCAAGGCCGACCCGAATGCCGGCAACACCTGGGCCGGCGGGCTTGCCGCCACCGTCGGGTTTGATGCGCCGCTCGCCTCGGCCACCGAGTTCTGGTACCTGACCCCGGCCACCGCGCAGGCGGGCAACAACCGCATCGGCTTCACCGATGAAGCCCTCGGCGGACCGGGCGTCTCCAGCGGGACGTTCGCCTACGGCTTTGACCTGCGTCGCGCCAGCCCCGGCGCGTCCAACAACTCGGCCAACACCGGCTTCGCCCGAGTTAACACCGTGCGCTTCGCCAACGGCGGCGGAGGCTCGCCCGTCCGCATCGACCTGCTCCAGAACGGCCTCGTCGGCTTCTTCAACGGCGGTTCGCAGCAGTTCGTCACCCTCGACGGCCAGCCCAGCGCGTCCACCGGCAGCCGCTTCGATATCGACTCGGGCGCGTTCGACAACAACTTCGTCCGCCTCGAAGGCGTCATCAACTTCGACAACGACACCTTCACCCTCGCGGTCGACGGCGTCGAGCAGAACGGCGGCAACCCCATCGCCTTCAACGGTGCCGCCGCCCGCGCCGCGACCGACCCCGTCGGCCAGTTCCTGGTCTAGGGCTTCGCCGTCACCACCGAGTACCGCCGGTTCGCCGTCGACGATATTGAGTTCGTCGTGCCCGAGCCCGGCTCGCTCGCCCTGACCCTCGGGGGCCTGGGCCTCGTCCTAGCCCGCCGCCGCAAGTGAACACCCGGTCCGGCCGGCACACCGCCGGCCGGACCTTTAGCAACGTCCACCGCATCCTTACTCCAGGGATTCACGACATGAAACGCCACGCCTTTACCCTCATCGAACTGCTGGTGGTCATCTCGATCATCGCGCTGCTCATCGGCATCCTCCTGCCGGCGCTTAGCGCCGCCCGGGCCTCGGCCCGCAACGTCCAGTGCCTGTCCAACATCCGCCAGATGGGCATCGCCACCGCCACCTACGGCGCCGACCACGACGAGTCGGTCGTCCCCGGCATCGTCATCGGTGCCGCCGGCCACGCCAGCTACGCCAGCATCCTCGCCGACGGGGAATACGGCCCGGCACGCAACGTCACCACCGACCCCAACCCGTCGGTCGATAGCGAGACCGCCTCGATCTTCCGCTGCCCCGACGGCGAGACCAGCCGCGCCCTGTCCTTCAGCCCCGCCAGCCGCACCGATATCGAGGGGCGGCGGTACTGGCGCGCCGGCGTACCCCGTGGCAACAACGTCAGCTTCGCCCGGGTCACCAACACCTGGTACGCCTTCGGAAGTACCGAGTTGATGGAAATAGCCCATCAGCCATCCACCCACGCCCGAATAGCTGGGCCGTTACTCGGCGTCTTCGGCAAGTATGTTCTCCAGGGCGCGGATGACCGCCTGCGCCGTCAAGTTTTCCGGCGGCAGCTCAACTGGGTATCGCTTGCGGATAGCCTCTAGTTCCGCAAGCATCTTCTCCCGCGTCTTGCTCGCGTCGGTAAAGATGTTGAAGAAGTCAATCCAAGCCCCGATCTCGATGCCGCAGAGCTGGTCAGTCAGCGACTCCTTGAGGAACGGCCCCATGATCTTTTGACCGCCGACGACGACCCTTGCAAGTCGCCCAAAGTTGCCTCCGCTGTCGCTGGCGGGCACGTCGTTGATCGACTTGGTCTTCTGGAAGTAGCCGCTTTGTCCGCCCATGTCCGGGGGCTTGATCGACTTGTTCGGCGGCTTGCTGTCCTTGCGAAGCTTCCACTCTTTGACGTGCTCCCACCAGTGGTTGCGGCACTCGGCGGCGTACACAGCCTGCTCGACCCACGGGTCCATCACCTTCGGCGTGCCAGCGAGAATAGAGGGCAGCACCCACGGCACGCAGCACACGAGGTCCTGCGGGTTGATGGCCGATGGCGTCACGCGAAAGCGGAGGTTCGGCATCGCCTCCTTGTTGAGCAGATACCACCCCTTCAACTCAATGCCGATCTTCGGGTCCAGATTGTCGGGGTCTCGCCTGCGGAGCACGACGTCGGGGTACGTCTGCGTCTGACGGACAAAATGGTATTCCTGATACTGGTCGTTCGGGTCCCACACTCCCCTGAGCCGGTTCAGCGTCTCGACCACCTGCTGCTCGATGATCGCGCCGAGGGAGGCCGACATCGCGTAGATGTCGAGCACCGAGAGGTGCGAGATCACTAAGTCAGTGCGGAAGTGGGCCGGAACGGCATACAGCGCTCTCCTGACGCTTTCACACAAAGAGGAGACTTCGGCGGGTACGGCGGTTCGCTGAGGTGCGGGCGGTTCCGACGGGGAGGCAGGCAGGGCCTCGGTCGCCTCCTCCAACGCCCCCTTCAAATTCTTGTTCTTCGCCATCGAGTTCCTTAAGACGTGCAGATGCGAGCAAGTGGTACTTTGGAAGGACCTCGGCCGCAAACCCGCGGCGGTTCAGCGACGCGGCGGCGATCGTAGCCGAACATAGTCCGCCGAACGGCTCCCAAACGACATCCCCCTCGTCCGTGCTGGCTTTAATGCACCGCAGCATCAGCGAGAGCGGCTTCTGGTTCATGTGGGCGAACCCGTTGGCCCCCTTGATCCTCTCGCCGTTGCGGACGGCCGGGGCAGACCACACGTTCGTGATCCCGTTCGAGAAGTTGAACTTTGCCCGCAGCCGCAGCCACTCGGCGGCAGTGGCCGGGCGGCGGCCATCGAGCGAGAAGTAGGGCCGGGCGGCCAGGTCGCCATGCTCGTTGGCGTAGGCGGCAAATCGCTCGAAAGCCTCGGGCGGCGGGTAGTACCATAGGTGACACTGCGTGAAGTATTTGCGGGTGGCCGCGTTCTTCACTCCGCACGCCTCGTTCGTAAGAGTGAGCGGCAAGCCGGACCGACGCCACTCGTAGCGGAGCCACTCCTTCATCCCCATCCGGCCATCGGGCGTGTCGAACTCGGCGCGGCGGACATACTGGACGCACACCTCCGTCGTGACCGGGAACTTGCGGAGCGTCTCGCCGTTGCTGTTGCCGGCGATGTGGCCGATGCCTTTGTCCCAGACGTGGCAGTTGCGGTACTCCCAGCCGTGGCGTTCGAGTACGGGGTGCGTCAGCGCCCAACCGATCTCGCTGTTCCAAAACCAGAGCGTCGTCTGGGGCGTAGAGAGCCGCGACCACGCCGCGACGTGCGGCTCGTAGGCCGCCGGAAGCTCGCGGGGCGTAGCCGGGTCACCAGGATAGCTCTTCAGTCCATATGGGCCGTCACAGACGATAGCCGTTGGCGTCGGCCACTCCTCGTAGAAGTCCATTGCGTCGCCACGTTCAATTGTGCTGCCGCTCATAAGCTTCCTTCCGCCCGGGTGGCTGGGACTGACTCTTCGCCGCGGTCGAAGCCGAGAAAACGGTCAAGCGCCCGCATCAGCTCGCTCTCCTTCTCCTCTTCCTTCACGGCGTCCTCCGGGTCCACGATCTCGTCGTGGCGGTTCACTGGAGGCTCATCGTGGGGCGTCTTCGACACCCACGAGTATAACTGTGACGCCACCGCAATGTCTCAAGCCGCCGGCGCGACACCCCACGTCTGCTCACGGTAGGGCAGGCGCTTAAGGGACCCGGCCCTGGCCGAACGCTACACCCGCGACTTCATCCGCGCCGTCTTCAGCCACCCGCGGGTGACCGCCTTCCAGGGCTGGAACTACTGGGAAGCCACCCCGACCTGGGCACCCAAGGCATCGTTCTTCGCTTCCGACTGGTCGCTCCTGCCGGTCGGTCGGGCCTTCGTGGACCTCGTGCACAACGAGTGGTCGACCCGCTGCACCCTCGTGACTGATTCGGAAGGCACGGCGACGTTCCGCGGGTTCAAGGGGGACTACACGCTGGCGGTGCAGCGGCCTAACGCCCCGCCGCAGACGTCGACGGCAACCCTGAACGGCGACACCGAGGTGACGGTGCGGGACGGCCCGGCGGATTAGCGGGTCGGGTACCGCTTGCGGGTTAGCGCGACCCCGCTAAACCGCAAGCGGCGGCGTGTCGTTAAACCGGTAGGGCGTCCAGCTCGAAAGCGACCGCCTCGATCAGCGGCTCGAGCGTCTCGCGGCTGAAGTCGAAGCGGAGCCCGGCGTTGGAGAAAAGCTCGGGCAGGGGCCGCGTCCCGCCGAGGGTCAGGCCGTTGCGGTAGCCCATGAGCGCCGTGCGCGGGTCACGCTTGTACTCGTTCCAGAGCTGCAGCGCCCCGAGCTGGGCGATGCCGTATTCGACATAGTAGAAGGGGATGTGGAACAGGTGCAGCTGCGCGTGCCAGCGGGTGGTGAACGCGTCGCCGAGGCCCGACCAGTCGAGGCCGGGGCTGGTGAAGCGGCCGAAGATGTCGTCCCACGCGGCGTGCCGCTCGGCGACGCCGTGGCCAGGGTGGGTATAGACCCAGTGCTGGAACTGGTCGATGGTCGCCATCCAGGGGAAGAAGCGGATGATGCCCTCGAGCTGCTTGCGTTTCGCCCGAGCCGCCTCGTCGGGCGAGGCGTAGAACTCGCCGTAGTGGTCGCAACCCATCAGCTCCATCGACATGGAGGCCACTTCGCAGAACTCCAACGGCGCGTGCTGCAGGAACACCAACGGCTCGGCGCGACTGGCCCACTGGTAGTGGAACGCATGACCCGCCTCGTGAAGCATCGTGTCCACGTCCCGCTGCAGCCCCGCGGCGTTCATAAAGATGAACGGCTGCTTGCTCTCGGTCAGCGACGACTGGAACCCGCCCGCCCGCTTGCCCTTGCGGCTCGTCAGGTCCAGATTACGCCCCGGCTGAAGTTGCGAAAAGTCCTCCGCCAGCGACGGGTTGACGTGCTCGAAAATCCGCCGGCAGCCCGACAGCAGCGCGTCCGTATCCTCGGCCGGGAAGGGCCTCAGCGGCTCACGCCCCCGCGGGTCCACCGCCAGGTCCCACGGCCGCAGCGACTCCACCCCAAGCTCCGACTTGCGCTCCGCGTCAAGTTGTGAAACCAGCGGCATCACCACCGCCTCGATGCTGTCCGCAAACTTGTGACAGTTATCGGGTGTGTAGTCAAACCGCTGCCAGGATCTCCAGGCGTAGTCGACGTAATTCTCGCAGTCGGCGTTCGCCGCGATCTCCTCGCGGAGCTCAAACATCTGCTGGAAGAGGGCGTCGATCTTGTCGCGATCCTGCAGCCGACGCTTGCTCGACAGCCGCCACGTCGCTTCGCGGACCGAGGGGTCGGTGACTTCCTGGTAGCGGGCGAGCTGTTGGAGGGTCTGGGTCTTGCCGTCGTAGTCGACGAGCATGTCGCCGATGAGCTTGTCGTACTCGCTGTTGAGCTTGGTGACGCGGGTCTGGAGCGGGACGTTTTGCTCGCGGAACAGCGAGGCGGCGGCGTGCCACTCGCGGGTGAGGATGTCGTACCGCCCCGGGTCGAGCTCGGCCAGGGCGGGCGCTTCGAGGTACTGCTGCTGCAGCCGGTTGGCCCAGGGCTTGAGCTTCGGGGCGATGTGCTCGACCCAGTGGAGGTATGCCTTCTCGACCTCCGCGTCGTCGGTGTGGCAGGCGTGGGCGATGTTCCGCCGGGCCCCGGCCTCGCTGACCACGGCCGTCAGTTCGCTGTAATCCGTCAGCCACGTTTCAAGCGCCCCGGCGCTGTCGAGCCGGCGGTCGTGGAGGGACTTAAACAGCGGCTCAAGCTGCTCCCACACGGCGGGGTCGAGGTCGGCGGGGACAAAGGTGCGGGTCGTGGACATGCCGGGAAGTGTAGGGGACCTAAGACAGGAACCGCAGATTGCGCAGATGACGCAGATTGAAGGCAGCAAGCCCGCTGCGGAGCCGGGGAGGCACCGAGACGCGGAGGTGCGGAATTGGCTCTCTTGTCCTTGCTTCGTTTCTCCGTGTCTCCGCGCCCCTGAAACTTTGCGGTGGCCTTCGGCTTGGAATCTGCGTCATCTGCGAAACCTGCGGTTCCGGCTGTTGGACTTGCCCTTAAACTCCGCAGATGAAGCTGTATACCAAGCGGGGCGACGCGGGGATGACGGACCTGTTTCGGGGCGGGCGGGTGCGGAAGGACGACCCGCGGGTGGCGGCGTACGGGGACGTGGATGAGCTGAACGCGCACCTCGGGCTGGCGCGGGCGGAGGCTCGGGGTGAGGCGGAGGCGGCGGTGGTCGCGCCGCTGGCGGCGGTGCAGAGCCGGCTGTTCGACCTGGGGGCGGACCTGGCGACGCCCGCCCCGGAGACGCTCCCGCAAGCGGCTGCGGGGGAGGAAGCGGGGGCGGGGACGCGTGACCCGGTGCACCGGATCGGGCCCGCTGAGGTCGCGGAGGTCGAGGGGTGGATTGACGCGGCGTCGGCGGCGGCCACGCCGCTGCGGACGTTCGTGCTGCCGGGCGGGACCGAGCTGGCGGCGCGGCTGCACGTGGCGCGGACCGTGTGTCGTCGGGCCGAACGGTCGTGCGTCACGCTGGCGGCCGCCGCCCCGCCGGACCGACCCGTGGGCCCGAGCGTCGCGATCTACCTCAACCGCCTGAGCGACCTGCTCTTCGCCCTCGCCCGGCAGGCCAATGCGGCCGCGGACGTCGACGACGTGGAGTGGGTCAAAGCCGACGCCCCCCGGGACGCGAGCGGCTGAATGATTCAATGAGATCAAAGCGGGCGACCGGGGTCGAACCGGCAACATTCAGCTTGGAAGGCTATCCGGTTCCGTCGAGCCACCACCGGGGATATGCTCGTAACGCTTATTATACAAGCGTTTCCGTGCATCCGCAATATCTACGTTGCACCCGTTGTGCGGCACAAATGCGGCGTTTAGCGCGGCATAGTGCCGCAAAACTCATTTGCGGTCCGGGGGGGCGGTTCGGGGGCGGGTCGGGGTAGCGTGATCGGCTCGTGTTCGGCTCGCGTCCGTTCGGTCGGAGGGGCCGTGTCAGTCCAGCCCCGCCGCCTCGGGGTGGTCGCGTTGCCACGCCTCGATCCGCTCCGCCAGGTCCAACATCTCCCGCTTAAAGGCGACGGGTAACCGCTTCAATTCGACGGGCACCACACGCTCGACACGGGTGGTGGCGTTGATCTCGCTGGCCTGCCGGCGCTTGCCGGCGACGCGATCCAGCAGCGCCTCCAGGTCCAGCTCGCCCTCCAGGATGGCGCGGGCGGCGTGGCGCTTGAGCATCGGGGCGCGTGGGTTATCCGCGACTACTCCTAGCTCATCTTCACTCTTGCGGTGCAGCGCGTTGGCCCACTCGATGAGGCTCGCGCCGGCGGATCGGCCGGCCCCTTCGGACGTTGACCGGGCTTGAACCGGTGGGCGGCGGGCGGGGCGGTGCCGCTGATGGGCGAGACGCCACCCCGTGCGGGGTTAGCCTTCACCGCGGCTTTGAGAGAGACATTGGGGACGGTCATCGCGGGTGCTCAAAGGACTGGCGTAAAGGGCGTTCAGGCGGGCAAGCGCGCCCCGTACCGCTTCATCGCCCGTGGTGGTGGTCTGCACCGCCGGATCCGCCGGTTCTCACCAGGTGAGCCTCCCCGGGCGGCGTTGGGGCTTCCACAGCACGACGGCCACCCGGCCCCCGGCCCCCGGCCCCGCAAGCGTCCACGTCCCGATGCGACTGCGCTAAGGCGGCGGTGAGCGCAGCCGTGCCGATCCCGATGGCCTTGTCACCCTTCACCTCGATGTGCACCCCCGGCAGGCCCGCCATGATCACGTCGGGCGAGTCCGCTCTGCCGGCGTGTCGCTGGCCGCGACGGGCAGTAAGGCCGAGCGAGCGTAGGTAGGCGGGGGCCTCCCGCTCGATGCGCTTGCCCATTTTTTAAGTGTTCACGGGCATGGTGCGGCCTCCCGTTGAAAGGCGGCCCACGCCGCGGCGTCGGGGTCGCCCCCGGAAGGGTGCCGGGTCCGGCGGGCGTCATCCATCGCGCCATACCACGTCCGGGCCATGTGCATCGCACTCCGGCACGACGCGGTCGTAGGCGTCGTCGATCACCTCGCACCCTCGCCGCCGCCCTCAGGATTCTCATCCCGCCGAACCATCCGCTAACCTCCCCGCGATGCCCGCCGTCGCTCGGCCCCCTGCCTCAGCCATGCCGGCGTCCTTATGAAAATGCCACGATAAGTCCGCTCGGATGCCAACCTGACGCCCCCGCCGCCCGTCAGCGACACCCCCGGCTTCCCAACCGGCCCCGAAACGCCCTCCGCCGACCTGACCGTTGCCGGCTCGGCGTCCCCCAATCCGGTCTCTGGAACTAACTCTGAGCGGGGCCGACCGGCTTCGCCGGGGACTGCGGCGGGGTAGCCTGCAACTGCGTACGCTGCGCCTGCTCCTCCTCCCGCCGCTTCGCGATCATGAACCCCTCGTACTCCTCGTCCCCGAAGCCGATCCGATTCTGCCCCGTCCCCCAAGAGGGGTCGTCCAGCAACATGTCGAGGGTCAGACCCCCGGGGGCCATCTGACGAGGCGTGGGTTGCTTTGTCGACATGTTCACTTCCTTTGACTTAATTATACGTGATCAGGGGGCTATCGGAAACTGAATAAACCGCGTAAGCCGGGTCCACGAAACGGCCTGTCTTGCGGAAACGCTCTACCAAACGCTCCGCAGCCCGGTCCGCGGGGAGGTTGACCAAAATCACATGGGTCTCGTACCACTTAGTCTTGAACTCCGCAAGGCGGTCCGCCACCTTCTGCTTGTCTGCGGTGTAGCGTTCGAGCACGGCGACCGTACGGCTGACCGCCGGGCGGTTGGGAAGAAGCAGCACGATCCGGATTTGCCCACGCAAGGTACCCTGAGCCATGCCAACTGAAGAATCGCAACCCTTCCTCCGCGACCTCGACGCCAAGCTCTGGGCCGCCGCCGACAAGCTGCGCAGCAACCTCGACGCCGCCCAGTACAAGCACGCCGTCCTCGGGCTGGTCTTCCTCAAGTACGTCTCCGACGCCTTCGACGCCCGCCGCGCCGCCGTCGAGGCAGAGCTGAAGAACCCCGACAGCGACCTCTACTTCGAGGACGCCACCGCCGAAGACCTCCACGCCGAGCTTGAGGACCGCGACTACTACACCAGCCAGAACACCTTCTGGGTCCCCCCGCTCGCCCGCTGGCGCAACCTCCAAAGCTGGGCCAAGCTCCCCCCGCAGACGACCGTCGAGGTCAAAAATGGCAAGACCGAGCACTACACGATCAAGAGCACCGCCCTGCTCGTCGACGACGCCCTCGCCGCCGTCGAGCGGGCCAACCCGTCGCTCGAGAACGTCCTCGCCCGCGACACCTACGCCCGCCTCCAGCTCGACCCCGACAACCTCCGCGGCCTGATCGACCTGATCGCCAGCGTCCCCTTCACCCACGACAAGCTCCAGCCCAAGGACATCCTCGGCCACGTCTACGAGTACTTCCTCGGCCAGTTCGCCCTCGCCGAGGGCAAGAAGGGCGGGCAGTATTTTACCCCCAAGTCTATCGTCGGCCTGATCGTCGAGATGCTCCGGCCCTACTGGGGCCGCGTCTACGACCCGGCCATGGGCTCGGGCGGCTTCTTCGTCGAGATCGAGAAACACGCCCGCCAGGCCTACCGCGCCGAGACCCACGGCACGCACGGCTCGATCAGCGTCTACGGCCAGGAGAGCAACCCCACCACCTGGCGGCTGGCCGCGATGAACATGGCCATCCGCGGCATCGACTACAACTTCGGCAAGGCCTGGGCCAACAGTTTTACCGCCGACCAGCACCCCGACCTGCGGGCCGACTTCGTGATGGCCAACCCGCCGTTCAACGTGAGCGACTGGTGGGACGCCAAGCTCGCCGGCGACCCGCGCTGGAAGTACGGCACGCCGCCGAGGGGCAACGCCAACTTCGCCTGGGTGCAGCACATGCTCCACCACCTGGCCCCGACCGGCAGCATGGCCCTGCTGCTGGCCAACGGCAGCATGAGCGGCACGAGCGGCGGCGAGGGCGACATCCGCAGGGCCCTGGTCGAGGCCGACCTCGTCGAGTGCATGGTCGCCCTGCCCGGCCAGCTCTTCACCAACACCCAGATCCCCGCCTGCGTCTGGTTCCTCACCAAGGACAAGACCGCCCGCGACGGCAAGCGCGACCGGCGGGGCGAGGTGCTGTTCCTCGACGCCCGCGACGTCGGCTACATGCGCGACCGCGTCCTGCGCGACTTCACCCCCGCCGACATCGCCAAGCTCGCCGGCACCTTCCACGCCTGGCAGGGCTTGGGCGAGGCGGCGTACAAGGACATCCCCGGCTTCTGCAAGTCGGCGACGCTGGCGGAGGTCGCCGCCCACGGCCACGTCCTGACCCCCGGCCGCTACGTCGGCGCCGCCGCGGCCGAGGACGACGGCGAGCCGTTCGATGCGAAGATGCAACGCCTGACCGCCGAACTCGCCGGGCAGTTCGCCGAGTCGCGGGCGCTGGAGGCGACGATCCGCGAGAACCTGGAGGGGGTGGGGTATGGGGTCTAAGTGGCCGGTGGCAGCACTGAACGACTTGTGCGACGAAATTTTGGACCGTCGCGGCGTCACCCCAAAGAAGCTGGGAAGTGACTTCACGACGAGCGGGCATCGCGTGATCTCGGCCAAGCTGATGAAGGACCACCGCGTCGATCTGCGAGCGGATGAGCCACGGTATGTAGATGCAGAAACCTACAAACGGTGGATGCCGTCCTCGCTCAAAGCAGATGATGTCCTGCTCACGTCCGAGGCACCGTTGGGCGAAGTCGCCTATCTGCACGAGGATGTCGATTGGACGCTCGGCCAGCGGCTTTTCGCGATCAGGACCGACAAGGAGCGATTGCACGGTCGCTACCTCTTCTACGCCTTGCGCGCGGGCAAGACACGGCATGATCTACTATCACGAGCGACGGGTTCAACGGCGACCGGCATCCGGCAGTCGCAGCTCCGAAAGGTAAAGGTGGCGCTCCCCCCGCTGTCGGAGCAGCGGGCGATTGCGGGGGTGTTGGGGTCGCTGGACGACAAGATCGCGTTGAAACGTCGGATGAACCGGACGCTGGAGTCGATGGCCCGGTCGCTGTTCCAGAGCTGGTTCGTCGACTTCGACCCCGTCCGCGCCAACGCCGCCGCCGCCCCGACGCTCCCCCCCGCCCTCGCCGCCCACTTCCCCGCCGCCTTCGCCCCCTCCCCCCTCGGCGACATCCCGGAGGGGTGGGAGGTGAAGCCCATCGGCGACGTGGTCGACTGCGTCGGCGGCGGCACGCCGAGTACGAAGAACGACGGATATTGGGTAGGCGGCACGCACCACTGGGCAACGCCGAAGGATTTGTCCGACCTCGACGCCCCGGTCCTCACCACGACCAGCCGCAAGCTCACCGATGCGGGCATTGCCAGAGTTTCATCGGGTCTGCGTGAGCGTGGGACGGTCCTAATGTCGTCCCGCGCCCCGGTCGGCTACCTCGCCATTGCCGAAGTTCCCGTCGCCGTCAATCAGGGCTTCATCGCGATGAAGCCGACGGAGCAAATGCCGACCGCCTACCTGCTCAACTGGTGCCGGCACAACATGGAAACGATCAAGGGCCAAGCCGGCGGCACGACCTTCGCCGAGATCAGTAAGAAGGCCTTTCGCCCGATCCCGGCCGTCGTCGCGCCGCCCGAAGTCGCGGCAGCGTTTGCCGGCTTGGTCGACCCGATGTACGAGCAGATCACGCAGAACGTCCACGAGAACGACACCCTCGCCGCCCTCCGCGACGCCCTGCTGCCGAAGCTGCTGGGCGGGGAGCTATCCGTGGCCGATATTGAAGAGGAGGTAGCTTGATGGCCACGAGCGACCTATCACAGACTGAGGCGGACGCACTGTTGGCGATGGAAAAGGTCGCTGGGGATGGCAAGAGCTACAATTTCCCGTTGCCGGGTGACAAGTTCGAGGCGCCGCTGACCTCCCGCGACGGCAGGGAGGCTTTCGTGCTCACCCTCGACCGCGGCCGCATCAAGACGGCCAAGGTGAAGTATCAGACACGGGCTCGCTCGGTCGTCGTGTTGGCGAGGCTGGAACTTGAAGGTGCCCCGCACCGAAACCCGGACGGGCAGCGGGTTGATTGCCCGCACCTGCACGTCTACCGGGAGGGCTACGACGACAAGTGGGCCTACCCGCTGCCGTCCGAGCACTTCACCAACCCCGCCGACGCATGGACAACGCTGCAGGAGTTTCTGAGATACTGCCGGATTGTGGAACCGCCGCCCATCGAACGAGGATTGTCGATATGAGTGCAATCAACGGCAGCCCGCTGATTCACGACCTGCACGCCCGCCTGGAGGACTACTTCGCTTGGCTGCGGGAGAATACCGCGCTCAAGGCGATCGAGGGCGGGCGGGATTACGTGGAGATCACGACGCCGCACCTGAACCGCCACAATGATTGCCTGCAGGTCTACGTCCGCGCCGATGGCGAGCACGGCTACTTGCTCACCGACGACGGCGAAACCATCGGTGACCTCGAATCGAGCGGCTGCTTGCTCGACAGCCCCAAGCGAAAACACCTGCTCCAGGTAACGCTGAACGGGTTTGGAGTGCAACGCGTTCAACAGGCCCTACAAGTCCACGTCACCGCTCATACTTTCGCTCGTAAGAAGCACGACTTGCTGCAGGCGATGCTTGCCGTGGATGACATGTTCGCCCTCGCCAGCCCGAACGTGATGAGTCTCTTTATTGAGGATGCCGCGGCGTGGCTCGAGATGAACGGGGTCCGTGCCGTTCCGAACATCAAACTGAGCGGGAAATCCGGTTACGAGCATACGTTCGACTTCGTCATCGCCGGCTTCCGGCAAGCCCCGGAAAGGATCGTGCAGACGATCAATCGGCCGGGGAAAGACACGGCGGAAGCCTTGATCTACAAGTGGATGGACACACGTGAGGCTCGGAGCGGCTCGAGTCGAGCTTTCGCACTTTTGAACGATCAGGAGCAATCGATCCCTGGGGGAGTCTTCGAAGCTTTGCAGAGTTATGACATTGAACCTGTCGTGTGGAGCGAGCGAGAAGGCGTCGTCGAAAGGTTGGCTGCATGATTAACGAAACCGCCGTCGAGCAGCAGGCGATTACGTGGTTTTGGGAGGTCGGGTGGGCCTACCTGCCCGGCTTGAAGCTCGCGCCGGACCTGGCCCCCGCGGGGGAGGTGGCACCATGACTCTTGAAGAGCTGCGGGAGATGGTGGCGGAAGGCGAGTCTGAGACGCTGGAGTTGAAGGCGACGACCGGCCGGCGGAGCGATGGGGCGAAGACGCTGTGCGGCATGCTCAACGCCCGCGGCGGGCGGGTGGTCTTCGGCGTCCGGCCGGATGGCGGGTTGGTGGGGCAGCAGAGGGGCGACGGGACGCTGGAGGACGTGGCGGCGGAGCTGAAGCAGATCGAGCCGCCGGTGTTTCCGACGGTGGAGGTGGTGCGTGTGTCGCCGCGGGAGTCGGCGGTGGTGGTGTCGGTGCCGCGGGGCCCGCAGCGGCCGTATGCCTACCGGAACCAAGCTTACGGTCGGGTCGGGGCGACGACGCCGAAGCTGGACCGTGAGGCGTCGAACCGGATGCTGCTGGAGCGGATGCACGGCGAGCAGCGGTGGGAGAATCAGGTCGCCGAGGGCTGGTCGGTGGCGGACCTTGACGGGTCGGAGATCAGCCGGACGGTGGACGAGGCGGTGAGGCGTGGGCGGGCCGAGGAGCCGGGCACGCGTGACCCGGCGGCGCTGCTGGAGGGGCTGGGGTTGATGGACGGCGGGTCGCTGCTGCGGGCGGCGGTGGTGCTGTTCGGGCGTGAGCAAGCGATCGAGCGCCGGCTGACGCAGGGGGTGGTGCGGGCGGCCCGGTTCCGGGGGATCGACAAGGGCGACTTCATCGACAACCGGCAGTTCTACGGCAACGCGTTCGCCCTGCTGACGCGGGGTGAGCGGTTTCTGCGGGAGCACCTGCCGGTGGCGGGCCGGGTCGTGCCGGAGCTGTTCGAGCGGGTGGACGACCCGTTGTATCCGCCGGTGGCGTTGCGGGAGGCGTTGGCGAACGCGTTGTGTCACCGTGACTACGGCATGGGCGGCGGGGCCGTGGCGGTGGGGATTTATGACGACCGGCTGGAGATCACGTCGAGCGGGCCGCTGCACTTTGGGGTGACGCCCGAGAGCCTGTATCGGCCGCACGCTTCGACGCCTTGGAACCCGCTGATCGCCCAGGTGTTTTACCGGCGGGGGATCATCGAATCCTGGGGACGGGGGACGCTGAAGATCGTGAATCTGACGGCTTCGGCCGGTCTGCCGCGGCCCGAGATCGAGGCAGACGCGGTTTCCGTGACGGTGCGGTTCCGGCCGAGCGTGTATGTCGCTCCCGAACGGATCGGGCACGATCTGACGCAACAGCAGCAGGCCATTCTTACGGTGCTGGGGCAGCATCCGAAGCTGGCGTTGCGGGAACTAGTTCAGGCGGTCGCCGCCGCCGGACTCAAGATCGAACGCAGAGAGCTGCGCGAGGAACTGCAGACGCTGCGGGCGATGGGGGCGGTTCGGACTGGGGGCTGGGGCGCTGGAGCCGGTTGGTGGGTGGTGGGACGTGACTAAGGGAGGACGATCGTGGCCCATTCTCGGCCCTTTCCCGGCTCATTCTTGGCCCATTCCGGCCCATTCTCGGCCCACTCCGGCTTACTCTGGTCTATTCGGGCCCGCCCGAGACGATTGTGTTCAGCAACATGGCTTTGGAACTCCAATATTCGCTGAAACCTGAGATGACGCACATGATTAACGAAACCGCCGTCGAGCAGCAGGCGATCGCCTGGTTTCAGGAGGTCGGGTGGGCGTACCTGCACGGGTCGAAGCTTGCACCGGACGTCGCGCCTGAGCAGCGGGCGGACGGGCGGGCGGTGGTGCTGGACGGGCGGCTCAAGGCCGCGGTCGGCCGGCTCAACCCGCAGCTGCCGGCGGAGGCGGTCGAGGGGGTGGCGCGGGCGGCGGTGCAGCGGGAGCACCCGGACCTAGCGCGGGCCAACGCCGCGTTTCACCGCAAGCTCGTCGACGGCGTGCCCGTCGCCTACGCGGCGGCCGACGGCGAGAAGCGGCAGGACGTGGCCCGGCTGGTTGACTTCGCCGACGCGAGGAACAACGACTGGCTCGTCGTGAACCAGCTGGCGGTCGCCGGCACGAAGGACGGGCGGCGGCCGGACGTGATCTGTTACCTCAACGGCCTGGCCGTAGCCGTGGTTGAGCTGAAGAACCCCGCCGACGTCAACGCCGACGTCTGGGCGGCGTACCGGCAACTCCAAACTTATAAGGACGAGATCGGCGACCTGTTCCTCACGAACGCCGCCCTGGTCGTCAGCGACGGCATCACGGCCCGCGTCGGGTCGCTCACCGCCCGCCCCGAGTGGTTCATGCCGTGGCGGACGGTGGCCAGCGAGGAGGACACGCCGGCGGTGGAGCTCGAGCTGGAGCGGGTGGTCCGCGGCTTCTTTCGGCCGGATTTGCTGCTGGACTACCTGCGGTTCTTCGTGCTGTTTGAGGGCGAGGAGCAGGTGGTTAAAAAGATCGCCGGCTACCACCAGTTCCACGGCGTGCGGGCGGCGGTGGAGCAGACGCTCAAGGCCGCCACTTCCGGGGGAGCGTCCGGGGGAGCGTCCGGGGGCGGGGGTAAGGCGGGCGTGTTCTGGCACACCCAGGGGTCGGGCAAGAGCATCTCGATGGCGATGTACGCCGGCAAGCTGTTGCAGCAGCCGGCGATGCGGAACCCGACGCTGGTGGTCGTGACGGATCGCAACGACCTCGACGGGCAGCTCTTCGGCCAGTTCGCCGCGGCGAAGGCACTGCTGCGCGAGGCCCCGGAGCAGGCGGACAGCCGGGAGCGGCTGCGCGAGATCCTCGACGGGCGGCCGTCGGGCGGGATCGTCTTTACGACCGTACAGAAGTTCTCGCCGTTGGAGGGCGAAGATAAACACCCGGTGCTGAGCACGCGGAGCAACATCATCGTCATCAGCGACGAAGCCCACCGCAGCCAGTACGGCATCCGGCCGACGCTCGACCCGAAGACGGGCCGGTACGTCTACGGCTACGCGAAGCACCTGCGGGATGCCCTTCCGGGGGCGTCGTTCATCGGGTTCACCGGGACGCCGATCGCCTTCGAAGACAAGGACACGCGGGGCGTGTTCGGGGAGTACGTGAGCGTCTACGACATCGCCGACGCCGTGGAGGACGGGGCGACGGTGCAGATCTACTACGAGAGCCGGCGGGCGAAGCTGGACCTGAACAACGCCGAGATCGAGCGGCTGAACGCCGAGGTGGAGGAGGTCGTCGAGGACGAAGAGCTGGAGGGGCGCGAGAAGACCAAGGGCAAGTGGGCGGAGCTGGCGAAGCTCGTCGGCGCGCGGCCGCGGCTGGAGGCGGTCGCGGACGATTTGCTCCTGCACTTCGACCGGCGGCGCGAGGCGATGGAGCCGCAGATCGGCGCGGACGGCGGCAAGGCAATGATCGTGACGATGAGCCGGGACATTTGTGTGGCGCTTTACGGCGAGATTGTGAAGCGTCGCCCGGATATGGCGGGCACGCGCAGGGAAGACGGCACGTGGAACCATGAGGACGGGCAGGTCCGCGTCGTGATGACCGGCACGGCGACCGACCGGCCGGAGCTGCGGCACCACCAGTACAGCAAGGCCCAGCGGGACCGGCTGGCCAAGCGGTTCAAGGACCCGGCCGACCCGCTGAAGCTGGTGATCGTGCGGGACATGTGGCTGACGGGCTTCGACGTACCGTGCTGCCACACGATGTACGTGGACAAGCCGATGCGGGGGCACGCGCTGATGCAGGCGATCGCTCGGGTGAACCGCGTGTTCCGCGAGAAGCAGGGCGGCCTAGTGGTCGACTACATCGGGATCGCCGGCGAGTTGAAGGCGGCGCTCAAGACGTACACCGAGAGCCGCGGCAAGGGCCAGCCGACCGTGCGGGCGGAGGACGGGCTGCGCATCCTGAAGGAGAAGGTGGGCATCCTGCGGGACATGATGAAGGAGAACGGCGGGTTCGATTACGGCGGGTTCGAGACGAAGCCGCTGGAACTGCTGCCGGGCGTGACGAACCACATCCTCGGCTTGGACGACGGCAAGAAGCGGTTCCTGGACGTGATGGCGTCGGTCATGAAGGCGTTTAGTCTGTGTGCGACGCTTGACGGGGCGGCGGCGCTGCGGACAGAAATAGCCTTCTTCGCGGCGATCCGCGGCATCCTCGCCAAGCACGGGGCCGGCGGGACGGGTTCCGGGGGGCGAAACGGCGCGGACAAGGGCGCGACGCTGAAGCTGATCCTGGACAACGCGGTGGTGTCGGAGGGCGTGGACGACATCTTCAGGCTCGCCGGGCTGGAGCGGCCGAACATCGGTCTGTTGAGCGACGAGTTTCTGGACGACGTGCGGCGGATGCCGGCGAAGAACCTCGCGGTGGAGCTGCTGGAGCGGCTGATCAAGGACGAGATCCGCTCGCGGTCGCGGAACAACGTCGTCCGCGAGAGCAAGTACGGCGAGCGGCTGCGGGAGACGCTGCGGAAGTACAACAACCGGGCGATCGAGTCGGGCCGGATCGTTGAGGAACTCATCGCGATGGCGAAGGACTTCATCGCGGCCGTGCAGCGCGACGAGGAGCTGGGGCTGTCGCCGGACGAGATCGCGTTCTACGACGCGCTCGCCGACCGGCCGGAAGTGCTGCGGGAGATGGGCGACGAGACCTTGAAGAGGCTGGCCGTCGAGCTGACCCAGAAGCTGCGGAGCAGCACGACGATCGACTGGCAGGTGCGGGAGAGCGTGCGGGCGAAGATGCGGCTGCTGATCAAGCGGCTGCTGCGCAAGTACAAGTACCCGCCGGAGGGGCAGGAGGCGGCGGTCGAGACGGTGATCGAGCAGGCCGAGCGACTGAGTGGGCAATGGTCGGCGTTGCCCGTGTGATGAGGATCGGCGCGGTGATGGCCCAACCGCCTTGCAGGTAGAGCAGGAAGCAGGGCGAGGCGGCGGCCGGGCCCACGCCGTCCCAGGGCGCGGCGTTTAAGAACGCGACCGACGTCGCGGGACGTGCTGGCGGGGGCGTCGTTGTGCGACATCGTGAAGCACTACGCGCAGGTGGTGGAGGAGAAGGACAGGAAGACGGGCAGGACCAGCCGCAAGCAGGTCTTCCCGCGGTACTACCAGCACGTCGCGGTCGTAGGCGTCGGCGATAGAGTCGCACGCTCGTTGGCGTTGGGGGTTGATGCAGCGGTGGCGGTAGGGGTTGAACAGCAGGCGGATTATCGCGCGCTTGTGCTGGCGGATGCGTTGCAGGGTCGCGTCGGTGAGGGCGTCTGGGGGGGCGTCATAGTCGATGGCGGGGGCGAGGGTGACGCTGGCGGTGCGGAGTTCGCGCAGCAGGATGTAGGCCGATGAGACTGCGGGCGGAGGGTGCGGCAGTGTTCATGCTCGCCCCCTCACGCAGGTCAGTTCGCCGTTAGATATTTCGATTCTCCCCCCGGGGTCGCCTGCAAAACCTGCATAAGGGGCTTTGGACCCTTTTGCAGGTTCCACGCGGTCGGGGTGTAGAGTTTTTTCGAGCGGCCGCCGGTCCGTTTTTCTGACTGACTTAGCCAATCGTAATCCAACAGCATCCCGATAGCCGCCTCGGCTTCCGCTTTCTCGCTCAAGCCCGACCATCCGTTGTTGTAGATGTCCCGCAAGGTAAACGGCGGGATCAGGTCGCCGCCCTTGATCTTGCCGATGATCGACTTGGCGGCCTTGACCTCGGGTTGCGTCGCGGCGGCATAGATGCGGTTGGCGTGCGACTCCAGGTAGGCGGCCCAGCGGATGGCCTTGTCGATAGCATCGACCTGCACCGCGCCGGTAGATGGGGCATCGGCGAGCTGGATCAACAGCGCCAGCGACGGGACCAGCGAGCGGTACTTGCCCAGGGCCGCCTCCAGCGCCGGCGGCAGGTCCGACCGCAGCCGATGCTCCAGCGTGTACCGCCAGTCGTCGAAGCGCTCTTGCGCCTCGGCGTCGAATTGCAGAGCGGGCAAATCCCCCTCATCTTGGATGACGGCCCCGACATCGCCGGGCGTCATGGTGTCCAGCCGGCGGTAGGTCTGCCACGCGCGATCTTTCGCGGTCGAATCGGGCCAGCGGTCTACGTTACGCCAGGTCCCAGACGGGTCGGGCCAGACGGCGAGCTGGAAACGCTGCATGAGGCCGTCGTCGCCCTTGCCGCCCTTGATCGCGTCGGCCAGGTAGCAGCCCAGCGGCCCCGGTTGGATGCCGCCCAGGACGGACACGCAGCACGCCTCTATGTCGATGGTGCCGCGGCCGATACGATCGTAGGTGAAGCGGTCGGACCCCGCCCACGCCTCCAGGTAGAACGCCCGGGCGCACTCCTGCCCTTCCTTGTCCAGGCCCTTCAACAGCCCGATGAGTTCATCACGGGACGCCAGCAGCCCGTTGGAGTTCTCGTTCAGCAGTTCGCCGAGTTTCTCCACGGTCGAATCGTTGACTAGGTAGCGCCGGCGGATCGGCTCGGCCTGCACGTCGGCGACGGCGGCGGCGGCGATGGTGGTGGCGTCCTCGCCCGACTCGACGGCTTTTTTCACCCCCTGCTCGGCCAGCTTCCGCTTCGCCTTGCGGATCATCTCACCGGCGTTGGAAGTCTGCCGCTCGGCTTCGTAGCGTTCCCGCGCCTCGGCCTCCAGCCGCTCGAGCACCTTCAGCGGCTCAGCCAGCGCGGGCGACTTCATGATCGACGGACGCCCGATCACCGCCCCCCACAGGTTCGGGACCACCAGCCAGTCGTCGTAGCGCTTCGGCCGGATGGCAACCTTACGCCCGACCACCGACGCCAGGCACACCATCGCGGCGACGGCGGGGAAGTCCGGCGGGCACTGGATACGCTCGGCGATGTCCGCGACCCACGGCCGCAGGCTCGCCGGCAGCATCGCGTCATCGAACGGCAGGACCGGCGGCAGGTCATCGGGCAGGGGCACAGGATGCAAAGGCTCGGCCGTGGCATCGGCTCGTGGCCGAGAGTCTGCATCCAACAGCCACCCCCGCGGGCGCTGGCCGGGCACCTTCTCCACCTCGTCCAGCTTGTACTCGATCTCCCGGTCAGACCACGGCGGGATGCACGTCGTGTTGAAGTCGTTCACGATGATGTTCTTGGCCTCGGCCCGGCTCAGGTCGAAGCCGTCGTAGACCTGCCTCGTCGCGGCCATGAGACGGTCGTGACCACGCTCACCCGCTACCGCCGGGGGCATCGCCGCGACGTAGGCGGCGGCGCGACGAACCGCGTCCCCACGATCCGCCGACGCGTTGTGACGCTCAGCCTTCGGCGGCGGCGTTTCACGCTGCGGCTCGGGCAGACGCATCACGATGTCCTCCAGGTCGTGGCGTTCGCCGGTGATCTCCGCGGTCTCGCACCGCGCCCCGTTGCGCTCGGGCTTGCGGTTGATCGTGCCGGGCAGACGCATGATCCGCGGGGCGTCTTTCGGCTTCGGGTCACTGCCGACCAGCTCGATAAGTCGGTGCTGGACGCGCTCAAAGTCGTCGGGGGTGATCGGGTCGGTCAGGTCCCAGTAGAGGTGACACCCGCCGCCGCTGATCACGGTGCGGCTCGGCCGGGGCAGGCCCACGTCGGCGACGATGGCCCACGCGGTGTCCGTCGTGGTGCCCCCGTCGAAGTCGGCGAACAGGCAGCGGCACACGGCCACGTCCGCACGGGTGCCGCCGGGACGGGAGCGTGGGGCCACGCCGTAGTAGATGTCGCGGGTGCGGTTCATCCGCTCGATCCGATCCGCCGCGGCGACGATCTCGGCGGGACGGCCATAGAACCGCCCGCCGCCCGCGCTGCCATCGGGCGGCAGAGGCCGCACCTCGATCAGGTCCTCGGGTTCGTAGACGCTGAGGAAGTCGGCCAAGTTGAAGGTCGTGGTGGCGCTCATCACCGACCCCCCAGCAGCCGGGCGATGCGGCCGACGTGGTGAGAATCGGGCTGGATTCCAAGACGGCGGTAGGTTTGGGGTCGGCCGTGGTGCTGAAATGTCAGCACGTCCTCGTCCGCGGGGACGGTGACGGTCTGCCCGTCGTGGGGGCCGCCGGTGAGTTTGCAGAGTTGAAACTTGGACGGCGGATCGTTCTTGACTAACATGAGGTTGCCCTTCGCACGCCGCTTCACCCTTGCCGGACAAGCTCGGGGTGACGCGGCGTTTTTTGGTAAGCGCAGGCCGAACGCCGGCCCGCTGGGGGTCGGTCGTCTACAGGCCCTCGGCGGCGAGTTCCGCGGCCAGGGCGTCGGGAGCGGGGTGGGCGCGACGGCGGGCTTGTGGGGGGTTTTCGTCGGCGTGGGCGGCTATCTCGGCGGCGGTCATCTCGGCGATGAACCATCGCAGCGCCGCCTCCGTCGTCATGACGGCGCGGCCGATGCGGACATGGGGCAGGATGATGCCGAGCCGGCCTTTGCGGGACCAGCGCCACACCGTCGCGGAGTTCGTCGGCCGGCCCGTCCAGCGGCGGCAGAGGTTGGCGGCTTCGGCAACGCTGATTAACTCATCGAGCCGGATCAGGTCAACAGGCCAGGGGGCGGTCGGTGCGGGGGCGGATGCGCTTATGCCCGCATGATGCAGGCGTTTCGCGGATTCTCTAGCTCGATGTTCTAAACTTGTCGCTATCGCCAGAAACTGGCGGCATCGCTAGTTTTTGTCGCTGGAATGCGGGATATCGGCGGCAGGAACCCACCAGGTTTTGCCAATCAATTCGGCATTGCGGCATAGATTGATCTTGAACCTTTTGGGGGTTACGCCCCTGCACCAATTCTTAATTGTGGATTCCGAGACACCTAGCCCGGCCGCCGCCGTTCCGCTGGTGATCGGTTGTGGCCCACCCTGCGTTGCCGCCGTCGCTGAAACGTCAGCCTTGCCCGCACCGTCCACAGGTGGGGCCACCTCATCCGCCAAGCCCGTCGGCGGTGCGATGTCGTGCTCCACGAACCACGCCCCCGCTTCCCCGGCCGTGATGAGGCGAATCGTCCGCTTCCGCGAATCCGGCCCCTTGTTATGGTCCCACCTCACGTCCTGCCGGATAAACGCCCCGCCGGGGGTCCGGTAGAGGACGCCGTACCCGCCTAAGCCGCCGTCGCCGAAGTACGCCCGGCACGTCCGCCGGTCGAACCGCACCACGCCACCCTCGGCCGTCTCCGCGAACCCCACCGGCTCGCTATCGCTAAATAGCCCGTCGCACCGCAGCGCCGCCGCGCCCAGCGCCTCCCGCAGGACCTCGGCCGCCGCCTTGTGGATGTCGGGCACCGCCAGCCGAGAACCCCACCGCTCACGGTCCGCGTGCCACTCCACCATGAGCCGGGTAGACGCCGGCTCCGGCCCGCCCTCGAACAGCTCCGCCACCGCGTCGATGCGGTCCCATCCGCGACTTGGGCACCCCGCCTTCAACGCTTCAACGTCAATACGACGCGCGATGACGCCCAGGATGATCGAACAGTCCGCCAGCTCGTCCGGGTTCGGGGTCTGATTCACCCTCACGGGCGTTAGCCATTCCACCGTCCCCGGCATCTGCCGCTCAATCGACCGCAGCACGTCACCCGCCCTCGCCAGCAGCCGCACCGTCGCGTGTGCCGCGTCCGGCTCCATCGCCACGGTGAACCAGTCATCGAACAGCGCGAACGTGGGCAGGTTCAGCCCCATGGCGTATCGCTCCACCAGCTCACGCGCCGGCTTGTGCAGCGGCATCTCGAACAGCGCCAGCGGCACGTCGGGGTGCTCCGCAGCCAACGCCTCGAAACGCCGCTGCAACTCCGCGGCTTCACGTCGATGATCGGTCATGTCGTGCTTTCCTAAAGGTGGGCCATCCCCGACCCGGCGACGCGGAAAGCGTGCATCACCGGGCCGGGTCCGTGCGCCCGCTGGCCGGCGGGCTACCCGTAAAGATTTTATCCGGGTCGGGTCACAACTAGGCAGTCCGCCGAAAAGCTGCGGGTTCGCCACGCGTAACGGGTTGACACCTCGACGGGGAAGGACCCGCACCGGGGGGGCGTACCCCCGCAGGTCAACGCGGGAAGTTCCAGCCTTGCGGGGGCGGGCCTCAACCGATCTTCCGCAGCACCGCGACGGCGGCGGACTCGTCGCGCTCGGCGTAGGTCGCGTCGGTCAGCACGGCGGATGAGTGGCCGAGCACGACGGCGGCGGCCTCAATGCCGGCGGCCTTGCGGATGGCGGTCGCGGCGGAGTGTCGCAACTGATGAAGGCTCCACCGATGGTCGTCGTGCCAGCGTTTCAGGTCCTTGCCCGTGGTGCCCTCGGGGGCGGGGAACGCGGCCTCGCAGGCCCGGCGGATCGCGCTTCCCGCCGCCCCGGTGTTGTAGGTGTTGCCCAGTGTCTTCAGCGGGTTCGTTTTGCGGTTGGAGCCGGGGGTGTTGCCGCACGATGCCGGCGTGACACGCAACGCGCGGCGCTTAGCGTGAAACTCCGCCACCGACTCGGCCGGCGAGAACAGCGGCTTGCTCACCGCTCGGGTGAGGAACGGCCGCAGCACCTCCTGCGCCCTCGGGCCGAACCACAGCACCCGCGACCTGCCACGGTGGGCGGTCTTGTGGTGCTTGATCTCCGCCCGCCACACCTTGCCTGTGGTGTCGATGTCGATAGGGCGTAGGGGCGTGAGTTCGCCGCACCTTGCCCCGGTGAGGCGCATGAGTTCCACGATGCCGCGTACCGGGGCGGGCAGGTGGTCCAGGGTGGCGTCCACGATCTCGTCGGGCACGGGCTTGACCACCTTGTATTCCCGCAGCCCCGCCACCTCGCCGGCCTTGATCGGCTCCAGCGTCCGCAGGGCGTCGTAGACGCGGGGCGGGATCAGTTCCTCGCTCACGCCCCACTTGAAGGCGTTGACGATGAACCTCACGTTCTTGTTCACCATCGGGCGGCAGAACCGGCCGGTGTCGGCCATCGACGTGCGGACGGCCCGCAACAGCTTCGGGCCAAAGTCCATGGCGGGGATGTCGCCGGCCTCCACCCGCAGCATCCGCAGGGCTTCACGCATCTGCTCGCCATGCTTCGTGAGGGTGCCACCGGCGTCGCGGTGGCGGGCCTTCACGACGGTGCGGAAGTATTGCAGCACCACCTCGGCGACGGTGACGGCCTCGGGCCGGCGTACCCGGTGGCGCACGTCCGGCTTGGCCGGGGCCACCACCCGGTCGGCGGCCTCCCACTCGGCGAGCACACGGGCGTACTCCCGCCTCGCCTCGGCGGTGCCGTCCGCGCCCAGGTAGACGGTGCGGCGGGTCCCGGTGCGGGCGTCGCGCAGGCACACCGCCAGTTGACCGGACTTGGAATAGGGCTTCGGGATAGAGACGGGACGGGCCATCGGCGGGACTCCACACCGGGTTATGCGGCACCATGCCGCGCTAAAACCGGGGTGTCCGACGCCGTTGGGTCCGCTACAGGCGGGAACGGGAAGCGGCGTAACTGCCGCTTTCGGAAGGGATAGTCTATCAAAGCGGGCGACCGGGGTCGAACCGGCAACATTCAGCTTGGAAGGCTGACACTCTGCCAATTGAGTTACGCCCGCAGATAGACGCAGTTTAGCAGCGGCGGGCCGGGCCGTCAGCGGGACGGTGCGGGATGAGGGGCAACCGGCCGCGGTCCCGGAGTTGAGGATACGGCGGCCGCAAGCGGCCGGGAGAAGCGTGGACGGTACGCGTCACCCGGCCCAGTCCATCGGCGCCGGCGGGTCGAAGGTCGACGTCAACTCGACGGGCGAACCCGACCGGGCCGCCGTCGTGATCGCCTCCAGGACCTCGACGATATGCGCCGCCTGCCGGCCGCTGACCCGCGGTTTGCGGCCCGCCTCCACCGCCTCGGCAAACTCGACGACCGACCGGCCCCACTCGGTGCCTACGAACGGCTCGCGTACGTAGTCCAGCGGCGCGAGCTTTTCGCCGAAGGCGCTCGCCTCGACCGGGGCGTTGAACTGCTGGAAGTTGTCCAGCACCACCGACCCCGCGTCGCCGTGCACCTCGAAGCGGCCCTTCTGGTGGGTGTTCTCGCCCTTGACGTAGAAGTTGGTGGTGAGGCGGACGATCGGCCCGCTCTCGAGCTCGATCACGGCGGTGGTGAACTCGGGCGTTTCGATGGTGAAGGCGTTGCCCTCCTTGGTCTCGCGGTGGGGGAAGATGACGCGCTGGTACGCGGTGGCGATGCGACTGACGCGGCCGAAGAAGGTCGTGGCGAGGGTGAGGGGGTAGACGCCGACGTCCCACAGCGCGCCGACGGCGTAGAACGGCCCGGGCGCGGGGTGCCAGCTCTCGATGCGGCCGTGGTTGACCTCGGCGTACACCAGCCGCGGCGTGCCGGTGACCCCGTCGCGGATCGCCTTCCACGCCGTCTGCTGCGCCTCGCCCATGAACGTCATCGGCGCCCCCGCGAGTATCACGCCCTTCGCCTCGGCGAGCTCGCAGAGCTCTTTGGCCTCGGCGTATTTCAGCGCCAACGGCTTCTCGCAGAAGACGTGTTTGCCCGCCTCGAGCGCCTGTTTGCAGGTGGCGTAGTGGGCGGTGTGGATCGTGAGGTTAACCACGAGATCGACGTCCGGGTCGGCGACGAGGGCGTCGACAGTGTCGTACGCCTTCCCGCCGAACTCGTGCGCGAACGCCGCGGCCCGGTCGGCCATGAGGTCGTAGTAGCCGACAATCTTCACTTGCTCCGAGTATGGGTTGAGCGTCTTGCTGTAGCCGGTGGAGATGTTGCCGCAGCCGAGGATGGCGAAGTTGAGCATGAGGGTTGGGGGCTTGGGTGTTAGGGGCTTGGGTTTCGTTCTCGTACTCGTATTTCGTAATCGACATGTGAGCCTCGCCGCGGCAACACTTCGGCTTGGGGGTTACGCCGCCGCTTGCGAGTTAGCGCTCGCCCGCGCTAAGCCACAAGCGGCGGCGTGACGCACCGCGATAACTTAATTCAGCGCCTCAATCACCATCTTCCCG
Source organism: Phycisphaeraceae bacterium (assembly GCA_965214155.1). Lineage (GTDB taxonomy): Bacteria > Planctomycetota > Phycisphaerae > Phycisphaerales > Phycisphaeraceae > Algisphaera. The sequence goes on from CBDCBB010000004.1 coordinate 414,629, forward strand.
ACCTCGCTGCACGCGTACCCGGAGCGGTCGAGAGACTTGCCGGCGAAGCGGGGGGTGACGCGTTGCACCGCTTCGCCGATGCGTTCACCGGCGGTGACGGCGGCGGCATCCCTCTTGATCCGCCCGGTCTCCCGCAGCAGCAGACCTATCGAGTCGATCGCGGCGATGGGGTTGGCGCTGTCCTGCCCGGCGATGTCGGGGGCGCTGCCGTGCACGGGCTCAAACATCCCGGGGGACCGACCGGTGGGGTCAAGATTACCCGACGCGGCGATGCCCATGCCCCCGGCGACGGCCGCGCCGAGGTCGGTAATGATGTCGCCGAACATGTTGGGCACGACGATCACGTCGTAGTCCTGCGGCCGCGTGACCATGACCATGCAGCACGCGTCGACGTGGTGGTAATTCGTTTCCACGCCCGGGAAATCCCGTGCCACGTCGTTGAACGTGCGGAGCCAGGTGTCACCGGCGAAGTTCAGGACGTTGGTCTTGTGCACCAGCGTGAGCTTCTTGCGGGGGCGGTTCATCGCCGTGTCGAAGGCATAGCGGACGCAGCGTTCGACGCCGAAGCGGGTGGCGACCATGGTCTGGTTGGCGACCTCGTGCGGCGTGCCTTTCCGCATGATCCCGCCGAGGCCGCAGTAGAGGTCCTCGGTGTTCTCGCGGACGCAGATAAAGTCGATGTCGGAGGCGCGTTTGTTCTTCAGCGGCGTCTCGATGCCGGGGTAGAGCTTCACCGGGCGGAGGTTGATGAACTGGTCGAGGTCGAAGCGTAGCTTGAGGAGGATGCCCTTCTCGATGACGCCCCCGGCGAGGCGGGGGTCGTTGGGTTGGCCGCCGACGGCGCCGAGCATGATGGCGTCGTAATTCCGAAGTGCGGCAATATCGTCGTCGGACAGCGTGTGCCCGGTGTCGAGGTAATGCCGGGCGGAGAAGGGGAAGTCGGTCTTGGTGTAATTCAGTCCCGCGGCCGCGGCGGCGGCGTCGAGCACGGCGAACGCCTGTTCAACAACCTCGGGCCCGATGCCGTCGCCGGGGATCGATGCTAATTTTAACGCCATGCGAGGAACTCCGGAGTCCGTTGCGGGCGGGGCATCCTACGGCAAAGACACCGACGAAGGAACAGCCGCATCCATGCACTCTTAGCCCGGCCGCTTGCGGCCGCGTTCGCCACCGTTCGGGTTGAGACTGCGGCCGCAAGCGGCCGGGCTAAGAGGGGCGATGAGGCGATTATGAACGACCACGGCCCGCCGCGGGGGCGGCGGGCCGTGGGGTGAGCGTGCGCGATGGATGTGGCGGGCCGATTACATGCTGCCCGACTTCGTTTCCTGGTCGAGGTCCGACGTGATCTTCGACAACTCCTCCTGGAGCTTGTCGATCGAGTCGCGGACGGCCTGTCCCTTCGGGTCGGCGTCGCTGAACTGTGCGTCGATCGCCTGGATGCCCTGGGGCGTCAGGTCATTGCGGAGGTACGTCTCGATGCTCGAGACCTCGGTGACGAACGTGTCGAGCTTGTCGGAAGTCTGCTGATACTGCTTGGTGGTCGAGCTGAGGCTGTCCTGCACCTTCTTCTTGCGCTCCATTGCGGTCTGCCGCAGGTCGCGGTCCTCGATCTGGAGCATGTCCTCGGTCCACTTCTGCTCGTAGGCAGCCGACTGCTCACGCATCGCCTGGGCCTGGTCACGGAGCGTGCCCTGATTCGACTTCAGCGACTTGACGCGATTTTGGTAGAGCTTGAACGCTGCACCTTTGTCGATCTCATCGGCTTTGAGGCGCTTGAGCGCGTCGAGCGTCGCAACGACCTCCGCGTCGGTGGTGTCGAGCTGGGTGCTCATCTGCTGGGCGGACTGGATGGTCGCGCCGGCCTTGCCGACCTGGGCGTTCGACCCGCTCTGGCACGCGGCCAGGGGGAACAGCAGCGCGGCGGCGACGGCGGTGATGGAGAGCAGGCGGGTCGGTTTCATAGCGGTTTTCCTTCGGAACAGTGGGTGTAGCCCGACCTCAACGAGGCCGGCGGGTGACGCTTTGCCCCGTGTTGGAGCGGATCGGGTTCGTCGTACGGCGGGAGGCTAGCTCGGCCGAGGTGGATCGGCGGGTGCCGGGGGATAAAGTCCCTATGAATGGTGAATGGCGCTGCTCATACGGCCGGGGCGGCGGCTCACTGCGCCGGGCCGTCGACGATGCCGCTGGTCTCGGGGGCGAGCGATTCACTGAGGGTGCGGAGCCCGATGATGAGCTCGTCCATCGCGGTGCGGAGCGTGCCCGCTTCCTGCCGGGCCTTCTCAAGCGTCGGGGTAACGGCCTGTACTGCGGGGACGGTCAGGTCGTTGGCGAGGTAGGTCCGCACCTCGCGCAGGTACGGGATGAAGCGGTCGTAGCCCCGCGACACGTCGTCGTAGAGCGGGCGGATAGCCTCGAAATCCTCGCGGACCTCGGCGAGGCGATCGATAGCCGCCTCCCGCAGGGTCGGGTTGGTGAGCGCGGCGGTGTCGCCATACCACGCCTCCTGGTACTTGCTGAACTGGGTGGACATCTCGCGCCGCCGCTCGACGACGCGGTCGGCGGACTTCTGCATGTTCTTGAGCTCTTTCTCGTATTGGTTGAAGGCCTTCTTGAGATCCTGGCCGGACCCGGGCAGGCGTTCCATCGCGTTGAGGGAGGTGCCGACCTGCTGCTTGCTGGCGTCGACGGCTTCGCGGAGGTCGTCGGTGCGTTCGATGACGCGGTTGGCGGCGTCGCGGCGGGGGGTGGTCGAGGCGCAGCCGACGGTGAACAGGGCGAGCAGGAGCAGCGACAGGAGCGGGGCGGGTTTCATGACGGGGGTTCCGGGGGGGCGGGCGGGGTTGTCCATCTGTTATCCATCTATTGTAAGAGCCCGGGTGAGGCGGACTATGCCGGCGCGTTGAGCCGATAACACGCGGCACGGCCTGACGGTCACGCGGCTACGATCTCACATGATGCAGACGACGACGGCGGATGAGGCGTTTCACGACCCGGCGGCGACGGACCCGGCGACGACGGGGCTGGTGATCGTGGACCACGGCAGCCGGCGGGCGGAGAGCAACGCGATGCTGGAGGAGTTCGTGCGTCAGTTCGCCGAGGCGTCGCCGTATCGGGTGGTCGAGCCGGCACATATGGAGCTGGCGGAGCCGTCGATCGGGTCGGCGTTCACGCGGTGTGTCGAGCGGGGGGCGGCGCGGGTGGCGGTGGTGCCGTATTTCCTCGCGCCCGGGAAGCACTGGCACAAGGACATCCCGGCGATCACGCGGGAGGCGGCGGGGGAGCACCCCGGCGTGCCGTACGTCGTGACGGCCCCGATCGGGCTGAACCCGTTGATGACCGAGGTGATCGCGTCGAGCGTGGGGTACTGCCTCGGGCACGTGGCGGGGGAGGTGGAGGCGTGCCGATTCTGCGCGGGGAGCGACCGTTGCCGGATGCGGGTGGCGGGGGGTGAGGGTTCTTAGCGCGGCCGCTTGCGGCCGCTTGCGGCCGCGGTGCTTCGTCGTTCGGAAGAGACCGCGGCCGCGAGCGGCCGGGCTAAGACCACGAATCGTCGTCGTCGGGCGCTTCCCGCGGTTCGAGTTCGACGCGGCGGCCGGCCTGGGTCCAGGCGTCGGTGGTGGGGGTGGGGGTAGCCGAAGCGGCGTCGGGGTCGTCGGCGAAGCCGGCCTCGGCGGTGCCGGCGAGGCGTCGGGCGACGCTCAGGGTGAGCACGATGAGGAGCACGCCGAGCAGCCCGACGAGCACGAGGATGAGGGTGAACAGGCCGGTCTCGTAGAGGCGGAGGAGGTTGGTCACCCGCTCGAGGTCGGGGCCGGGGGTGTTGAGGGTGTGGGCGTGAAGCGGGGGGAGGGGCACCCGTGGAGTTTAACCGTGCGGGGCGGTTAAGCGCGAGAGGGCCGGACTGACGAAACTCGAATGACGAATGACGAATGACGAAGCGGAAATCTCGTCTGGTCCGTTTCGTCATTCGTCATTCGATTTTCGTCATTCCGCCGCGGCCGCCGCGGCGGCCTCCCCGCGGTAGGTGCACGCGGTCTTGCCGGTTTCCCAGACGGTGACGGCGTCGAGCGTGGCGTCGCCGGGGAGGTGGCCGATGAGCATGCCCCACACGACCTGCACGATGTTCTCGACCGAGGGGTTCTGGTCGGCAAACTGCGGGACGTCACGGTTGAGGTGCTTGTGGTCGAGCCGCTCGATGACGTGCTCGTCGACCGCGGCGTCGAGGGCGGCGGGTTCCACGGTGCGGCCGGCGTCGTCGACGGGGCAGCGGGCGGCGACCTCGACGCGGTAGTTGTGGCCGTGCCCGGCGGGGTTGTTGCACTTGCCGAAGGTGGCGCGGTTCTCCTCGTCGCTGAGCGACGGGACGTGCAGGCGGTGGGCGGCGGAAAACTCGTACTGCTGTTTCAGGATCACTTCGTGCATGGCGTGGGCTTCAACGGTGTAACGGAGCGTCGGCGTGAGCGTGAGGGTGAGGGCGGTCACCGTGTGGTTGAGGGCCGGCCGCACCGCGGCGAGCAGGCCGTGAATGAGCGCTCCCATCGGCACGTCGGCGGCGGCGGCACCGTCGCCGGCGACCGCGGCACGCAGAAGCGGCAGGGCGTGGTCCCGCACCGCGGCGTCGATGTGCTTGATATTGATGAAATAGCCCGTGTCGGCGTCGGCCTCGCCGCGGCAGCGGACGGCCACCTCGTAGTACCGCCCCAGCCCCCGCATCGCCGGCCAAGCCGCAAAAGTGTTGTGCCGCGGCATGGCGTCGTCCCCCGCGTCGGGGCTCACGCACAGCCGCACCGTCCGGGACAGGTCGAGCATGACCCATGATAGGGATCGGGGATCAGGGATCGGGGATCAGGGTTCGGGGTTCGGGGTTCGGGGTTCGGGGTTCGGGGTTCGGGGTTCGGGGTTCGGGGTTCGGGGTTCGGGTTCGGGGTTCGGGGTTCGGGGTTCGGGGTTCGGGGTTCGGGGATCGGGGGTCGGGGGTCGGGGGTCGGGGGTCGGGATTCCGGGATCGGGATTCGGGGGTCGGGGGTCGGGGTTCGAGCGGCGCTCTATTGGCCAGGGAACCCTGTCTACTTCCTGATCCCCGATCCCTGGTCCCCGAACCCTCAACTACACCCCCACGTCCACCACCCCGTCCGCCCGCCGCCCCGCGACAATGGGGCGAAGGAGCTCGCCCAGCCGCGACGGCGCGAAGCGATCGGGGCTCGCCGCGATCGCATCGCAGGTCCACCAGCGGTGCTCAGCCAGGTCCGTCGTCTCGTAATCCAGCATCCCGGCCGTGTCCACCTCGTGCCGGTCGATCCGCACGATAAAATATTGCTCGTGCTGGCGGAACGCGGCGTGCCCGTAGCGGATGTCCACCGTCCGCTCCCACACCGCCTCGCCCGGGTCGGCGACGGTCAGCCCCGTCTCCTCGCGGAGCTCCCGCCGGGCCGCGTCGGCGAACGTCTCGCCCGGGTCCAGCCCCCCGCCCGGCGTGATCCAAAACCGCGTGCCCCGCACCGGGTCCACAAACCGGAACAACAGCACCCGCCCCGCCCCGTCGAGCAGCAACACCCGCGCCGCGCGGCGGAGCGGCGACACGTAACGCCCGTCATCCAGATTTATGCCGCCTCCAGCAACATCTCGGCCTGTTCCAGCATCGCAACCTGCGATGTCACATCGTGATCGGGAAAACGTTGCTGCCACCCGATAATGGTGAAGCCCACCACGCGATCATCCGACTCACGTCGCATAAGAAAAATGCCGTCATCGTTCTCATCGCCGTAGGTCTCGGTCTGACGCTCGTCGATGAGACGCATGTACAGCACGTCGTTATCACCGTCGACGTGGAACCAGTAGAGGTCGTTGAGCACGCCCTCAATCTTGCTCACCTTTGCCATTCGATTTCTCCATGAACACGGCGTTCGGGGACAACGAAAGCGGACTTGACCAGCCCGAGTTCAACGTCAGCCGCGACCATTATAACGCGCTTCGACCGTGGCCCGATGCCGATGTATCGCCGCACGCTCGCCAACTTTAGATCAAAGCGGATACTCAGCGGGTCGCTGATCGCGTGTGACAGCAGGACGCGATGGTCGTGCATGTCGGGGTGACCGGGCAGGATGTGCCCATACCACGTCCGGTCGTGCAGCGTGATCTGCCGCCCCAGCGGGTCGATCAGAAAGGTGTCCGCCACCGCCTCACCCCTCGAGCGTCCGCAGGCTCATGCCCGCTTCCTCCAGCTTCTCCTTGATCTCGACTAGGCTGGTCATCCCGAAGTTCTTCACGCCCATCAGCTCGGCCTCGGTCTTCATCACCAGGTCGCCGATGGTCGTCACGCCCAGCAGCGCCAGCGCCTTGCGGGCGCGGACGCTGAGGTTCAACTCGTTGACCGAGTTGTCCAGCCGCTCGCCGTCGTCGCCGGCCTCGCTGCGGATCTGGTCGTAGACCTGCTGCTTGGCCTGGGCCTGGCCCTCTTCGACGGCCTGGCCGAGGCGCAGGCCCTTCTGCGCCAGCATCGCCTTGATCTCGTCGAGGCTCGCGTCGCCGAAGTTCTTGAAGCCACGCAGCTCCGCCTCGGTCACCCGCAAGAGGTCACCGAGCGTGCGGATGTTCATCTTGCGCAGCGCGTTGCGGGTGCGGACGCTCAGCTCGAAGTCCGTCACCGGCGTGTCGAGCAGGGCCGAGTGCTGCTCGCTGCGCTTTTCCTGCTCGTCGTCAATGACCATGGCCTTGGACGCGAGGATGTCCTTGATGTACAGCCGCGCCCGCGGGTGGTTCGGGTCCGTCGCGAGCACCTGGCGGATGCACCGCTCGGCCTGGACGTACTTGCCGCGGTCCTCGTACGCCACGGCAAGGTTGATCAGCGCCTGGAGCGTGGGCTTCTCCTGCTTGCCGCACTCCTCGTACAGGTGCAGCGCCTCCTCTTCCTCGCCCATCAGGTCGAGGTTGTAGGCGAGGCGGAAGCACACCTCATTGTCGTCGGGGTCGGCGGCGTAGGCGGCTTCGTAGCTCTCGACCGCGGCGAGGCGGTCGCCGCTCTGCTCGGCGTCCCAGCCGGCGTCGAAGTACTTGCGGGCGGTGTCGGTGTCGCGGATGTCCGCGCCGTCGTAGGTGGCGGTGTCGTCGCTCATCGTTGGATTAGGGGGAACGGGTCGGGGGATGAAGTGCGGGAGCCGCACGCGGGGGGCGGGCGGCGGGTGGAGTCGAACGGGTCAGTTTATCCCGGGCGAGGCAACCGGGCAAGCCACCGGCCGGGCTCGAACCGGCGACCTGAGCTTTACAAAAGCACTGCTCTACCAACTGAGCTACGGTGGCGGGGGGGGGGGGGGGGGGTAGCCGTTGGCTGCTAGCCGTTGGCCGTTAGCATGGCGAAGACGTATCGCGCGTTTCGTTGAACCAAGCTGTCAACGCCATCTCTTGAAGTACTCGGCTCCACATTTTTTGAGCTAACGGCTAACGGCCAGCGGCTACATCCAAGCCATCGACTGGACTTGAACCAGCGACCTGAGCTTTACGAAAGCTCTGCTCTACCAACTGAGCTACGATGGCGGGTGGAGGAATAATATAGCAGCGTACGCTTGCCGGGCGAGTCGACCGGCCAACCTTCCCGGGTGTCATGCCGAAGGATCGGCCGCGTGGCCTCGGCGGGCGGTTCGGCGCTGTATCGCTTCCCGATAAAGCGGATCGATCAGGTACCGGTAGTCGCCCGAGAAGCCTTGCCGAGACAAAGCCTCCACGGCGGCATCGACACCGTACTCGGCGAGAAGCGCTTCCAGCAGGCAACTGGCATCGTTCCGCGACGGGTCATCGCTTTTCCAGACCCCCCGGCGAACCTGTTCGTCGATGACGGCGCTAATTAGACCTGGGTAGCGTCTCGTCGGCATGTTAGACCAGCGCCTGGCTCGCTCCGCAGGGGACTCTCAGACATCGACTGGGCCTGGAGGGGCTCGAACCCCCAACCCTCGGTTCCGAAGACCGATGCTCTATCCAATTGAGCTACAGACCCGTGAGCCGCGATTGTAGCGGGTTTGTGGCAGGAGGGACGCGGAAGAGACCGGGGACCGGGGACCGCGAACTGGGGATCAGCAATTGGGGATCGGGAATCAGGAAGATCGGAAGGATGCTCGGCAAACAACAGATGATGACTCGAACCCCGAACCCCAAACGCCGAACCCCGAACCCCGAACACCGGACCCCGGACCCCGGACCCCGATCCCCGAACCCCGGACCCCGATCCCCGGCCCCCGGTCCCCGATCCCCGATCCCTAATCCCCGGTCGCTCACGCTCCCGGCTCTGAAGATCCGACGCCGCTGATCGCGGTACCATGACGCCATGCCGAGCGACCCCCTGATTCCGTCCCCGGGGCTGCGTTCGGCGGTGGTGGCGGGGTTGATGGGCGTCGTCCTCGCCGCGTCGCTGGGGCTGGCGTGGGCGGTGACCGGGGCGTCGTGGCAGCGGCCCGGCCCGGTGCAGGAAAACCGCTGGGCCGTCGGTGCCGGCACGATCTCGCTCCCCGCGGCGTGGCGGCCGATCACCGCCCAACCGCCCGCCGGCGAAGCCGACGGCACCCCCGGGACCGGCACGCCCGCGGCCGCGCCCCCCGGGAACGCCGGCGGCGCCATCCGCCAGTTCGTCAACGCCTCGGCCCCCGACGAACAGCTCCGCGTCTTCGGCCTCGCCACGTCTCAGCCCCGCACCCCCGCCCAGGTCCTCGAGGGCGTCGTCCTCGGGTCGGTGTGGAAACGCCAGACCGACGCCCACATCGAAAACTTCCAGCTCCAGGGCCTGGCCTACGCCGAGGTCGTCTTCGCCACCCGACGCACCCCCGCCGCCGCCACCGTCCTCGTCCACGCCTTCGCCGTGGTCAGCCCCGACGGCCGCCGCTTTGTCGCCCTGCACCTCCAGAAAACCCCCACCAAAGAGGACCGCGAGACCCGCGGCGAGCAGCTCTTCATCGACCAGCTTCAACGCCTCCGCGAGATCGCCGCCACCGTTGAGATGCCGTAGCGCACGGCACCCCCCCGGGGCCCGACGGGCACGGGGAGCGCTTAACCCCCGCGGAGCAACTCCGGGCGGTCCGACATCCCCGGCGGCGGGGGCGCGAGGCCCTCGATCCGCAGCGCCTGCCGCTGGGCGCGGACGCACAACTCGGCGGCCTTGAGCGCGTGGTCCTGCGTCATGGCCGTCTCGGTCCCGTCGATGCAGTCGCGGATCAATCGGCCGAAGAACGGGTAGCCGACCTTCCCCGAGAGCTCCATGCGCTGCTCGCCGTCGCCGTTGACCAGGATCAACTGGTCGCCGCCGTGGTCGGTGGTAACGTCGAGGTATTTGCGCATCTCGATGTACCCCTCGGTCCCGATGATAAACGTGCGGCCGTCGCCCCAGCTCCGCAGCCCCTTGGGCGTGAACCAGTCGACCCGGAAGTACATCGTCGCGCCGTTGTCCGCCAGCAGCGTCGCGTCGCCGTAGTCCTCAAGCTCGGGGTGGTCCGGGTGGCCGTAGTTGGCGACCTTGCTGTGCAGCACCTCGGCGTCCTTCGCGCCGGTGTAGTGCAGGAACTGCTCGATCTGGTGCGAGCCGATGTCGCAGAGGATCCCGCCGTACCGGGCGTAGTCGAAGAACCAGTCCGGCCGCGACGAGGCGTCGCCCATGCGGTGGGGCCCGAACCCGGTGACGTGGATCACCCGGCCGATCGCCCCCTGCTCGACCAGCGTGCCCGCGTGCATCGCACACTCCACGTGCAGCCGCTCGGAGAAATACACGGCGTACTTCTTGCCGGTTTCCTCGACGGCGCGACGTACGTCCTCAAGCTGCTCCAGCGAGGTCAGCGGCGTCTTGTCGGTAAAGTAGTGCTTGCCCGCCCGCATGCAGCGGATGCCCAGGGCCGCCCGCTCGGAGGGGATGGCGGCGGCGGCGACGAGCTGCACCTCTCCGTCGTTCAGGATCGCGTCCAGCGAGTCGACCTGCCGAGCCCCGGTCGCCTCGGCCATCTGCGCCGCCTTCTGCGGGTCGTTCGTGTCGTAGACGTACTTCAGCGTCGCGCCCGCTTCGGTGAGGCCTTTGACTTGGCCGTTGATGTGGCCGTGGTCCATTGCGGCGACGGCGAAGTTGAACTCGCCGGGCTCAACGACGGGGTTGGGCTTGCCTTGCGGGGCGTAGTTCATGCCATCGGATGCGGTCATGGAAGGTCTCGTGGTGGCTTGGCCGGGGCGCGGAGGGTAGCACGGAACGTCGGCGGCGGCGGACGTCGCGGCGGCCGGTCGTGGTTCACTTTGCCTTCCGGTGGCACAGGCGTCCCGCCTGTGTTCGGCCGCAAGGCCGAAGTAGCGCCGTTTTCGCCTTCGGCGAATCACAGGCGGGACGCCTGTGCCACCAGAGTGAACCACGACCGGCGGCCCGGCCCTTGCCGTCCCGCCCGTTCCGGGCCCGTCGGGCACCGCGGTAAACTCGGCCATGACCGCCGACGCCAGCCACCGCCTCAGCGTTGTCGTCCCCGCCCGCGACGAAGCGGGCAACCTCGCCCGACTCGTCGCCGAGGTGCGGGAGGGCGTGTGCGACGCCGGCGTCGACGCCGAGCTCATCGTCGTGGACGACGGCTCCACCGACGGCACCTGGCCGACGCTTGTCCGCCTCGCCGTGGAGCACCCCTGGCTCCGCCCGGTCCGCCTCACCGAGGGCCGCGGCCAGACCGTCGCGCTCGGCGTGGGCATCGCCCGGGCCCGGGCCCCGTTCGTCGCCACGCTCGACGCGGACCTGCAGAACGACCCGGCCGACCTGCCCGCGATGCTCCGCCTGCTCATCGCCGAGGGCGTCGATTTGGTGCAGGGCGACCGCGTCGACCGCCGCGACACCCCGGCCAAGCGGCGGGCCGGCCGCGTCGGCCGGGCCGCGCGGCGCCTGGTCCTGCACGACCCGGTCCGCGACACCGGCTGCTCCACCCGCGTCGCCACCGCCCAGCTCGCCCGCCAGTGGCCCCTGCACCTTTGCGGCATGCACCGCTTCATCCCCGCCACCTCCGCCATGCTCGGCGCCCGCCTCCTCGAGGTCCCCGTCCACCACCGGCCACGCACCGTCGGCAACAGCCACTACGGCTCGCTCCGCCGCGGAGCCGTCGGCCTCGTCGACCTCCTCGCCATGCGATGGATGATGTCCCGCTACCGAGCGGTCCCGCCCGTCGTCGTCCCAGATCCCGCAGGAGGACACCCGCAGGATCGATGGATCAACACGGAGGAACCCGCGCCGCCTCCCGCTTGCGTGGTCGCGCCCCGCCGCGACCACGCAAGCGTCGACGCCGCCGCTCCCACCACCCCGCGGCTTCCCCCCGCCCTCCATCCCCCCCAGCCCGCGCAACCGTAAAAACTCCCCGCCCCGCCATCCAGCCCACCCCCGATCCGACCGATGAAGCCCCCAAGGGCTGATCGATCAGGGACACGCCATGGCGACGGGAACACCAATAATCACCGCACCGCCCCCGCGGGGCGGCACGGCCCGACCGGGCCGCCCCGCCGCCCTCGCGTTCGCCGCCTGCGCCGCCCCCGCCCTCGGCGCGGCCGCCGCCGTCGTCGTCACCACCGGCCTGATCGCCCTGCCGCCCCACCTCGTCACCCCCGCCGCCCTCGCCGCGGCCGCGGTCGGCCTCGCCGCCGGGCTCGGCCTCGCCCGCCTCCTGCTCCGCCGCCTCGCCGCCGAACGCCTCGTCGGCGAGGCGCTCGCCGCCTGGGACGCCGGCGAGCCCGACCCCGACGCCCTCACCGTCACCGCCGACGCGGCCGCCGCCACGGGCCACGTCCCCGCCTGGAACCGCCTCGTCGCCCACCTCGCCGACGCCCGACGCCACGCCGACGCCGGCCACGCCGCCGATCGCCTCGCCTCCACCGGCCCCCGCGCCGCCGACGCCGGGCCCGTCCTGGACCTCCTGCCCTTCGGCGTCCTCGTCGTCGCTCCCGACGGCACCGTCACCACCGCCAACGGCGCGGCCGGCCGCATGCTCCGACGATCCCGCGACCGCCTCGTCAACGCCCCCATCGACAAACTCATCACCGCCGACGCCTTCCACAAGCTCCGCGCGGAGATCGCCACCGGCCAAGGCTCCCGAGGCGGCCACGCCGAGCTCTCGCTCCACCCCGACGACGAACACCCCACCACCGCCCGCGTCACCGTCCGCCCCATGGCCCGCACCGAGCGCCCCGACACGCTCGTCCTCCTCGAGGACATCACCCAGCAACGCGCCGCCGACCGCTCGCGCCACCTGTTCGTGGCCCAGGCGACCCACGAGCTCCGCACCCCGCTGACCAACATCGGCTTGTACGTCGAACGCGCCATCGACCTTGACGAACGCGAGACCGCCGAGCGGGCCGAGTGCCTCAACGTCATCAACGACGAGGTCCTCCGCCTCAACCGCCTCGTGGGCGAGGTCCTTTCCGTCTCCGAGATCGAGGCCGGCTCGCTGAGCGTCAAGCGCGACGACGTGAAGCTCGACGCGCTCGTCGACGACCTCCGCGACTCGTTCACCCGGCAGGCAGAGAAGAAGCAGATCACCGTGAAGTTCGACCTGCCCCCGAAGCTTCCGACGGTGCAGGGCGACCGCGACAAGATCGCGCTGGCGCTGCACAACCTCCTGGGCAACGCGATTAAGTACACCCCCGCCGGCGGCGGGGTCACCGTCACCGTGGGCGAGGCCGAAGGCCGCCTGCAGGTGGCCGTGGCCGACACGGGCATCGGTATCGGCGAGGCGGACCTGCCCCGTGTCTTCGACAAGTTCTACCGCGCCAAGGACGACCGCCTCGCCACCATCGACGGCAGCGGCCTGGGCCTCGCCCTGGCCCGCGAGGTCATCCGCCTCCACCACGGCGACATCACCGTCGAATCGACCCTCAACCAGGGCAGCACCTTCACCCTCACCCTGCCCGTCGAAGCCCACGCCGCCACCGCCTCTTAGCCCGGCCGCTTGCGGCCGCCGTAATCGGAGTACTGCGGCCGCAAGCGGCCGCGCTAAGACCGAACCGCCTCATCATGCGTATCGACCACCATCTCGTCGGAGCCGTCACCGTCCTAGGGCCGCACGGCCCGCTCGTGCAGGACGACGCGGAGGCGTTCCACACCCGCCTCGCCGACGCGCTCAACCGCAGCACGGGCCGCCTCGTGGTCGACCTCGCCGCCGTCCCGTTTGCCGACTCCCGCGGGCTCGAGGTCCTCGCCGACGCCGCCGCCGAACTGCAGCAGACCGGCCAGTCGCTCCGCCTCGCCGGCGCGAATGAGACCGTCCGCACCGTCTTCGAGATCACCGAGCTCGCCCCGGTCTTCGACCATTACCAGGACGTCAACGCCGCCGTCAGGAGCTTCCTGTGAACCCGCGCAACGCCGCCAAAGCCCGCATCGGCGACCTGCTCCTGCGCGACGGGTCGGTCACGCAGGAGCAGCTCGAAGACGCCCTGGGCAAGCAGAAGTCCAGCGGCAAGATGCTCGGCGAGATCATGGTCGAGGCGGGTCTCATCGGCTCGGGCCAACTGGTCCACACCCTCGCCGAGTCGCTGGGCGTGCGGGGCGTGCAGCTCCGCCACGGGCTGATCGACCCGGCGCTGTTGAAACTCATCGGACAGGACGAGGCCGAGCGGCTCCGCGCCCTGCCCCTGTTCAAGGTGCACGACACCGTGACCGTGGCGATGAGCGAGCCGCAGAGCCTGCCCACCATCGACCGCCTGCGCCAGCTCACCGGCTGCCGCGTCCGCCCGGTCCTCGCCCTCGAGACCGAGATCCGCGAGTTCATCAAGCGGTACGCCGGAGAGGACGTCGACGTCGACGCCTTCCTCACCAGCCTTGCCGAGGCCGACGTCGAGGTCGTCGAGAAGGAGCAGGTCGACGAGCAGGACGACGCGAACCTCGACCGCATGGTCGAGGGCAGCCCGGTGGTGAACCTGATCAACATCGCGCTGCTCACCGCGATCCGTGACGGCGCGAGCGACCTGCACATCGAGCCGGACCGCAAACGCACCCGCATCCGCTACCGCATCGATGGGGTGCTGCGTGATCTGATGCAGCCGCCGCCGGGGATGCACGCGGCGATCGTGTCGCGGGTGAAGGTGATCGGCAAGATGGACATCGCCGAGAAGCGGATGCCCCAGGAGGGCCGCGTGAGGCTGCACGCCGACGGGCAGGACATCGACCTCCGCGTCTCGTCGATGCCGACGCTGCTGGGTGAAAAGCTCGTCGTCCGCGTGCTGGACAAGCGGAACCTGCACGTGCGGATGGAGGACCTGGGTTTCCGCACCGAAGCGCTCGACATCTTCCAGCGGATGCTCCGCGAGCCGCACGGCCTGGTGCTCGTCACCGGGCCCACCGGCAGCGGCAAGACCACCACCCTCTACTCGGGCCTCGACCTCCTGCGCACCCCCGAGCTCAATCTCGTCACGGTGGAGGACCCGGTCGAGTACCAGCTCGACCTGATCAACCAGATCCAGGTCAACGAGCAGGTGGGCCTCCGCTTCGCGACGGCGCTGCGCAGCATCCTGCGGCAGGACCCCGACGTGATCATGATCGGCGAGATCCGCGACGAGGAGACCGCCCGTGTCGCGGTGCAGGCCGCCCTCACCGGGCACCTCGTGCTGGCGACCTTGCACACCAACGACGCGCCGGGCGCGGTGGCGCGTTTGCTCGACATGGGCATCGAGCCGTACCTGTTGAGCGGCGCGCTCAACGGCGTCGTCGCGCAGCGGCTGGCGCGGAATGTATGCGAGCACTGCCGGACGAAGTATTACCCGAGTGCGGATGCGCTCCTGGACGCGGGGATCCCCGGGCGCAAGGGCCACGCGTTTGCCCACGGAGCGGGGTGTGCCAAGTGCCACAACTCGGGGATGCTCGGGCGGTCGGGCATCTACGAGGTGATGGACGTGTCCAGCGAGCTCCGCCGGCACGTGCACCGCGGCGCGGCGAGCCACGAGATCCGCCAGGCGTGGCAGCGCGAGGGCGGCAAGACCCTTCGCGAGGAGGGCGTCGAGCTGGCGATCCAAGGCAAGTGCAGCCTCGAGGAGGTGCTCCGCGTGACCCAGCACGACGACCCGGGTGAATCGGCGCCCGAGGTGCAGGCGATGACGATGGGGGAGGCGGCGTGATGACGAGTTACCCGACGCATGTAACGGGGGGCGCGGTGAAGCCGCCCGCTGAAGCGGGCTCCGCCGAGGGGCGCGTGGCGAAGCGCGATCGCGGTCGGCGGTTGTCGATGAAGGCGCGGTACGAGAGGCCGCGGCACGTGATGTTCATCATGCGGCAGCTGCACGTGCTCCTCGCGTCGGGGACGCCCGTCGTCTCGGCGCTCGAGGGGATCGAGCGGCAGATGAAGGACCCCCTGTGGCTGGCGGCGATGACGTCGATCCGGCAGGCGGTCGAGGAGGGGGCGAACCTGTCCGGGGCGATGGCGATGCACCCGCACCTGTTCGACCGGGTGTCGCGGTCGCTGATCGAGGCGGGCGAGACGTCGGGCAAGCTGCCGGTGATGCTCGAGCGCCTGGTCAAGCTGACGCAGAAGGACCTGCAGGTCCGCAGCGGCATCCTCGGTGCGCTCCTGTACCCGGCGATCCTGCTGAGCGTGGTGATGATCGTGTTGTGCATCGTTTTGACGGTGGTGGTGCCGCGGTTTGCGGAATTGTTCAACACCCTGAGCGTGCCGATCCCCCCGACGACGCAGGCGACGCTGGTGGCCAGCGGCATCCTCCGCGGGTATTGGTGGGCGGTGCTGCTGGGGCTGGTGGGCGCGGGGTTCGGCGCGGCGTGGTGGGCGAAGACGGCGCAGGGGCGTGTGGCGATCCACACCGCGATGATCCGCATGCCGATCATCGGCAAGCTCACGCGCAGCTTCGCCACGTCGCGGATCATCCGGCTGCTCGGGGTGCTGCTCAACAGCCACCTGCCGCTGCTCGAGGTGCTCGAACTGGTGAAGTACTCGAGCGGGAACCTGCACTACGAGGCGCTGATCGTCAACGCGCAGGAGGCGGTGGGCCGGGGCGAGCCGGTGAGCTCGGCGTTCGCGGACGAGTCGCTGATCGACCCGTCGATCTACGAGGCGTTCCGCTGCGGCGAGCAGAGCGGGCGGATCGCCGCGTCGCTGATCACGGTGGCGGACTTCATGGAAGAGGAGAACGACGCGGTGGTGCGGAGCCTGACGAAGGTGCTCGAGCCGCTGGTGCTCTTGGTGCTCGGCGGGATGGTGGGGCTTTTGGCGGTGAGCATGTTCCTGCCGCTGTTCGACCTGACGGCGATGGCGGGGGAGGCGGGCGGCAAGTGAGGCAATCTACCGTTCCTGACATCACGGCAGGTCGGCGATTCGGGGTGGCGGTGTCGCCGCGGTGCATCGAGGCGGTGCAGCTTGAGCTGCGCGGGGGGCGTACGGGGGGGGGCGTGGGGGGGGCGGCCGGCGGTGCGGGACGCGGTGGCGCTGGCGCGGCGGTCGCCCGGCGAGGGGTTCGACGCGGCGGAGGCGGCGCGGCTGGCGGGGGTGCTACGAAGGCGGCGGTTCATCGGGGAACGATGTGGTGCTGGCGTTGCCCAACGCGCGGCTGGTGCGGGGGCTGATCGAGGTGCCGGGCAACAGCGTCGACCCCGTCGCGGCGGCGGCGCGGGAGGCGGAGCGGACGCACGGGCTGGCCCCCGGGGGGTACGAGCTGGCGGCGTGGCGGCCCGAGCTGCCGCGGGCGGCTGCGGGAGGGGGGGGTGGGGGTCGGCAGGCGGTGGTGTGCGTGAGCGGGGCGCGGCACGCGGACGCGGCGCCGTGGCTGGAGGCGTTCGGTGCGGCGGGGCTGAGCGTGAACGCGCTGGACACGAGGGCGTGTGCGGTGAGCCGGGTGCTGCCGGGGGGTGAGGGACCCCGGGCGACAATCACGGCGGTGCTGGATATGGATCACGCGGCGGCGGAGTTGGTGCTGTTGCAGGGCGGGTCGGTGGTGTATCAGCGGCCGCTGCTGGACAGCGGGCTCGGGCGGCTGGCGGCGGCGTTGGCTGAGGCGGGGCTGGACGAGCGGGCGGCGGGGGTGTTGTTGGGGGAAACGGGGTATGCGGGAGACGGGGGGGCGGGGGATAGCGGAGGGGAGCGCGGCGGAGCCGCGTCGCTTCGTGTGGAGGGGGGCGGCGTGGAACGGGGAGCGGCGACGCTTCGTGGGGGGAGGGTGCGGGGGGTGATGGACGGTTATGTGCGGGGGGTGGTGGCGGAGGTGGAGCCGGCGTTGGGGTATGCGGCGCGGGTGTACCCGGACTGGCCGGTGGAGCGGCTGGTGGTGGTGGGTGAAGCGGCGCGGGTGCGGGGGCTGGAGGGGGCGCTGCGGGGGGCGATGGGGCTGCCGGGGCCGGTGCTGCTGGCGAGCGACGACGCGGGGGGGCCCGATGCGCGGCAACTGGCGGTGGCGTTCGGCATGGCGCTCTATCCGAGGGGGGCGGCATGCGCGGCGGCGTGAATCTGATCCCCCAGCCCGTGTTGGCCGAGCGCCACCGGCGGCAGGTGGTCCGCCGCGCGTTGCGGGCGACGGGGCTGTACCTCGCGCTGGTGGTGGTGGTGACGGTGGGGTATGTCGGGCTGACGGGGCCGCGTGAGGCGGGGGCGTCGGGGGGCGAAGGGGCCGGCGGAGCGGGCTCGCTTGCGGCGGTCGAGCAGCGGGCGGGGCTGTCTCGGGCGGCGATCGCGCGGATGACGGGGCAGCTCGCCGACGCGGAGCGTCGGCTGCGGGCGGCGGCGGTGCTGTCGGAGCGGCCGGCGTGGGCGACGCTGCTGCGGCTGATCGCGCAGGGCGCGGGGGCGGACGTGCTGCTGTCGGGGGTGAACATCGCCGGGGGGGGTTCGGCTTCCGGGGGGGGTTCGGCTACCGGGAGCGGTTCCGGGCGGGGCGGGGCGATGGGGAGCGCGACGGTGACGGTGACGGGGTACGCGGCGGGGCCGGGCGAGGTGGCGGCGTTCGTGCTGCGGCTGGAGGGCTCGGGGGTGTTTAGCCGGGTGGAGCTGGCAAGCTCGCGGCGTGAGCCGTTCGGCGACGGGGTGGCGACGGGGTTTACGGTGCGGTGCACAATGGGCGGGGCCAACGGTCAAGGGGGCGGACGATGAGCGGGATAAGGCTGGACGACAAGCCGGTATGGGCGGTGGTGGCGGGGTGCGTGGCGATGGCGTTGGCGGCGACGGCGGGGTCGTACCTCGGGGTGGTCGTGCCGGCGCAGCGGGGCGAGGCGGCGGCGCGGGCGGCGGCCGCGTCGTCGGCCGAGGCGTCGGCGCAGGCGGCTTCGCTGGACCGTGAGGCGGCGGCGCTGGCGGTGCGGCTGGGGGAGCGCGAGGCGGAGCTGGCGGCGACGCCGGTGGAGCTGGGGGACGTGCGGGACCTGAACCGGCGGGTGGCGGGGCTGATCCGTCTGGCGCAGGACGCGGGGCTGGAGGTGTTTGCGCTGCAGCCGGGCGGGGCGGCGGCGGGCGAGCACTACCGGGTGGTGCCGCTGCGGCTGGAGGCGGGCGGGGGGTTTGCGGCGCAGCTGGATTTCCTGGACCGGTTGCACGGGGTGTACCCGGACGTGCGGGTGGCCGATGTGGGGGTGCAGGCGCGGCCGCGTGAGGCGGGGGCGGCGGCGCAGGTCGTGGTCGAGCTGCGGTGGTTCACGGCCCTGGACGGCGCGGGCGGCGGCGGCGGGGGAGGGCGATAGCCGATGAAACTGAACGGTCAACGCAAGGTGTTGCTGGTGGTGGCGGGGCTGGCGTGCGCGGCGGTGGCGGCGGACTCGGTGATGATGGGCGGCACGGGGGGCACGCCGCAGGGGGCGGAGGCGGCGGCGACGGCGCCGGCGGGCGTGGGGGGTGGAGTTGACGCGACCACGGCAAGCGGTGGCGTGGCGGTTGCGGCGGGCGGAGTGGTGGAGGCGGTGGACGAGGTGCCGATGGGCCCGAGCCTGGCCGAGCGGCTGCGTGAGGCGGAGGGGAAGCTGGCGGGCGAGACGCCCGATGCGTTCACGGCGCGGGGGCGGTGGGCTCGGGAGGCGGAGCCGGCGGCGGCGGCCCCACCGACCGATGGGGAGGCGTTCGATGCGGCGGGGTTTGCCCGGCGTCACCCGCTGGGCGGGGTGATGTTCGTCGGGCTGGAGCCGCGGGCGATCATCGGCGGCCGGGCGATGCGGGTGGGCGAAGAGCGCGAGGGCGTGGTGCTCGAGGCGATCGGCGACCGGTGGGTGGTGTGGGCGGCGCCGGGGCTGCGGTTCAGGGTGCGGCTGGACCCGCTTCGATAACTCGAACTATCGAGAAAATTTCGGCGTCCGCCTCACGCACCGCGTGGATCGGGCCGATGAGGGCTGTGAGCGGCGGCGTGTGTCCCGCGACTTGTACCGGAAAACTTCTTCATTTGAGAGGCTTGAAGATGAGAGCGAATGGAAAGAACCGTGGGTTCAGCCTGGTGGAACTGGTGATCGTCGTGGTGATCGTGGGTCTGCTGGCGGCAATCGCGATCCCGCGGTTCAGCCGCGGCGCGGCGGCGGCGGGCGACTCGGCGCTGGCGGGTGACCTGGCGGTGCTGCGTAACGCGATCGACATGTACGCCGCGGAACACGGCGGCAACTTCCCCACGTCCGCGGACGTGGTGCCGCAGCTCACGACGTTCAGCACCCTCAAAGGCGACGTGAGCCCGACCAAGACCGCCACGGCGATCTACGGCCCGTACCTGTTCAAGGTGCCGGACCTGAAAGTCGGAGACAACGTGGGCAACAGCGGCATCGTGGCGCAGACGGGTACCCCGACCGCGGTGAGCGCCACGGCCGGCGCCGGCTGGTTGTACGACGCCTCGACCGGCCAGATCTGGGCCAACGCCGCGGGCCAGTTCGACAAGTAATCCTCGGGCCGCCCGCCCCGCCCCGGCTCGCCGAGGTGCGGGGCGGGCGGACCTGAAGCGTCCCCCGGCGACGCGGCTGCCCGCCGCGTCGCCGTTTTCGTCGCCCCCTTCGCCGAGGCCACCTCCCATGCCGGGCGTCACCGCAACGAGAGCGAGTGCCGAAGTTCTCCGCTATAGCCGCGGCGCTACGCGTCGCGGACCGCGTTGCGCAGCGACGCGGCCACTGCAGAAAGTTCACATTAATTGCTCTAGCCGACCACGAGCCGCGGGCTTCAGCCTGGTGGAGCTGGCGCTGACGACGATCATCATTGCGTCGGTGGCGGCCATTGCGATGCCGCGGTACGGCCAGGCGCTCGCCCGGTTCGAGGCGGCGGCGGCGGCGCGGCGGGTCGTCGCCGAGGTCGACCGCGCCCGGCAACACGCCCGCGCCTCCAGCCGGCAGGTCATCCTCACCTTCGATACCAATGCCGACACCTTGACCAACGCGGGCCTGCCCGATCCGGACCGCCCCGGCCAGCCGTACCGCGTCGAGCTGAACGCCGCGCCTTACCGCGCCGACCTGACCGGGGCGACGTTCGGCGGGGGCGTGGCACTAGCGTTCGACGGGTACGGCGTGCCGGAGAAAACCGGCAGCGTCACCCTGACCCGCGGCGACATCACCCGGACGGTACTCATCGACGGTGCCGGGAAGGCGGTGGTGGAGTGAGCATAAGGCGGCGGACAGCACGCCGGATCGGCTTCACGCTGATCGAGATGATGGTGAGCCTCGCGGTGTTCGCGGTGCTGGTCGGGGCGATGGGTTCGGCGCTGGTGCTGTCGACGCACGCGCTGCCGACGCGGACGAGCGCGGCAGGCCGCACCGTCGCCGCGTCGGAGGTGTTGCAGCAGATGACCGACGAGCTGCGCGGGGCGCTGTACCTCACCGAGGCGGAGCCGACGTCGGTGGCGTTCGTCCTGCCCGACCGCGACGGCGACGGCAACCCCGAGGCGGTGCGGTACGCCTGGTCGGGCGGGGCGGGCGCGGCCCTGACCCGTCAACACAACGGCACGGCCGCTGCCGCCCTGCTCGGCGAGGTCGATGGCTTTGCGCTCTCGTACCCGTCGGTGGACCACGTGCGGACGCTGCCGGGCGCGCGGATCGAATCGGGCGAGGTGCTGCTGTCGAAAGCCACTAACGGGAACGATGCCAAGGACTTCAGCGTCAAGGACACGGACCGCATCGGCTTCGTGGTGAAACCGAACCTGCCCGCCGGCACGGTGGATTGGCGGATCACCCGCACGCTCTGGTCGTCGGCGAGCCGCGGCAGTGCCGACGGGGTCAGCCGCTACCGGCTTTCGCACTGGCAAAACAACCGTCCGGCGGACGCCGCGGTGGATTCGACACTGCAGTACGAGTCGTCACTCGGCACCAACGCATCGTGGGTCGAGGTTGCCTTCGGCCAAGGCGGGCCCTTTGTGCCGGGTGAGACCGCGGCCGTCACCGCGACCCGTGAGGACAGCGGGTCCGGGCACAGCGTCAACATCCGGTACTTCGACAAGGACGCCTCGCCGTCAAATATGTTCACGACGACCAACCGGGGCGACTCCTGGTCGGTCGAAAGCGGCGGCCGCGCGGTGCTGCACTACGCCTACGGCCGGTACACGTCGCTCGGCCCGGCGTGGACGCTCACGCGGCGGCGCGTCGTGGCGGTGGACCTGTCGCTCAACCCCGGCGGCGGCGGCGCGGCGGCGCTGGCGGCTAGTGTCGAGCTGATCAACGCCCCCGACGCCGTGTCGCGCCGCGAGGCGGACTTCGACGCCGACCCGTCGAAGCAGGACCTGGACCTCGACGGGCAGACGGATTGGAAGGGCAAGGACAAGGCGTTTAAGCAGAGCCAGTTCGCGGGCGGCGTGTGGTCGCTGGCGGTGGAGGGGCAGATCGACCCGAGCAACCCGCCGCTGGACGAGCCGCTGACGCTGGACGTGTGGCTGGAGGACACGACGGACGACGGCTACGCCGGCTGGGCCGAGGCCCGGTTCGACCGCGGCGGGGGGGCGTGCGGCCGGGTGAGGCTGAGCGTGAGCCGCGTCGGGTCGACGCAGCGTTTCCGTATTGAGCTGACGCGGGCCGGCGGCGGCATCACAACCCTCCTGGAGGCGGAGCGGCCGGTGGGGGTGCCGGCGAAGCTGGGCGTGGTGGTGGACCCGTCGGGGGACCGGGTGGTGGGGAGCATCGATGACGCGGTGGGGCCGTGCCTGCCGTACGAACGGGTCGCCGACGACGACAAGGAGCCGAGCCTGCGGCTCGCGGCGGGCCATGAAGAGGTCAGCGGGGCGCGGGTCCGCCACGTCGCGCTGCGGGTCGGCGGCGAGGTGGCCGACGTGCAGGCGGCGACGGGGAGCGGGGGCGGCGGGGGCGTGATCGGGGGGTTGTTCAACCTTTTTCGGTGAGGAAGATGAACAATCACCAGCGCTATACGAGGCGGTTCCGCCGCTTAGCCCGGCCGCTTGCGGCCGACGGGTTGGCGCTGCTTGCGGCCGATGGATCAGCGCCGCTTTCGGCCGATGGTTTGACACTGCGGCCGCAAGCGGCCGGGCTAAGACAAGCGACGCGAACTTTCTCCATTAGCCGCGTTGCTACGCAACGCGGTCCGCGACGCGTAGCGTCGCGGCTATGGCGGAAGACTCCGACACTCGTTCTAAGGCGAGCGGGGGGTGGCCGGCGGGGGTTCTCGCTGGTCGAGTCGGCGGTTGCGATCGTGCTGGTGGGGGGGTTGTACCTGGTGGCGATCAACACGGTGGGGGCGTCGCGGGTGACGCAGGGGGCGTTTGCCGACCGCGAGCGGGGCACGCTGCTGGGTGAGGCGCTGCTGACGGAGGTGCTCGCCCTGCCGTTTGAGGACCCCGCCGGGACGCTTGGTGCGCTCGGCCGCGAGTCGGGCGAGGCGGCGGGGGCCCGCGGGGCGTTCGACGACGTGGACGATCTTCTGGGGTACGCCGAGGCGTTGCCGGTGGACCGGGCGGGCGTGGCGATCGCCGGGGCGGGGCGGTTTCGACGGGGCGTGGCGGTGGCGTACGTGGACCCGGCGAAGCCCGACCTGCCGGTGGCGACGCAGACGGCCCTCAAGCGGGTGGCGGTGACGGTGACGGTGGACGGGCGGATGGTCGCCGAGGTGGTGGGGCTGAGCAGCGCGGTGTGGCCGACCGCCCCCGAGCGGGAGGAGCCGACGCATTGAGCAGGCGTGAAATATCTCGGCGTTGCCGCGGGTCGGCGTACGTGCTGGTGCTGGCGGTAACGTCGCTGGTGGGGCTGATCGGGCTCTCGTCGCTGGCGGCGGTGCGGGTGCAACACGCCGGGTCGCGCGGCCGCAACGAAGCGGTGGCCGCGCAGCACCTCGCCGACGCGGCGCTGCGGCTGGCCCACGCCCGGCTCACCGCGGACGTAAAGTGGCGGACGGCCTACACCCACGGCACGTGGACCGCCGACGAACCGCTCGGCCGCGGGACCGTCCGCTTCCGCCTCACCGACGAGGCCGACGGCGACCTCGCCGACGACGACGGCCCGGTCCGGATCACGGCCCGGGCGGCGGTGGGCGGCGCGGTCCGCCTGGTGAGCGTTGAGCTGCGCGAGCGTTTCACCCCCGCCGCCACCTCGCTCGGGCCGGAGCTGCTCGCCAACGCCGACATGGAAGGCTCGGCCTGGGCCTACTCCCGCGCCCCGTACTCGGGCGTCCGCCTGGACTTCACCAACGACAGCCCCCACGGCGGGCAGAAGGTCATGCGGGCCAGCGGCCGCTCATCCGCCCGGGCCGGGCCGTACCAGGGCCTCGGCTCGCAGCTCATCGCCGGCGAAACCTACCTCGTCGACGCCTGGGCCCGGGTCGCCTCTTCCGCCGAGACGGTCCGCCTCGGATTCTTCACCGTCTCCAACAACGACGGTCTGCTCGAACGCAACACCGTGGCCGTCCGCGTCACCACCGCCTGGACCCGCGTCGCCGGCGAAATCATCGCCGACAACCCCGGCGGCGGGCTCAACGAGCTGGTTTGGGGTGTCGACACGCAGAACAACGCCGTGGACTTTTACCTCGACGACGCCTCGCTCCGCCGCGTAGTCGTCGACGAGCCGACGACCACGACCCTGCACGTGGTCCGCACGACGTACCGGCGCGAGATGGACGGGTGACCCGGATCTCGGCTGAACAGCGTCGATACGGCCAATAGCCGGGGCCTTACAGGCCCCGACGTCTTAAATCAACGGAAGCTGTACGGCTCCGGCTAGAGCGAGTCCTTAAGTTCTCCGCCACAGCCGCGTTGCGTAGCAGCGCGGGTACTGAAGTAACTTCACGCCGATCGATCTAATGGGTAGTCAGACCCGTTGCCCCTACCGCTGCCGGGCGGGGGCGTCCGTGATCGCTTGGAACTCGTAGGGGACACGCTGCCCCTCGACGATAAGGGTGAGGTCGACGGTGGTGCCCTAAATGTCGCCCTCACGCTCCCGGCTCTGACAAGGCAGATACGCCGGTACCCGGCCGGTGCACCGTGCGCTGGAACGGCGGCACGTGCCCGCTTACCATGAGGCACTCGGCCGGTCCGCACGCTGCGGTGCCGCAGCAGGCACCCCGGGCCCGGGCGGCGGCACATCGCTTGCCGCCGCCCACTTGTCATCCGTACCGGACCTGCTACAGTGCCCAACCGGCCGCGGCGCGAAAGCGTCGGCGTCGGGTCCATCCGTGGGCGTCCCCGGACGCCGCTGGGCATGCCACCCTAGCTCAGTGGTAGAGCACTCCCTTGGTAAGGGAGAGGTCGTGGGTTCAAATCCCATGGGTGGCTTCAGAATTTTTGATTTTGGAATGAGGATTTTTGATTGCATGTGAGACAGCAGGGTTGGCGGCGTAGCCGATCCAAAATCCTCAATCAAAAATCAAAAATGACACCGGTCCTCGTGACCACTTTTGCGGAGCGCAATCACCATGGCTAAAGCAGCATTCTCCCGGACCAAACCCCACGTCAACGTCGGCACGATCGGCCACGTCGACCACGGCAAGACCACCCTCACCGCGGCCATCACCGCCGTTCAGGCCGCCAAGGGCCTCGCCGACTTCACCTCGTACGACGACGTCGCCAAGGCCTCGGCCAGCGACGGCCGCCGCGACGCGACCAAGATCGTCACCATCTCCACCTCGCACGTCGAGTACGAGACCGAGAACCGCCACTACGCCCACGTCGACTGCCCCGGCCACGCCGACTTCGTCAAGAACATGATCACCGGCGCGGCCCAGATGGACGGGGGCATCCTCGTCGTCTCCGCCGCCGACGGCCCCATGCCCCAGACCAAGGAGCACGTCCTGCTCGCGCGTCAGGTCAACGTGCCCAAGCTCGTGGTCTTCCTCAATAAGGTCGACCTCGTCGACGACGAAGAGCTGCTCGACCTCGTCGAGCTCGAGGTGCAGGAGCTCCTCGCCAAGTACGACTTCGAGGACGACACCCCGATCATCAAGGGGGCCGCGTTCCCGGCGCTTCAGAACCCCGGCGACGCCGACGCGAGCAAGTCCATCACCGAGCTGATGAACGCGATCGACACGTGGATCCCCGAGCCCGAGCGTGAGACCGACAAGCCGTTCCTGATGTCGATCGAGGACGTGTTCTCGATCAAGGGCCGCGGCACCGTCGCCACCGGCCGCGTCGAGCGTGGACAGGTTAAGGTCGGCGACAAAGTGCAGATCGTCGGCCTCGCCCCGACCCTCGACACCACCGTCACGGGTGTCGAGATGTTCAACAAGACCCTCGAATCGGCCATCGCCGGCGACAACTGCGGGGCCCTGCTCCGCGGCATCGAGAAGGACCAGGTCAGCCGCGGCCAGGTCCTCGCCGCCCCCAACACCATCAAGCCCCACAAGAAGTTTGAGGCCGAGGTCTACATCCTGACCAAGGAAGAGGGCGGCCGCACCAGCCCGTTCTTCGCCGGCTACCGCCCGCAGTTCTACTTCCGCACCACGGACGTGACCGGGGCGATCGAGCTCACCGGCGGGGCCGAGATGGCCATGCCCGGCGACAACATTAAGATGATCGTCGACCTGGGCGAAAAGCCCATCGGCATGGAAGAGGGCGTCCGCTTCGCCGTCCGCGAAGGCGGCCGCACCGTCGGCGCCGGCGTCGTGACCAAGATCCTCGAGTAGTCCATGCCGCTGACCGCCACGTTCCCCGCAAAGCACGCCGGCCCCGCCGAGACCACCTCGGCGGGCCGGCCTCCCTTCGCGAAGCAGCGGATGTACGCAATCTCCTTCGACTTGGACATCGAATCGCTCCGCCAAGCCTACGGCGACCCGTACAACCACGCCTACCGCGATATCCGCGGCGTGCTCAACCGCCTCGGCTTCAAGTGGCAGCAGGGCAGCGTGTACTTCGGTGACGACACCGTCGATGCGGTGGCCTGCGTGCTCGCGTCGCAGGAGTTGGCGCGAGAGCTACCGTGGTTCGCCGCCTCCGTGCGAGACATCCGCATGTTGCGGATTGAAGAAAACAATGATCTGATGCCGGCCGTCGAGGCCGCGAGGTAAAACGTCATGGCCAAGTCCAAAGAAGCCGTTGAATACGTGTGGCTGCAGTGCACCGAGTGCAACGAGTTGAATTACCGCACCCCCGTGAACGTCAAGGGCGGCATGCCCGAGAAGCTCAAGGCGGGCATGAAAAAACACTGCCTCCGCGAACGCAAGCACACGCTGCATAAGATCAAGCGGAAGTAAGGCGGGAGTGCGGAGGGAATAGGGAACAGTGCGTTAAGCACTCCGCTGATCCGACTCCCGCACTGTTACCTGTTCCCTCCGCACTTTCCCGGACGGGTGTAGCTCAGTTGGCTAGAGCAGCGGATTCCAAATCCGCAGGTCGTGGGTTCGAGCCCCTCCACCCGTGCTTTGAAGTCTTAGATTTTTGAGTGAGGATTTTTGATTGAACAGGATGTTTCGACTAATGCCTTGGCTGATTGGCCTGGGCAATTCAAGATCCTCAATCAAAAATCAAAAATGACCTATGGCTCTCCCGATCTATAAACCCGGTCAAGGCTACTGGACCCGCGTCCTCTCGGCCATCGGTGCGGGGACGCTCGTCCTCGCCGGGGCGGCGTGGCTGTGGTCGTTCATCCTCCCCCGCTACGTCGGCCGCGAAAACCTCATCTACGTTCAGTCCGGCGTCGTCGTCACCGTTATCCTCGGCTTCGGCCTGCTCATCTACTTCCTGCTCAACAAGCCCCGCATCGTGGACTTCATGATCGCCGTCGAGGCGGAGATGAAAAAAGTGAACTGGCCCTCCCGCAAGGAGATCATCGGGTCCACCTGGGTCGTGATCTGCGGGACGCTCCTGCTCGCGCTGCTGCTGTTCCTCATCAACATCGCCTTCGGCTGGGTGTTCACCGAGATCAACATCCTTGCCCCCACCGACAACCCGCCCGGGATCACGTCCCCGCCAGGCTTGCCCGCCGAGCCGCCCGGCGAATCCTGACCGCTTCGGCGGGGGCGGTTGATCCGGTACTATGATGTTTCACCCCTGCCGATCCGTCGGCGGCTGTTAGCCGCCGGCTAGTCACCCGTTCCCGCTCTTACCCGACCTGCCATGGCTGAACTCCACCCCAACGACGACGCCGCGACCTCCGTCGCCACCCCCGACGCGCCCGCCCCGGAAGCACCGGACACCGACCTCGACGGCACCATCGACGAGGAAGAGCCGCTGGTCTACCCCGGCATGAACTGGTTCGTCCTCCGCGTCGCCTCCAACAAGGAGTCGTCCGTCCGCCAGACCCTGCTCCGCAAGGTCAAAATCGAGGGCTTCGACGGCAGCGACGACGACAAGCCGCACCTCGTCAACCGCATCCTCGTCCCCACCGAAAAGACCAAAACCATGAAGGGGGGCAAGCAGAAGATCGTCGAGAGCAAGCTGTACCCCGGCTACGTCTTCGTGGAGATGATGCTTGAGGACGACGGCCGCATCCCCCAGGACGTGTTCTTCCTTATCAAGGAGACCACCGGCGTCGGCGACTTCATCGGCACCGCGGGTCGCCCGTCACCCATGTCGATCCCCGAGATTGAGAAGATGCTCATGGCGAGCAAGCCCGCCGAGGAGCAGCCGCAGGTCAAGATGGAGTTCCAGAAGGGCGACTACATCAAGATCAAGGAGGGCCCGTTTGAGTCGATGGAGGGCACCGTCGACGAGCTCCTCCCCGACCAGGGCAAGGTCCGCGTCATCGTCACCATCTTCGGCCGCGCCACCCCCGTCGAACTCGAATACTGGATCATCGAGAAGGCGGAGGAGTAAGTTCAACTATCCAAAGCAACGTACGCTACCCTGCAGGCGTTAGGATGTTGCAATGCGAATTGAACGGCTGCGACTCAAGAACTTCAAAGTGTTTCGCGACGTTGAGGTCGCTGATATTCCGGCATTTTGTGTTATCGTGGGCGCTAACGGTACCGGGAAATCGACTCTGTTCGAGGTCTTTGCGTTTCTTAAACGGTGCCTGACCTACAACCTTCGAAATGCGATAGGCGGTGCGGCCGGCTTCCGAAATTTAATCAGTCGAGGGTATGAGGATGAGGCGATAGAGATTGAGATTCAGCTACGGATGGAGATTGCCGGCTCGAACCGGCTTGTCACATATCTGCTCGAAGTTGAACTTAAAAATAACGCACCTGTAGTTCGACGAGAGATTCTGCGATATAAACGTCAGGAATACGGCGCTCCTTTCCGGTTCATTGATTTTCGATACGGCCAAGGTATGGCGGTATCAAACGAAGAAGACTTCAACAAGCCGGACCGCGACCTTAATCGGGAGGAACAGACCCTTGATTCACCCGACGTTCTGGCGATCAAAGGTTTGGGGCAGTTTCAGCGTTTCAAGGCTGCCAGCGCTCTGCGGCAACTTTTAGAGAACTGGCACGTCTCTGACCTCCACATCGACGACGCTCGGGGAAGCAAGCCCTCGGAAGGTTATGGAGACCACCTCTCTGACAGTGGAGATAACCTGCAACGCGTAGCGCAGCGGCTGCACGAAGAGCAGCCGGAGACCTTCGAGCAGGTTATCAGCGCGATGAAGCGTCGGGTTCCCGGGGTCAGCCATATCGATACCGAACTCTCATCGGATGGCCGACTTCTCTTGAAGTTCCAGGATGGTGCCTTCCGCGATCCGTTCATCGATTCAGCGGTTTCTGACGGCACCTTGAAGATGTTTGCCTACCTGATCCTTCTCTACGATCCTAAGCCCTTTCCTCTGCTTTGCGTTGAAGAACCAGAGAACCAGCTATACCCAAAGCTACTGCCGGAATTGGCCGAAGAGTTTAGGAAGTACGCCAGTAAGGGGGGGCAGGTTTTCGTCTCGACTCACTCGCCCGACTTCCTCGGAGCGGTTGAGATTGATGAGTTGTTCTGGTTGACAAAACGCTCTGGCTTCTCGCACATCCAACGGGCGAATGATGACGAACAGGTGGTGTCCCAGATGCGGGAAGCCGGTCACCTGGGCTACCTATGGAATGAGGGGTTTTTCGAGGGGGTTGATCCGGAATGACGCGAGTCGTTTTCTTTCTCGAAGAACGATCCGCCCAGGCCATGCTACAAGGCCTTCTGCCGCGTCTGTTCCCCGGCTTGTCACCGGTGTACGTCGTTTTTCAGGGAAAGCAACAACTCGAAAAGGAGCTACCCAAGCGGCTCAGAGCCTGGGCCGTTCCGGGGGATCAGTTTGTCGTACTACGCGACCAGGATGGGGAGGATTGCGTACAACTCAAGCAGCGCTTAGTCGGTCTTTGTCGAAGGGCGGGAAAGACGAATACTGCAGTTCGGATCGCGTGCCGCGAGCTCGAAGCTTGGTATCTTGGCGATTTGGAAGCCGTGGAGAAGGCACTACAGATTAGCGGTCTCCAGAAACTGTCTCAGAAGGCAGCTTATCGGAATCCAGACCGATGTGATCGACCGAGCGAGCAACTGAGGTCACTTACCGACGGGCAATATCAGAAGATTGACGGTTCCAGGCGAATCGGACGGCAACTCGATTTAGCGAACAATCGCTCGCCCAGCTTTTTAACCTTTCTCCACACCCTTCAGGGTCGTAACCAGGCGGAGAAGCGGGAATATTAGAGCGGGCGGGCCTGCCAAAATGGATCGGCAATCAAGGGCCTAGGTTCGATGCCTACGATGAGTTAGGCACTTCCTTCTGCTACGCCTCTGGCGACTACACTTTCGCAATGACCACAGTTGCCCCCCCCGAGCCGCGGGTTCCTCACGTCCAAACGTGCGGGCGTGTGTCGTTCCACGGGGTGTCGTGGGAGGGCTATCTGCAAGCTTTGGAGATCGTCGGCGACAACCACGTGCGGGTGACGTATGACGACGGGTGGATGGAGTACGAGATGCCGTCATTCACCCACGAAGTGATTTCCCGGTTCCTCTGTGGGCTGGTGCGGGCTTACTGTCTCGCCAACGGCATCGACTTGATTACAAGCGGCAGCGTGACGCTGCGGCGGAAGGCGAAGCTGGCGGGGCTGGAGGGTGACGAGTCGTTCTACATCCTTCGCTTCGCGGAGATGCAGGCACTACGGCAGCGACGCGATTTTGATCCCGAGATCGATCCTCCGCCCGACCTGGTCGTAGAGGTGGACCTGACGACGGACAGCGTCACCAAGTTGCCGGTGTACGGGAGGCTCGGCGTGCCGGAGGTCTGGCGAGTAACCCCCACCCAGCTGGAATGCATGGTGCTGCGGGGTGACGGGGCCTACACCCAGCGGGAAGCGGGTGCGGTCCTGCCGGGCTTCCCGCTCGGCCGCGTGATGAGCGGGATCGAGCGGCTGAATCGGGACGGTGATACCGCAGCCACCAAGTGGTTTTTTTCAGGCGACGCAGCCTGATGCGGCCCCGGATGCGGCGTTCTCCCGCACCCACGCCACCGCGTTGTCGAAGTACCGCCGGCCGTGGGGCGTCTGCGTGAGGAAGCCCTCACCGAGGCGGGTCCAGTGGGGGTGGTTGGTGGGGTGGAGGTAGCGTTCGGGGTGGGGCATGAGGCCGAAGACGAGGCCCGACGGGTCGCAGACGCCGGCGATGGCGCGGGCCGAGCCGTTGACGTCGGCGGCGTAGCGGAGCGCCACCTGCCCCGCGTCCTCCAGTTGATCCAAAACTTCCGGGGGGGCGGTGAAGCGGCCCTCGCCGTGGGCAATGGGCAGCAAGTGCGGGCCTAGGCCGCGGGTCCAGATGCACCGCGTTTCCTCTACCGGCAGAACCTCGACCCACCGGTCGACGAAGCGGCCGCTCGGGTTGTGCGCGAGCGTCGCGACCTGCTTCCCCGCCGCCGGGTTGGGCAGCAGGCCGAGCTTGACCATGACCTGGAACCCGTTGCAAGGCCCGATGATCGGCACGCCCCGCGCCACCGCCGCCCGCAGCGGCCCCCACAGCCGGTGCCGCAGCCGATTGGCGAAGATACGTCCCGCGGCGATGTCGTCGCCGTAGCTGAACCCCCCCGGCAGCCCGATCAGGTCGAAGGTTTCCAGTTGCCCCGGCGACTCGATCAGCCGGTTGAGGTGCACCGTCACCGGCTCGGCCCCCGCCAGCCGAAACGCCTCGGCCAGCTCGGCGTCGCAGTTGGTCCCGGCGGTCCGCAAGATCAACGTGCGCGGCGTCATCCGCGGCATCGTAACAGCCGGACTGCGTGCGACGTTAACACCTGCCCGCTCGGTCGAGGGTGAAGACATCTACTTTATAGGGTGGGACGGGCTCTCGCCCGTCACTCGACCGGAGGTCGAGAACGGCTAATTTGGCCCGCCGTGCCAATGACGGGCGAGACCCCCGTCCCACCAGATGTCCCTCCGCCGAACAAACATCTTCACCCTGCCGCTCGGCCGCGGCCCCTCATCCAGCGCCCGCTTCTACCCTGCCCCCGTGCCCGACGACCCGATCACCCTCTACACCGCCGCCGCCACCCGCGGCTTCCCCGGCGAGCCCGACGCCCCCCCGGAAGCCCGCGGCCACCGCCCCGGGGCCGTCGCCGTGCAAAGCGGACGCGTCATTGCCACAGGCGAGGCCGACGCGATGCGGCACCGCTACGGCAACGACGCGGCCACCGTAATCGACCGCCCCGGCGACCTGCTCCTGCCCGGCCTGGTCAACGCCCACGCCCACCTCGACCTCACCGCCCTCGGCCCCCGGCCCTCCGGCGACGACTTCATCGGGTGGGTCACGACGCTGCGTGACCACCTACCCGCCGGCGGGGCACCCACACCACGGGGCGACGCGTGGTCCGCCGCCTCCGCCGCCCGTGGCGCGGCCATGTCCCTCGCCTCCGGCGTGCAGGCCGTCGGCGACATCGCCCGGTCCGACACCGCCCGCCGCCACGCCCAGCTCGCCGGCACCACCTACCGCGAACTCCTCGGCCTCGGCTCGCCTTGGGATGACGCCGCTTTGACATGGCTGCACTCCAGCCCGATCCCCGATCCCCGATCCCCGGTCCCCGCCGAAGGCCTCCAACCCCACGCCCCCTACTCCGCCGGCCCCGCCCTCTACCACGCCGCCGCCCGCTCGGGCCGACCCGTCTCCACCCACCTCGCCGAGACGCCCGAAGAACTCCGCTTCGTCCGCGACGGCGACGGCCCCTTCCGCGACCTCCTCCAACGCCTCGGCAAGTGGGACCCCGCCTTCGCCCGACACTACGGCCACGGCCAGACCCCCGTGCAATGGATGGCCCCCTACCTCCGCCAGACCCCCTGGCTCCTCGCCCACTGCAACTACCTCACCGACGACGACATCACCCTCATCGCCGCGACCGGCGCCTCCGTCGCGTACTGCCCCGTCGCGTCGGACTACTTCGGGCACGCCAATCACCCATACCGCGACCTGCTTGCCGCCGGCGTCAACGTCGCCCTCGGCACCGACTCCATCCTCTGCCAGCCGCCCGGCGAACCGCAACCCCT
The DNA here is from genome assembly GCA_965214155.1 of Phycisphaeraceae bacterium. GTDB lineage: Bacteria > Planctomycetota > Phycisphaerae > Phycisphaerales > Phycisphaeraceae > Algisphaera. The sequence goes on from CBDCBB010000004.1 coordinate 447,355, forward strand.
CGGCCTCGTCCCGCAGATGCGCCACCTCTTCCGCCGCGACGCTGCCGACCCGGCCCTGCTCCTCCGCATGGCGACCGTCCACGGCCGCCGCGCCCTCAACCTCGACGACACCGTCACGATGCTCGTCGCCCTGCCGTTCGATCCCGCCGATGCGACCGATCCGCTGAAGCAGGTCCTGCTCCGCGACGAGCCCGCCACGTCTCTGCCGCTGCATCGTGAATAAACCGTAGAGGCACGGAGACGCAGAGGAACGCGAGCCTGGAAGCTCACGCTCATCCTGCACACATTTTTGATCCGAAATCGGTTGCCGAATCCCGGTCTACCTCCCGCCGCCTTCTTCTCGGTGCCTCTGTGCCTCTGTGTTTCAAAGGATCGGCCCCGCCCGGGCACAACCCTCAACCCTACCCGCCGCTAGACTGATCCCGACCGAGATGACCAAACCGCTCGACACGACCGACTCCCCGGAAGCCCCCGAGTCGCCGGTGCCGGAGGCCCGCCCGCACCTCCGCTTCCCCGACGCCTACGCCTGGCTCGTCTTCGTCTCCGCCGTCGACCTCATGCTCACCTGGGGCATCGTCTTCGAGCTCGGCGGGGTCGAGATCAACCCCCTCGCCGCCCACATCCTCCACCTCGCCGGATTCCCCGGCATGATCATCTTCAAGTTCGGCGTCATGATCGCCGTCATCGTCGTCTGCGAGTTCATCGCCAAGCACGCCGAGCCCACCGCCCGCAGGCTCGCCATCGTCGCCGTCGCCATCAGCGCCTTCCCCATCCTCTGGTCCACCCTCCTCCTCGCCCAGGCGGCGTGACACTGATCTGCGCCGTTAGCCGCCGGGCTCGTCCCGGCGCTCCGGGTGGCATGAAGCGCCGGGACAAGCCCGGCGGCTAACGCCGTTTTTTCTTCACGCAATTCTTGATGTCACGCGGGAACCAAACCGTCCCTCACGCGTCTAACCCACAACGCCCCCCCGGAACCTTGCCATGCTACGACTCCTCGCCTTCCTCACGCTCGCCGCGATCCTTCTGCCGACCCCGGCCTCCGCCCGCGTCAAGCTCATCACCCTGCCCGTCCGCGAACGTGTCGAGGTCCAACTCGACCACGACAACGCCACCCTCGTCGAGGAAGAGCGGATCGTCCCGCTCACGCAGGGCGTCAACCAGGTCGACTTCTCCTGGGCCAACACGCGGATCGACCCGAGCACCATCGTGTTCCGCGTGCTCGGGCCGGCCGACGGCGATGGCGACGAACCCGAGAACGAGGACGAGGACGAGAACGAGAACGAGAAAGCGGTGGACGTCAACATCCTCTCCGTCACCTACCCCGCCGGCGAGAACGCCCTGGTCTGGCAGGTGTCATCCGACCGCTCCGCCTCGGTGGTGGTCCGCATCAGCTACCTCCTCGGCGGGCTCACCAAGAGCTTCAACTACCGGGCCGTCGCCGCCAACGACGAGTCGACGCTGACGCTCAGTCAGTACCTCCGCGTCCACAACTTCGCCGGCGAGGCGTACGACGACACCGAGATCTACGCCGGCCTCGGCGAGACCTTCATGAAGCCGCTGGGCGCGAACGAGACCAAGGAGATGCTCGTCACCCGCGTCGAGAACGTCCCCATCGTCAAGACCTATACCGCCGACGTGCACCGGTTCGGCTACCTCGACCAGCCCCAATACAAGCTCCGCGTGCCCATGCACTACCGCCTGCACAACGACGCGGACCACAACCTCGGCGAGGACGCCCTGCCCTACGGCAAGGTCCGCATCTTCCAGAAAGACAGCCCCAACGAAGACGCCACCACCGCCTTCCTCGGCGAGGACTGGGGCGACTACACCCCCGTCGGCAACTACATGGACCTCTACCTCGGCGTCGCCCAGGACATCGTCGTCAAACGCACCGTCGACAAGCGCGACGACACCCGCATCGCCGGCGAGCTCTACAACCGCTCGGTCACGCTCAAGTACGAGATCGAAAACTTCAAGGACCAGCCGGTCACGCTCAACCTCGCCGAGCAGATCGAACCGCTCCGCCAGGAGCTCGGCCTCCGCACCGGCCAACCCGCCGAGTGGGTCATCGGCGACGCGACGACGCTGCCCGGCGAGCCCGTCGAGGCCGACACCGACCAGAGCCACGTCACCTACACCCTCGACCTCCCCGCCCGCGAAGGCGACGCGGCCGAGAAACAGACCGTGTTCCTGCAGATCGTGTTCAAGAACCAGTGGAACTGAGTCTTTCACTGCATCCGAGCCGGGGTCACGCAAAGGACGCGAAGGATCGCAAAGGAAGCCCGTAGGGCGGGATTCATCCCGCCCCGTGTTAAAAGAACGAGCCCCGCCGCGACACCACCCGCGGCGGGATAAATCCCGCCCTACGCCTCTGATCTGATTGGATCGAGCGAAGACCTTCCGCTTCCTTGGCGCTCCTTAGCGGCCTTTGCGTGACCCCTCCCCCACCCCCCAGCACCATGAAACACCTCCTTCCCCTCCTCCTCGTTTGCACCTTCACGGCCACGGCGAGAGCCGGCAACATCGACCTGTCCACCGTGCCCGACCGGGACACGGTGCAGCTCACGATCTACAACGCCGAGGACCTCACCCTCGTCCGCGAGACCCGCAAGGTGGTGTTCAAGGAGGGGGCCAACCCGCTGCAGTTTTCGTGGGCCGGGACGCTGATCGACCCGACGTCGGTGCAATTGCGGTTCCTGACCGACCCGGACAAGTTGGCGGTGCTGGACACGACGTTCCCCCACGATCGGCCGCAGGTCTTGTACTGGAACGTCGGCAGCGAGCTCGCCGGGGAGGCGACGGTGGAGATCAGCTACTTCACCAGCGGGATCAGTTGGCAGGCCGACTACACCGTCATCGCCGCCCCTGACGAGGCCACGGCCAAGATCGAGGGCTACGTGACGGTGAGCAATCAGAGCGGCGAAGACTACGAGGACGCCGAGGTGCGGTTAGTCGTGGGGACGATCAACCTGGTGGAGAAGATCGCGATGCTCGCGCAGCAGGCGGGCATGCTGGTGGGGGATGCGCGGGGAGGGGAGATGCGGGGGATGCGCAACGAGGCCGCCCGCCAGTTGATGGATGCCGACAGTGGCGCTTTCAGCATGAGTGAAGCGGCGGACGCCCCCATGGCCTCCGCCAGGCCGAAGGACATCGTCAAGCAGGGCCTCAGCGAGTACTTCATCTTCCGCATCGAGGGGACCGAGACGATCCCCGCGGGGCTGCGCAAGCGGATGCCCAGCTTCACCGCCGACGCCGCGCCCCTGGCGGTGCAGTACCGCTATCGGCCGCGCGAGTACGGCAACCAAATCGTCCGCATGTACCTCCTCACCAACGACGAAGAGGCCGACCTGGGCACCAGCCCGCTGCCCGACGGGCAGGTGTCGGTCTTCCGCCGCAAGGGGTCCGGCGGCGCTTCCGGGGGCGGGCTTGCGTTCCTTGGCAAGCAGTCGATCAACTACATCCCCATCGGCGACAAGATCGAGCTCAACCTCGGCAACGACCCCGACGTGGGCTTTACGCTCGTCACCGAGCGGGTGTTCCGCGACAACATCTGGGTCCACTGGAACTCGGGCCGCATCGTGCAGAAGGTCGGCGACGGCGACATCAAGATCGACGTCAACGCCGACGTCATCGGCTGGGACGAACACGCCGTAATGCGCCGCGCCGTCCGCAACGACACCCCCCGGCCGATCGAGGTCGAGGTGCGTGAGTCGTTCAACGGCGACGTGACGTTCATCAGCCGCCTCGACGCGGAGCGATTCGACAACAACACGGTGGAGTACACGCTGTCGCTTGAGCCCGGTGAAAAGACCGATGCGACATACGAGACGGTCACGCGCCAGGGCCGCAACCACGAGCAGTCGCGGGTCCTCATCGAGGACGCCGGCCCGGCAACCGCGTCGCACCTCCAACCATGAAGCGACGCGGCTTTGCCGCGCTTCCGGACGGCAAACCGCGGCAGAGCCGCGTCGCTTCATGGGGTTGGTTTCACGGGAAGATCCCGCGTACCGCGTACACCTCGCCGAGGTGGTCGAGGGCGGCGGCGAACGCGGCGGTGCGCATGTCGCAGCCGAGCCGATCCGCGGCCATGAGCACCTTGCTCGTGGCGCTGCGCATGTGGCGCTGGAGCATCTCGTCGACCCGCTTAGCGTCCCACGACTCGCTCTGGCGGTTCTGCATCCACTCGAAGTAGCTGACGGTCACCCCGCCGCAGTTGCACAAAATCGCGGGCAGGACGCGGACGCCGCGCTCGGCGAGGACCGCCTCGCCCCGCGGCGTCGTCGGGGCGTTCGCGCCCTCGGCGAGGACCTTGCACTGGAGCATCCCCGCCTTTTCCTCGTCGATCATCTGCTCGAGCGCGGCGGGGATAAAGACGTCGACCGGCGTGCGGTAGAACGCCCCCTCTTCAAGGACGCTCGCGCCGTCGCCGTACCCCGCGACGCCGCCCCTGCCGGACGTGGCGACGTATCGCGCCAGCGCCTCGGCGTCGAGGCCGTTGGGGGCGGTGATCGCGCCGGTGTGGTCGAGCACGGCGCGGAGGGTCGCGCCGTGGCGCTGCAGGAGCCGGGCGGTCCACGACCCGACGTTGCCGAAGCCCACGACGCTGTAGGTCAGTTGGTCCAGCGGCAGGCCCATCTCCGGCAGCAGGTCCTCGAGCACGAACACGAGCCCCTGCCCGGTGGCCTTCTCGCGGCCCTCGGACCCGCCGAAGGCCAGGGGCTTGCCGGTGACCACGGCCGCGCCGCTGCCGCGATGCGTCGCCTGCGTGAAGTTCATGTACGTGTCCGCCATCCAGGCCATGACCTGCGCGTTGGTGCCCACGTCGGGCGCGGGGATGTCGTGGTCGGGGCCGATGTTGTCGCCCAGCGCGCTGGTGAAGCGGCGGGTAAGACGCATGAGTTCACCCTCGGACAGGGCCCGCGGGTCGACCTGCACGCCGCCCTTGCCCCCGCCCAGGGGGAGCCCGGCGAGCGAGCACTTCAACGTCATCAGCACCGACAGGGCCTTGACGTGATCGAGGCTCACGTCGGGGTGGTACCGCATGCCGCCCTTGTACGGCCCGAGGATGTTGTTGTGCTGGACGCGGTAGCCCTTGAACAGCCGGTACGTCCCGTCGTCGAGCTTGACGGGGAAGTGGACCATCAGCTCGTTCTTGGGTTGAGCAAGGATGAGCCGCAGGTAGTGCGGCAGGCCAAGCGTGTCGGCGGTGGTGAGGACGCGGGTGATGACCTGCTGGTAGAGGTTCGACGGGTCGTAGCGGAAGCCGAGCTCGGCGAGGAGGGGGTGTTGGCGCATGGGGAAGAAGTGCGGAGGGAACAGGGAACAGTGCGGGGACGGAATGTAGCGGGGGGGCACTCGAACTCGGACTCGGACTCGGATTCGTTCTTCGTTCTCGTGGTTCGTAATCGAAACGTATATCGCTCTCAAGCGTGAGCCTTCATCGATGCGGCGTGGTCTGCTCCGGGCTTCGCTCCACGTCCGACGCCGCGGCGGGGCTAGCGTTCCGATTACGGGGACGAGAACGAAGAACGAGAACGATGGGATGCGGGGGGGCGGTAATCATCGTCGGGCGGCTCCGTCACCCTATCATCGGCCCATGATCGTCTACTGCTGTGCCGACCTGATCTTTTCGACGAAGGTGGCCTCGACGTGTGAGGCGCTGGGGGTTTCGGCGAGGCCGGCGCGGGACGTGGAGATGCTGCGTAAGCGGCTGGACCGGGTGGACGACGGGAAGGCGAACGACGCGGTGACGGCAGTAATCGTGGATTTAGAGACGGGGGGCAAGGCGTTTGAGTTGATCCGGCTGGCGGCGGGTCACGAAGCGGAGCCGGCGGTGATCGCGTTCGGGCCTCACGTGATGGTGGAGGCCCTGCGGCAGGCGGAGGAGGCCGGGGCGGATGCGGCAATGGCGCGGGGGGCGTTTACGGCTCAGTTGCCGACGATCGTGAAGCGGTTCGCGGAGGGGGCGTGAGCGGTGGCCATAGCCGCGACGCTACGCGTCGCGGACCGCGTTGCGTAGCAACGCGGCTGCTGGAGGAAGTTTGCGTCGATCGCTCTGAGGCGGGCTAGGAGGCTTTCTGCGCCGGGCCGTCCACCCGCCAATTTCCGCGTTTGCCGCCGGTCTTCTCGATCAGGCGCGTCACTTCCACACGGCAACCCGGCTCGACCGCTTTGACCATGTCGATCACGGTCAGGGCCGCGACGGACGCGGCGACGAGGGCCTCCATCTCGACGCCGGTCTTCCACGCCGTCCCGGCCGTGGCGGTGATCCGCACCCGCTCGCCGAGCAGCTCGGCCGCCACGTCGGCCC
>CBDCBB010000005.1:0-29539 GCA_965214155.1 Phycisphaeraceae bacterium
GCATCAAGAGCTCCCAGATCGTCAAGTTCCTCTTCAAACAAGGCGTCATGGCGACGGTCAACTCCGTCATCGGCACCGAGGCCGCCATGGAAGTCGCCATGGAGTACAACATCGAGCTCGAGGTCAAAGAGCTCGAATCCGCCGAGGAACAGGTCGAAAAACAGTTCGCCGAACGCGAACGTGTCGACGTCCAGGGCCGCCCGCCGGTCGTCACCGTGCTCGGGCACGTCGACCACGGCAAGACGTCGCTGCTGGACCGCATCCGAAAGGCCGACGTCGCCGCCCACGAGCACGGCGGCATCACCCAGCACGTCGGGGCCTACCGCGTCAGCGTCGACGGCTCCGACGGCGAGTCCAAAACCGTCGTCTTCCTCGACACGCCCGGCCACGCCGCGTTCACCACGATGCGGGCCCGCGGGGCGAAGATGACCGACCTCGTGGTCCTCGTCTGCGCCGCCGACGACGGCGTCATGCCCCAGACCGTCGAGTCGATCAATCACGCCAAGGCCGCGGGCGTCCCCATCGTCGTCGCACTCAACAAGATCGACACGCCCCAGGCGACCGAAGAAAACATCCGCAAGATCTACGGCCAGCTCGCCGAGCACGGGCTCAACCCCACCGAGTGGGGCGGCGACACCGAGATCATCAAGACCAGCGCCACCAAGGGCGAGGGCGTGACCGAGCTGCTCGAGGTGCTGGATTACCAGGCCGAGCTGCTCGAACTTGACCGCCGACTACGGCGGCCCGGCGCGCGGCACCGTCATCGAGGCGGAGATGCAGACCGGCCGCGGCAGCGTCGCCCGGGTCCTCGTCCAGGACGGGCAGATCAAGGTCGGCGACTTCATCGTGACCGGCCGGGCGTTCGGCCGCGTCCGCGACATGACCGACGACCGCGGCAAGCAGGTCCGCGAGGCCGGCCCCGCCACCCCGCTGGAGATCAGCGGCATCGACGAGGTGCCCGACGCCGGCGACAAGTTCTTCATCACCGACTCGCTCAAGAAGGCCGAGGACGTCGCCCTGCAGTACCGCGAGACCGAGCGGCAGCAGACCCTCGCCAGCAAGACCAAGGTCACCCTCGACAACTTCGCCGACGCCGTCGCCGCGGGCAACATCAAGGACCTCCGCGTCGTGCTCAAGGCCGACGTGCAGGGCTCGATCGAGACCCTCCGCAGCAGCCTCGGCGAGATGGGCAACGAAGAGGTGACGGTCAAGGTCCTCCACGCCGCCGTCGGCGGGATCACCGAGAGCGACGTGCTCCTCGCCGACGCGTCGGATGCGATCATCCTCGGGTTCCACGTCACCGCCACCCCCGCCGTCCGCGAGATCGCCGACGAGCGTAAGGTCGACATCCGCACCTACCGCGTGATCTACGACCTGACCGACGACGTGAAGAAGGGCCTCGAGGGCATGCTCACCCCCGAGAGCCGCGAGGAAGAGGTCGGCCAGGCCCAGGTCAAGGAAGTGTTCCGCATCGGCGGCATCGGCGCGGTTGCCGGCTGCCTCGTCACCGAGGGCTCGGCCCAGCGGAGCGGGGTCAAGGCCCGAGTCTCCCGCGACGGCGTCGTCGTCACCGACAACCGCGACGTCGAATCGCTCCGCCGCGTCAAGGACGAGGTCCGCGAGGTCCGCGCCGGCACCGAGTGCGGCGTCCGCATCCAAAACTTCGACGACATCAAGTCCGGCGACACCATCACGTTCTACAAGGTCCAGGAGGTCGCGCGGACGCTGGACTGAAGCGTCACGGTCCACCGTTTTGTGAGGAAATATCATGATTGATATGGACAAGCTGGTTGAAGCGATCAATGAAGACCGCAACGCTGCAATTCGCGTCACGACCAACGCGGGCAAAATTTATGACCTACCGCCCGGAACTCATGCTTATTACGACCAGTTCACCATGTACGTAGCTTGGCCGCCGGAGGATCCGGAACACCCCTTCCGCGTATCGAAGTCGATTTGGCTTGCCACGATGAACATCGCTTCAGTTGAGAAGGCAAAGCCGGAAACGGTGTGATATTGCCGCTGCGTCGTCTTTCGCCAATTCAAGCCGCCATGATCATCGGCACCCTGCAGTTCGAGATCGCCGTCGACGGGGCGACGTCGCTTAAGGACAAGCGGCGCGTGGTTAAGAGCCTCAAGGACCGCCTCCACCGCGAGCACATGGTCTCCGTCGCCGAGGTCGACCTCCACGACCACCACACCCGCGGCGTCCTCGGCCTCGCGCTAGTCACCAACGACGTCCCACACTGTCAATCCACCCTCGACCGCATCCTCGACAAGCTCCAACGCGAACCCAACTTCGAGCTGATGGACCACCGCAAGGAACTGCTGACCGGCCGCTGATGCAACACCGTCACCGGATTGCCGACGCACCGCTTGCGGTTAACGCACCCCATGAGTAAACGCCAGGAACAAGTCGAGTCCCTCCTCCACCGCGCCGTCGCGGAGGTGTTGCAGCGCGGCCTGGCCGACCCGCGGATCAAGGGGCTTGTCAGCGTCACCCGCGTCGAGACCAGCCCCGACCTCCGCCACGCCCACGTCTACGTCTCGGTCCTGCCCGAGCAGTACCAGTCCCGCACGATCCACGGCCTGCGTGACGCGACGATGCACCTCCAGAACGAGGTGAAGAAACGCGTTGCCCTCCGCCTCGTGCCGCACCTCGATTTCCGCCTCGACGAGACGCTCAAGAAACAGGCCGAGGTGTTCGCCGCCATCGACGCGGGCCTGCAACGTTCGGGCCTGCCCCCCACCAACGACGCCCCCGACCCCGATGATGACCACCCCCGCGGCGACGCCGGGGACACGTCCACCGACCCCGCACGAGAAACCTGACCCTTGGCCAAGCAAGACCCCGCCACCGCAAAGAACTTCGAGACCCTGCTCAAACGCTGCCTCGCCGAGTACGACGGCGGGGAGGCTCCGCCGCGCGACCCCGTCGCCCAACTCATCGTCGGGATGCTGCAGTGGAACGCCACCCGCGACGAGGCCGAGGACGCCTTCGCCACACTGATGGCGGCGTTCATCGACACCAATGACCTGCGCGTCAGCCACCCGCACGAGCTGGTCGAGCTCCTCGGCGAGGACTACCCCGAGGCCGCCCAGCGCGTCGTTCGGCTGCGCCAAGCGCTCGATATGGTCTACCGCCGCGAGCACGACATCCACATGAACTCCATCGCCGGCAAGAGCAAGAAGGAGCAGCGGCTCTACCTCGACACGCTGCCGGGCGTCCCCCCGTTCGTCGCCGCCCAGACGACGCTGCTGAGCTTCGGCGGGCACGCGATGCCGGTGGACGACCGGCTGTGCGCCCTGCTGATCGCCGAAGGCTGCCTGGACGAGGGCACCAGCGTGGTGGAGGCCGAGAGCTACCTCGCCCGGCAGGTCAAAGCCGGCGACGCCGCCGAAGCCCACCTCGCCCTGCAGGCCTGGGCCGACGAACAGGACGCCGACGTCGACCTCTCCGCCCGCTCCATCCCCCCCCTGCCCGGTGCCGCCGACGGTGCGACCGCCACCGCCGCCAAGCCGCGCAAGAAGGTGTCGCGGAAGAAAAAATGAGTGAGCTGCTAGCTGCTAGCTGCTAGAGGCTAGCGGTTAGTAAAGAAGCAAGCGGCTGGTTGCCTAGCAAGCATCCGCTCGCGTTTCGCTAGGCTCAAGGCTCCAGCAGCTAGCAGCTAGGTTATGACCAACAATACCTCCACGCTCAAACTCGGTATCCCCAAAGGCTCGCTCCAGGACGCCACCGTCGACCTGTTCAAGCGGGCCGGCTACGACATCGGCATCTCCAGCCGCTCGTACTACCCCACCATCGACGACGATGCCATGTCCGCCGTCATGTTCCGCAGCCAGGAAATGTCCCGCTACGTCGAGGACGGCGTCGTGGACGTCGGCATCTGCGGCCACGACTGGATCGTCGAGAACGCCAGCGATGTCCACGAGGTCTGCGAACTGACCTACTCCCGCGCCACCGCCAACCCCGCCCGCTGGGTCTTGTGCGTCCCCGAAGAGTCGGCCGTCACCAAACCCGAAGACCTCGCCGGAGGTATCGTCGCGACCGAGTTAAAGAAAACCGTCCGTCGATACTTCGACGACAAGAACATTCCTATCAAAAAGGTCGAGTTCTCTTGGGGCGCGACCGAGGTGAAGGCCCGGCTGATCGACGCCATCGTCGACATCACCGAAACCGGCAGTTCGATCCGGGCGAACAAGCTCCGCGTGATCGACACGATCCTCACCTCGACGACGCGGATGATCGCCAACCGCGACGCCTGGGCCGACGCCCGCAAGCGTGAGAAGATCGAGGACCTGGCGCTGCTGCTCCGCGGCGCAATCGCGGCCAAGGGGCAGGTTGGTTTGAAACTCAACGTGCGGCGGGAGCAGTTGGACGAGGTGTTGAAGGTCATGCCCGCGGCGCAGTCGCCGACGGTGAACGACCTCGCCGACCGGGAGTGGGTCGCGGTGGAGGTGATCGTGGACCGCACGGTGGAGCGCGAGCTGGTCCCGCGGCTGAGCCGCGCCGGGGCGCACGCGATTTTCAGCTACCCGTTGAACAAGGTGATCCCGTGACACCCTCCCGTCCAATCAGCAGCGACGCGCAATAGCCGGGACGCTACGCGTCCCCGGCCCGGGGACGCGTAGCGTCCCGGCTATTGCGCGCAGTGTCCCGGCTATTTCCAGCGCCCTGCGCCGAAGCGCCGCCCGCGGCCCGCCCTAGAATCCGCCCATGAAGCCATCGCCCCGCCGATTGTCGGTCCGCCCGCGACTGCCCCGACCCGATGCGACGACGGCCACGCTGGCGCTGACGCTCTGGGTCGGGGTCGGGTGCAGCACCGCTCAACCCGCGGACGCCGACCCGGCCACGCGGCCGGCCCAGACGCGGCCGGCGGCCGCCGCGCCGTCCGCCGAACCGGTCCGCCTCACCGAGGTGCCCCCGCCCCCGGGCGTCGACCCGCGGCTGCTCGCCCCGATCCCCGGGGCGCTGCGCGAGCTGGCGACTAAGGACCTCGACGCGATCCTCGCCGGTCTCGACAAGCCGGCGTTCTTGCGAGACGCTCCGCCCGCCGCGCTCGAGAACGGCGACAAGGGTGAAGCCGCGCCGCCCATGCCCGCGCCCCCCCTTGCCGCCCAGCAACTCTACGCTGCCGGCCGCCAGGCGTTCCGCTCCGGCGACAACTTCCTCGCCGTCCAGCAGTACGAGAAGGCCCTCCGCCTCGCCCCCGACTCAAACGCGATCCTCAACGCCCTCGGCCGCGCCTGGGCCGTCGCCGGCAACCGCGTCTCGGCCGCCAACTACCTCCGCCAGGCCTACGCCGCCGACCCCGCCGACCTCGACAGCCTGCTCCTGCTCGGCCGCTTCGCCCTGGAAAACCGCCAGTGGGACGAGGCCATCGTCACCCTCGCCGCCGCCCAAGACCTCGCCGCCGGGCAAGCCGGCACGCCCGAGGCCGACCCCGCCGACGCGCCGCTACTCGATTTCCTTCTCGCTAACGCACTGGTCCAGGCCGGCTACGCCTCCGCCGCCGTCGACGCCTACCAACGCTACCTCGCCGCCGACCGCAACTACACCCGCCAGTCCGCCCACGGCCGCGAGCTCATGCTCATCGACGCCCAGCGGGCCCGGACCCTCGTGCAACTCGGCGACCTGCACCACCGCCTCGGCGAGCCCGAAGCCGCCCGCGACGCCTACGAGCTCGCCACCGAGACGGGCAACCTCGACGAGGACGATCTGCCCCGTCGGCTGGTGTACACCTACCTCCGCCTCGGGCAGATTAAGGCCGCGGGCGACTTGGCGATCCGCGCCGCGGTGGGGGATGGCGGGCAGCCACGCCCCGGCAAAGCAACGGATACGACGCTGGTCCGCTACGCCATCGACCACGGCGCGGACGCGCAGCAGGTCAGCCGTCGTCTCCGGGAACAGTACCGCGACAACGGCCGGCCCGGGACGCTTGCCATGGTCATCGCCGACGCCCTGCCGCGTGATGAGGCGGTAACGCTGCTGTCGGAGCACCTCGCCGACAAGCCCGGGGACGTGACGGTGTTTGGCCGGCTGGTCCGGCTGCTGCTCAACGAAGGTGAATCCGACGCACAGGACCGTGTCCAGGCGGTCCAAGCCACCGCCGCCGCGATCGCCGCCTCGCCCGAATCCGCCGAGGCGTATGCCGATCAACTCCTTGAACAGGCCAACGACCCCGCGGCGCTTCTGCCGGCGTTTGACGATCCCGCCCTCACCGGCGACGACGCGGAGCACCCCGCCGAAGTCGCCACCCTGCAAGGCCTCACCCTCGCCGCAACGGGCGACGATGACGCCGCGGCCGACGCCTTCCGCCGCGCCCTCGATGCCGACGCCGACGCCGGCCAGTCCCTCGCCCGGCTCCGCCTCGCCGCCCTGGCGATGCAACGGGAAGACTACGACGAGGCCGACCGCCTGCTCCAGCCCCTCGCCGACGCGGACGACCCCCGCGTCGCCGCCCTCCGGGTCCGCGCCCTCTTACAGACCGGGCAGGACCGCGAGGCCCTCGACCTGCTCGACCGCATGATCCGTGAGGCCGGCCCCGCCACCGCCGACGGCTCGCTCGCCGTCGAAAAAGCCAGGGTCCTCCTCCGCCTCAACCGGACCGAAGACGCCGAGCAGGCCCTGCTGGACGCGCTGAACATCCGGCCGACCGACGAGTCGATCTACGAGATGCTGCTGGCGATCTACGACGAGCACGGCGAGCTGCAGCGCAACTACCAGCGCCTCGTCCGCCGCATGATCGACACGATCCCCGACGCCCGGATCACCCAGCTCGAGCTCGCCCGGCTCCAACTCGCCTCCAGCGACTTTGCCGCCGCCGAGCGGTCCCTCGACCGTGTGCTCGCGATGGACCCGAACAACCTCGACGCAATGCAGATGTTGCTCGAGCTGTACATCAAGACCCGCCGCGCCGACGCCGCCGGCCGCCTGATCGACCGGCACCTCGACCGCAACGACGGCGTGATCAACGAAGAGTTGTTCAAGCTCGCCGAAGCGTTCTTCCAACGCGTCGGCGACAACGCCCGGTGGCAGGCGCTCGTGCAGAAACGCCTGCTCAACGAAGAGGTCAGCCTCGACCGCAACCTTCTGCTCGCGGTGTTCCATTTCCAGGCCGGCCGGATCGACGACATGCTCGCCGTCCTGCGCGAGGGCCTCGACGCGGGGCTGCCGATCGACCAGCCGGCCAACGGGATCAACGCGACGCTGGCGCAGCTCTACATCGCGGGGCTGCAGTCGCTCGAGCCGGCCGACCAGGCCGAGGCTCGGCTGCGCCAGGCGATGCGGGACTACCCCCGCGCCTCGGCGGAGGTCGCGTACGCGCTGGCAATGATTATCGAGGCGCGGGGCGACACGGCCGGGGCCCACCGCGTGATGCAGGACGCGTTGGCGGAGCACCCCGACCACCCGCAGCTCAACAATGCCCTGGGGTACGCGTGGGCGAACGCCGGCGAGCGGCTGGACGAGGCCGAGCGGATGATCGAGAAGGCCGTCGCCGCCGAGCCGGAGCAGGCGGCCTACCTCGACTCGCTGGGGTGGGTGTACTACAAGCGGGGCAAGTTTGAGGACGCCGTGGAGCAGTTGCGGCTGGCGCGGGCGCAGGAGGGCGGGACGCACCCGGTGATCATGGACCACCTCGGCGACGCGCTTTACCGGTTGGGCCGCAAGGCGGAGGCGGCGCAGGTTTGGAAAGAGGCGCAGGCGACGGTGAACCAGCCGGGCTTCGCGTCGGGCGACCCCGAGGCCGAGGCGCTTCCGGAAAAGCTCGAGGCTAAGCTCGCCGCGGTGGAGGGCGAGGGCGAGCCGGAGTTGGCACCGGTGGTGCAAGGCGACGCGGCCGAGGCGGCGTTTACGCCTTGACCCCCGCCGCTTGGAGCTTGTTTCACAACCGGCTCGGAGGGTCGATGGTGGGGCGGGCATTTAGCCGGTGGGGCAGGCTCCCAGCCGGTGAGGCAGGCTTCCAGCCTGCCAGTGGCCCGAAGGACCAAGTTCGCTGTCTAACAGGTTCGGGCTACGCCCGAAGGCAGGCTGGCAGCCCGCCCCACCAAGCCCGAAGGCAGGCCTGAAAGCCCGCCCCACCAAGCCCGTGAAGCAGCCGCTTAGCGGCGACGCGGACCGCCCCGCTCAAGCCGCAAGGGTTGAACCACGGGACGCTGCGCGTCTCCCGCACGACGGCAAAGCCGGACGTCGTTCTGGTCGACTTTCGCATTGCATCCGGGCGTTTCCGCCGCGTTCCAACACGCTTGCGGCGGTAGATAAAGCCCCCTGATTCTGCTACAATCCGGGTCCCGCGGCCGGGTTTGCACCCGCCTCTCGTACCGCGGTTTTCTCCCCCGCACTCCCGCCCGTGTCACGCCCGCTCCACACCTTCACCGGGCGGCAACCGGGCACCACGGAAGGCCCCGCCCCCCATGTCCGCAGACCCGACGACCACCCCCGAAGCCGCCGTCTCGCCCCCCGGCACCCCCGGCTACAACGAATCCGACATCGCCGTCTTAGAAGGCCTCTCCGCCGTCCGTCACCGCCCGGCGATGTACGTCGGCGGGACCGACAGCCGCGGCATGCACCACCTGGTCTGGGAAGTCGTCGACAACTCCATCGACGAGGCCCTCGCCGGGCACTGCGACGAGATCCACCTCACCCTCAAGGCCGACGAATCGGTCGCCGTCACCGACAACGGCCGCGGCATCCCGGTGGGGGCGTACACCCACGAGAACCCGAAGCTCAACGGCCGGCCGACGGTCGAGATCGTGATGACCGTTTTGCACGCCGGGGGCAAGTTCGAGAACAACGCCTACAAGGTCAGCGGCGGGCTGCACGGCGTCGGCGTGTCCTGCGTCAACGCGCTGGCCGAGTGGCTCGAGGTCGAGGTCGCCCGCAACGGCAAGCTCCACCGCATGTCCTTCGTCCGCGGCGACGTGAACGACGAACTCCGCGTCGTCGGCGACCGTGAACACACCGGCACCAAGATCGCCTGGCGGCCCGACCGGCAGATCTTCGGCGACCTCAGCCACGACTACGCCACCATCGCCAACCGCCTCCGCGAGCGGGCCTACCTCAACCCCGGCATCAAGCTGGTCATCGAGGACCAACGCCCCGCCGACGAGGAGCTCGGCCGCCCCGGGCCCCGCACCGAGACCTTCAAGTTCGACGACGGCATCCGTGAGATGGTCCGTCACCTGAATCAAGCCAAGACCCCGCTGCACGAAGTGATTAGCGTCAGCACCGAGGCCGAGGACGGCCGCCTCGCCTGCGACGTCGCGCTGCAGTACGTCGACGCCTACAACGAAAACCTCATCTGCTTCGCCAACAACATCAACACGCCCGACGGCGGGACCCACCTGTCGGGGTTCAAGACCGCGCTGACCCGCACGCTCAACAACTACGCCAAGGAGACGGGCGTGCTCAAGGGCAGCGGCCCGGCGATCAGCGGCGACGACTGGCGCGAGGGGCTCGTGGCTATCGTCAGCGTCAAGATCCCCGACCCCCAGTTCGAGGGCCAGACCAAGGGCAAGCTCCTCAACGGCGCGGTCGAGGGGCTGGTCAGCGCCGCCGTCGGCGACGCGCTGGCGACGTGGTGCGAGGAGCACCCCGCCGACGCGAAGCGCATCTGCATGAAGGCTGTGATGGCCGCCGAGGCGCGCGAGGCGGCACGCAAAGCTCGCGATTTGACGCGTCGTAAAGGTGCCTTGGATTCCGGCGGCCTGCCCGGCAAGCTGTACGACTGCACGAGCAAAAACGTCGAGGAGTCCGAGATCTACCTCGTCGAAGGCGACTCCGCTGGCGGGTCGGCCAAGGGCGGCCGCGACCACAACACCCAAGCCATCCTCCCGCTCAAGGGCAAGATCCTCAACGTCGAAAAGGCCCGCCTCGACAAGATCCTCGGCTTCGAGGAGATCCGCACCATCATCCAGGCCCTGAACTGCGGCATCGGTAACGACGACTTTGACCTCACCAAGCTCCGCTACGGCAAGATCATCATCATGACCGACGCGGACGTCGACGGGTCGCACATCCGCACGCTCCTGCTCACGTTCTTCTTCCGCCAGATGCCCGAGCTCGTGCGGCAGCACCGCATCTTCATCGCCCAGCCGCCCCTGTACCAGGTCAGCCGCGGCAAGAAGAGCGAGTACGTCATCAACGAACGTCGTATGCAGAGGGTGCTCGGCGAGCTGGGCCTCGACGATTCGCAGCTCATCGTCTACGCCGACCACGACACCGCCGACCGCCGCGAGTCACACCGCCTCGCCGACGGCGACCTCACCGCCGCGCTCGAACAACTTACGAAGCTGCAGGAGATCGTTGAGATCGTGCAGCGGCGCGGCCTGACCTTCGCCGAGCTCATGGCCAAGCGCGACGACGACCCCGAGGGGCGCGGCCGCCTGCCCACCGTGCAGGTCCACGTCCCCGCGGATGAACTGACCAACGGCCACGCCGGCGACCACTACTTCTGGTCCGAAGACGCCGCCGACGCCTGGCGCGACGAGCACAAGTTCGTCCTCGACGGCGACGACCTGCCCGGTGAGACCGAGCTCGAAGAGGGCGAGCGCCCCGTGACGCAGCGCGAGCTCCACGAGGTGGCCGACCTCGAAGCGGTGCTCGGCAAGCTCGCCGACCTGCGGCTGGACATCGCCGACTACTTTCTCCAGCCGCGTCAAACCGTCACGGGCGCCATGGCACCGACGCGGTACGAGCTGGTGACGAACGCCAAGAGCGAGAACCTGAAGGTCGAGCCGGTGGTGAACCTCGCCGCCGTCGCCGACGCGATCCTGGAGGCCGGGCGCAAGGGCTTGGAGATCAAGCGGTTCAAGGGCCTGGGCGAGATGGACGCCGACCAGTTGTGGGAGACGACGATGAACCCCGAAAACCGCGTGCTGCTGCGCGTCACCTGGGACGCGGCCAGCGAGGCCGAGCACCTGTTCAGCACCCTCATGGGCGAACACGTCGAGCCGCGGCGGAAATACATCGAGGACCACGCGCTGGAGGTGAAGAACCTGGATGTGTGAGCGCTCACCTCATGTGGATCAGTACCTGCCGCTTGCGGTTTAGCGCGACCCCGCTAAACCGCAAGCGAAGGCGTGAGCGTATGCGGCGGTATGATCCGTCATGGTCACTCCCGCCGGACACCTCGCGCTGGAGATGCTGATGGGTGACCAGACGATCCTCAACTTGGCACGCGAGGTCTCTGATGCCATTGAAGCGTCGGGGGCCGTAGGTGGAGTCATCGGCGGGATTGCGGTGTTCCTGCACGGGTACGAGCGGACCACGCATGACATCGATGTGTACAGCACCGACCGCCGGGCGCTGGCGGATCAACTGCGCCAACGCGGCTTTGTCTGGACCGACGAGCGGCGGCAATTTGAGAAGAACGACGTCCCGGTGCAACTTCTCGCGCCGGAGGACAACCTGCCGTATCACCCGTCGAGATACTCGACGGTTCAGGGCGTTAGAACACTGACGCTTGGCGAGTTGGTGACGATGAAGCTTTCGGTCGGTACGAAGTTCGTGCACCGCAGCCAGGACCTCGCGGACGTGGTGCGGCTGATCGAAGCGGTGCCTCTGGACAAGGGGTTCGTCGCTCAGGTGGCGAAGCCGTGGCGGAAGGACTTTAAGAAGTTGGTGGATCGTTTGGCGCGTGAGACGCGGCTTTAGGTTGAAATACAAATCAGCGGTATCATCTTGGTTGCTATGGTCGCCTCCGCTCAACGTCGCCACGCGGCTCTGCTCATGCTCACCGATGGCCGCTCGCCGATCCTTGAAGTGGCCAGGGAGATCACGCGGGTGTGTCGCGTCGCGGGGCTGGACGCGGCGATCATTGGCGGAGTGGCGGTCTTCCTGCACGGTTATGAGCGGACGACGACGGACGTGGACGCGTGGTGCGCCGACCGCCGGGCGGTGGCCGACGCACTCACCGCCGAGGGGTTCACATGGGACGAAGCCAACCGTGAGTTTGTGAAGGACGGCATCCCGATCCACCTGATGACGGCGGAGGAACTTAACCACACGCCGGCCTTCTTCGAGGACCGCAGCGACATCCACGTCGTATCCCTGGCCGAGTTGCTCACCCTGAAGCTCAAGACAGGCGTTCATGAGATGAAGCGGGCCAAGGACCTGGCGGACATCGTCGAACTTATCTCGGCCCGCGGGATTGACGGGTCCTACTCCTCGCAGATCGCCAAGGATGTGCGGCCGGACTTCCGGCGGATCATGCGGAAGCTGCGATGACGGCGGTAAACTCGCGGAGCGGTCAGGCGGCGGCGTTGCGGGGGCGGGGCTTCGGGGCGAAGACGCGGACGCCGTTGCGGCCGGCTTTCTTCGCGGCGTAGACGCCCTGGTCCGCCGCCTTGACCAAGAGGTCGGCGTTGGGGAAGAAGCTCCCGTCGTGGCATGCCACGCCGATGCTGGCGGTGATACCCAGCCGCTCGTCCTTCGCGCTCTGCACGCTGGCGCAGTCCTGCACCTTGATCCGCACGCGTTCGGCGAGGCGGGCGGCGGCGGGGCGGTCGAGGTCGGGGCAGACGATGGCGAACTCCTCGCCGCCGTAGCGGTAGACGGTGCCGGCGTCGTCCACCGCGTCGGCGAGGGTCTCGGCAAAGCAGACGAGGACCTTGTCGCCCAGCGCGTGGCCGTGCGTGTCGTTGAACTTTTTGAAGTGGTCGACGTCGAGGAAGAGCACGCTCAGCGGGGCGGCCGCGCCCGCTGCGGCAAACCGCTCCTTCATCGCCAGGTCGAACGCCCGGCGGTTGGCCGCGCCGGTGAGGGCGTCGGTGTTCACCTCGGTGTGCAGCTGGCGGTTGCGCTTCTCGAGCGTGGTGGTTTCCTGGTGGGCCTGCATCGAAAGGTTCAGCAGCGCCTCGTTGGCGTGGGCGAGGATGTCGTCGGCGTTGCCGAGGCTGCCGGTGGGCAGCTCGAGCAGCCGCTGCATCTCGCGGGTCTGCTTGTGGATGTCCTTGAGCGTCGATTCGGCGGCGTCGGTGAGGCCAAACCAGTCGGCCGCGTTCGTCTTGAACCGCTTCAACGCATCGTTCAACGCGCCCTCGGGCGGCGAGAAGACCTCGGCCACCAGGTTGCCCAGCGCCACGCACCGCACCAGCTTCCGCAGCTCCTCGGGCGACTCGTCGGGGGTGTGGTGGAAGCGGATCAGCCCCGTGAGCAGCGGGGGCAGCGTCCAGGATTGGCACAGCCGCGCCCCGACCTCCGGGTGCGTCAGGTCCAGGTGCCCCGCCTCGAGCAGCGACAGCGCCGCGTGGTCCGCCCCGGCCTCCTTGACCAGCACGTTGTACTCGCTGCCGAGCGTCTGGTTCATGGTCAACATGCCCAGGTCCTGCAGCAGCCCGCCGAGGAAGCATTCCTCCTGCTGGGCGATCCCCGCCCGCTTGGCCAGCGCCTTGGACGCGGTGGCGGTGAACAGCGACCGCTTCCAGAACGCGAGGTGGTCGAATCCCGCGCCGCCGCCCTCGGCCAGGTTTGCCACAAGGCTGAACCCCAGCGCGAGCGTCTTAACGCTGTTGAGCCCGAGGACGACCAGCGCGTGGCTGATGGTCGAGATCGGCTGGGCCTGGCTGTAGAAGCTGGAGTTGACGGTCTTGAGGATCTTGCCCGATAGGGCCGGGTCGTGCTTGATCGTGTCGGCGATGCACTTGATGTCCACATTCTTCTGCTGGACCAGGTCGATGACCTCCAGCGCAATCGTCGGCAGGCTCGGCAGCCGCGGTGATTTCAGTACCCGTTCCAGCAGCGCGTCGTTCATCGGGGTTCCCGTTGGGTGGGGCGTAAAAACAGCTTCGGCCAGCGCCGCGGCCGTGTCGTGCGGTCGGCGGTGGGGGTGGCCTTTCAACCATCGACGTGCCCCCCGCGTCACTTGATCCCCCTAGGGAAACCCCCCCACATAAAAGGCCCGCCGAACGGGTCGGCGAGCCTTTGCGGGTTGATGGGGATGGATCGACTCAGCGGGTAGAGGCGACTGCGGGTACCACACCTCGGCCGCTTGGGGCCGATGCGTACGACGAGTGCATCGCGGTTCAGGCACACATCGCCGCAGAGCCGGCGAGGTGTGGCACCCGACTAGCACCCCAGCAGCCGCTCAGGTGCTCTCCGCCCCCGCCTCCGCGGGCTCGGGCATCGCCTCGGCCTCGGCTTCCGGGGACGCGGGCTTGTCCTCGGCGCGGAAGCTGAGGTGGTCCTCCTCCTCCTTCCGCGTCACCTTGATCACCTGACCCGCGTGGAACTCATCCCGCAGGATCGACTCGCTCAGCGGGTCCTCGACGTACTGCTCGATAGCGCGACGCAGCGGCCGGGCCCCGAAGTCGGGGTTGTAGCCCTTGTCGATGAGGAACTCCTTGGCCGGCTGGTCCAGCTCGAGGTCCATGCCCCGGTCGACCAGCCGCTTGAATACCTTGGAGAGCTCGTAGTCCACGATCCCGACCAGGTCGTCGCGGTTCAGCGGGCGGAACACGATCGTGTCGTCGAGGCGGTTGATGAACTCCGGGCGGAAGTACCGCTCGATCTCGGTCATCAGCGTCTTCTTGATCTTCTCGTAGTCCGCCTCGCTGTCCTGCTTGGCGAAGCCGAAGCCGCCCTTGTTCTTGATCAGCTCGGCCCCGATGTTGCTCGTCATGATCAGCACGACGTTGCGGAAGTCCACGTGCCGCCCGAACGAGTCGGTCAACTGGCCCTCTTCCATGATCTGCAGCAGCATGTTGAACACGTCGGGGTGGGCCTTCTCGATCTCATCGAGGAGCACCACGGCGTACGGCCGACGGCGGATCTGCTCGGTGAGCTGGCCGCCCTCTTCGTAGCCCACATACCCGGGGGGGGCACCGATGAGGCGCGAGACGTTGTGCTTCTCCATGTACTCGGACATGTCGATGCGGATCAACGCATCGGCGTCGCCGAACATGAACTCGGCCAGCGCCTTGGACAGCAGCGTCTTGCCCACACCCGACGGCCCGACGAAGATGAACGAACCCATCGGCCGCTTGGGGTCCTTGAGCCCCGACCGCGCCCGGCGGATCGCCCGGCTGATCTTCTTGATCGCGTCGTCCTGCGACACGACGGTCTTGTGCAGCTCGTCCTCGAGCTTGAGCAGCCGCTCGGTCTCGGCCTTCTCCAGCCGGGTCAGCGGCACGCCGGTCATCTTGCTGACCACCTCGGCAATGACGTCCTCGTCAACGACGCCGTCGACTTCCTTCGCCTTCGCACGCCAATCGCGCTGGATCTGCTCCTTCTCGCGGCGGAGGCTCTCGGCCTTGTCCCGCAGCTCCGCGGCCTTCTCATAATCCGCGGCCTTCACGGCCTCGTCCTTGTTGATGCTCAGCCGCTCGATCTTTTCCTCGATCTCCGCGAGGTTCGGGGGCTTGCTCATCGACTTGAGCCGGATGCGGGCCCCCGCCTCGTCGATCACGTCGATCGACTTGTCCGGCTGCACCCGCGCGGTGATGTACCGGTCGCTCATCTCCACCGCCGCCTCGACCGCGGCGTCGGTGATCTGCACGCGGTGGTGAGCCTCGTACCGGTCGCGCAGGCCCTTGATGATCTTGACCGTGTCCTTCTTGTTCGGCGGCTCGACAAGGATCGTCTGGAACCGACGCTCGAGCGCGCCGTCTTTCTCGATGTACTTGCGGTACTCGTCGAGGGTGGTCGCCCCGACGCACTGGATCTCGCCCCGCGACAGCGCGGGCTTGAGCACGTTGGACGCGTCGATGGCGCCCTCGGCCCCGCCGGCGCCGACGAGCGTGTGCAGCTCGTCGATGAACAGCAGCACGTTCTTGGCGCGGCGGACCTCGTTCATCACGGCCTTGATCCGCTCCTCGAACTGGCCGCGGTACTTGGTCCCGGCGACCATCATCGCTAGGTCCAGCACGACGATGCGGCGGTCGATCAGGATCTCCGGCACGTCGTTGTCGATGATCTGCTGGGCGAGGCCCTCCACGATCGCGGTCTTGCCCACGCCCGCCTCGCCGAGGAGCACGGGGTTGTTCTTGGTCCGGCGGCAGAGGATCTGGATCAGCCGCTCGATCTCGTTGGCCCGGCCGATCACCGGGTCCAGCGAGCCCTCGCGGGCGAGCTCGGTGAGGTCGCGGCCGAAGCTGTCGAGCGCGGGGGTCTTGCTCTTGGCCTTCGTGGCTTTGCCGCCCGACTCCTCGCCGCCGGTGGCTTCCTCGGGGTCGACGCCCGCGCCGAGCAGGTTCAGCACCTCCTCGCGGACCTCTTCCA
The DNA here is from genome assembly GCA_965214155.1 of Phycisphaeraceae bacterium. Lineage (GTDB taxonomy): Bacteria > Planctomycetota > Phycisphaerae > Phycisphaerales > Phycisphaeraceae > Algisphaera. The sequence goes on from CBDCBB010000005.1 coordinate 16,220, forward strand.
ATTTGAGGCCCAAGTTCATGAGCACCTGGGCGGCGACGCCCTCGTGCTCGCGGAGCAGGCCGAGCAGCAGGTGCTCGGTGCCGACATAGTTGTGGTTAAGGTTGCGGGCCTCTTCGATGGCGTACTCGATGACCTTTTTGGCGCGCGGGGTCTGGGGCAGCTTGCCCATGGTGACCATGTCCGGGCCGGACTTGACGAGTTTCTCGACCTCGAGACGGACCTTGCGGAGATCGACGTCGAGGTTTTTAAGAACGTTGGCGCCGACGCCGGAGCCTTCCTTGACGAGGCCGAGCAGGATGTGCTCGGTGCCGATGTATTCGTGGTTGAAGCGCTGCGCTTCCTGGTTGGCCAGGGCCATGACCTTGCGAGCGCGGTCGGTAAAGCGTTCGAACATGGTGTGTTTTCTCGCGGAGGGGGGATCGGGAGGGGAGCGTTTGCGGCGTGTCGTCGCGGGTGTATTGTAGCGCCGTGCGGCGATGAGGTTGTGGGGCGGCATGACGGAAACGCCGCGGAGTGCCACTTCATATCGATGCAACACCGATGCCAGTGGGTGCGTCAGGGCGGGCCGAGGCGTTTACGGTATCGGGCTGATCCGGGGTTGTGGATGAACGCCGGCGTGACGGATCGCGTCCGTCACCCCACGGATCATGCGGTTATGGCAGGGCGGATCAACTGATGAAATTGAAGACGAAGCGACGCGGATCCGCCGCGCCGTCACTCGTACGTCGGCGACAACGATTCGATGTACGCCACCAGCGCCGCCACCTGGTCCGCCTGCAAAAAGCGGTAGTTGGACATCAAGAGCGCGTACCCCGCGACGACCTGCGCCTGCGGCTCGACGATCGACCGGGCGAGGTACGCCCGGTCCGCGGTGACGACGCTGCCGTCGTTGAGGGTGACGGGTTGCCCGACGAGGTAGGCGAGCGTCGGAGCGGACTTTTCGCTGCCCTCGACGGCGTGGCAGAGGTTGCAGTTCTGGATGGCGAACAGGCGCCGGCCGGTGTCGACGAGGACGGCCCGCTGGGCGACATTTCGTGGCTTGTCGAGCTCGGACAGGACCTGCTCGACGGTGGTTGCGGGGGGCCGGCCGCAGGCGGGGATGCAACTGGCAATGATGAATAGGGACACGGCGAGACGCATCGCTGCGATGGTAGGGGGCGGAGGCTTTAGCTCGGATGAGTCGGATCCGTCGGATCGATGTCCGACGAGCTTCCGGAAACGGATCGTTCGCACGCATCAGGACGCCGTTGAAGCGTCGGCGCTGTCCTTGCTGCATTTTCTGTGACAACAAACCCGCAGACCAAAACGGCACCCGCTCCCTTCTTCATTCTGCATCCGACCCATCCCAGCAATGCCCCCCGCTTTGTCCGCCCGCCCGCGGCCTGATACCGTGACCCGTCCCGCAACCCACCAAGGAACGACACCCATGGGACTCATGGACGGCAAAAAGGGCATCGTCTTCGGCATCGCCAACGAGCGGAGCTACGCCTACTTCATCGCCAAGCAGCTCGCCGGGCAGGGGGCCCAGCTCGGCTTCACGTTCCTGCCCATGGGCAAGATGGAGCACCGCGTCCGCAAAGCCGCGGGCACCCTCGGCATCGACGACCCCTGGCTGGTCGAGTGCGACGCGAACTCCGACGACTCGCTCGACGCCGTGTTCAACAGGTGGGAACAGGACCACGGCCGGCTGGACTTCGTGGTCCACTCCATCGCGTTCGCCGACAAGGACTACCTCAAGCCCGACATGTTCCACAAGACCCCGCGCGAGGTGTACATGGGCGCGATCGACACCTCGGCGTACACGCTGCTGGCGATGGCGCAGCGGGCCATGCCGCTGATGACCGAGGGCGGCAGCATCGTCAACATGTCCTACTACGGCGGCGAAAAGGTCACGCCCGGCTACAACGTGATGGGCGTCGCCAAGGCCTGCCTCGAACACACCACCCGCTACCTCGCCTACGAACTTGGCAAACCCGAGCGGAACATCCGGGTGAACTGCATCAGTGCTGGGCCGTTCAAGACGCTGGCGGGTTCCGGCGTCGGCGGGATGGACCAGATGATCGCCTACCAGGAGCACACCTCGTCCATGAAACGCGCCAACACCGGAGACGAGGTCGGCGACACGGCGGTCTACCTGCTGTCGGACCTTTCTTCCGGCGTCACCGGCGAAACGATCCACGTCGACTGCGGCTTCAGCATCGTCGGCGTGCCGGAGGGGCACGGGGCGTAGTGAGTCGCAGAGCGAGAGGGTTCTTGGTGGAGCAGGCTTCCAGCCTGCTTTCGGGCGCAGCCCGAAGCCGTTGACAGCCGCTTGGCCCTTCGGGCCAACGGCAGGCTAGAAGCCTGCCCCACTACTCAAAAGCCATGGACCCCGCCCGCCTCCAGCGCATCCTCCGCCAGCACGTGCAGACCGACCGCCTGCTCGGGGTTGACGCGGTGCCGGTCGGCTCACCCCGCACCCTCGTGGCACACCGAGCCGCGGAGGCCCCCGCAGCCGCGGATGTCAATCCGCCGGCTGAGTCCGCGGGTTACCCAGCCGACGGATCAACATCCGCGGCTCCGCCTCGCAAGGCGCAAACACCCGCCGCACTCCTCGACCGCGCCGCCAAGCTCCACGTCCTCGACCAGATGGACCGCACCGAAGTCCGCGGCTGCACCGACTGCCCCCTCCACGAGTCCCGCACCCAGACCGTCTTCGGCGAGGGCAACCCCGACGCCCGCGTCATGATCGTCGGCGAGGGCCCGGGCCAGGAGGAGGACCGCACCGGCCGGCCCTTCGTCGGCCGCTCCGGCGAGCTGCTCGACAAGCAAATCGCCGCGATGGGCTTCACCCGCGAACAGGTCTACATCGCCAACGTCGTGAAGTGCCGCCCGCCCGATAACCGCACCCCCACCCCGGCCGAGGCCGATACCTGCGGCGGCAACTACCTCCGCCGCCAGATCGAGACCATCCGCCCCGCGGTGATCCTCACCGTCGGCGGGCCCGCCGCCAAGCTCCTGCTCGGCACCAGTTCCGGTATCACCCGCCTCCGCGGCAACTGGCACGCCTACACCACGGTCGACCCGCCCATCCCCGTGATGCCCACGTTCCACCCCGCCTACCTCCTCCGTCAATACACGAAGGAGAACCGCGCCCGCGTCTGGAACGACCTCCAAGCTGTCATGTCCAAGCTCGAAGAGCTCGACCAGTCGAACACCCCGTAGCCGGGACGCTACGCGTCCCGACGCGACGCGCAGCGTCGTGGTCCCTCCGATCCCGACGTCCGATACCCCGCACCCCTTCCCCCCAACGGGTGAAACCCCGTCCGATATCATCAAGCCGCCTTCCGCGCCGGTCGATATAGACCAGTGCCATGGCTCAGATCTCCACCAACACCGGGCTCGTCAGCGGGATCGACTCCGGCTCGATCATCCAGCAGCTCATCGCCTTCGAGAGCCGCCCCAAAAACCAGATCGAGAACCGCAACACCGTCCTGCAATCCCAGCAGACGGCCCTGCAGGAGGTCAACGCCCAGCTCCTTGGCGTCGCCAGCGCCGCCAACCGCTTCGCCAGCGACGACGCCTTCGAGGCCACCACCGCCACCAGCTCCAACGAGCAGGTCGCCGCCGTTTCCTCAGGCACCGGGGCGCTGCCCGGCAACTACCAGTTCACCGTCGCCCAGCTCGTCTCCAGCCAGCAGACCATCACCGACGGCTTCGTCGACGCCGCCACCGCCCCGGTCGCCCCCGAAGGCGGCCTGCTCACCTTCAACCGCGGCGAGTCCCGCCTCGACCGCGAGACCCTCCTCTCCGACCTCAACGGCGGCGAGGGCGTCAACCGCGGCCTCATCCGCGTCACCGACCGCTCCGGCCAGACCTCCCTCGTTGACCTCTCCGCCGTCGTCACCCTCAACGACGTCGTCGACAAGATCAACGAAACCACCGCCGTCAACGTCTTCGCCGAGATCGACGGCGACCGCCTCAAGATCTCCGACGCCTCCGGCCAGAACCGCACCGCCCTCCGCATCCAGGACGTCGGCACCTCCCTCACCGCCACCGGCCTGGGCATCACCGGCAACGCCGGCAACGGCACCCTCACCGGCCAGGCCATCAACACCGTCGGCCGCGAAACCTTCCTCTCCTCCCTCAACGACGGCAACGGCGTCCGCACCCGCAACGGCGTCAACGACCTCCGCGTCACCACCCGCAGCGGCGCGACCCACGACCTCGACGTCTCGGGGTTTAACACCCTCGACGAATTGTTCGACCACGTCGAAGAAGCCACCGAGGGCCAGGTCCGCGTCGAGGTCGCCGGCAACGGCAACTCGCTCCGCCTCGTCGACAACACCGCCGGCCAATCCACCACCCAGGTCGAGGCCCTCAACGACTCCCGCGCCGCGGCCGACCTGGGCCTCCTCAAGCGCGACACCAACGCCGACGGCGACATCCCCGGCGACCGCGTCATCTCCTCCATCAACTCCAAGCTGCTCTCCTCGCTCCGCGGCGGGCAGGGCCTGCTCGCCTTCGGCGGCGACGCCTCCATCACCGTCACCCCCGACACCGAGCTCGCCAACCTCTTCCAGGGCGCCGGCCTCGCCACCAACGGAACCAACCAGGCCGACCTCCGCATCGGCGCGAAGGACGCCCTCCTCGGCCTCACCACCGACATCGACCTCGACGGCCTCACCACCGTCCAGGACCTGATCGACCGCGTCGGCTCCGCCACCAACAACAAGGTCACGCTGTCCCTCGACGGCGACCGCCTCACCCTCACCGACAACACCGGCGGGACCAACAACCTCACCGTCGCCGACCTCAACGGCGCGACCGCCGCGACCCAGCTCGGCCTCGTCACCGACAGCGACGTCGCCACCGTCGAGGGCGAAGACCTCGACGCCGTCGCCGTCGGCCAGCAGGGCGCCCGCCTCCTCATCACCAACTCCCGCGGGGAAGCGGGCAGCGTCAACCTCGCCGGGGCCGAGTCCGTCGACGACCTCATCTCCCGCATCAACAATGCGGACCTCGGCGTCAACGCCTCGCTCAACTCGGCCGGCACCGGCGTGCAACTGCTCGACACCGCACGCGGCAACGGGCCCCTCGTCGTCGCCGACGACGACGGCGGCATCCTCGCCAACCAGCTCGGCCTCGCCGGCTCGTTCGACGAGGGCCTCGCCGACGGCGGCGACCTCGGCTTCCAGTTCGTCAACGAGGGCACCCGGCTCGACGCGCTGGGCATCGCCCGCGGCGTCTTCACCATCCAGGACTCCGACGGCCGCACCGCCACCGTCGACCTCACCCAGGGCAACGAGAACACCATCGCCGACGTCATCGGCGAGATCAACTCCCGCGGCCTCGCCGTCAACGCGCGGGTGAACGACACCGGCGACGGCCTGCTCCTCGAGGACACCGGCAGCGGCGCGGTCGACCTTGTCATCACCGACGACGGCTCCACCACCGCCGCCGACCTCAACCTCGCCGGCACCTTCGCCGCGGGCGAACCCATCGACGGCGCCTACCGCCGCACCGTCGAGGTCACCGCCACCGATACCCTGCAGAGCCTCGCCCTGAAGATCAACGACGCCAACGTCGGCGTCAGCGCCTCGGTGATCAACGACGGCTCGCCCGGCGCGCCGTTCCGCCTCGCCCTCTCGGCCGACAACGCCGGCAGCGACGGCGCGTTCACCTTCGACGACGGCGGGCTGGGCTTCGGCGCGAGCAACCTCGCCAAGGCCCGCGACGCGGTGGTCTTCTACGGCGGCGACGAGCCGCAGGACGCCCTTCTGGTCACCTCCAAGAGCAACACCCTCGACCAGCTCATCCCCGGCGTCACCGTCGACCTGCTCACCACCAGCGACCAGCCGGTCCAGATCACCGTCGCCGAGGACCGCGAGCCGCTGACCAGCGGCATCCAGGACTTCGTGTCGAGCTTCAACGGCCTCATCGAAAAGATCAACGAGTTCGACGCCTACGACGCCGAGACCCAGGAGCGCGGCCTCCTGCTCGGCGACCCGACCATCGCCCGGGTCCGCACCGCGATCTACAACGCCGTCATCGGGTCCAACGGCGACCTCACCGGCCGGTATGACGCGCTGTCGGAGATCGGCATCAAGGTCGGCAGCGGCGCGAAGCTCACCTTCGACCAGGAACGCTTCGCCGAGGCGCTGGCCACCGACCCCGAGGCGGTGCGCGACCTGCTCACCTTCGAGCAGTTCGAGGTCGACCCGATCACCGGCGAGGACACCACCACCGTCGCCGCGAGGGGCGTGGGCATCGAGCTCAACGACCTGCTCAAGAGCCTCACCGACTCCGCCGACGGCCCGCTGCAGCGCCAGGTCGACATCCTGCAACGCCAGATCGAGGCCAACAACGACCGCATCGAACGCGTCGACTCCCGCATCGAAGACAAACGCGCCCGGCTCGAGAAACAGTTCGCCGACCTCGAACTCACCCTCGCGGGCCTGCAAGACTCGAGCTCCGCCCTCGCCGGGTTGAACCCCGTGCAAGGCCCTTCGTGACCTCCGTCAACGCGCCTAGCCGGGTCGCTACGCGACCCCGGGGGTCGTGAAAACCCCCGGGGTCGCGTAGCGACCCGGCTATGGGTTTCGACGCGTCGTGACCGCGAATCTTTATCGGCTCACCTCCCGCCGCGTGAACCCCGCCCCCGCCGCACGTCGATAAATCCCCATGCAGCGTCCCGCGCCCAACCCGTATCTCCGCACGAAGATCATGACCGCCAGCCCCGAGGAGCTGCGGCTGATGTTGTACGACGGGTGCCTGAAGTTCTGCCGCAACGCGGTGGTTGAACTATCGAGGGAGCCGCGGGATCACGAGGCGGTGTTTGATAACTTTGCGCGGGCGAAGAAGATCGTGCTGGAGCTGAGCACCAGCCTCAAGCACGACATCAACCCGGAGCTGTGCCAGAAGCTCAGCGCGCTGTACACGTACATCTACCGGCTGTTGGTTGACGCGAACCTCGAGCGGGACCCGGCGAAGGCCGAGGAGGCGGTGACGCTGCTGGAATATGAACGCCACACTTGGGTGATGCTGATGGAGAAGAACGCCCCGCCGGTGGGGACCGACGCGGACGACCACGCGCGGAGCCTCGCGCTGAGCAGTCTGTCGAAGTCGGCGTGAGGCCAACGCGGATCGGGTGCCACACCTCGGCCGCTCGGGGTCGATGTGTGACGGCTTGCATCGCACCTCATGCACACATTGCCGCAAAACCGGCGAGGTGTGGCACCCGCCGGAGGCGGCGGGCGGTATCAAATTACCGCAGCTTCACGCGGTCGGTGAGGATGTGGAAGAGCATCACGAAGTCGGCACCCAAACTATAGAACGGGGGGTCGGAGGTGGCGGGGCGGTTCTTCTTGAAAACGAAGTGCCCGACCCAGGCGAAGCCGTACCCCACGAGGGGCAAAAGCAGCAAGAGCCAGAGCCGGGTGGCGAGCGCGACGGCGGTGACGACGATGACCAGCGAGGTCCCGATGAAGTGCATGACGCGGGTGCGGGGGTCGCCGTGTTCCGACAGGTAGTACGGGTAGAACGCGCGGAACGACTCGAAGCGCGGGCGGTCGGGGCGTGCGGGCATTGGGGGATGGTGGGGCCTAGCCGTCGCTCGACTGCACGATCTTGCTGACGGCGCGGAACTTGTCGTGGTCGGCGTCCCTTAACAGCTCGAACAGGACCGACTCGACGGTGGTGGGCAGGACGCCCGCTTGCGTCATGCGTTTCAGGGCGGTGTCCCGGTCGATGGGGCGGCGCGAGCTCGTCGCGTCGGCGCACACGGCCACGGTGAGCCCCGCGTCGATGAGGTCAAGGCAGGTCTGCAGCACGCAGATGTGCGTCTCGATGCCGGCGATGACGACGCTCGTGGCCTCGAACTTTTTGAGGAACCGCATCACCGGCTCGGTGCAGGCCGAGAAGCGGGTCTTGGGGTCGATGCACACGGCGGCGTCGAGGTGGTGGGCCGCCTCCTTGATCGTCGCGCCCAGGCCCCGGGGGTACTGCTCGGTGACGAGGATCGGCAGCCCGAGCGCGTTGGCGCCCTGCAACAGCCGGCCCGACCGGCGGACCAGCGTCCGCCGCTCGTCCATGTGCGGCACGATCCGCTCCTGCAGGTCGACGAGCATCACGGCGGTACGGTCGGGTTCGAGTCGCATAATCAGTGCCCCTCCTTAGCCCGGCCGCTCGCGGCCGCCGTGATTGCTTCCACCAGTGAGCCCACGTCCGCCGCCTCCGCCTCGGCCGTCGCGGGGTAGCCGAGCTCGGCGAGCGTCGCGCCGGTGATCGGCCCGATGGACGCCCGGCCGACGTCGGCGAGCAACCCGGCCTCGTCGCCGAGCAGGGTAACGAGGTTCCGCGCCGTCGAGCTGCTGGTGAAGGTGATCCAGTCGACGGTGTGGCCCCGCAGCGCGGCGAGGGCGTCGTCGGGCAGGGCGTCGACGGGGCGGGTGCGGTACGCGGCGACCTCGGTGACGGCGTGGCCGGCGTCGCGGAGGCGGCGGGGCAGGGCGGGGCGGGCAATATCGGCGCGGAGGAGCATCACCTTGGCCGGGTCGGCAAGGCGCGCGAGCAGCGCGTCGGCGAGGGCGTCGCCGCCGGCGTCGGCGGGCACGAGGTCGGCGCGGAGGCCGGTCTGTTGCCGCAGCGCCGCGGCGGTGGCGTCGCCGACGGCGGCGAGGTGGAGGCGCGGGAACCGCCGCGCGTCGAGCCGCTGGCGGTCCATCTCCGCGGCGAGCACGCCTACGGCGTTGGCGCTGGTGAGCACGAGCCAGTCCACCGCCGCCAGCGCCGCGATGGCCCGCTCCACCGCCTTGAGGTCCTCGGGCGGGGCGAGCTCGATGGTGGGCACCTCGATCACGTGTGCGCCGCGCTCCCGCAGCATCGCAGACAGGGAAGAGGCTTGTGACCGGGTGCGGGTGACGAGCACGGTTTGGCCGAACAGCGGGCGGTCGGTGAAGAAGTTAAGGCCCGGCTCGTCGAGGGCGGCGACCTCACCGAGGACGATGATCGCGGGGGAGGAGACGCCGGCTTGTTCGACCGCGTCGGCGAGGGTGTCGAGGGTGCCGCGGGCGGTGCGTTGGGTGGGGAGGGTGCCCCACTGAACAACGGCCCCGGGGAGGGAGCCGGGCAGGCCGCAGGCGCGGAGCTGGTCGACAATGCGGGGCAGGCGGCCGACGCCCATGTAGAAGCAGACGGTCCCGCCGCGGGCGAGGAGCTTGGCGAGGCCGGGGTAGTCGACGGAGGTGTCGTCCTTAGTCGGGTCCTCGTGCCCGGTGACGAGGGTGACGGTGGAGGCGACGTGTCGGTGGGTGACGGGGATGCCGGCGGTGGCGGGCGCGGCGAGGCCGGAGGTGACGCCGGGGATGACCTCGCAGCGTACGCCGTGTTGAGCGAGGTATGCGCACTCTTCCGCGCCGCGGCCGAAGAGGTAGGGGTCGCCGCCCTTGAGCCGGACGACGTTGTGGCCCTGCTTCGCGAGGTCGGCGAGGAGGGCGTTGGTCTGGTCCTGGGTCAGCTTGTGGTGGCCGGCCCGCTTGCCCACGTCGTGGCGGGTCGCGTTGGGCCTGGCCTCGTCGAGGAGGAGGGGGTTGGCGAGCGCGTCGAAGACGACGGCGTCGGCGGTGCGGAGGCGGTGCATCCCGGTGACGGTGATGAGCCCCGGGTCGCCGGGACCGGCCCCGACGAGGGAGACGGTGCCGAGCGGGGGGGTGGCGGGATTCATCGGGGCACGTTTTCGCAGCCGGAACGGGGGAGTGCATGTTACGGCAGACGCGACCACGCAAGCGATGGCGTTGGGTCGTAGCACTGCGTCATCCGCGGATACCGGAGCTACCGGAGCCTGCCGCTAGCGTGGTCGCGGGGGTGGCGCGGGGTGGGGGCGTGGGGGTAAGCGGCCGGGTGTGAAGGGTCAGCGGTCCTGGCCGGTGCGGCGATCGGCGTTGCGTTTGGCTTGTTCGAGGATGGAGCCGAGGCCCGCGGGGGCGGCGGGAGGTGGGGGTGTTGGTGCGGCGTCGGGCGGGGGTGATGAGGTTGGGGTGGTGGCGGGGCGGGCACGGCGGGGGGGCGGGGCCTTGGCGGGTTTGGCGGCGCGGCGGCCGCGTGGTGGGGCGGGGCGATCCGTCGACGGGTCGGCGTCGGGCTCGGCCGACGTTGATTTCGACTGGCGTCGAATGACGGGCGAGACGGCCGTCCCACCATCGCTCCGGTCGGCGCGATCGGGGGTGGCGGCGGGTGACCATCATGACGCCCTGCGAGACCCAGGCGGTGCGGCGCTCGAGGACCTCGAGGAGGAGCACCATCACGGCGGCGAGCCAGAGCCAGTGCGCGACGGAGGACGAGCGCGGGACCGGGGTGAGGTCGTCCCAGATCGCGCCGAGGTCGGCCCGGGCGACGCCGCGGGTGGTCTCGGCCAGGGTCTGGAGGACGGCGGGGCCGTCGCGCTGCTGGGGCAGGTATTCGGGGGAGTAGAGCAGGCGCGTGGGCGGGAGGGTGACGGAGCCGAGTTGGCCGAGGTCGAGGGTGGCGAGCGCGACGTCGTCGCCGGTGAGGGCGACCTCGGCGGCGAGGGTGTCGGGCGCGGTGTAGCGCATCGGCAGGTCGACGCGGCGGGGCGGCGTGCCCGGCCGGCCGAAGAGGACGGTGGCGACGGGTTCGCCGGCGAGCGACGCCTCCGGACGTTCGGGGTCGAGGAGGAGCTCGACGGTGAGGCGGCCGCCGTCGATCCGCTGGCGGGCGAGGAGCGTGTCGGGGAGGCGTCGGTCGCGGGCGGCGACCCAGCGGGCGAGGCTGCTGAAGAGCTCCCCGAGGTCGGCCCAGCCGGCGATGGGCCCGGTGAAGCGGCCGTCGGCCTCGCCGGCGTAGGTGGCGACGCGGCCTAGGCCCGCCTGCCACGACGCGAGCAGCGGGGCGGTGTACTCGTCCTGCGTGACGACGCCGAGCGACGCGTCGGGCTTGAGGTAGTTGAGGTTGTACCCGCCGACGGGGGGCGGGTCGGCAAACGCGCGGCCGGTCATGGCGGCGAGGGCGCCGGTCGGGGCGACGGGGGTGGCGTCCTCGATAAAGCTGGACCGGGCGACGACGAAGGTGTCCTGGGCGAAGAGCTGGGGGAGTTTGGCCGCGTCCTGGGTGAAGTAGGCGCGGCCGCCGCCGAGGCTGGCGATGTCCTTGAGCAGCGGGGCGTCGGGGTCGGTGTCGCTGCCGAGGCCGATCACGCTGACGGTCATGTTGGCGGCGCGGGCTTTGGTGAGGAGCGTGGCGTAGCGGCCGGGCTCTTCGGAGTCCGAAGCGTCGGAGAAGAGGATGATGTGGCGGGTGGTGGGCGTGGCGTTGGCGAGCATGCCGGCGGCGGCGGCGAGGGCCTCGTAGACGTAGATGCCCCCGCCCATGGACTGGATGCTCAGGACGCGGCGGCGGATGGCGGCCTTGTCGTCGACGGGGCCGAGGTCGACGATCTGGTGCGGGGCCGAGTCGACGGCGAGGACGCCCAGCTCGTCCATCGGCCCGAGCAGGTCGATGACCTCGACGGTGCCGAGGTTCGCCAGGTCCATCTTGGTCTTGCCGCCGGCGACGGGGGCGGCCATGGACCCGGAGCGGTCGAGGGCGACGACGATGGCGAGCGAGAGCTTGCGGTGCTCCTGGCGGAGTTCCATGGAGACGGGCAGCAGCGGGTCGAGGGGGTGAACGGTAGTACCCGCCGGGGCCGAACGACCGTTGCCCGCCGGTCATCATGAGGCCGACGCCGGCGGTGGGCACGAGGGCGGCGAGCTGGCCGGGCAGGTCGGGGGGCAGGTCGGTGGCGGGCACGTTTTCGAGGACCACGCCGGCGTAATTCGACAGCTCCTGCAGCGAGCCGGTGAGGGCGTTGGGGTTTGCGGCCTGCACGTTCAGCCCGCCGGCGCGGAGCAGGTTGGCGAGGCCCTGCCCGGGCGAGTCGGTGACGACGAGCAGGGGCTTGTCGCCCTCGACGCCGACGATGAAGCGGCCCGCGTCGTTCTCGGGGACGGGGGTCGGCGTGGCCGGGGTCGGGGATGAGTTGCAGGCGGTAGTCCAGCGACCCCGGCACGGCTGCACGGTCGCGGAAGGTCAGGCGGCTGGTCCCGGCGGGCACGTCGCGGCGGCCGGCGGCGATGCGGGTGTCGCCCCGCCACAGCTCGTAGGCGACGGACCGCGGCGAGGTCGCGGCGACCCAGCCGGTGACCATGAACGCCTCGTCCGGCTGCACGGTGGCGGGGGCGTCGATCCGGGTGACGGCAAGGTCGCCGGCGGCGGGGCGGCTGAGGTCGCGGTGGTCGAGGGGGACGCCCGGGCGGCGGCCCGCGCCGCCTCGGCCCCAGGGGGCGGGCCGGTGTAGCGCCCGTCGCTGAGCACGAGGATGCGGCCGGCGCCGTCGGCGGGGATGAGCGACAGCCCGCGGCGGAGCGCGCCGCCGAGGTCCGACGCGTCGCCGCCGACGTCCCTGCGTGAACGCCTCGACGCCCTTGACCGCCGGCTCCTGCTCGACCGCGACCCCCTCGCCGAACGAGACGACGGCGAGGCGGTCGTCCGGCGACATCGCCCGGTGGATGAGGTCGATCATCTCGAGCTGCCGCGCCCCCGCGTCGCCGGGCATCGAGGCGCTGCGGTCGGCGAGGACGACGACGGTGCCCGCGCGCTGCGGCAGACGAGGCGGGGCTCGCACATCGCCAGCACGACCAGGCCGTACACCACCGCCCGCATGGCGCGGAGCCACAGCCCCCCCGGCCGGGCGAGCCACCACGCCACGGCCGCGGGGACGAGCAGGAGGAGCCAGTGCGGGGCGGCGAGGGTGAGGGGGGTCATGCCGCACCGCCTTTGATGAAAAGGAGTGGCGGCCTGCGGGTTCCGGGTGGGGCAGACTTCCAACCTGCCGTTGGCCCGAAGGGGCAAGTCCACGGTGACCGGCTTCGGGCTGCGCCCGAAAGCAGGCTGGAAGCCTGCTCCACCGGAGCCGAAAGCAGGCGGGAAGCCTGCTCCACCGGAGGCGGTGTCCGGGTACTGGAGAGCCTCTCTGCGGGAAGGTGTGGCATCCGAAACGCGCGACGCGGCACAGGCGGGCACTGCGTGACCGGGGCGAGGCAGGTCATGCCGGCACCCCCGTTGGCGTACCCGAACTTTTCGCCGTCGCCGCCCGTTTCGATACTTCGCTTCTATATAACAGCCACCCATGCAAGCCCAGCACCGCCAGGGCCAGCAGCCCCAGCGCCCATGCCAGCGACCGGTACTCGTTGGCGATCGCCACGTCGTCGTCCCACCGCCCCGAAACCCCGGCGGACAGCGTCGTCAGGTCCGACTCGGCCGCGGAGCCGGCGTTCACCGCGAACC
>CBDCBB010000006.1:0-88525 GCA_965214155.1 Phycisphaeraceae bacterium
TGGCGGCCTTGTGCGAGCCGGGCACGACCGTGGTGCACCCGTCGCCGAGGTGCACGTCGTTCAACGCCATGAGCACGTTGATCTGGCCCACCGCCAGCCGTCCGGCGATGTTGCGGAAGTTGGAGGTGAACCGGACGGTCGCGCCGCCGGAGTGGGTGGGGATAAAGCCGCCGCTCTGACGGATGTTGAGGAAGTTCTCGTCGATGGAGATGTAGTGCCCCCCGTGCTGGATGTAACGCTTGCACTGCTCGAACCACGCAGGGTTGTCGATGCACTCTTCGAAAACGTCGCCGCCTTCCATGACGTTCTGGAAGTTGATGCCGTCCTTGGCGCCGTAGGTGTGGGTCTCGACGTTGCCGATCCACTCGCCGGGCTTGAGGTTGTCGATGTCCTGGCTGTCGACCCAGCCGTTGATGCGCTCGAGCTGGTTGGGCGAGAGAGCACCTTTAAGGATGCGGTAGCCGCGGACCTCAAAGAGGTAGTCGAGCTCGGCCTGGATGTAGCGGCTCTCGTTCGGGTCGGCCTTGACGGCCGGGGACGTGGGCCTGCGACTCGGCGGTCGGGGCGTCGGACTTGGTGGAGGGGGGCTTCGGCGGTAGCGGGGGGTTTCATCGGGTAAGCTGCTCCGGTGGGGGGTGGGCGGGGGAACGGCGCGGTCGATGCACCGTTGAGAGAGATTATGCAGATCCGGCGGGCCGAGTCTTTACGGTGAAGATTAAAAAGGTTGCGTCTGGTGATGCGGCGGCTCCGGCGGCCGCGGGGCTGGAGTTTGAGCGGGTGACCATCCGGCTGGGGGCCGGGGCGGTGGGGCTACGCACAGTTGCACGACGCCGCGCGTGAACCGCCGATGCACCGGGGGCACACGCACCGCGAGTGGGAGGTGAACCTGGTGGCGCGGGGCTGGGCGGAGTACGTGGTGGACGGGCGTCGGGTGCGGTTAGACACCGACGCGTTGGCGTGGCTGCTGCCGGGTCAGCCGCATCTGCTGCTCGAGCGTTCGGAGGACTTGCTGATGTGGGTGGTGGTATTCCGGGCGGCGGTGGCGCGGCGGCTGAGCCGGGACGGGAAGTTTGCCGCGTGGCGGGGGTGGTTGGAGTCGGGGCGGCCGGACGGCCCGGGGCACCGGGTGCTGGGCGAGGCGTCGGCGTCGGGGCTGGCGCGGCTGTGGCCGGCGGGTGGAGGCGGCGGGGGGGCGACCCGGTGACGGGGGCGCGTCCGACCGGTCGGCGGAGGAGGCCGCGGGCCTGGCGTGGCTCGCGGCCGAGGCGTGGTCGGCGTACGTCGACGCCCGACGACGTCCCGGCGGGCAGCCACCTGCACCCCGCGGTGGCGGAGGCGGCGCGGAGGCTGCACGACGACCCGTCGCACGACGACTTTGTCGCGCTCGCCGCGGCGTGCCACGTCAGCCGGCCGCACCTCTCGCGGCTGTTCCGCGAGCAGCTCGGCCAGTCGCTGACGGCCCTGCCGCAACCGCCAACGGGCGGACCGCTTTGCGCAGCTCGTCGGCCGGGGCGGTCGGCTGAACCTGACCCAGGGCCGCCTACGCCCGCGGGCTTTGGCAGCTACACCCAGGCGTTCCGCGTGGTCAAACGCCTGACCGGGCGCAGCCCGCGGGAGTGGCTACGCTGAGGGCGAAAGACGAGAGCAGAAACGATCCGCCGGCCAATGGCCAGCGGCCGAGCCCCCGATACCCGAGCCCCAACGCCCACCGCCATGCCCCGCCTCTACAACTTCTCCGCCGGCCCCTGCACGCTCCCGCTCGAGGTCCTCGAGGAGGTCCGCGACCAGTTCGTCGACTACCACGGCCAGGGCATGTCCATCGTCGAGATGTCGCACCGCACCCCGCCGGTTGAGGACGTGATGGGCAACGCCACCGGCCTGGTCCGCGAGCTGATGGGGTTGCCGGACAACTACCACGTCCTGATCCTCGCCGGCGGGGCGACGTTTCAGTTCGGCATGATCCCGCTGAAATCTATTACATGTGCTCGCCGGGCAGGAACCCCGGGCCGCCGACTACACCAACTCCGGCGCGTGGGCGAAGAAGGCCATCGCCGACGCGAAGGCGATGGGCGGGAAGGTCAACGTGATCTTCGACGGCAAGCCGAGCAACTTCACGACGCTGCCCGACCCCGCGACGGTCAAGGCGAGCGACGACGCAACGTACCTGCACCTCACGAGCAACGAGACCATCGGCGGGCTGCAGTGGAAGGGCGTTCCCGGAGGTCGGGGCTTCCGGGGGGTTCCGGGGGTTCCGGGGGTGTGCCGATTATTGCGGACATGAGCAGCGACTTTCTGAGCCGGGACGTGCCGGTGGAGCGGTTCGGGCTGATCTACGCCGGGGCGCAGAAGAACGTCGCACCGGCGGGGGCGACGATCCTGATCGTGCGGGACGACGTGCTGGCGATGTGCCCGAACACGCTGCCGGGGTACCTCAACTACGCCGGGCACGTCGAGGGCGGGTCGATGCTGAACACGCCGCCGGTGTTCCAGGTGTGGATGATGAGCCTGGTGCTGCGGTGGCTCAAGGACAAGGGGGGGCTGGCGTGGGCGTCGGACATGGCCGAGCGGCGAAGCGGATTGATCTACGGCGCTATCGCGAACGCCGGGGGAGGATCCTTCTATAGCTGCCCGGTGGACGAGCGGTACCGGTCGACGATGAACGTGGTGTTCCGCCTGCCGACCGAGGACCTCGAAAAGCGATTCGTCGCGGAGGCGACGGCGGCGGGGATGGACGGGCTAGAGGGCCACCGCAGCGTCGGGGGCATCCGCGCGTCGGTGTACAACGCGATGCCGCTGGCGGGGGCCGAGCGGCTGGCGGGGTTCATGGGCGACTTTGCCGCGACGCACGGTTAGATTTTGGTTCAGCGTGCTCGCCGTCACCGTATATCGCCGCCGTCGGTTATCGTGCGGTCGGCCCGCCTGACGTCGAAGGAGAACCGTATGAAGCCCGCCCTGACCCTGTCGTTTGCTCTGTCCGCCGTAAGCCTCGCACCGCACGGTGGGGCGGCGGTGGTGACCCGCGTCCTCGATACGCCGCTGGTGGCTTCGGACAGCGGGGTGGACCTGGACGTCGACGCCGACGGGAGCGTGGAGGTCCGCCTCACGCACCTTAGCGAAGAGGTCGGCGTCGAGGGGCCGGGCAGCGGCCTGTTTACGCTCAGCCTGACGCAGCCCGGCAGCGTCGTGGCCGCCACCGAGGTGCCCGGCGGCAGCGCGGGCGACCTCTTCGACACCAACACCGAGGTCGCGCTGCGGTTCGACGAGGGGGACACCGTGGAGGTCCGCTCCAGCTTCAGCGGGGAGCTGATCCTGGCGAAGCACGAGGTCCGGGGCGGGGCGGTGACGGATGCGGCCGGCCCGTTCGCCGAGCCTCCCGCGACCGCGGTGTACTTGGCGTTCAGTTTCCCGCTGGTCTCCGGGAGCAACGGCTACGCCGAGCTGCGGCTTGACCCGGTGACGCTCGAGGCGACGGTGTTCGGCTACGCCTACGAGACGCAAGCCGACGTCCCCATCACCATCGTGGCGCTGCCCGAGCCGACGTCGGCAGCTGTCGTGCTGCTGGGTTCCGCAGCACTGGTGAGGCGGAGACGTCTCGGCTGACATGCTCGCTCACCGTCACCTCGGCGGAGGCCGCTTCAGCGGCCGAGTGTGAGGGTCGTAACGCATCGCAAGGCGGGTCCGCCGACGCCGGAGGGTCGAAGTTGGATTGTCCCGGCCCGCCGCCCGATAAGACGGCGGGAGGACCGCCATGGCCACATTCTCACGCCAGCCCTCGCTGCCGCCCGGGGGATCGGCGGCGTACGACGTTTTAGACGATGCGGAGGTCGAAGCCCTGCACGCCAACGCCGGACGGCCCTACCTCGGCGGCGGGTCCGGCGGTTCCTCCAGCGCGCGGACGCCCGCCGACGAACGTCGGCGACGTGGCCGGCGTCTTACCCCGGCGCGCCTCGGCACCGCCGGGCTTGCGCTTGCGGCCGCCGCGCTGGGCTTGCTGACCTACCGGGGCCTGGTGCAGGGCGACGCCTATCGGCACATCCTCGCCGTGATGAGCCCTGCGGCCGCATCCGCCGCGGCGGCCCCGTCGCTGCCGCCCACGCACCCCACGGATCGCCCGGCCCGTGCCGGCGGAGCGGCGCATCAGATCAACCTGCCCGCCGGCCGCACCCTGCGGCTGCAGGCTACCGCACCGCCTACCGCCCTCACCCGCGGGTCTGCCGTACTCAACGGCATCATTGTCCATCAGGGCGACACCGTCGTCGGCTACCGCCTCGCGCAGGTTAACCCCGGCTGGGTCGTGCTGCAAAACGGCGACCGCCTCGTCGCCCTCCGCCTCACGCCGAACCCGTCGCCGGCCCCGAAGAACCGGCCGCTCACCGGATTTTCGCCGAACCCCCGGTAGACCGCCGCCCGAGGTGAGGTACACTATCCAACGGGTCTCGCTGTGACCGCCAAGCCGACGGCCGGTCCCGGTGAGGCTCGGAGCGACGTTTCCCAAACTGCTATCCGTTTCCCTTGAACCCGCCCGGCCCGTTAGCCGTATGAATCGACAGACGCGGCCGGTGAGACGGGGCAAATCGTGCACTGTCGGTGGAGGATCAGGTATCGCGCCGGGAGGATCAACGCACCCCGGCTCATGTCGCCCCTCACGTCCCCTCGGTGGAGTATGACCAGCACGACGATCCCCAACCTCGCCGACGCGCCGCGCCCGCGCCCGCTGATCACGCCCACCGGCTGGGCGTGGATCGCGGCGCTGACGATTGCCTTCGTGGCGATGCACTTCGAGTTCATCAGCCGCATGGTCATGGCCAGCCGCGACCCGAACTGGTCGCACATCCTCATCGTCCCGCTGATCTCGCTCTACTATCTAATGCAGCACAAGGACCGCCTCGCGGCGACGCCGCGGCGCGTGTGCTGGTGGGGCTTGCCGCTGCTGCTCCTGGGCATCTACAGCTATTTCTGGTGGATCTACCCCGGCCGCAACGACATGTTCCGCGGGTACAGCATGATCATCAGCCTCTTCGGGCTGGCCCTGCTCCTGCTCGGGCCGGCGGCGATGCGGGTGGTGTGGTTCCCCATCGCCTACCTCGTCTTCGCCGTCAAGATCCCCGACGCGCTGTGGGAGCGGATCGCCAATGCGCTGCAGGACATCGCCGCCCGGGGTGCGGGCGTGGCCCTGAACGTCGCGGCCGTGTTCGTCGACTTCACCCCGACCCGCGAGGGTAACCAGATCACCCTCGGCTTCATGCAGGACGGCCGATGGGTCGAGGAAGGGCTCAACATCGCCGAGGCGTGTTCGGGGCTGCGGATGCTCATGGCGTTCGTCGCGCTGGGCGTCGCGCTGGCGTTCCTGTGGGACCGGGCGTGGTGGCAGCGGTTGATCATGATCGCGATGGCGATCCCCATCGCCCTGGCGGTCAATATCGCGCGAGTCACGGCCCTGGGGCTGATCTACCTCGTCGACAAGCGGTACGCCCAGGGCGATTTTCACATCTTCGTTGGAATGTTGATGCTCATCCCCGCGGCGGGGCTGTTTTTGCTGCTGGGCTGGGTGCTCGACCGGATCGTCATCCGTGACGAGGCGGACCGGGAGCCCGAGCCTCGGCCCGTCGCCCCGCACCGCGCCGGGCCGACCGGCCGCGCCACGCCCGGCCGGATCGCCGTCTTTGTCGCCGCGGGCCTTGCGCTCGCGGTCGTCGGCGGGGCGCTGTACGCCGCGTCGTTTGCCTGGCTCCCGCCGCTCAGCATGGCCTGGTTCTTCGGCCGCGTCCCCGGGCTCAACGCCTTCGCCGACGTGCCCCTGCCCGTCGCCCCGCTCGTCCCGGCCGCCCTCGGCCTCGTCGCCGTCGTCATCTGGCGGCGGTGGTCCAAACGTCGCCGCACCGCAACGCCCCCGCCCCCCGCCAGCGGCGGGGTCAACCGCTTCGCCCTCGGCTCGGTCATCGCCCTCGCCTGCGGCCTGCTGCTCGGCTCGACCCTCGGCATGCAGGCCGTCGTCGCCTGGCAGGGCGCGGTGCTCCTCAAGAAAGAGGTCGACCTCCGCCACCCCCTCACCCTCCTGCCCCTCGACAAGGCCGGCTGGACCTTCCTCCGCGACGACGTGCTCACCCCCGAGGTCGTCGACGCGCTCGGCACCGAGCAGTACCTCAGCCGCCTCTACGAGGACACCAGCATCCCCGAAGGCCAGCCCGGGCGCATCGTCCGCGTCCACATCGCGTACTACACCGGCCTGGTCGACACCGTGCCCCACGTGCCCGACCGCTGCTTCGTCGCCGGCGGCATGGTCAACCAGGGCGTCACCGGCGTCCGCCTCGATATCGACGCCCCCGGCCAATACCCCAACCCCGACGGGCCCGGCGTCGTCGCGCCCGCCGTCCTCACCAACCCCCTGGGCGAAACCGCCGACCCCGATGCCGGCACCCTCGCCGTCATCCCCGACCCGCTCATCGACGCGACCCGCTTCACCTTCCTGCCCGGCCCGGCCGCGCCGCCCAGCCACGTCATCTACTTCTTCGCCGCCAACGGCAAGTACCTCTCCTCGCCTAACGCCGTCCGCCTCCAGGGCTTCGACATCACCGACAAGCACAGCTATTACTGCAAGATCGAGGTCATGGCCGTCGGCGAGGCCGATCCCGACTCGATGCGGAAGCGTACCGAAGCGTTCCTCGACGTCTTCCTCCCCGAGATCATGGCCGCGCTGCCGGATTGGCACGACGTGCAGGCCGGCCGCTGGCCCCGCTCCGGCGCCACCCCCTGACCCGTCCACCCCCTGACCCTTTAGCCCCTTAACCCCTCCCGCTCATGTCCGGCAAAGTCAACACCAAGTTCGTCTACATCCTCCTCGCCGTGCTCGTGCTGCTGCTCGGCGGCGCGTTCGCGTTCTACCAGCTCTACGTCGTGAAGAGCGCTTCGGAGTACGAAGCCCTCGGCGATAAGTACCTCGTCACGGCCGACAACCGTGTCGGCCCCGACCTCGAGGGCGAGCGGGCCGAGGCCGCCCGCAAGCAGCAGGCGATGGACTACCGCCTCGCCGCCCAGAACTTCGGCAAGTCCTACAACAAGGACCGCCGCAACGTCGAGGTGCTCCTCAAGTACATCGAGGCCCTGCGCAACATCCCCGTCCGCGACGCCAAAGAGGCCCAAGAGATCGTCAGCACCGTCTACCAGCGCTTCCGCGACGCCACCGAACTCGACCGCGACAACCCCGAACTGCTCGAGCGCTTCTACCAGATGCTCTACGGTTGGGCGCAGGACACCGGCGACGTGCGGACCTACACCAACATCTACCAGCTCGCCGCCCAACGCCTCGACAGCGACCCCGGCAACATCATCGCCCACAAGTGGCGCGGCATCACCCTCACCCTCCAGCTCTCGCCCGACCTCCCCGTCGACAAGCAGGAACAAGCCCTCGCCGACCTCACCACCGCGCTTCAGGCCCGGCCCGATGACCCCGACCTCCTGCACTACCTCGCCCGGTACAAGCTCTACCAGGCCGGCATCGCCCAAACCAACAACGCCCCGCGCGAGCAGGTCCAGGCCCTCCGGAACGAGGCTGTCGAGCTGTCGACCAAAGCGTTCAACGGGCAC
Source organism: Phycisphaeraceae bacterium (assembly GCA_965214155.1). Taxonomy (GTDB): domain Bacteria; phylum Planctomycetota; class Phycisphaerae; order Phycisphaerales; family Phycisphaeraceae; genus Algisphaera. Next base: position 7,585 of record CBDCBB010000006.1, read on the forward strand.
CCCAACGACGGGCAGGCCGCGATCGACCACGTCTCGATCCTGCTGGCCACCGGCGTCGACCGGACCCAGGAGGCCCGCCCGGTGATCGACGGCCTCGCGTCGTACCTCAGCGGAAACCCCGACCCGCCGATGCTCGTCCGCCGCGTGGCCGAGCTCCTGCCCCGCCTCGACCGCCAGCGGCCCGACGACGCCAAGCCCGGGGCCAACGTGACGGTCGGCATCCTCCGCGCCGAGGAGCTGCTGCGGGCCGCCATCGCCTCCGACCCCGACTCGCTGCTCTACCGAGTCATGCTCGGCAACATGCTCAAGCTCCAGCTCGAGCTCGACGAGGCGCACGACGCCTACGTCGCCGCCCGCGACAAGCAGGTCTTCGGCATCGCCGAGACCTCGCTGCGGGAAGAGCAGCTCCGCCAGCAGGCGGTGTACGAAGTGGCGAACCTCGAGCTGATCCGCGCTGAGCAGGCCAAGGACCCCGCCGAGCGCGAGCGCATCCTCAAGGACGCCGACGCCGCGGTCAACGCCCTGCAGACCGCCACCGGCGAGACCGGTCAGGTCCACCTCCTCCGCGGCAAGATCGCGCTGCTGCGCAAGGACAACCGCACCGCCATGATCGAGATCGACCGGGCCAGCGCGTTGTTCAAGGACGCCGACATCGAGACGATCCTGCTCTCGGCTCACGCCCGGCAACAGAACAACCAGTGGGGCGCCGCCACCAAGCGCCTCCAGCAGGCCCTAGACCTGGTCCGGTCCAACCCCAGCGTCGAACTCACCAGCCGCATCCGCCTCCAGCTCGCGAGCATGCTCGTCCGCGCCGGTGAACTTCCCGAGGCGCGGCGGCAGCTCGAGACCTTCCTTGCCGATGCACCGGAGGACCCCGCCGGCCGACGCCTCATGGCCGAGTGGTACGCCGCGTCGGGCAACCCCGACCGCGGCATCGAGATGCTTCAAGCCCTCGACCCCCAGAGCGACCCGGCGGTCCTGCGGTCGCTCGTCCAGTTGCAGACCAAGGCCGGCAACACCGACCGCTCCCGCGACCTGGTCGAGGCCCGCTTCAACGAAAACCCCGGCGACATCTGGGCCCTCCAGACCCTGCTCGGCCTCACGACCGACAAGCAGCAGAAGCTCGACTACCTCCAACGCGCCCGCGGCGGCGGCATCGATCCCAAGCTCATCGACCTGCTGTCGAAGCAGGTCGACGGCGGCAATCAGCTTTCCTACGAGGAGGTGATCGACGACCTCGCCGGTGAGCAGACCACCCCCCTCGACCTGGCGCTCAGCAAGGCGACGTACTACCTCGGCAACAACCAGCCCGAGCAGGCCCGGCCGTTCTACGAGCAGGCGAAACAGCTCGGCCCCGAGCACCCGCAGGTCCGCCTGCTCGAGCTCGACTTCACGCTGCAGGACAAGGAGTTCGACAAGGCCGAACGCCTCGTCAACGACTTGGCCCGGGACAACGCCGACTCGGCGAACGGCCACCTTCTGCGGGCCAGACTCGCCGCCGCCCGGGGCAACACCCGCCAGGCCATCGCCGAGTTCGACCAGGGCCTCAAGGTCCAGCCGGTCTTCGACGAGGGCTGGCGGCAGTACGGCGACCTGCTCCGCGCCAACGGCGACCTCGAACCCGCCATCACCGCCTACCGCACCGCCCTTGACCAGCGCCCCGACAACGTCCGGGCGTGGATCGGCCTCGCCGCCGCCGAAGACGCCCAGGGCAACCGGGGCCCCGCCCTCGACGCCATGCGTCAGGCGTTCCGCTACGGCGGCAGCAACCCCGACACCCGCGAACGCTACCTCATCTACGAATCCCGATTCGGCCAGCTCTCCCGCGCCATCGACGCCCGCCGCGACCTCGCCCGCACCGAGCCGCAGGACCGCGACAACCGCCTCCGCCTCGCCGTGATGCTCGCTTCGGACGAGCAGCTCAAGCCGGCGTTGGCCGTCCTCGACGAGCTGGAAAAAGACCAGGGTCCGAGCCTCGAGGCCGCCGCGGCGCGGGCGCAGGTCCTGCTGGCCGCGGATCGGCCCGACGAAGGGCGTAGGGCGCTCGAGTCGTACCTGGCCCAGCGTGGTGACGCGGCGACCGCGGAAGGCCGCCTCGCCCTGGCGCGTTACATCATGCGGGCCGGGCAACCCGAGGACGCCTACGCCGCCTACCGCAACGCCATCGCGGTGGAGGACCCCGCCACCCGGCCGGCGAGCCGCGAGCTCGCCGATGCGCTCTTCGACGCCGGCCGCACGGATCAAGCCGTCGAGCTCTACCGCTCGCTCTACCAGAGCCTCACCGACCCCAAGCAGAAAGAGGCGGTCGGCCAGCGGCTCGTCGAGGCGATGCTCCGCAACGACGACATCGACAGCGCGTCCACGCTGCTCGGCCAGTTGCCCGCCTCCTCGGTGACCAACAACCTCGCCGCCGTGATCGCCCTGCAGCGCAATCAGCCGGACGAGGCGCGTAAGCAGATCGATGCCGCCCTGCAGAAGGACGACACCAACGTCATGGCCTACCTCCAGCGGGCCACGCTCAACGTCAACGATCCCGAGCGGCGGGCCCAGTCTTACGAGGACCTCGACAAAGCCCTCGCGCTCCAGCCGAACCTGCCCCAGGCGCTGACGCTCAAGGCCCAGCTCCTGATCGCGGACAACCGGCCGCAGGAGGCGGTTACGGCGCTCGAGAAGCTGGTCGAGGCGGTGCCGGGCAACTCGGTCGCGCGGCTGGACCTGGCGAACCTCTACGCCCGGACCGGCAACCGTGAGCGGCTCGCCTCGCTAATCGCCGAGAGCCGCTCGCTCTTCCCCGACGACCCGGCGTGGTTGCAGCTCTCCTCGGGCCTGGCCGACGAACGCGGCGATGCCGACGAGGCGATCGCCGAGATGGAGCGCTCGGTCGAAGCGGGCGCCTCGCCCGGCTCCGTCGCCCGCCTGGCAGCGCTGTACCTCCGGGCCGATCGCCCGGGCGACGCCGAAAAGCTGCTGACTAACCACCCCGAGATGCTCAACGCCTCACCCGCGATACAGGCGCTGCGGGGCCGCGCCCTGGCCGCCTCCGGGCAGGCCGATGCCGCGGACAACGTGTTCCGCCTCGCGGTGGAGCGGGCCCCGGACCCCGGCGTCCTCGACGCGGTCCTTGCCCAGGTTTTCGAGGCCCTCGGCCCCGACCGTGCCGTCGCCGCGACCGCCGCGATGAACCCCGCCGTCGACCGCGGCTGGCTCGACCTCATCGTCGCCGGACGCCTCGTCAACGCCGAGCAGTACGACCGGGCCCGTGCCAGCCTCGCCGCCCTGCGCGACACCTCCTTCGCTCAGCAGGACCAGGTCAGCGCCCGCATCGCCCGGCTTGAGGCCCTCGCCGCCTACCAGTCCGGCGACTTCGACGCCGCCGCTCAAGCGTACCAGCGCCTCCTTGAGGACAACCCCCAAGACCTCGAGGTGCTCAACAACCTTGCCTACCTGCTGGCCAACGACCTGGATCGGCCGAAGGACGCCTTGCCCCTGGCCAAGCGTGCGGCGGAGATCGCCGATAAAAACCCCGAGGTCCTCGATACACTGGGGTGGACGTACTACCGCGCCGGCCAGCTGCCCGAGGCCGAGGAAACGCTCAAACGCAGCGTCAGCCTGCAACCACTGCCGGCAAACACCCTGCACCTCGGGCAGGTGTACGTCGCGATGGAACTGCTCGGCCGAGCCCGCGAATCGCTCGACCAGGCGGTCGAGCTCGCCACCGCCGCTAAGGACCAAGAGACGCTCGAGCGAGCGCAACAGCTGCTCGAACGGACCAACTAACCGCGGAAAGACCCGCTTACGCCACCGGCGATCCGCCCCGCCCGCTCTCACAGAACCCCGAAGAAGAGCCCCGTCATGACCGCCAATCCCCTCTCCACCATCCCGCCCATCGGGCCGACCACCGGCATGCCCCAGGCCCAGCCGACCGGCCGCTTCAAGCCGATCGACCCGCTCCGCCTCGCCCGCACCCACGCGCCGCTGCTGATCATCACGACCCTCATCGGCCTGGGGCTCGGCTTCGGGGCGTGGTACCTCCTCCAGAAAGAAGCTCCACGCTACGAGTCCGAAGCGTCCCTGCGGGTCTACAGCGACACCGTCGTGGACCCCTATAACCCAACCACCAGCAGCGACTTCGGCCGCAACTCCGGCGTCGACAGCTTCATCGCCAACGAGATCAACTACATCACCTCCGACGAGATCGTCCGCGAGGCGATCGGCAAGCCCGAGGTCCAGGACAGCGACTGGTTCGCGACGTTCAACAACGACGTCCGGGCCGCCAGCCTCGAGATGCAAAAGGAGATGCTGCGTGCCAGCCCGTCGCGCGGGACAACGCTGATCAACCTTAACATGAGCTGCCGCTACAAGGGCGACGTGCAGGGCCTGCTCCGTGCGGTGATGACGACCTACCTCAACGCCAAGAAGATCGAGTCGGACAACGAGGGTGCCGCGATGCGTCAGGCGTTCATCTCCGAGCGGGAGCGCGCCGCCGACGAGGTGCTGCGGATCAAGCAGCAGTTGAGCAGCTTCCTTCGGGACAACGAGATCGACGCGACCCGGGGCCAGCGCAGCGACACCGAGAACGTCTACGCCAAGCTGTCCAACGAACAGATCGCCCTGAACCTCCAGCTCGACGCGGCGTCGCAGAGCTACGAATCAATGCAGTCGGCGGGCGACGAGATGGCGATGACCGACGAGGAATACGCGTACATCAAGCAGCTCCCGACCATCGCCTCGCGGGAGAGCGAGCTGCTGAATCTGGCCGAGCAGCGGCGGGTTTACCTCGCCGAGGGTAAGCAGGCGTCTCACCCGATGGTGCAGAAGCTCGACCGTGTGGCGGACGCGACGCGGCTGGAGCTGCAGCGGGAGATGGACAAGGAGATGGGGCGGATGCGGTCGCTGAAGGTCCAGCAGGCGGCGAAGGTGGTGGAGGGGCTTAAGGGGCAGGCGGCGAGCCTTGAGCCGAAGATGCGTGAGGCGTCGCGGAAGCTGCAGGACCTCACCTCGAAGCTCAGCCAGTTCTCGCTGCTGGAGGCCAGCCTCGCTTCGGCCCAGGACAAGTTCGACCGCGCGGACGCCGCCCTCGACGAGATCCGCCTCAAGAGCATCCGCCCCGACTCGATCCGCATCCGCCCGCAGGTCAGCCCGACCGATGCCGAGCTCGCCTTCCCGAAGATGCAGGTCATCGTGCCGATGGTCACCCTGTCGCTGCTCGGCCTGGTTGCCGGGCTGCTCACGCTGCGGGAGATGCTCGACCAGCGTGTCCGCAGCCCGATGGACGTCAAGCTCCTGCCCGGGATCAACCTGCTGGGGCTGATCCCCCACGCGACCGAGGACCCCTCGAGCGGGAGGACCTCCGCCGACCGGGCGGTCGAGAACGCGCCGACCGGCCTGCTCGCCGAGTCTTACCGCCAGGTCCGCACCGCGGTGCTGGCCAAGATGGAGCGGCGGGGTTACAAGACCCTCGTGTGCGTCTCGGCCCAACCCGAGTCGGGCACGTCCACCGTCGTGCAGAACCTCGCGGCCAGCCTCGCCTACAACGGCCGACGCGTCGTCATCGTCGACGCCAACTTCCGCCGCCCCGGCCAGCACAGCCGCATCGACGCCCCCAACCAGCGGGGCCTCGTCGACGTGCTCAACGACCGGGCGGAGCTCAGCGACGTTATCGTGCGGCACGAGGGGCTCGACCTCGCCGTGCTCCCCACCGGGCAAGCTGGCGACTCGCCGCCCGAGCTGCTGGAAGGGGCGGCGTTCCGCGGGCTGCTCGGCCGGCTCGAGTCCGACTACGACCTGATCCTCATCGACGCGCCGCCGGCGCTGCTTACCTCCGACAGCCAGCTCCTGGCCAAGCACGTCGACGCCGTCGCCGTCGTGGTGCAGGCCGGCTCGGACAAACGCGGCATGCTGATGCGGATGCTGACCCAGCTCGACGGGCAGCGGGCCGACGTGCTGGGCGTGATCCTCAACGGCGTGAAGTCCGCCTCGGGCGGCTACTTCCGCAAGTCCTACGAAGAGTTCTACCGCTACGGCGACCGCCCGGAACGCAAGGTGAAGCCCGCCAAAGCATCCTCGCGCCGCAAGGCGAAGCCCGAGCCCGTGGAGCGTGACCCCGCCATCGCCGCCGCCGCGAACGGCAGCCACGCCACGCCCCCCGCGGCGTCCAACGGGTCCGGCGCCGCGACGGGTGTCTACAGCACCCCCGCCCTCGCCGACGCCGACGACTCCGGGCACGACCTGGACGACGTGTTCGCCGACTTCGATAACGACGATGATGACACCCCCGGCAACGGGTCCCGCGTCGGCTGAGCCCCGTGTCGGGACCCCGGTCGTGGCAACCCCGCGGACGCCGGGCCCGACCGCCAGGAAGTACCCCCTTGACCGACGTCACCATGATCACCGGCGGGGCGGGATTCATCGGCTCGCACCTGGCCGAACGCCTCCGTGCCGACGGGCACCGGCTGCTGCTCGTCGATGATCTTTCCACCGGGCGGCTCGCCAACGTCGAGCCGCTGCTCGGTGACGGCTGCCGTTTCGTCGAGGCGTCGGCCGGTGAGGCGGTCCAGGAACACGAGTTGATGCGCGGCGTAACCCGCGTCTTCCACCTCGCCGCCGCCGTGGGGGTCCGCCTCGTCGTGGATGACCCGGCGGGCATGATCCGCAACAACGTCGACGAGACCGACGCGGTCCTCCGCGCCGCCGGCGAGGCCGGGGCTTCGGTCCTCATCACCTCCTCCAGCGAGGTCTACGGCAAGTGCCCGGTCCTCCCGCTCCGCGAGGACATGGACCTCGTCTACGGCCCGACCTCCGCGTCCCGCTGGAGCTACGGCCTGTCCAAGGCCCTGGACGAACACCTCGCCCTCGACCTTGCCCGACGCATCGGGCTCCGCTCGGTGGTGGTGCGGCTCTTCAACACCATCGGGCCGCGGCAGGTCGGTCGCTACGGCATGGTCGTGCCCCGCTTCGTCGCCGCCGCCGCCGCCGGCGACGACTTGACCGTCTACGGCGACGGCGAGCAGACCCGCGCGTTCTGCGACGTCCGCGACGTCGTCGACGCCCTCGCCCGCCTCATCGACCACCCCGACGCGTACGGCCGGGTCTACAACGTCGGCTCGACCCGGCAGGTCAGCGTCAACGCCCTCGCCGACCGCGTCATCGCCCTCACCGCCGAGGCCGGTGGCCCCGTCGCCGCCACCCGGCACGTATCCTACGAGGCGGCCTACGGTGAGGGCTTCGAGGACACCCCGCACCGCCTGCCCGACGTGTCCCGCCTGGACGACGCGATCGGGTTCGAGCCCCGTTACACCCTGGACGACACGCTGCGCGAGCTCATCGAGCGGCGGCTCCGCGGGGCCGAGCGCCCGCCCGCCGCGCCGCCCTCTGGCACCGGCACCGGCACCGTCAACGCCGCACCCGCCCCGACCGCAGGCGGTGACGCGTGACCCCCCTCGCCGCCATCCCGCTCACGCCGCCCGACGTCCCGCCGGTCAGCGAGGGGCCGCTCGCGGTCCTGTCGCCGTACATGGGCGTGTTCTTCATCGCCTTCTTCGCCGCGATCATCTCCACCCCGATCGTCCGCCGCCTCGCGGTGAACAACGGCATCATCGACTACCCCGACCTCAAACGGAAGAACCACCTCCTGCCCGTGGCCTACCTCGGCGGCGTCGCCATCTTCCTCGCCTGGCTCGCGGCCGTGCTGCTCAGCCACCTCGTCACGCCCGACACCGGCGACGTGCTCGCACGGTCCCACCGCCTCTCGAGCTTCCCCCTGGCCCTCATCCTCGGGGCCGGCGTCATCACCGTCACCGGCGTCATCGACGACATCTACGGCATCCCCGCCCGCGTCAAGATCGGCGGCCAGCTCTTCGCCGCCGCCGCCCTCACCTCCCAGCACGTGGGCATCGACGCGACCGACGCCCTGTTCAACCTCGCCGGCCTCGAGCTGCCGTCGCAGGTCACCTACTTCGCCGCCACCTTCATCGTTGCCGCCTTCGTCCTCGGCGGGTGCAACGCCGTCAACCTCATCGACGGGCTCGACGGCCTCGCGTCGGGCATCGTTGCCATCGCCATGGCCGGCTTCCTCACCATAGCCCTCATCGCCGGCCAAGGCAGCGCCCTCGCCGCCCTCGAGGGCCCGACGCTCATCGTCCTCTGCCTCGCCACCCTCGGCGCGATCTTCGGGTTCCTCCCCTACAACTTCAACCCCGCCAGCATCTTCATGGGCGACGCGGGGTCGCTCCTGCTCGGCTTCCTCGCCGTCACCGCCATCCTCCTCCTCGGCGACACCGGGGCCGGCGCCCTCCGCCTCACCACCGCGGCCCTGATCGTCTTCGCCGTCCCCATCACCGACACCTCCCTCGCCATCATCCGCCGCAAGCTCCGGGGCCAACCGCTGTTCAGCCCCGACAACCAGCACCTGCACCACCTCCTCCGACGCACCGGCATGACCGTCCGCCAGTCGGTGACCTCGCTCTACGCCCTCGCCGTGCTGTTCGCCTTGATCGGCATCGCCCTCGTGGCGATGGAGCTCCGCTGGCGCTACGTCCTGGCGGTGTTCTTCGTGCTCTACGGCTTCATCATGGTCACCGCGTTTAAGTACGGCGCCCAGTGCATCGCCCGTGACCGCCTCCGCCAGCAGCAGGCTGCGCGGGAAGCGACCCGCAGCACCGAAACCGCCCCCGTCCAGCCCGTGGATAAAAACCCGGACCACCACGTCAACGGCGACGGCAACACCAAGTTCGCCGACCTCGCCGAAGCGCCGTCACGCCCCGCGTAACCCGTCACCCGCGGCCCGCTCGGCGCTGCTATATTGTCTGCCCAGCCGACCACCCCGGGCCCCGTGCCCCCCGGGTGTCGCTCCACCGGAGAGGTGTCCGAGCGGCTGAAGGAGCCGGTTTCGAAAACCGGTGTGCGGTTCGCCCGTACCGTGGGTTCGAATCCCACCCTCTCCGCTTCGTCAAATCCGCAAGTCGTTTCCAGGAAACGATTTGAGAATTTGGCCTGTTTTCGAGATTGCCCTGATGTCTTAGAAATCGTCTTTTTTTGTCTTAGAGTCGCGATATAGTGTCTTAGTAAAGCCTCGTTAGGGGCTTCGTCCGACACCTACTCGAACCGCGAGCTTAGACAGGATGGCGACCTCCAAGACATCACTCAAACCCGACAATTCCGGTCAGTTCACCCGTCAACTCGGCTGGCTTCCTGGCCGGTCCGGCCAGAAGAAGTTCCGCTTGGGTCGCGACCTTCCAAAGGCCGAGGTGGCCCACTACAAGCTCGGCCTGCTGTGGCAGATCGTGGTCAACGACCATGAGCGACAACAGCGGCATGACGCGGAGGACTTCACCGTGGGTCCTGCCGAAGCCCAGATTGGTGATCGGCCCGAGTGGACGAACCTGGCCCTCACGCTTGCAGAAGCCATCCGCAAGCACCAGCATTCCATCCGGGTCGGCCAACCCAGCATCGTTGAAGGCCCCGCTGCTTATGCCGTCTACCTCGACCACCTGAGGCAGCGGTTCGGCCACCTTCTCCAGATCATGCCCGCCGACGAGGAGGCCGCGGAGGAGGGCCGCGAGATGCACCGGAACATTGCCGATCATCGAGCCCTTCGGACCCGGCTCAGCGCCCGCATCGCAGAAGTCCCGGTGCCCTCCGGGGTCTCCGGCAGCACTGTTTATGAGGCCATTGAGGCCTACGCGCAGCGGGCTGAGGAGCGGACCGAGAAGGAGTCTGGCAAGGTTGAAGCGGGCCACGCTCGCCGACTTAAAAAGTCCACCCAAGACATGGACCTCGGCGAGTTCGGCTACTCGGCGATGGAGCGGATCGCTGGCTACTGGGCCGCCCGGCCCGAGGCGATGACCAAGGGCGGGAAGGGCTCGGGTAAGCCGCTTAGCGTTTCGTCGGTCGACAACCACCTTAGCACTGCCCGTCGCTTCGTCCGCTGGATGGACCGCTCAGACGCTTTCAACTGGGAGCTTCCCCGCCATGGCCTCGATGCGTTGAAGGTCAATCTCAGGCGGTTGCGAACCGATGCCGAGGTTAGTCAGCGTCGGCACGGGGTCAAGGTGCTCAAAATGGATCAGCTCACGACGATTTACCGGCTCGCTACCGATTTCGAGCGGCTGCTTGTCGTGCTGGGGATCAACGCCGCGATGGCGCAGGCCGAGATCACTTCGCTTCGGTGGGATGAGATAGAAGGCGAAACAATCAAGCGAATCAGGCGTAAATCAGGGGTGTACGGAGAGTTCGCCCTGTGGCCCGAGACACGTGAGGCGTTGCAGTGGTGGCAGCGGGTCCGACCCGCCAGGGGCGACTTCGTGATGGTCACCATTGATGGAGAGCGTTACTCCCGCCAACCTATCAGCAACCAGTGGGACGCTCTTCGCAAGCGTGTCAAGCGAAAGGCGGGTGTCACCCCGCAGTGGTGGCTCTCGTTCAAGCACCTGAGGAAAACCGGGGCTCAACTGGTGCGTGATGTGTCAGATGGGGAGGTTGCGGGGGTGTATCTTTCACACGGAAAGCCGGTGGCCACTGATGATTTGGCCGATGCCTATTCCAACAGGCCGTTCAACAAGGTGGCAGATGCACTCACTGCTGTAAGGAAGAACCTGGCACCGATGTTCGCGGCCGCACCTGAGGCATTTAAGGTCGATGCAATCGGCCGCGGTCCAAATCGCAGGAGTAGAAAGGTCGCTACGTGAGATGGCAAAGGGCAGTCAGGTAGCTAGAACGGACGATGCTTCGAGACTCCCCTTGAGCTTCGACTTCTCTCTCGCGACGCCCAATCAAGCGACACGACTCAAAAGTTGAATCACCAGGATTGCAAGCGTGATCTTTCAATTCGCGGGGTTAGGGTTCATGCAAAGGTTCGTCGGCCAGCCAGCCGTCGGGCGGCGGCCGCAGCAGGTCGATGACCGCATCGCTTCCGGTGTCTGGGTCGAGCCAACGTGCCACGTCGTCCGGCTCGGAGAGAAACACGATCATGCGGGGGTCGTCGGGCTTCTTGTTGTGGACTTCCGCGGCAAGACCCGTGGCGCGGCAGGTCATCATCGAGACGCCAGGATGATCCGGGTCGGCGATGCCCGCGATGGCGGCGATAGATTCGTCGGCCGGGTAGAGCACCCACGGCTGCGGCTTGCCGCGGGGTTGGCTGTAGAGGTCGAGCGGGTACTTCCACTCCACCGCCCGGCTCAGGGGCAGCACCACGCGGCGCGACAGGTACCGGCCCCACGTCCGGTCAATCTTGTCATCGCGTGAATTCGTGACGCGGTGCTTGCCCAGCGGGATGCCCCACTCGATGCCGGCCAGTTCTCGGCCGTCCTTCGCGGGCCGAATCACGGGGACGGTCGAGCCGGGGAAGTACTCGGCCGGGAGGCTGGGCTCGAACAGCTCGTGCGTGACGCCGAAGGCCTGGCGGATGCGCTTGATGCTGGACCGGAGCTGGTAGCGGTTGCACATGGTGGCGATGCGGTCAGTGGAAGTTGCGTGAGGTGTCGCGGAGGTCGGCGACGCGGTCGTCGAGGCTGGTGAAGCGGCGGGCTTTGACGTGGACGACGGGGCCCTGGCGATCAATGGTGCCGTGGACGAGCATGGCGGTGGCGTGGCGGGCGACGCGGAGGTGGCGGTCGAAGACGTGGGGGTAGACGACGAGGTTAGCCGTACCGGTCTCGTCTTCCAAAGTCATGAAGGTGATGTTCTTGGCGCTGCCGGGGCGTTGGCGGACGAGGCAGATGCCGGCGACGGCGACGGGTTTGCCCTGAGGACAGAGGGCTTCGTCGGCGAGTCGTTCGGCGGGGATGGCGCTGTGGGGGTGGCAGGCGAGCCAGGGGCGGAGGAAGCTTATCGGGTGGGGGCGGAGGGTGACGCCGGTGGCAGCGTAGTCGTGGATGATGTGGCGCAGCGGGGGCAGCTCGGGCAGGGCGACAGGCTGATCCTCAGGGGCTTCGGACCTTCTTCCGTCATCTTCCGGGGGCTGGTCGGTGAACAGCGGAGCGGCGGCGTCTTTGAGCTTGCGGGCGTGCCAGAGGGCGGACTGGCGGTCGAGGCCCATGGAGTGGAAGGCGTCGGCGGCGGCGAGGCGACGCAGGGCCCCGGCCGAACAGCCGGCGTCCCGCCAGAGCGTCTCGACGCTTTGCCCCCGCCCCCGGAAGTTGCCGGGGCGTTCGACGGTATCGATGAGAAGACGTGCGTCGTCTTCACGCAGGCCTTGCACCCGGTTGAAGCCGAGACGCAACGCCAACCCCTCCGCCGACGTGTCGCAGGGCTCCAGCGTGCAGTCGTACTCTGAGTGATGCACGTCCACCGGTCGGACCTCGACGCCGTGGCGTTGGGCGTCCTGCACCAGTTGGGCCGGGGCGTAGAAGCCCATGGGCTGGCTGTTGAGCAGGGCGCAGCAGAACACCGCCGGGTGGTGGCACTTGAGGTAGCTGCTGGCGTAGGCCAGTAGGGCGAAGCTGGCGGCATGGGACTCGGGGAAGCCGTAGGTGCTGAACCCCTGAATCTGCTTGAAGCATCGCTCGGCGAAGTCACAGTCGTACCCGCGCTGGAGCATCCCGCCGACGATCTTTTCGCCGAAGGCTTGGATTGCCGAGACGTGCTTGAAGCCGGTGACGGCTCTCCTCAAAGCGTCCGCCTCGTCGGGGGTGAAACCGGCGCACTCGATGGCGAGCTGCATCGCCTGCTCTTGGAACAGCGGGACGCCCAGCGTCTTGCCGAGGATGCGCTTTACCTTCTCGTCGGGGTAGTCGACCGGCTCTTCGCCACGGCGTCGCCGCAGGTAGGGGTGGACCATCTGCCCCTGGATCGGCCCGGGCCGAACGATGGCGACCTCGATCACCAGGTCGTAGTACGCGCGTGGTCGCAGCCGGGGCAGCATCGACATCTGCGCCCGGCTTTCGATCTGGAACACGCCGACCGTGTCGGCGGCGCAGATCATGTCGTAGGTCGCCGCGTCGTCGGCCGGGGTGTCGGCGATGCTGAGCTCGATGCCGCGATGCTGCTTGAGCAGGTCGTAGCCCCGCCGCAGCACCGAGAGCATCCCCAGCCCCAGCACATCCACCTTCAAGATGCCCAACGCGTCGATGTCGTCCTTGTCCCACTCGATCACGGTGCGGTCGGCCATCGCCGCGTTTTCAATCGGCACCAGCTCGCTCAGCGGCGACTGGGTGAGCACGAACCCGCCGACGTGCTGGCCGAGGTGACGGGGGAAGCCCTGAATCTCATTGGCCAGACGGACTAGGTGCTGGATCGCCGGCCGGCGGGAGTCGAGTTTAAGCTCGCGAAGCTGCTTGGCCGACACTGAGCCGCCGTGCCACCAGTCGATGCCCTTGGCCAGCCGGTCGACCGTGTCGAGCGACAGGCCCAGCGTCTTGCCGACCTCGCGGACCGCCGAGCGGCCGCGGTAGGTGATGACCTCGGCGGTGAGGGCAGCGCGGTGGCGGCCGTACTTGCGGTAGAGGTACTGAATGACTTCCTCGCGGCGCTGATGCTCGAAGTCGATGTCGATGTCCGGCGGCTCGTCGCGGCTGCGGCTGACGAACCGCTCGAAAAGCGTGTTGATCTTCCGCGGATCGGCATCGGTCACGCTCAGGCAGTAACACACCACCGAGTTGGCCGCCGCCCCGCGGCCCTGGCAGAGGATGCCCCGGCTGCGGGCGAAGCGGACCATGTCCTCGACCGTGAGGAAGTAGTGGGCGTAGCCCAGCTCGGCGATGAGGTCGAGTTCGTGAAGAAACTGATCCCGTGTGCGTGGTGGCACACCAGCCCCCGGAAGATCGCAGCCGAAGCGGCGTTGCACGCCGGCGTGGGCCAGCTCGGTGAGGTGCTGCATCGCCGTGGTGTCGGCGGGGACCAGTTCGTGGGGGTACTGGTACCGGATTTGATCGAGGTCGAAGCCGGCGTTTCGCTCGGCAACGCGCAGCGTGTTAGCAAGCGCCTGCGGATAGTTGGCGAACAGCCGGGCCATCTCTTCCGGGGGCTTGAGATGTCGCTCGGCGTGGGGTTGGAGGCGGTAGCCGGCCGCGTCGAGCGTGCAGCCATGGCGGATGCAGGTGACCACGTCGTGCAGCGGCCGCCGCTCGGGGACGTGGTAGAGCGCGTCGTTGGTGGCAATTAGACCGCAGCGCAGGTGCTCAGCCAGGTCGGCGTGGCGGCGAAGCCGGTCGCGGTCATCCGGCCCGTAGGCGACGCGGGCCGTGACATAAAAGTCTTTCGGGGCGAAGGCTTGTCGCAGCCCGCGGAAATGGTGTAACTGCTCGTCGTCGACTTCCGGGGGCGGCACGAGCAGGGCGACCAGGCCTTGGCGGTGTTCAAGCAGGTCGTGCAGGGTGAGGTGACACTGCGCCTTCGCGGCCCGGCGTTTGCCGAGGGTCAGCAGCGTGCACAGGCGGGCGTAGGACGCCGCGTCGGTCGGGTAGACGACGACGGTCAGGCCGACGGGGTGCTGGAGCACCAGCCGGCAGCCGATGCGTAGCGGCAGGCCGATCTTCTTGGCCGCGACGTGGGCGCGGACCACGCCAGCCAGCGTGTTGGTGTCGGCGATGCCCAGGGCGTGGTAGCCCAGCTCCGCCGCCCGCACCGCCAGCTCGTGGGGGTGGGACGCCCCGGTCAGGAAGGTGAAGTTGGTGCGGGTACACAGCTCGGCGAAGCCGACCTCGCTGCCGCAGCGCACGATGCGCGGTGTGGCGTCATTGGCCGCAGGGGGGAACGTCAGCCGCAGCGGGTGCGGGGTCGCTTTGGGGGGTGGCGCGTCGGGCATGGCGACTAGACCCACACCCCGTGGACGAACCACCGCCCGGTGTCCAGCCGACGGAACACCCACAGCCACAGCCCCGACTCGGCCTGCAGGCGGTAGTAGTCGCGTGCCGCCAAGTCCGCCCACAGCGGCGGCAGCGGCTTTTTTTCGGCTTCGCCGTCGAGCTCGACGGCTTGAGTTTCCGCATCGGCCAGCACGTCGACCTTGCGGTGCCGCGGCCGGGGTTTACCTGCCCCGTTCCCACCATCTACAGATTCGCCGTGATTCCGTGTCCGGCGGGTGCAAGTGGAAACCCGCTTGGCCGGTGATTTCCACCACCGTGGGGCGATCCGCTCGGGACCGATTGAGCTGATCAATCGGTGCGACCGCCCCCGCCACTCCACCGACAGCACCGGCCCCTCGGGGTTCATCAGCACCACCCGAGCCGGCTCAATCGGCTCTAGCAACCACGTCGGCCCCCCGGAACCCCCCCCGGAAGTGACGCTGAAAGTTGTCGATGCTTCGGGCCACTCTTCGCCGCACCACGCCGGATCGTCCGGGTCGACTTGAGTTGCCACGCATGGACTCTCCACGGCCGCCACCCACCGCACCGCCGCCTCGGGCACGTGCGTCGCGACCGGCACCGGCCGGGTCACCCGGTGCGAACCTAGCTTGCTCGACAGCACGTCGACCAGCTCCGCCGCGGCCGCGGCGGCCTCCGCGCCATTCTGAGTTTCATCCTTGGGCCCCAACTGCGTCAGGCCCACGCGCGGGGCCTGTTTCGTTCTGAGCGTCAGCGCCTCGACCCCGTGGCCCAGGTGCAGCCGCTCCACGTGCGGCCGCAGCATCGCCCACAGGTGCTTCGCCTCCCGGCTGGGTCGGCTGAGCGTCACCGTCTGCCGCACAAACTGGGCCCGCAGCGTCTCGTCCAGCCGCTCGACCCCCAGCGTCAGCGTCGCCGCCGCCCGCAGCCGATGCCGTAGCCGCTCGGCCAACCGGTCGCACAACTGCCGGGCCGCCTCCTGCACCGCCTCAAATTGGGTCGTCGGCCCGGCAAACCGCAACTCCACTTCCGGGGGCTCCCACCGCCGCACCGGTTCGATGTCGTCGCACGGCCGATCCCCCCACGCCAGGTCCAGCCGCCGCAGCACCCCCGGCCCGAACCGCGACACCACCTCCTCCCGCGGCACCGCCCGCAGCTGCTCCACCCGGTCGATGCCGACCTCATTCAGCCCATCCACCTCACTCGGCTCCAGGCCCAACGCCTCGACCGGCAGCAAGTCCAGCCGCTGCCGCAGCTCGTCGAGCGATCCGGCCAGGCACACCGCCGATTGGTCGCACCGGGCCAACGCCGACGCCCCGGCCCGCGTCACGGCAAGCGCTGCCCGCACCGTCAGCCCCAGCCGTCGCAGCGGCGTCACCACCGCCTCGACCATCCGGTGCGGCCCCCGGTACAGCCGGTCGCAGCCGGTCATGTCCAGGATCAACTCGCCGTTGCCCGCCGCGCTAGGCACCGCCATCACCCGGGGCGTGAACCGCAGGCACCACCGTCCTAATGCCTGCAACGCCGCCGCGTCCTGCTCCGGCTCGTGCGGCCTCACCACCACCGACACATCCAGCAACGCCGTCGCCTGCGCCACCGTCATCCCCGCCCGCACGCCCCGGCTTGCTGCACACCCGCAGCCCATGACCACCTCCTGCCGGCCCTGCCGCTCCACGAACAGCAACGCCGCGGCCGCCGGCTGGCGTCGCGTCTCCCGCTGATTTTGCCGCCGACCATCGGTCTGCGACGCGCTACGCTGTTGCCGCCGAAGCAGCCGGTCGATCGGCCACGTCGGCAGGTGGATGCACAACCACGACTTGTCCATGTCGGACCTCCAACACGACCCGGTCGCCTACGGCCAGGTCGTCCGTGGGCCGCATTCCCTTGCGACGCAGCAGTTGCGCGTTCCATCTCACCACCCTGCCCCCGGAAGGGTCCCCGGACCCGCCGGTCGACGGCTCGGGCCACACCACCCCCCGCACCCGTGCCGCCGACGGCCGGGCCAATTCCTCCACATCCCGCAGCAGGATCACCCGGGCGCAACTTCGCTCACCCGCCGCCCGTTCCACCGCTAGTTGCAGCCGACGGGTGGCGGTAAAGTCCAGCCCCCGCCCATCGGCGACCACCGCCGACACTGCCGGGCAGCGCACGCACCGCTCAATCGCCCATACCCGCTCGCCCGCCCCGACCGCCGACGCCATCAACCACGACGCCGACTCCGCATGATGCCGCGTCAGATACGGCCGCTCCCGACCCCCCACCCACACCCGCAGCCCCCTCCCGGCCGGCTTGCCTCGTTGCAAGCGCCAGGCTGCCGCCGCCCAGCACAACAAGCCCGTCCCCGGGGCCACGCTTCTTCGGGGCAGAGCAGCATCCGCAGCCGATCCCCGGGGCGTATCGCTCCACGCCCATTCTTCCAGGCCCGCCACATCCTGATCCGAACCCGGAGCCCGGTCATCCAGACGATCCCCAGTGTTACATATATCACGGATAGAATCGGGAGCGACCATACCCGATTATGTTAGGTTTTCGGTAGGTCTGTCAAGTAGTCGATTTTCGGCCCCAGAAGAAATCCAGCGGACGGCCGATCCGGACCAGGTTCCGTCCAAGAAGCAGCGGCAGCCGCTGCACCACAAATGAATCATCATCTGTGTTCGGATACCTGGGAGACCGGGACTTGCAAGCCGTTGACACCTGTCTCAATTCTTGATGCCCGACCTTCCTTAGTCCGACTTCTTCTTCCCCTTCCGCTGCTGGACCGATTTTTTAAGCGCCTCCATCAGGTTGTACGTCTCCGGCGGCTCCTCTTCGTCGCTGCTGATCTCGTGCACACCCTCGCCCTCCTTCTTCGCCTCGATCAGCTCCTCGACCTTCTCGCGGTAGTCGTCGGTGAAGGCGGCAGCGTCGAACGGCTCGGTCATCGCGTCGATCAACTGCTTGGCAACCTTGACCTGTTTCGCGGCCACGTCATCCTCCCCCTCGGGCAATTCATCCGGGGGGTCGGCGAGGACGACGACTTCATCGTGGTAGTGCATCGTGTGGAGCACCAAAGCTTTGGCGTCGTCGATCTCGACGACGCGGATGGCGGCGAGGTGTTGTTTTTGCCGCATGACGAAGCGGGCGATGCCGACGCGCTGCTGCTCGCCGGCTTCGATCATGGCGCGGATGAGCAGGCCGTAGGCCGACTCGCCCGACTCGGCGGGCAGCAGCAGGTACGGGCGGTCGAAGTAGAGCGGGTCAATCTCATCGAGGTCGATGAACTGCTCAATCTCGATGGTGCGGCCGGCCTCGGGTTTGAGGCTGTCCAGCTCGTCCTTGTCGATCAACACGTAGTGATCCGGGGCGATCTCGTAGCCGCGGGAGGTGTTGGAGAAGTCGTACTCCTTGCCGGTGTCGGGGCAGTAAAGCTTGCGACGCAGGCGGCAGGAGCCGTCGGGGGTGAGCATGTGGAAGCTGACCTTTTTTTCGCGAACGGCGGTGACGAGTTTGACCGGCACGTTCACGAGGCCGAAGGCGATGCGGCCGGTCCAGATCGAGCGGGGCATGGGGCGTTCCTTTCGGGGGGTGGGTTGATCCGCTGTGACGTTATCGCGGCTTGAGGCCGACGGCTTCCTGCATTTTGGCGGTGATGAATTGCTGCACGTCGAAGAAGCCTTGCCACGGGTCGTCGCCCAAGGACGCCAGGCGACGGCGGAGGTTCTTGACGGTGTAACGGTCGGGGGTGAGGGAGGGTTTCAGCTCGTCCCAGCGGATCGGGGTGGAGACGGGGGCCCCGGCCCGGGCGCGGGTGGAGTAAGCGGCGACGGCGGTCTGCCCTCGGCCGTTGCGGAGGTAGTCGATAAACACGCGGCCCTTGCGCTTGGCCTTGCTCATGTTGACGGTGTAGGCGTCGGGGTCGGCCGCGGCGACGCGGGACGCCAGGGCCTTGCTGAACGCCTTGAGCCGGGGCCAGTCGAGGTTCCGGTCTGGCGAAAGTGGGACGACCACGTGCAGGCCCTTGCCGCCGGTGAGCTTCACGAAGCTCTGCAGGCCCAGATGGTCCAGCGCCTCGCGGACCAGCCGGGCCGCGGCGATCACATCGGGCCACGTTGTATCGGGACCGGGGTCGAGGTCGAAGAACAACCGGTCGGGCGACTCCGGGGAGGAGGCCAGCGAACCCCACGGGTGAATCTCCAACACGCCCAGCTGCACCAGCGACAGCAGGCCGGGAAGGTCCTCCACCACGGCGTAGCGACGCTCCCTGCCGTCGTGCGGGATCGCCACCTGCCGCAGCGAATCCGGAGCGGCGTCACCGAGATGCTTCTGATAGAAGCATTCATCGTCGCGTCCGCCGGGGCACCGCAGCAGCGACAGCGGGCGGTTTGCTATGTGCGGCAACACCCACTCGGCGATGCCGGCATAAAAATCCGCCAACTGCCGCTTGGTCAGGCCCGCCTCGGGGTAGAGCACGCGGCCGGGGTTCGTCAGGCGGATTACATCTGGCTCGGCCGATTGATCCCGCGTGCGATCCTCCGCGTCCGTTTCATCCAATTCCGGGGGCGGGGGAGCGTCTTCGGGTAGTTCAATCGACACTTCGTCGGCCGCCTTGTCTTCCCGCAGCCCGAGGAAGCGCGCGTGCCGCAGCATCCGGTCGTCGGTCCACTCGGCAAACTCGACCTCGGCGACCAGTTGAGGCTCGACCCAGTGCGCCTCCTTCCGATCCCGCCGCGGCACCCCCGGCACCCTCGGAATCCCGCCATCCACCGGCGGGTCTTCCCGCTCACGCCGCTGCAACCGACCGGCCAGCTCGCTCAGCGTCGCCTCGTCGAACCCCGTGCCCACCCGGCCGCAGTAGGTCAGTTGCCCCGCCACGTGGGTCGCCAGCAGCAGGGCCCCGAAGCCGGTGCGCGAGCCCGACGGGTCGGTGTAGCCAATGATGACAAACTCCTGCCGCCGGGTGCACTTACTCTTGATCCACGAGCCGGCCCGCCGCCCCGGCTCGTACGTGGCGTCACGCCGCTTGCTGATGATCCCCTCCAGGTCGTGGCCGCAGGCTTGCTGGTGGAACGCCCGGCCCGAGCCTTCAAGGTGGTCGCTGTACAAGAGGGTGGGCGAGTCGGCTTGAGTGATCAGCCGCGACAGCACCCGCTTGCGGGTGGTGAGCGGGCAGCGCTGCAGGTCGTGGCCGTCGAGGTAGAGCAGGTCGAAGGCGTAGAAGCGGATCGCGTTGTCATTGCGTTTGTTGGTCGGCCCCGCCCGAAACCCTCGGCCGCGCTTCGCCGAGTCGCCCAGCGCCTTCTGCAAGAGCCCGAACCGCGACACGCCCTGCTCGTCCAGCACCACCGCCTCACCGTCGAGCACCGCGGTGTCTGCCGCGAGGCCCCGCACCGCCTTGGCCAAACGAAGAAAGCGATCGGTCCAGTCGTGCTGGTTCCGCGTCAGCACCCGCACCGTCTGGCCCTCCTTGCGGAGGATCAGACGGTAGCCGTCGAACTTGATTTCGTGCACCCAGGCATCGCCCCGCGGCGTGACCTTCTGCAGCTTCGCCAACTGCGGCTGATACGCCTCGGCCAGTGGCATCAGACGGGCCCCGTCCAACTCGGCGATATTGACCCGCTCTTCACTCATCTCAGCATCGCGCTGATCCATTGCCGCCGGGCCATCTGTCGAGTCCGCGATTTGCCGCATCGTCCGCCCGGACGCCACGCTCGTGTCCTGCGCCTCCAGCCACGCCGCCGCCTCCTGCTTTGACCGTGCGTGCTCATCCTTCTTTTTAATTAGCAGCCAGTTCTTCTGGCCATCCCCCGTCTTGCCGCTCATCCGAGCCAGCACCCACGACCCCGCCAGCCGCTGCCCGTGCAGCTCGAACTTCAGGTCGCCCTTGCGGTAGTCCTTCACCGCATCGCCCCGCGGCTCGTAGGTGCCGCAGTCCCAGAGCATCACCGTCCCTCCGCCGTACTCCCACTTCGGGATCACGCCCTCGAACGCGGCGTATTCCATCGGGTGATCTTCGGTGTGCACCGCCAGCCGCTTGTCGTCGGGCGAAAAGCTCGGCCCCTTGGGCACCGCCCACGACCGCAGCACCCCCTCCATCTCCAGCCGCAGGTCATAGTGCAGCCGCGACGCTGCATGTTTCTGCACCACGAACCGGTGTCCCCCCGTCGACACTTCACCCCCCAGCGGCTCAGGTGTGCGGTCAAAAGCTCGTTTGCGGTGGTAAGTATCTAATGACGCCACAGCCGATCATAGACCATCGAGTCGATCTGCTTGCTGTTCAAAGTGGCTGCCATGCGGGTCGAAATACTGGACGAATCTGCGGAACACCAATCAATATGCTCGGATCGTCTAAGGGCAGAATGATTGATCCAACCCAGGCAATCGCTGATCGGCGACGTGCTAAATCGACGGCTTGGACATGAGCAATGGGGTCAGCCGCTCACAGAGCCGTTAAACAGGTTTTCCGTTGGGCGGGTGCCGATAGGCCAGCAGCCGCAGGGCGTTGAACACGACGACCAGCGTCGAGCCCTCGTGGAGGGCGACCGCCGGGCCGATGCCCAGGCCCAGGACGGTGGCGGGGACGAGGAAGGCGACCATGCCGAGGCTCAGCCAGAGGTTCTGCCGGATGATCGAGCGGGTCTTTCGGCTCAGCCCCACGGCGAACGGCAGGTGGTTCAGGTCGTCCGCCATGAGCGCGATATCGGCGGTCTCCAGCGCCACGTCTGATCCCGCAGCGCCCATCGCGATGCCGACGGTGGCGTTGGCCATCGCCGGGGCGTCGTTCACGCCGTCGCCGAGCATGGCCACCTGGGCCTCCTCTTCCCGCAGCTTGCGGATTGCAGCGACCTTGTCGTCGGGCATCAAGTCGCCCCAGGCGTCGTCGATGCCGACCTTGGCCGCCACTGCGTTCACCACCCGCTGATTGTCGCCGGAGATCATGATGGTGCGGACGATGCCCATCTCACGGAGCTTCGCGATCACCGCCGACGCGGCTTCACGCGGCGTGTCCATCAGGCCCAGTACGCCGAGGTAGCGGCCGCCGCGGAGCACAATCATCGTGGTGCGGCCATCGCGTTCGAGTTGCTCAACCGTGGACCGGACCGCGTCGGGCAGTGGTGGTGCATCGACCTCGCCGAACAGGTCGTCCTTGCCGATGTAGACCGGCTCGCCGTCCACCGTCGCTGAGATGCCCCGGCCGGTGATGCTCCGCAGGTCGCTCGCCTCGGGCAACGTCGCCCCGCGCAGCCGCTCCCGCGCATCCCGCACCACCGCCTTCGCCAGCGGGTGGTCGCTTAGCTCTTCGACCGCCGCGGCGGTGCGGAGCAGGTCGTCTGCGTCCACCCCCTCCGACGGCTTGACATCCGTCAGCCGCGGCTCCCCCTTCGTGATCGTGCCGGTCTTGTCGAAGGCGATGGCGGTGAGCGTGCCGAGGTTTTCCAGCGCCTCGCCGCCCTTGATGAGCACGCCGCCCCGACCGGCCCGGGCCACGCCGCTGAGCACCGCACTGGGCGTCGAGATCGCCAAGGCACACGGACTCGCTGCGACCAGCACCGCCATCGCTCGATAGAAACTCTCGCCGAACGGCTCGTCCAGCACCAGCGGCGCGAACAGCAGCACCACCACGAACGCCAGCACCGCCGGCACGAAGATGCGCTGGAACTTGTCGGTGAACCGCTGCGTCGGCGACCGGCCCTTCTCCGCGCTCGTGACCATCTGCACCACCCGCGCCAGCGTGTTCTCGCCGGAACGCCGTGTCACCCGCACCTCCAGCACCCCGCTGCCGTTGATCGTGCCGGCGAAGACGCGGTGCTTGGCGGGCAACGTCTCGGGGTCATCGACGCCTTCGGGATCGGGGACGGGCCGCTTGTCCACCGGGATGCTCTCGCCCGTCACCGGCGACTGATCGACGCCGCTCTCCCCCGCCACGACATAGCCGTCCGCTGGGAGCCGCTCGTCCGGCCGCACGAACACGGTGTCGCCCACGACCAACTCCTCCACCGGCACTTCCACCTCTTGCCCGTCCCGCCGCACCCGGGCGGTGTCGGG
This sequence comes from Phycisphaeraceae bacterium, assembly GCA_965214155.1. Classification (GTDB taxonomy): domain Bacteria; phylum Planctomycetota; class Phycisphaerae; order Phycisphaerales; family Phycisphaeraceae; genus Algisphaera. Next base: position 30,366 of record CBDCBB010000006.1, read on the forward strand.
GGCGAGGTCCGCCAGCGCCTCGATCGCCCGCCTGGCCCGGCCCATCGCGTAGTTCTCCAGCGCGTGTCCGATGCTGAACAGGAAAAGCAGCAGCCCGCCCTCGAACCACTCGCCCAGCGTCGCCGCCCCGATGGCCGCGACGAGCATGAGGAAGTCGATCTCGAACTGCCCGTGCCGAATCTTGTCGACCGCTTCGAGCGTGGTGAACCACCCGCCGAAGAAGTAGGCCGCGAGGTACAGTCCGAAGGGCCCACCCCAGTGCACCTCGGCGAACGTGGCCAGCAGCCAGCCCACCCCGACGCAAACGCCGCTGGCGACGGCGAAGAGCAGCTCGACGTTGAGGCCGAGAATCGTGCCGTGCTCGTGATCGTGCCCCCCGTCTCCCACCCCCGCGCCACCGTGATCATGTTCGTCCCCCTCGGCATGGTCGTGGGGATGCTCTTCGTGGGAGGCCTTGGTCATGAGGTTGATTCCTTCTTCGGGTCGCTCGTGTGCAGGTTCCACGCATCCTTCGCCGCCTCAAAGCCCTCCCAGGCGACATAGGGCACGATCAGCAGGGCCGCTACGGGGTCGGCCCACCACCAGCCCATCCACTTCGCCAAGCCCAATCCGACCAGCGCCACGACCGTCTGGTACTCGCAGATCATGGTGTCGATCGCGTCGTACTTGAGCGTCGATGAGTCGAGCCGTTCGCCGTAGTTATATTTACCCCACGCCAGGAACGGGTTGACGACCAGCGAGAGCAGCAAGATGCCGATGCCCCACCACCCCCGGTCGCCGAAGTCCGGCATCTCCTGCGTGATGAACCCCGAGACCGCCTCGACCAGGATGAAACACGCGGCGATGGCGAACGCCGAGGCGAGCACGGTCAGCGCCACTTTCTTCCGCCAGCGGATGCGCTCGTCGCCGATGCCGTTCTCCTCGCCGTGCAGCCGCCAGACCATGGTCGCGGCGGAGGTGGATTCGACGGCACTGTCCATCCCCCAGCTGATGAGCGCGGCCGAGCCGGTGAGGAACCCCGCGGTCAGCGACACGCCCACCTCGATGAGGTTGTAGACGAGGCTCGCCACCTCAGTCCACCGCCCACGGCGGAGCAGGCGCTGTCGATCTTGCTCGGGTTGACGCTCTGACATGCTAAATTCCATCCCGTGGTTTAGAACAGCCGTTCCCACGCCCGGGGGTCACGGACCTGATTCCGGGGGCAGGGGCAGGCTACGAAGGCGGCGTAGGCGGTGATGAGCAGGTAAAGCGAGGCGAACCAGAGATTGCGTGTCTGGCGGATGGCGTTGAGCAGGAGGTAGAGGAAGGCGTACCACAGCGCGGCCTCCACGATGGCGGTGGCGACTTCGGGGATGGACACGGGTTGTCTCCTATCGGGGTCATGAGGTTGACGCCTACGTGGCGGGAAGGGTTTCCGTGCTTCCGGGGGTGCTCCGGTGAGTGCTTAGGGTGGCGGCTTCACGGTCCGGGGTGATGGCGAACCACTTGTAGAGCGAGGGCATCACGAGGAGGGTGAGGACGGTGGAGGTGACCAGCCCGCCGATGACGACGGTGGCGAGGGGGCGTTGGACTTCGCTGCCGGTGCCGGTGGCGAGCAGGAGGGGGATCAACCCGAGCGCGGTGGTGACGGCGGTCATCAGGACCGGGCGGACGCGGAGCGAAGCGCCCTCGACGCTCGCCTCGTCCATGGGTTTGCCTTCTTTGAGGAGCTGGTTGAGGTAGGTGAGCAGCACCATGCCGTTTTCGAGGGCGATGCCGAAGAGGGCGATGAAGCCGACGGAGGCGGGGACGGAGAGGTTTTCGCCGGCGATCCAGAGGGCGACGATGCCGCCGACCAGGGCGAGGGGGATGTTGAGCAGGATCAGCAGGGTGTTCTTGAGCGAGCCGAAGCTCATGTAGAGCAGCAGGCAGATGATGAGCAGGGTGATGGGCACGACCAGGGCGAGGCGTTTGTTGGCTTCCTGGGCGAGGCGGAACGAGCCGCCCCAGGTGGTGAAGTAGCCGGGGGGCAGGTCGACGTTGGCGTCGATGGCGCGTTGGGCGTCGGCGACGAAGGACCCGATGTCGCGGCCGACGACGTTGTTCTGGATGGTGATAAACCGCTGGGTGTCTTCGCGGGTGATCTGGCGCGGGCCGGAGATTCGGCTGATCTCGGCGACATCACGGAGCGGGACGCGGAGCTTGCTGTCGGGGGCACTGCTTCCGGGGGCGACGAGGATGTCGCCGATGGCCTGCGGCGTTTCTCTCGCTTCCGGGGTGTAGCGGACGAGGATGTCGAAGCGGCGGATGCCCTCAAAGACCTGTCCCGCCTCCTGCCCGCCGACGGCGGCTCGGATCGTGTCTTGCACGTCGCTGAGGTTCAGGCCGTAGCGGGCGATGGCCTCGAAGTTGGGGCGGATCAGGAGCTGCGGCGTACCGGTGACCTGATCGACCTGGATGTCGGCGGCCCCGGGGACCTCACGCAGCACGGCGGCGATGGCGTCGGCCTGCTGCTTGAGCACGCCCAGGTCTTCGCCGAAAAGTTTGACGGCCAACTCGGCCTTGACGCCTTCAAGCAGCTCGTCGACGGTCATCTCGATGGGTTGCGTGAGGTTGGCGACGATACCCGGCAGGTCCTCGACCTTTTCACGGATTTCGCTCTCGATGAACTCCTGATCGTTGGGCTGCCGCCACTGGTCCTTGGGTTTCAAGATGACGTACATCTCGACGGAGTTAATGGGGTCGGCGTGTGCCCCGACCTCGCCGCGGCCGACGCGGCTGGTGACCTCGATCACCTCGGGAATCTCCAGTAGCCGTCGTTCGACGCGGAGGGCGTTCTGTTTGCTTTCTTCGAGCGAGATGGACGGGGCCTGGGTGAGGCGGACGACGATGGTGCCCTCGTTGAGCCGGGGGGTGAACTCGGAGCCGAGCAGGGGGAAGACGAGCGCCCCGGCGGCGAGCAGCAGGACGGCGAGGGCCACCGCGGCCCACCGCTGTTTCACGAAGAAGCGGACCAGCGGGCGGTAGGGAATCAGCAGCAGTCGGACGACGAGGGGTTCGCCCCCGGAAGAAGCCGCTCGCGGCTTGGCGGGACCGGCAAACCGGTGCCCGACCTTCGGCAGCCGGGCGAGCGAGCGTCGCCACAGCGGGGGCCTGGTCGGGCCGGTCTGCGGCGTGGCCCGCTTCATCAAAAGTCCGCCGAGCATCGGGGCCAGCAGCAGCGCGAAGATCAGCGAGCCGAGCATCGCCAGGGCGACGGTGTAGGCCAACGGGCGGAACGTTTTGCCCTCGACGCCCTGCAGCGTGAACAGGGGCAGGAAGACGATGATGATGATCGCGATGGCGAAGACGATGGGCCGGCCGACCTCGCGGCAGGCGCGGGCGACGGCGTGCAGCTTCGACTCTTCCGGGGGTGCTTCGCGGAGCACGCGGTCGATGTTCTCGACCATAACGATGGTGCCATCAACCATCATGCCGATGGCGATAGCCAGGCCGCCCAGCGACATGAGGTTGGCCGAGAGGTCGAACCAGTACATGGCGATGAAGGCGAAGAGCACGCTGAACGGGATGGCCAAGGCGACGACGACCGCGGGGCGGAAGCCGCCCATGAAGACCAGCAGGACCAGCGCGACGAGGATGATGCCGGTGACCAGCGCCTGGGTGACGGTGGCGACGGACGCCTCAACGATCTCCTTCTGCTGGTAGTACGGCGTGAGCTTGAGCCCCGCGGGCAGGATGCCGTTGATCTCTTCGATCTTCTGTTCGACCCGGGCGATGACGGTGGAGGCGTTGGTGCCGTAGAGCTTGACGACCATGCCGGCGACGACCTCGCCCTCACCGTTGCGGGTCTGCGCCCCGCGGCGGATCGCGCCGCCGATCTGGAGGTCGGCCACGTCATCGAGATAAATTGGCCGCCCGTCGTCGGTCTTCACGACGATCCGCCGCAGGTCGTCCATGTTCTCCGCCAGGCCGACGCTGCGGACCACCAGCTCCTCGTTGTTCTGCTCGATGTACTGGGCCCCGACGTTGAGGTTGTTCGCCTCGACCCGCTCGATCACATCCGCGACGGTCAGGTCGTAGCGCAGCAGCGCGTCGGGGTCGACGGCAACGTGGTACTGCTTCTCGAACCCGCCGATGCCCAGCACCTCGGTCACTCCCGGAACGCGGGCCAGGTTTCTCGCGACGACCCAGTCGTGCGTGGTGCGGAGTTCTTCGAGGCTGTATTCGCCGGTGGTGTCTTCGAGGTAGTAGAAGAGGATGAGGCCCATGCCGGTGGAGATGGGGCCCAGCTCCGGCTCGCCAAAGCCCTCGGGGATTTGCTCGCGGGCCTCCTGCAGCCGCTCGTTGACGAGGCGGCGGGAGAAGTAGATGTCGGTGCCTTCCTCGAAGTACACGTTGACGACTGAAAGGCCGAAGTTTGAGACGCTGCGGATTTTCTCGACGCCCGGCAGCCCGAGCATCGACGTTTCCACCGGGTAGGTGACGAACGCCTCGACCTCTTCCGGGGCCAGGCCCTCGGTGACGGTGAAGACTTGCACGAGGTTGGGCGACACGTCCGGGAACGCGTCCACCGGCAGGCGGGTGTAGCTCCACCAGCCCACGGCCATGACGAGCACCGCCAGCACGATCATGAGCAGGCGGTTGTGGAGGGAATAGTCAATGAGCTTTTCAATCATGGTGTTCCTCTTTAGGAGTTGTGCTGGGGCATCCCGCTGTCGGCGGTTGCCGACGCCGTTGCGGGGGCACCATGCGGTTCCTCTGGCTTAGGTGTCTCTCGAAGCTCTTGAAGAGCGTCGCGGATGATGCGGATACCACCGGTGAGAACGAACAGGCTGATCACCAGACCGATGACCAGGTCGGGGTAGCGGGAAGCGGTGAGCCAGACAAGAACGCCCGAAACGATGACGCCGGTATTGGCGATCACGTCGTTGGTGGAGAAAATCCATGAAGCTCGCAGATTGACATCACCCTTGCGGTGCTTGGCGAGCAGGAAGAGGCAGGCGACGTTGGCGACGAGCGCCGCGGAGCCGACGCCGATCATCAAGCCGCTGACAGGGTCGCTGCCCACCATGAAGCGGCGGATCACGTCGGTGAGGACTCCCAAGGCAAGAAGAATTTGGAAGATGCCGCTGCCAAGAGCGGCACGGCCGCGGGTCTTCGCACTACGTCCCACCGCATAGAAGCTGATCGCATAGACCGCGGCATCTGCGAGCATGTCTAGAGAATCGGCCACGAGCCCTGTTGAATCGGCCCAAAGTCCCAGGGTGAACTCGGCGACGAACATGAAGGCATTGATTAAAAGCACGGCGATGAGCGTCTTACGCTCCCGCGCGTTGCTGGCTTCAAAATGGCAGCCGCAGTCAGACATGGAACGTTAATTCAAGCGGTAGAGGTACCGGGCGAAGGTTGTGTTGGGGGTGCTGGATGGACTGGCCTTTAGGGTCAATGATCGTGGCCGTCGCCAAACTCGGCCTTGCCCATCTCGGCCTTGACGGTGAAGCCGTTGGTGGCCACGTAGCGTTCGCCGGGGGCGAGGCCGCGGACGATCCGGACGGTGTCCCCGCCGGTCTCCCCCACCTCGACGAAGCGAGGCTCAAAGCCGTCGGCGTGCTGGACGAAGACGGCGGTTTGCCCCTCGACCTCCTGTAATGCGGATCGCGGGATGACGACCCGCTGAGAATCATCTCCAGCCGTGCCGTTCGACAACTTCCGGGAGCCGGTGTCGATTACGCCGGTGACGAACAGCCCCGGCCGCCAGCGTCCCTCGGGGTTGTCCAGCACGACCCGGGCTGAGGCGGTGCGGGTCTCCTCTTCGACGGTGGGGCTGACGTAGTCGATTTCCGCCTCGACCGGCTCCAGCCCGGGCGACCGCAGCGTGACGGGCTGCCCACGGTTGACCGTGCCAAGGTCGCGGGGATACACCGTCAGCATCACCCACACGTTGCTCAGGTCGGCGACGACGAAGGCGTCCGTCTCGGTGCTCACCACCTCGCCGCGCGCCAGTTCGCGCTTGGTCACGGTGCCGGCCAGCGGGGCGGTGAGTTCCGCCATGGCAAGCTGCTCGTCCTTTTGCTCGGGGATAGCGGCGACCTGCTCGGCGTCGAGCCCAAGGGCGAGGAGCTTCCGCTCGGCGGCCTTGAGGGCGAAGGTCGCCGTCTCGACGGCCCGCTGCCGCTCCTGCAGGTTCCGCTGGTTGGCGTAGGTAATCGCATCGCGGGCCGAGGCGTACTCGGCCGACGCCTGTTCCAACTCGCTGCGGGCTTCGAGGTAGGCGGCTTCGCTGGTTATCTCCTGGTCATACAGCCGCTCCAGACGATTGGCCGTGGCCCGGGTGGCCAGCAGCGCCGCGTAACCGCCGAGCAACTCGCGGCGGTTCTCGCCGATGTCCAGGCCCTCAAACTGCTCCAGCGCCTCGGCATCCGGCTGCTCCGCCAGCTTGTCGAGCACCCGTTGGGTGTTCTGCGAGATCGTCTGCGCCCGCTCCAGGTCGACCTGTGCCAGGTCCCGCTCGACCCGCCGGGCGAGGTAGTCCGATTTCGACTCGGCCAGCTCCGCCGACTCGATGGTCGCCAGCACGTCGCCGGCCTGCACCTCGTCGCCCACCTGCTTCATCACCTCCCTCACCACACCGGGAACCCGGGGTGTGACATGGGCGACCTGGTTGGGGTTGTGCATCACCTCGCCGGGCAGGCGGAGGCTCTGTTCTACCGTTCCCGCCGACGCCTCCCGAACCTCAATGTCGAACTCCTCCATCTGCTTGGGGGTGAGGCGGACGGCCCCCTCACCCTCGTGATCGTCGTGGCCCTCATGGCCGTCTTCGTCACCGTGGTCATCGTGGCCGTCTTCGTTGCCGTGCTCATCGCCGCCGCGCTGCTCCGCTGCGGATTCGTTTGGCCCGTGGTCGTGGCCGGTGTGGTCGTCGCCGCTCTCGGCCGCGTCGCCGCAGCCGCTCAGCAGCAAGGCCGCGGCCAGCATCAGGGGGGCAATCAGGATTTTCGTCATCGTCATGGGGTGTTCTCCGAGTCGGGGTTATTCGAGTGGGCTTCCGGGGGCGGGGGCGGCGGGTGTTTCTTCCACGGCTGCCCCGCCATCGGGTGTGGGCTGCGACAGGTCCGGCAGGCCAAGCGTCGACTGGGCCTCCTCGTGGGGGCCGGGGCTGACATTGATGCCGTCTGCGTCCACGGCACCGCCGAGCGACGAGAGCGGCCGGGCGATTAGGCCTTCGGCCTCCGCCGTCGCGCCGCGGTAGGCCGCCAGCGCATCGAGCTGTTCCTGCTTGAGTTCGATCAGCGTCCGCTGGGCGTCAAGCACCTCCAGCGTGCTGACCTGCCCCTGCGTGAACGCCTCTTGAACAGCCTCATAACTCCGCTCGGCGGCGGGGATCAGCTCGTCCCGCAGAGATGCCGCCGCCTCGTACGCCGCGGCCAGCTCCTCGTAGGCCACCGCCACCGCGGTCCGCGCCACCACCTCCGCCGCCCGCTGCTGCGTCAGCGTTTGGGCCAGTTCCGCCCTTGCCGCCGCCACGTTGCCCTGGTTGCGGTCGAACAGCGGCAGCGGGATGCCCGCCCCAACCACCAGCCCCACGTCGTCGCTCTCGCGGAGGTACTTCGCCCCCGCCGCCAGCGTCAGGTCCGGCACGCCCTCGGCCTTGGCCAAGTCGATCCCCGCCCGCTGCCGCGCCACCTCCGCGGCAAACCGCGCCAGGTCCGGACTGTCCACCACCGCCGCCAGCATCCGACCTCGCTCGGGCAGCTCGTCCAGCTCACCCAATTCGCCGGATGCCTCGGTGAAAGCCGGATCGGTTGAGCCCCATGTCGCAGCGAGCAGGTGCCGGGCCGACGATAGTTCCCGCTCCAGCCGCCGCGTCTGCAGCCGCACGCGGGCGAGAGCCACCTCCGCCCGGTACCGCTCCACCCCGGCCACCTCGCCCGCCTCGATCTGCCGCGTGACCGATTCGAACAGTTCGTCCGCCAGCGTCTCCGTCTCCCGTGCCAGTTCAAGGCCGCCCTGCACGGCCAGCAGGCGGTAGTACCGACTAGACACGTCCGACACCACGCCGATCCGCTGCGCCTCGTACGCCCACTCCGCCAGGTTCCGCTCCGCCGACGCCACCCGTTGCCGAGCACGGCGGTCTCCGCCGAGTTGGAAGAGCTGGCTGATCAGGGCCGTCGTCTCGGCCCCGTCGCCGTCGTCGAGGTCCCCGCTGCCCGTCACGTTCTCGACTTCCGCCTCCAGCTCGGGGTTCGGCAGCAGCCCCGCCTGCAGCACCCGCGCCTCGGCCGCCCGCACCTCGTAGCCGAAGCCGACCAGCGTTGGGCTGCGCATCAACGCCGCCGCCAGGGCCTCGCGCAGCGACAGCCGGCCTGTCACATCCGGTGCTGCAGAGCGTCGATCCCGCTCCGCCTCGCCGTCCACCAACCGTGGTCGGAGCAGTTCATACTCAGCGGCCAATGATCCCGGGGGAGGCGTCAGCGACTGATACGAATCATCATCCAACGGCCCGGAAGAACAGCCGGATAGCACCGCCGCCGTGCTTAGCGCAACCCAAAAGCACCTCGGGTGCATGTCAAAACTCCAGATTGAAAACGCGGGGGTGAGCCCGCCGGTAACAAGGGCTTCAAGGGGTCGCGTATCACGCCGACCCCACGACACAGAACGTGTCAGAACCTCTTGCTACACCCGCAGCACGGTGGATTGCACCACCGCCGCCCGATCCAGGAGATGCTGGTTGAAAGTGAGACCGCCGTGACGATCCGTCACGGCTCCCGGAAGCTCTCCGCTCCAAGAGAAATCAAAAAGCAACACCGCCACGCCCGGCCCCAATACCGCGGGATCAACGATACCCCGATCAATCCGCGGGACCGTCTCATCCGCGACCGACGCCACGGCCGTGTCCACGCAGCTGTCGCCCTGCTGCGCTGTCAATTTCATGACTGACAGCGACTCGTTCTTGTCCGAAGCCGCAAACGACTCCAAAGCATCCGCGTCACAATGCAAGCCCGCATCGGCCAACTCGATCCCCCGATGGTCGGCCCCTTCGCACCACACCACCAGACCGGCGGGCAACGTACCCACTAGCCCCACCGCCGCGAGCAGCATTCCCGTGATGAGTTGACGTAAAGGCGTTGGCACGGCAGAAAGCTAGGCACGATCTGTCCGGCTGTCAATTCTGACTCATCACCGATATGCGGTTCGGTCCGTTATCCATCTAGACAACTTGTACGGAGATCAATATGAACAACTTCGGTCCGGCAGCTACCCACATACTCGCCGACGGGGGGACATGACCGAAGTCACGCGACTCATGCAGCACCTCCCTTATCTCCTTTCGCCCATTGACTGATGCCGTATCCGACGCAAAGCGACACCAGCGCAACGGAAAAGCCGGTGCCAGCGTCCCACCCGGGTGCTTCACTTGCTGCGAGTCGATCCGCGACAATGACGCCGTAGATGACCAGCCCAAAAATACCGATTCCCAGCAACAATGCAGCTACCATTTTCGCGACGAGCTTCACGAGACGACTCCTAATGAGGTGCGAACGACAGCACCGCGGCATGAGTGGGTTCTCACGCACGGTGACAAGAGCAAGAATGACCGCGGCGAATCCGGGGCAGCTCCCGGCCGGGCACGGCCTGATTCTAAATACGAATCAGAGGCGGGTCAACTTAGCGTGATTCCAAGATGGAATCTGGACGGTCGCGACAACCTCGGTCTCAGCATCGGAAGGAGTACCAGCCCCTCGCTCGGTTGCTCGCCTCGTGGCGGAATGACGCCGGTCTCACCCAGCGGCAGTTTGCAGAGCGGATGGGTCTATCTCAAGCTTCGGTTGCGAAGATCGAGACCGCCCACCGCGCGGTCGAGTTGTTTGAGTTTTTGACGTGGTGCCGGGTGTGCGATCGTCCGCCAGATCGGGCGATTGTGGCGGTAGTGGAGGCGTGCGGTATACGTTCTGACTGATCAAAGCCGAATGATTCTGACCGGGGGAAGCAGGAGTTCTCGACGGATTCTGATCAGGTGAAGATGTCAGAACCGCTTGTCTAGCGGGCGAATCCTGGTTGATTAGCAGACTGCAAGTACTCATTGACGTTTCTCCTGGACATACCCTCCGGGGGTTCCTAGGATGATGGTGCCGATGGCCATCGATCGACTCATCTCGTGGTTGCTTGTTGCGGCCCTCGGGCTGCAGGCACCGCTACTGTGTTGTTGTCTCGCGGGAGCGGGGGCTTACGGTAGTGATCGTTCGCAATCGGCGGGTGATGCCGATGCGTTCGGCTGCCTTGTCGAGGTGCCAGCCTGTCATCGTGAGGCGGAAACCGGAGGGGAAGACGGAGCCCAAACGGTTGAACTCCGGACAGAATCTCTAGTGAGTTCGGAGCTTCCGGGGGTGCCGGGGCTTCCGGGGGTACCGGCGGAGTCGTGTGATTGTGGGGATTGCCCCGCGGATGAGCGGGTGGTCGAGGATGCCTTGCGGCTGACCCTGCCCGAGGGGGCGGTTGCCGGTTCGTGGGCCGCGGCGGATTCGGTTTCGAGTGGTTATTGGGTCCTGATGGATCGGCCGAACCTCGCGGACGTTCGGCCAGCTGCGGTCAATCGGCCGCCGGGGGAGAAGCTGCGCTCGCTCCGCGCGCAACACGTGCTGCTTCTGGTGTAGATTCCCAACAAAGGTCGCCGTTCTGGCGGCTCTGGATGGGTGTGTTGTTCCAGCTTGAAAAAGCGGGGCAATCCACATGCCCAAACCCGCAAATCTAACAAGTCTCCCGCTGCGATTACGTGGCGAGGAAGTGCCGCGCATCACCGTTCCCCGGCTGTGGCAGCGGGTGACTCGACACGAGCTGCCGTTGTATTGATCGCCCATTGAGAGATCAGAATGCTTTACCAACGAAACGACTTCACCAAGCGGTGCCGGCTGCGGTGCAATCCGGGCGTGACCCATTCCGCAGTGCGATCTGCAGCGGTCAGCCTGCCGCGGTTGGGTGTTGGATTAGTGGCGACGATGTTGTTGCTTCTGCCCGGCTGTTCGTCACCGCTGGAGCAGGCGGGGCTGGATCGGTGGACCACGCTTGGAGTCTCCGCAGACGATCGCCGGCCAGCCGAGCGGTGGGCGGGAGAGCACACCACGCCTCAGAAGGAAGACGACAGCGTTCGATTCGATGAATCCGAGGGCGTGGAAGCGTTCGTGGCGGCGGCGGTGCGGCGGAACCCGCGGGTGTTGGCGGCGAGGCGGAACGTCGAGCGGCTGGAGGCGCGGCTGCCGCAGGTGACGGCGTTGGACGACCCGATGCTGAGCGTCTCGCCGGTGGGGGAGATGGCCGAGACGGCGGCGGGGCAGGTGGGGCTGATGGCGGGGGTGAGCCAGCGGCTTCCCTGGCCGGGGAAGCTGGAGGCGCGGGGCGACATCGCCCGGCAGGACGTGGCGGTGGCACGGGCGGAGCTGGAGGACGTAATCCTGGAGGTGCGGTCGCAGACGCTGCGGGCGTATGGGTCGTTCTACGCGGCGGAACGGTCGCTGCGGGTGACGCGGGAGAGCCGGGGGCTGCTGGAGCAGCTGCGGGAGGCGGCGCTGGCGGGGTATCGGGCGGGGACGGCGGAGCAGCAGGACGTGCTGCGGGCGGGGCTGGAGATGGCGGCGGTGGATCAGGAATTGAACACGCTGGCGGCGGACAGGGCGGGGGCGGAGGCGATGCTGAACCGGCTGATGGGCCGGCCGGTGGGCCGCCCGCTGCCCGAGCCGGTGGCGCTGGAGGTGGGGGCGATGCGGGAGGAACTCGACGACCTGCTCGCGGCGGCGGCGGAGCGGAACCCGCGGCTGGCGGGGCTGCATGAGCGGATCGAGCAGGATCGGCAGCGGATGCGGCTGGCCCGGCTCAACCGCGTGCCGGACCTGACCGTCGGGGTGAACTACGCCGCGGTCGACGACGAGGGGCTGGCGGTCATGGCCAACGGGGACGATCAGTGGTGGCTGAGCTTCGGCATCAATCTGCCGATCTGGGGCGAGAAATACGACGCCGCGGAGCGGGAGGCGTACCGCGGGCTGCAGCAGTCGATCGCCCGGCTGCGGGCGACGGACGACGAGGTGGCGTTCGAGGTGCGGGATGCGTTCGAGCGGGTGCGTGCGAACCACGCCAACGTGGTGCTGCTGCGGGAGACGGTGATCCCCCAGGCCGAGCAGACGGTGGAGGCGGCGCTGAGTGCGTACCGGGCCGGCGAGGGCGAGTTCACCGGCCTGATCGAGAGTTGGCGTCGGCTGCTGCAGTTCGAGCAGATGCGGTACCGCAACGAGGCGATGTGGCAGCAGGCGACCGCCGACCTGCGGCGGGCGGTGGGGGTTGACGCGGAAGAGTTTCGGCCGCGGAGCAACGCGGATGGACGCGGATCGGAAACCCAAACCACCAATGAGGTGCAACCATGAATGAGATCGATCACTCGAATCAGACGGCAGCCGCGGCCGAGGAAACTCCGAAGCCAATCGATCAGCCTGCCGCCGCGTCGCGGAAGCGGCGATGGGTATGGCCGACGGCGATTCTGGGGGGAGCCCTCCTCATTGCGGCGGGTCTCGGGATTTGGTGGGTTATCACGCCCGACTCGCCGGGCGACGAAGCCGATGGAGGGGCAACTTCCGGGGGTACTTCCGGGGGCGGGGGCGCTTCCGGGGGGGTGCAGTTGTATCAGTCGGGGATGCATCCGTGGATCATCACGACCGAGCCGGGCAACTGTCCGATCTGCGGAATGAAGCTGGAGCCGATCGACGCGTCGAAGCTGACGGGGGAGTTGGCGATCGATCCGACGGTGGTGCAGAACATGGGGGTGCGGACGAAGGCGGTAGTGACCGGCTCGCTGACGCAGACGATCCGCACGGTGGGGCGGGTGACGGTCGACGAGACGGGCGTCCGCACGATCAATACGAAGATCGACGGGTGGATCGAGGAGTTGTTCGTGGACACCGAGGGCGAGCGGGTTGAGGCGGGCGACCCGCTGTTCAGCGTGTACTCGCCGCAGTTGTATGCGGCGCAGGAGGAGTATCTGGCGGCTGTACGTCGAGAGGACCCCACCGCTGATTCGGCGGACTCAGCCGGCGGATTGACATCCGCGGCTACGGACTTGCTGGACGCGGCGCGGCAGCGGCTGCGGTACTTCGACCTCTCGGAGCAGCAAATCGCGGACTTGGAGGAGCGGGAAGAGCCGCGGAAGGCGGTGACGGTTGCCAGCCCGTTCACCGGGGTGGTCACGCAGAAGCACGCGAACGAGGGGATGCGGATCGACCCGGGGATGCCGGTGTACACGCTGGCGGACTTGAGCCGGGTGTGGGTGCAGGCGACGGTGTACGAGCAGCAGCTTCCGTTCCTGCAGGAGGGGGCGGCGGCCACGATGACGCTGGATTACCTGCCGGGGCGGGAGTTTGAGGGGGTGGTGGATTTCATCTACCCGACGCTGGAGCAGGGGAGCCGGGAGGTGCGTGTGCGGCTGGTGTTCGACAACCCGGAGGGGGTACTGAAGCCGGGGATGTTCGCGACGGTACGGATCGCGGGGTCACCTGCGACGACGATGGATGAAGGGGAGACTTCCGGGGGGGTGCTGGTGCCTCGGTCGGCGGTGATCGACACCGGAGAGCGGCAGGTGGCGTTCGTCAGCCTCGGCCGGGGCCGGTTTGAGCCACGGGAGTTGGAACTGGGGGTGAGCGTGGATGACGATCGGGTGCAGGTGCTTTCGGGCCTGGAGCCGGGCGAGCAGGTCGTCATTAGCGGCCAATTCCTGCTGGACAGCGAGAGCCGGTTGCGCGAGTCGCTGGCGAAGATGATGGCCCCCTCGGAAGCCGCCCCCGCCCCCGGAAGTACCGGAGAAACCGCGAGCGTTCCCGCGCCGGGGGCAGGAGGTGCGGACGACGCGGTGGTGCTCGACGACGTTCCCGCCGAGGTGCGGGACGCCTCCACCGCCATAACTCGGGCGTACCTCGATATTCAGGAGGCGTTAACGCGGAGCGACCTTGCCGCGGCCAAGCGGCCGCTGGACGAGATGGTGCGGTTGGCTCACGCCGACGCCATGCCGCCGGTGGTCGAGGCCATCGCCGGCCCTGCCCATCAAGCGATGGAAGCCGGCGACTTGGCCGCGTTCCGCAATGCGTTCGTCCCGCTGACCGCGACGGTCGAGGCGGTCGTGCGGCACATCCCGCCATCGCTGCCCGGCGGCGGCCCCCTCGCCGCGGCTTACTGCCCGATGGTCGAGCGGCCGTGGCTGCAGACCGGCGAGGCGATCCGCAACCCCTACGACCCCGCGATGCTCACCTGCGGCGAGATCACCCAGACCCTGCCGCTCGCCGGCGCATCGGGTGCCGGCAGCAACCCTATTCACAAACCCTGAAACCCCGGAAGAACCCACGCCATGTTAATCGATCCCTATATCGTCGCGGATGGTTTTCTGACCCTCGCCGCCGATGGTCACGGCGGGGGCGAAGCGCAGGCCGGCCTTCCGCCGCTGCACCCGATCCTAGTGCACTTCACGGTCGCGCTGATCCCGGCCTCGTTCGGGGCGGACCTGCTCGGGGCCTGGTGCAATAAGCCCGGCCTTCGGGCGACGGGCTGGTGGACGCTGCTGCTCGGGGCAATCCTTACGCCGTTCACCGCGCTGTTCGGCTGGCTGTGGATGACCTCCGGTGACCACGGCGGACACTGGCAGATGCAGTACCACCAGTGGCTGGGCATCAGCCTTGCCGTGGCGATTGTCGCCTTGGCGCTGTGGCGGGGCTGGCTGGCGCGGCGGGAGCGGGGGCCGGGCTGGGGCTACGGCATCGTCGCGGCTGCGCTCCTAGCGGCGGTCATGATTCAGGGCGACCTCGGTGGCTCGATGACCTATGGCCAGGGCCTGGTGTTCGGCTCCGGCGACCACTCCGGCCACGAGCACGGCGGCGGCGGCGAGGCCGGCGGTGATGCGCACGGTCACGCAGATGAGCACGGGGGAGTGTCGCCGGCCGGAGCCGGGGGTGAAGGCGGTCACCACGATGGCGATGATTCCGGCCATCACACCGAGCGTGGAACCGGAGCCCGGGCCGAGGACCACGATCACGGCAGCCATAGTTCAGAGTCTGAAACCGCTGACCACCATCAAGGTGCCGCTTCCGGCGGTGACATCACCGATCCCGCCATCACGACCCCCCAACCGCAGCCCGACGCGACCGCACCCGCCAGGGATGATGGCCACAGCGGTCACTCGCATTAACCACGACCCGAAGCGGCCGGGCGTTCCGGCCGCCATTTACCGCGAACTCGTAGTTCGCAATCACACCCTTCGAAAGGATGATTCCAATGAAACGCTTCCTCACCACCCTCGCTGCCGGCTCGACCGTCGCCGCCCTCGGCTTCGGCGGGTTCGCCCTCGCCGAAGATGCCCCCTCGACACAGCCCGCGAACGGCGGCGGCATGAGCTGCTGCCCCATGGGCGGCATGAGCGGCATGGGCGGTATGCGCGGCCGCATGATGCCGATGGCCGATGACGCGGAGCACGCCGAGAAGGTCCAGCCGATCCGGCTCGACGAGGAGCAACAGCAGCGGGTGGATGCGATGACCACGGCCTACCTCGCCGTGCAGCAGAAGCTCGCCGACGACACCCTCGAAGGCGTGGCCGAGCAGATGGAGATCGTCCACTCCCGGGCCCATGCCTTGGCCGAGACCGAGAACGAGCGGCTCAAGGAGCTGGTCACGGCGGTGAGCAACGCGGCTCACGTGGAAGGGGAAGGCCCCGCCGACCTCGCCGCGGCCCGCGAGGCGTTCAAGCCGGTGTCCAAGGCCATGATCGCTCTGACGCGGGCCGCCGCCCCGAGCGATGAGGCGGCCGAGACGCTCCGCGTCGCCCACTGCCCGATGGCCAAGGCCTCGTGGCTCCAGACCGGCGAAGAAGTCGTAAATCCGTACATGGGCCAGAAGATGCTGCGCTGCGGCGAGTTCACCCGCATCGTCAAGGGTGAGAAGAAGGACGAGGCCGACGGCCACGATCACTAATACCAACCCGGCGGCGCGGGCCCAGCGGCCCGCACCGCCATTGAGCAGTTCACCACCCTCCAGAGGAGCCCCCCCTTGATCGGCCGCCTTATCGAACTCTGCGTCCGCAACCGCCTGCTGGTGCTGCTGCTGGCAGGCATCGTCGTCGCCGCCGGCGTTTGGGCGACCCAGCGGATCACCATCGACGCGATCCCCGACCTCTCGGACGTGCAGGTGGTGATCCGCACCGAGTACCCCGGCCAGGCCCCCGGCATCGTCGAGGACCAGGTGACGTACCCGCTGACCACTGCCATGCTCGCGGTGCCCGGTGCCGAGACGGTGCGCGGCTACTCGATGTTCGGCACGTCGTTCGTCTACATCCTCTTCGACGACGGGACCGACCTGTACTGGGCTCGAAGCCGTGTGCTCGAACAACTATCCACCTTGCAGGGCAGATTGCCGGAGGGGATCAACCCGCAGCTGGGGCCGGACGCGACGGGGGTGGGGTGGGTGTTTCAGTACGTGCTGACGACCGGGCGGTATTGCTCGGAGCACCCGGATGGGCTGTGGCACGACCCCGCCCCCGGAAGCGCCCCCGGAAGTGCTCTTGGAAGCGAAGATGCGTGGTACGCGGATCGGGAAGATGCCCCCGAAGCGATCCGCGACCGGCTGGCGCATCGCCGCATCTTCCCCGACCGCGAGACGTGCCCCCTCAGTGGCGAACCGCTTGAACTTCCGGGCGTCGATCTCGCCGGCCTCCGCTCACTGCAGGACTGGTACCTGCGCTACGAACTCACCGCCGTCGACGGCGTGAGCGAGGTCGCCCCCGTCGGCGGGTTCGTCAAGCAGTACCAGGTCACCGTCGACCCGGTGAAGCTGCAAGCGTACGACTTGCCGCTGTCCGCGGTGTCGCGCGCGATCAAGCGGGCGAACGTGGATGTGGGCGGCCGGGTCATCGAGCAGAGCGAGACCGAGTACATGGTCCGCGGGCTGGGGTACCTGGGCACCGGAAGTGCCGAGGCGGATCGCACTGAGGCCGTGCTCGCCGACCTCCGCCGTATCGGCCTCGCCGCCACACCCGATGGTTCGCCCATTACCCTTGCCGACGTGGCCACGGTCCAGACCGGCCCCGACATCCGCCGCGGCATCGCCGAGTGGAACGGACAGGGCGAAGTCGTCGGCGGCACCATCGTCATGCGATTCGGCGAGAACGCCCGCCTCGTCATCGACCGCGTCAAGGACAAGCTCGCCGACCTGGAGCAGGGCCTGCCGCCGGGCGTTGCCATCGAGGTTGCTTACGACCGCAGCGACCTGATCGAACGGGCGGTCCACACCGTCAGCGAAACGCTGGCCGAGGAAATCCTGGTCGTCTCGCTGGTCACGCTGCTGTTCCTGCTGCACGCCCGCTCGGCCCTCGTCGCCGCGTGCGTCCTGCCGGCCGGGGTACTCACGTCGATCCTCATCATGTGGGCGACGGGCGTGAACGCCAACATCATGTCCCTCGGCGGGATCGCCATCTCCATCGGCGTCATGGTCGACTCGTCGATCGTGATGGTGGAGAACGCCCACAAGCACCTGGAGGAGTACCGCGAGCGGACGGGTCGGTCTGCGGAGGGCAGTGAGCGGGTCGAGGCCCTGGCCGCGGCGGCCAAGGAAGTCGGCCCCACCCTCTTTTTTTCCCTGCTGATCATCACCGTCAGCTTCCTGCCGATCTTCGTGCTGCCCGGGCAGTCGGGCCGGCTGTTCACGCCGCTGGCCGTCACCAAGACCCTGGCCATCGCCGCCGGGGCGGTGTTGGCCGTCACGCTGATCCCGGTGCTCATGATCTACTTCATCCGGGAGCGGGTGATCGGCGTGCCCACCGCGCGTTCTCACCGCGTCCTGCGACATTGGTTGCCACTGGCGTTGTTGATCGTGGTCCCCGCCCTGCTGTTTGCGCTGGTCCCCCTCGGCGACTTCCAGGCGTGGCGTTGGTGGCTCGTCTTCGGCTACGCGATCCTCAGCGCCATCGTGCTCCTGCCCCAGCGGATTGTTTCCGAAAAGCACAACCCCATCAGCCGCTTCCTCCAACGCCTCTATGACCCCGCCTTCGCGCTGGTCATGCGGTTCAAGTTGATCACCCTCCTGCTCGCCGCGGGGCTGCTCGCTTCGACGCTCTACCCCTGGTCGCAGCTCGGCAGCGAGTTCATGCCCCCGCTCGAAGAGGGCGACCTGCTTTACATGCCCACCACCGATCCGGGGCTGTCGATCACCAAGGCCCGCGAAATCCTCCAGCAAACCGACAAGCTCATCGCGCAGTTCCCCGAAGTGGACACCATCTTCGGCAAGATCGGCCGGGCCGCGACCGCCACCGACCCCGCGCCGCTGACCATGATCGAAACCACAATCACCCTCCATCGCGACCCGGCGAAGTGGCGGAACGTTCCCATCGAACGCTTCTATACAGACTGGCCGGACTGGGTGACGTGGTTGCCCGGCCTTTTCCTCGACGACACCCGCCCCATCACGCAGGATGAACTCGTCTACGGCTACACCATCCCCGCCTCCGCCCCCGGAAACACCACCGACCGCGACATCACCATCCCCGGCCTCAACGACGCGATTCAACTTCCGGGGGTCGCCAACGCCTGGACCATGCCCATCAAGACCCGACTCGACATGCTCTCCACCGGCATCAAGACCCCCGTCGGCGTCAAACTCATGGGCGAAGACCTGGCCGTGCTCGCCGACCTGGCCGAAGAGGTCAGCCTCGCGCTCCGCACCGACCCCGCCACTGCCCGCTTCACCGCCTCCGCCTTCGCCGACAAGACCGTCGGCGGCCGCTACCTCGACATCGCCCCCGACCGCGACGCCATCGCGCGATACGACGGCCTGAGCGTGGGCGACGTGCAGGACGTGATCATGTCCGCCGTCGGCGGCATGACCATAGACACCACCGTCGAGGGCCTCGAACGTTATCCCATCAATGTCCGCTACCCCCGGGGCCTCAGAGACACCCCCCGGAAGCTGCAAGACCTGCTCGTGACGTACCAGGACATGCAAGGCAACTTTCAAGCATTGCCGTTGGGCCAGCTCGCCGACATCCGCATCACCACAGGCCCGCCGATGATCAAGAGCGAAAACGCCCGCTGCACCGCGTGGGTGTTCGTCGACATCCAGGGCATCGACCTGGGCACCTACGTCGCCCGAGCCCAGCAGGTCGTGCAACAGCAGGTCGATCTTCCGCCGGGCTACTCCCTCGCCTGGTCCGGCCAGTTCGAACACCTTGAAGAAGCCCGCCCCCGCCTCCTCGCCGCCGGGGCACTCGCCGGCGTCATCATCCTCCTCTTGCTCTACGCCGCCACCCGCTCCTGGCTCCGCGTGGGGATCGTGCTGCTGGCCGTCCCCTTTTCCCTCGTCGGCGGGCTCTGGCTCGTCTGGTGGCTCGACTACGAGATGTCGATCGCTGTGTGGGTCGGCATCATCGCCTTGGCCGGGCTCGACGCCGAGACTGGCCTAGTCATGCTCCTCTACCTCGACAACAGCTATGACCGCTTCCGATCCGACGGTCGCCTCAACACTCCCGCCGACTTATTCAAAGCCGTCCACGACGGCGCGGTCCAGCGCATCCGCCCTAAGACCATGACCGTCGTCACCACCTTCGCCGGCCTCCTCCCCCTCATGTGGGCGGACGGTGCCGGGGCCGACACCATGCGCCGCCTCGCCGCCCCCATGATCGGCGGCCTCGCCACCAGCTTCCTCCTCGAACTACTCCTCTACCCCATCCTCTTCTACCTCGCCAAACGCCTCACCCTGCAACGCGTGCCAACTACCACCCGCCGTTAACACGGCTCCCATCCCCGCCCGAATTCCCGTTTCCCGCAACACAACTTCTCCCCGGCTCGATACCTCTAGTAGGTTGGGGTGAGGCTTGGCATACCTCACCACACTCGTTCTTCACCTCAACGCGGCGAGGTTCGGAGACTCACCGCACCATACCTGCTGCCAATCATTACCCGGCGTCCTTGTGCTTGAGCAGGTACACCATCAGCCGCATGATTCGGAAGCAGCAGAGGCCCGAGTGAATAAGTAAGCCGCCGAATGCAGCAGGCAGCAGCGACGTGAAGGACGCGACTTGAACACTAACTGCCTTGGCGATCAACACCGCCAAAGACAGGGTGATAAACAACAGCAAAGACAGGATCGACTCCCAGTGGTAATCCACCAGCCGTTGATCATGTTCAATGCGTTGCAGGTATTTCCACGCGGCCGAGTCGATTAAAGCGACCAGCACGGATTGTGCAGTCGCTTGGAATCCAGCAAGCACCGTGGCCAAGGTGACGGCGATCGGCAGAATATCCGCGATAAGCGTCCCAACATGGGCTTCTGACAGGTCAGTCCGCCAAATAACCACCCCCGCAACAATCGCCAGCAAGCGCGGGTACCAAGCCTCTAAACGCAGACCGAGCCGATGCCGGCGACACCACCGGCGTAGGCGGCCGAACCGCGAAAGTGATGGCAGTTTATCCGTCACCGTTGCTACCAGCTTTCCTCTGGCTTTCAATGATGCTCCTGACCGAAGCAAACAGGGATCGAAGTTGCGAGCCGCAATGAGTACGGTCCATCTCCCGACCGTTTGCCCTCACGGAGAACTCGCGGACGATCCGGGCATTGAGAAGATCAAGTGTTTCAGCGGTCGATTCTTCATCCGATGCAGCCTTGACTTTGAGTGTGCCGAGGTCAGTGTCGTCGTATTCAGCGAGCTTCATCGCTGTACTCTTGACGGTATCTGCGAGTGATCCTCTTTCTTGCCCCATCGTGATCTTGACGTTGATATTAACGCCGTTGACATCACCGAGCATGGACAAGGCATAGCCTACTGACGATCCGGCGGCTTGTAGCTCTTGCCGATGCGTTGGTGATTGAAGCGAGTGTTCAATGGAGCGAAAAATCTTCGCGTCATCGAGCCGCTGCATCATGTCTTCTCGCAACACCGGCGACATGATGACCGGGCCGTCATGGCCGACCTGATTCAGGATCGAACGGATGGTGGAATGCCGCGGTCCATCGTGGTTATATAGCACGATGGAGACTTCAAGGTCGGGATAATAGGCGAACACCATCGGCTCTCCCAAGTTGGTGTCGTCTTGTATCTCCAGCGACTTGATCCCCTCGGTTGCACTCAAAGTCGGTGGGAGGTTGTTCGCACGTACCCTAAAAACCGAACAGGTGAAAGCACCTTGCTTGTCGTTCCAGCTTACCTCGGACGCCTCATAATCGTGCAGGCCAATGGAGAAGTTCAAAATGGATGGGTTTTCACAGAACGCCGCAAGATGGTCCCGCATCTCCTGCGGGGGCGTCCCCTCTGGTTGGGTCCAGAACAAGTGCGCCCTTCTATCGTCTGCAGTCATTTCGCTCATAGTTGTAGATTTTACACGCTGAATTTGTCGGCGGGTAACTAGGGCTGAGGCTTAGGGAAGGCCGGGTGCCGTGATCTGCATGACCTTGCACACAGGCCACGACCCCTACTCAGGGCGGAGGTCTGCATAAAGCGGCAGGCGACAGCACCCGGCCATCGGTTGTTGGGGGTGTCGGTGGGTCGGTGGGTCGGGCATGCTGGCTGTCGTTCGAGCGCAGCCCGAAGTAGTCGGTGATCGACTAAGCCCTTCGGGCCACCGGTACGCACGATGCCTGCCCCACCAAAACCACCGGCGGGTAGCTGGGGGGGGTCCCGGGGCGTTGTCTCACCCGGCGTTTTTGTCCATGAGGTCGAGGAGTTCTTTGTACATGGCGTCGGCTTCGGCGTCGCCGGACTTGATGGCGTGGGTGGCGCAGTGCTTGAGGTGGTTGTGCATGACCTGGCGGCCGACGGCGCGGAGGGCTTTGTGGACGGCGGCGAGCTGGGTGATGATGTCGGCGCAGTAGCGGTCGTCCTCGACCATCTGGTGCAGGCCGCGGATTTGGCCCTCGATGCGGCGGAGGCGGTTGAGGTTCGACGCCTTGAGGTCCGGGTCGGTGCCGTGGGAATGGCGGGGCGTTGTCGAGGTGGATGTTTTTTTCTTCTTTTTTGCCATGGGCGGTGGACTCTGGATAGGTACCCCCCTAGGGTATGTTGCCGTCCGACGAATCGTCGCGGCCGGCGACCGATCGGGTCGCCGATTGTATCCCCGCATCAGGAGTTTCAAGATGAACCGATCCGACTGTATCGAAGCCTGCCTCAAGTGTGCGACCGACTGCGACGACTGCCTGGCGCAGATGGCGGGCAAGGGCAGCGACAACGCCTGTCCGCGCTGCTGCGCGGAGTGTGCGGCCGTGTGTCGGCTGTGCGCCCAGTTGCAGGCGATGGGCAGCGACTTTGCCGCCCGGGCGTGCAAGCTGTGCGCGGAGGTCTGCGACTGGTGTGCGAGTCAGTGCGAGGAGCACGACCACGATCACTGCCAGCGGTGTGCCGAGAGTTGCCGCAAGTGTGCCGACGCCTGCCGGGCGATGGCGGCCTGAACCCACTCACAGGCTCTGGTCAATTGACAGGTCCACCATGAAACACACCTACACCATCGAAGGCATGCACTGCGCCTCCTGCACCGCCAAGGTGCGGGAGGCGCTGCGGGGCGTGGACGGCGTGACCGCCGCCGAGGTCGATCTCGATCCGCCTCAGGCGAAGGTGACGATGGAGCACCACGTCGCCACCGGGCGCATGAATGATGCGCTGTCGGAGAAGGGCGATTACCGCCTGGCCGAGGCTGCGACGCCGACCGCTTCGCCCTCGGCTTCCTCATCGGGCTCAGCCTCCGGGGGAGGCGAGCCGCCAGAGAACCTGTGTCCGCTGTTTCTGATCGTCGGGTATCTACTGGGCGTGGTGTTATTGATCGCCGCGACGACGGGCCGGTGGGAAGTGATGCCGATGATGCGGCACTTCATGGCCGGCTTCTTCCTCGTGTTTTCGTTTTTCAAGCTGCTGGACCTGCGGGGCTTCGTGGACACCTACCGGGGGTATGACCTGTTTGCCCGCCGCTCGAAGGGGTATGCGTGGGCGTATCCGTTCATCGAGCTGGGGCTGGGCATCGCCTACTTGGTCGACGCCTGGCCGGTGGTGGTGAACGCGGTCACGCTGGTGGTGATGGCGGTCGGGGCCGTTGGCGTGCTGCGGGTGCTGCTGGACAAGCGGTCGATCCGTTGTGCCTGCCTGGGGACGGCGTTGAACCTGCCGATGACCAAAGTCACGCTCGTCGAAGACCTAACGATGGCGACGATGGCGGCGGTGATGCTCGCTTTGCATCTGCTCTGACTCGATCTTCGTCGGAGAGATCGGCTTGTTTTGTAGTTGACGGCAATCTGCTCGACGATCGCTGGCCCGGAAACCTCTATGAAGCACATACTCCCCCCACGTATTTCGATCGCGAGCCGGTGCGGGCTGGCGGCGGCGGTGCTATTTGGAGTCGGCTGCACCGACCCGCAGGTGATCATCGACGACGCGCTGGCGGCGTCGAATCCGGCGGCGGCCGATGGGCCGGTGGGTCCGCCGCCGGTGGAGGTGGGGATGCTGGGGATAGAGGCGACGCCGGTGCTGCCGACGCACGTGATGCGGGTTGATCCGCAGCCGATCCTGCCGAAGATGGACGATGCGTTTGAGGGCCGCCGGCTGCCCAAAGGTTATGGCCCGGGGGGCGTGATTCGGAAGGCGGGCGAGCGGGAGCTTCCGGGGGCGACGCCGGTGCAGGAAGGTGAAGAAGACCCCGCCGACCCCGGCGACGGCCCGGCGATGGAGGGCAAGTGATGCGGCGGCGTGTGATCCCCCTGGCGATGTTGGTGGCAGCCCCGCTGTGGATCGGTGGCTGCAGCAGCCCGGGCACGGGATTCGATCACGTGCGGAGCGATACCGGCGAGCGGACCGGGTATGACCTGGCGTGGAGCCGGGGGGTGGAGGCGGACCGGCGGGTGCAGGCGTACGTGGCCGAGCGGCTGGAGGGGCCGCTGACGATGACGGATGCGGTGCAGGTGGCCTTGCTCTCGAACCGCGACCTGCAGGCGACCTACGAGCACCTGGGGATTCGGCGGGGCGAGCTGATTCAGGCGGGGCTGCCGGAGAACCCGGTGTTCGGTAACGAGACGCGGTTCTTCGACGGCCAAACGGTGATCGAGGGCGTGATCGTGCAGGACCTGATCAGTGTGTTCACCATCCCGCTGCGCCGCGGCATCGCCGGCCACCGGCTGGAGGCGGCCCGGCGGCAGGTGACGATGGCGGCGGTCGGTCTGATCGGCGACGTGAAGCGGGCGTACATCGACTACCTTGCGGCGAAGCAGGAGGTCGAGCTGCTGCGGCAGGTGGTGATTGCGACGGAGGGGTCGTACCTGACCATCCGGCACCTGCGGGAGGCGGGAAACGCGAAGCAGCTGGATGTGTTGCAGCAGCGGGCGTTGTACGAGCGGTCGAAGGTGCGGCTGAACAAGGCGGTGGAGGCGCTGGCGATGAGCCGGGAGCGGCTCAACGCGGTGATGGGGTTGTGGGGCGGGCAGCTGGCGTGGGAGACTCCGCCACGACTGCCGACGGTGCTCGAACGGCCGGGTGACGTGGCGGACCGTGCGGCGGAAGCGGCGTTGGCGGAGCAGGAGGGAAGTGGCGTGGCCGCCCCGCCGCCGGCTCCGAAAGCGATGACGGCGGATGGCCTGCCGGGGGAGCGGGGTCATGATGAACCTCTGACCGAGTTCCAGGGGGAGCGGTTGGCGGGCGGGCCGACAAACGAACAGATCGCGGACGGGTCGCTGGAACTGCTGGGGCCGGTGGAGGGCGGGGACGGGCCGGGGAGCGAGGCGGTGTCGGTAGCGGGGAGCGAGGAGGATACGGCCGCGCGTTTCGCCGAGGTGGAGCGGCTGGCGGTCGAGCGGAGCCTGGCGTTAGCGAGCCAGTGGAGCCTGATCGAGGCACAGGCGGATCGGTACGAGTATGAGCAGATCGTCGCGGCGTTGCCGTTTCTGAACCTGGGCGTGGCGTACGAGCACGTGCCGGATAGCGAGACGTGGGGCTTCGGACCCGGCGGGGCGGTGCCGATCCCGCTGTGGGACCGCGGGCAAGGGCAGGAGACGGCTGAGGGCTCGCGGCTGCGGCAGCGGGTGGAACACTACGCCCAGACGGCGACCACCGTCCGCGCCGCGGCCCGGTCGTTGCAGGCAAGGCTGATAACCACAAGGTCACGGGCGGCGTACTACCGCGACGTGGTGCTGCCGCTGGAGGCCGCCCTCGTCGCCGAGGCGCAGCTGCAGTACAACGCGATGACGCTCAGCCCGTTCGAGCTGCTGATCGCCAAGCGGCAGCAGATCGAGTCGGGGCTGGAGTACATCCATACGCTGCGCGACTACTGGCACGCCCGGGCGGACCTGGAACAATTGCTTGATGGCGGGATGTCACCGACGGCGACGGTGATGACCGCGGGGCACGCGGTGGGGATGGGGATGGATTGAGTTTGACACGAAGCGTCGCGGCTCTGCCTCGCTTCACGTTGACGCGGCGGAGCCGCGTCGCTTCATCAATGAGGAATCGTTATGCCACACCCCCCGATCCAGGCGAACTTCACCGACAACTCCGCCGGCGAGGCGATGCGCCACCGCCTGACCCGACGCGAGGCGATCGCCAGCGGTGTCGTCGGGCTGGCGAGCGGGGCGGCGCTGTTGCAGCCCCGCACCGCTGCCGCCGCGACCACGGCAAGCGAAGGCATCACCGGTGAAAGAGCTTCCACTTCCGGCGGCCACGTCGACACGACGCGCTACAACCACCTGCTCCGCGACACCACCGACGCCCCGTGGCGGTCCAAGGTCGTCCCCGGCAGCGCCCAGGAAAAGTTCTACGAGAACGTCTACCGCATCGACCCCGACAACCCGCTTCCGCCGGGTGAACCCGACGCCGACTACGCCCCCGTCATTACCCCCAACAACCGCACGCTTCGCTACGAGGTCCGCGACGGCGTCAAGGTCTTCCACCTCGTCGCCGAGGAAGTGACCCACCACTTCGACCCCGGCCTGCGGTGCTTCACCTGGGGCTACAACGGCATCACCAACGGCCCGACCATCGAAGCCGTCGAAGGCGACCGCATCCGCATCTACGTCACCAACAAACTCCCCGCCCCCACCACCGTCCACTGGCACGGCTTCGTCATCCCCTACGGCATGGACGGCATCTCCGGCCTCGAACAACCCGCCATCCTCCCCGGCGAAACCTTCAAATACGAGTGGACCATCCGCCAGTACGGCACGTTCATGTACCACAGCCACCACGACACCATGACCCAGGAGGGCATGGGTTTGGTCGGAATGTTCATCGTCCACCTCCGGAAGGAGCTGCACCCGGAGCTGGCCGAGCTTCCCGCGGTTGATCGTGACTTCGCCATCATGCTCCAGACCTGGCAGGTCGACATCGGGGCATCGCGGCCCAACCCCTTCAGCATGGGTTTCAACATCTTCACGATGAACGCCCACGTCTTCCCCGACACCGAGCCGCTGATCGTGCGGCAGAACCAGCGGGTCCGCATCCGCATCGGCAACCTCTCGGCAACGCACCACCACCCGATCCACCTGCACGGCTACGAGTTCGCCGAGACCGCCGTCGACGGCTACCCCATCCCCCCGGAAGCTCAAGTCATGAAGGTGACGGAGTTGATCGGGGTGGGCCAGACCCGCGACATCGAGTTCGTCGCCACCGAGGAGGGCGACTGGATTTTCCACTGCCACATGACCCATCACATCATGAACCAGATGGGCCACTTCCCCAACACCGTCGGCATGGACCCGATGCAGGTCAACGACACGGTGCAACAGGTCTTGCCGAACTACATGACGATGGGCATGGCCGGGATGAACGACCGCACGGGCCGGCCGATGCACCCGATCCCGCCCAATTCGATCCCCATGAAAAAGGGTGACGGCCTCTGGGGCAAGATCAGCGTCGCGGGCATGGCCAACCTCGTGAAGGTCCGCAAGACCGTCAGCGACGGCGACCTCGCCCGCAACGTCGACCCCGGCTGGTACCGCTCGCCGACCGAAAAGATGGCCCTGCCCGTCGACGCCGCCACCGCGGCCCGGGACGGGGTGCGGCTGTAAGCAACCGCTCCCGCCGGCTCAATCCGATTCCCTAACTCCGGCATATAGCTTCCGCGTCTCCCGATACAGCAGTTGCCCCTCATGCCTAACGATTCAGACACCGACGACCACAAAGACAAGCAAGGCCACGGCTCGGACGACCGGGGCTATCGGGCCGGGAGCCTCACGCTGCCGGGGGCGGTGGCGATGGGCACGGGCGTCATGATCGGGGCGGGCATCTTCGCCCTCACCGGCCAGATCGCCGAGCTGTCGGGCGGCTGGTTCCCGGTGGTGTTCCTCCTGGCCGCGGTCGTCGCGGGATTTAGCGCCTACAGCTACATCAAGCTCAGCAACGCCGACCCCTCGGCCGGGGGGATCGCGATGTACCTCAAGAAGTGCTACGGCCCGGGCGTCGTCACCGGCGGCATGGCCCTGCTCATGTACTTCTCCATGGTCATCAACGAGGCCCTGGTCGCCCGGACCTTCGGCGAATACGTCATGCAGTTATTTGTCGGTCCGGGCGCAGAATCCGGGGGCGGGGGCACTTCCGTGGGCGCTTCCGGGGGGGGTGGGTTTGGGGTGTTGAGCGGGCAGTGGAAGGTGCCGGCCCTGGCGGTGGGCCTGCTGGTGATCGCGTACGTCGTCAACGTCCTGGCCAACGAGCTGATCGACAAGTTCCAGCTGGTGATGGCGGCGGTGAAGATCGTCGGCATCGCGGTGTTTGCCGGGGCGGGGCTGTGGGTCAGCGGCCTGGCGTGGGACAGCTTCATCGGCGACCCCGCCAGCCTCCAAACTTTGCAAGGTAATCCCGGCACCTCCGGGGGAAGTTCCGGGGGCGGGGGGATCGTGGGCATCATCGCGGCCATTGCCCTGGGCGTGCTGAGTTACAAGGGGTTCACGACCATCACCAACGACGGCGACGAGTTGAAGCAGCCGAAGAAAAACGTGAGCCGGGCGATCATCATCGCTTTGAGCATCTGCGTGGTGCTCTACGTGCTGGTGGCGCTGGCGGTGGGCGGATCGCTGTCGATCTCCGAGATCGTGGAGGCCCGCGACTACGCCCTGGCCGAGGCCGCCCGGCCGGCCTTCGGCCAGTGGGGCCTGTACCTCACCGTGGCGCTGGCCATCGTCGCCTGCATCAGCGGGGTGATCGCCAGCGTCTTCGCCGTCAGCCGCATGCTGGCGATGCTGGTGGAGATGGGCCTGGTGCCCTACCGCGATGTGGGCATCCCCGGCCGGCGGCAGTACACCACGCTCACCTACACCATTGTCTTCGCCACCCTCCTGGCCATCTTCTTCGACCTGGCCCGCATCGCCTCGCTGGGCGCAATCTTTTATCTCATCATGGACATGGCCATCCACTGGGGCGTCCTTCGACACCTCCGCCGCGACATTCAGGCCAGCGCCTGGGTGCTGATCACGGCTTTGGTGCTCGACGCCGTCGTCCTCGCCGGCTTCGTCTGGAGCAAGGCCACCACCGACCCGCTGATCCTCGCCTTCGCCGCCGCCGGCCTCATTCTGATCTTCGGCGGCGAGTGGTGGCACCTCTCACGCCAGAACGGCGACGAGCACGACGCCGAAGCGGCCTGACGCACGATGGGACCGCGGGGCCGCATTAAGAGTAACCCTACAACCGGCCCGGCCTGATCCGAGAAAGACATCTGCCGAAAAAATCCGCTCCGATGCTCAGGTCGCACCCCACCAGGACACTATGGCGGCCCAGTTCAGATACGGCTAGTAATGCACCGTCTGTGTGAATGCCTGCGTCGGCGGCGGAAGTCCCAAGAGAATGGCCGACTGCCCGCGCTCCGTTGCCCCACGCCGCACGGTAATACGCTGGTGTTCAGAATGGACTATCGGCAACGGCTACGGGTCAAGCCTCAACTATCCGTCTGGCCCGGCCGCACATCCCGTCGACAGCCCCAAAAGCATTGCCGAGCCTTCGGCGTCCGCAGTACGCCGTCGCAGGTGGGGCAGCGGTTGATTTCGATCTCCTCACCGTGCTCCGACAGGATTCGCTCTCGCACTTGGTTCAGGTAAGCCTGCGGGTCCTGGAGGTGAAACCAGTCGAAGTCGCTGATCTGCTCCTGCAGGTATTTCTCGATCTTCTCCCTGCCCATCTCCCACGGCGTCCGCCGGCCTCGCAACAACGCCTGCATCCGGATGTACAGCCCCTGCCATGCCATTTCCTCCTCGGTGAGGTGCTGCCGCAGGTGCGTCCACGCATAGGCCGACAGCTCTTCTTGCTCGTCATACGGGCGACGCGGAATCCAGTCGTGAACTGACATTAAAGGGCTTCCTAAAAGATCAACCTTGGATGTAAGTGAGGTGACCGGGTACCGGTTCAACTTGGCGAAGTGCTACCACTTCTGTGCCGGCACCACCGTCCTCTAGCTCCAAAACGGATCGTTCGCCAGCGGGCTCGGCCCCGCGTTCTCCAAGGTCCGCTGGTATTCCGCCTTGGACATCCGCGGCCGCAGTTGCGTCCGGTGGACGTTGCCGGCATCGTCGAGCGTCACCACCACATTCACCCATTCCCGGCGGGCAAAAGCTTTGGCAAGGTCCTGCTCGTCAACCACGGCCTCCACGCGCCACCGGCCGTCTTCACGAATAACTTTAACATCCATCATCAGGCTCCATTCAAGTGAATTACCCCACAGTAAAAGCTGCGGCAGTGGGAGATCGCCGGGAGCAGCAGGATGGAGATGTCGCCGGCAGCGTCGGTGGAAGCCACCCTACTCTACAAGAGCAACGACGAACTGACGAACCTGTCGATCCAAACCATGTGGTAGATCATCCTGCCCGAGTCGCCGTAACGCCGACCTAATGGACTCGTTGGTAGTCGCCGAGTCTCCGTCTGCCGCCAGCACCTGCCTCGCCAGTCTCGCCCAAAGGACCGGCTCCTGGGGCAGGTCTGTGTCGTGCGGGAAATGCCGCCGCTCAGCGAGCAGAAGCACACGTTCCACCACCCGCCGTGCCCGCATCTCCTGCGCGGCCTCTGCCAGATTGGGATCAGGCTCGGCTGTCTTCGGACAGGCGTTCATATTGTTCCTCGCGTAGTGCTGCACCTTGGGCAATCGCGTCGGCCACGGTCAGCCCGTGTTCCTCCAGTGCCTCAGTCACCTCCGCGGCATCAAGAACCGTCACCGGCACCGGGTACCGACGGTCCGCCGCGAGCTTCCGAACACGGGGCGACACCTGGTGCACAAACACCAGCAGCCGGTGGTGTAAGCGGGCTCGGCCCCGGAACTCGGACAGACGGTGAGCGGTGAGCCGCATGCCGCTGACCGCGACGAGGAACTTGAGCGGTCGGCCGAGCGGCATCGGGAACGTTGCGACCAGATCGACCCCGCCATCGGGCTGCAGGCTCCGGGGCGTCGTAAACCGGACATCCGTGAAGCCCCGAGCGGCGAGCAAAGCACCGATCAGATTCTCGTAATCGTCCTCCTTGAGGTCGATGACCTCACGCACCGCCTCGGGAATCACTGCAGGAGCTTCGCCGTCCGGCCTGACGGAATGCCCCGTCAGCCGTTGGTACACGCCTCGCGCCACCCACTGGTAGCGTTTGCGGCCGTTACGAAGCCGGTGGTTGACGCGATCCCGTGTCAACTTTACGTCGGCCGGGCATAAGCCGTGGTTCCTGATGGTGGCGAAGATGGACTCGACCGAGTGCGGCTCGCCCTCGGGCAGCAGGTCGAAGGCTTGTTCCACAACGTGGGCGACTTCTCGGGCGGTTAGTTTCGTCATAACTGATCCTTTCGAGGAGGTAAGGGTTGATCAAGTTGCGAGGCGTTCTCGTAGCCAGCTGCCTAGCCAAATGGCGACGGCGACGATGCCGACGATCAGCATGCAGCCCGACATCTGTCCGCGGCGGCGGAACGTCCGCAGCCGACCGCTGACCATCACGTTAAGTTTGCTGCCGCCGAGCACGGCATACGAAGTGCCGAGGTCGATGCCCGCCCGTTCGGTTCCGTTGTATTGAACCGTCGTGGGATTGATGGTGCCGCTGGACCCGTCGCGCCACTCCTCTTCCCTGCCCCACCGGTAGGCGAACTGGTAGCGGTGTTCGTCATCGATCGTGAGCCGGTAGGCGGTGGTGGCTTGGGCACCGGTCTCATCACGGTCCGCGAAGCCGCTGTACCAGTGTCCCTCGTATTGATCCAGCCCGTCGCCGCAGCCGGAGACGGTCACCACGAGCATCATCAACAACAAACGCGTCGTCATCGAGGCCTCCGCGCAACTACATCATCGTGCTCAACCTCGCCTCTTTCGATTGGCGACATGATGAACCACGGGAGGACGGTAAGGAGGCAAAGGCCAGACGCTGGTTGGGCAAGCAACGGCGGCATGTGGAACTTCACAAGCAAAGGCGCAGTGACCGCCGAGCACAGGCGGTGCCCTGGTAGCGGATGATGGTGAGACCGTGGCGAAGTCCCGGGTAAACCCGGCCGGTCGGGAGCGGTCGATTCCTTCGAGAATCAGCCCGCGCGTATTCTACGCTGATTCCATAATAGAATCAAGTTGCCCGCGTCGAGCGGGGCCGACACGATCCGCCTAATTTTGATTTCTGGATGATGCTGGCCATCTGGAGAGAGCGGGCAGGGTTGACGCAGCGAATGTTGGCGGCGCGGCTGGGCATGCCGCAAAGTTCAGTTGTCAGAGTAGAGACGGCACATCGGAGTGTGGACGCGCTGGAGATGATTCGCTGGTGCCGGCATGCGACAGAAGGCCCACAGAAGCCGTCGATGACTTTGTCCAGCATCGCCGACATCTAAGGAACGTTTCGAGACTGATTCATCAGGTACTAATTACTAATCAACTCCTGTCGGTCGTGCGTCTCGACCAGCCCATAGGCTCGTGCGAAAGGCTGGTACTCAACGTATGTCAAAGCCCCCCCGGTTAGGGGTCCGGACCGGCGAAGCAGAAGCCCAATTTGCACCACACCTTCCGGCATCGCTGGTCGTGTTGACTGCACTCGCTGCCGACGATCGTGGTCTCCCGTGGAGTGTCGACCGCGGAACGATGCAACTTTCATGCCTCCCAACGAAGCATAAACCCGATCCCAACTCATCAACCCGGCCAATTCCGTCCGGGGCTGGCGTTATCCGCTCGATCGTGAAGAAGTCACCGCTAAGGTGCTGATCGAGGACGACGGGACGCCGATGCTCGTCAAGGCCGGCTATGTGCTGCAGGTCCAGGTCAACCGCGACACCGAGCCGGTGCCCGTTGCCGTCCTTGAAGCCAAGCCCGAGGACAAGGCTCCGGATCACGGCCTTGAACAGGCCAAGGCCTACGCCACCTGCGAACGCCTGCATGTCCCCCTGGTGCTCTCGTCCAACGGCCACCGGTTCGTCGTGTTCAACACGCACACGGGGACGACCGACGCCGCGGCGGCGATGGCCGAATTCCCGTCGCCCGCCGACCTGCGATCTCTCTACGAAGACGCCGTGGGCTTCTCGCTCGACGCACCCGAGGCCCGGTCGCTGCTGACCCCGTACAAGTCCGACGCCGGCGTGCTGCGGTACTACCAAGACGCGGCGATCCGGGCCGTGCTCGAACGGCTCGCCCGTTGCAAGAAGCGGGATGAAGAGCCGCGGGCCCTGCTGTCGCTGGCGACCGGGGCGGATGGGGCTGGGGAGCGACAGCGACCGGTCGTGTTGGGTGAATCGGGCCACTGTGGAAGAGCGAGGCTTCGTCCTCGAAGCCGTGCTCCCAATCGGTGATCTACACGCGTGTGATCAGTGTGGTAGTACCATTTTGGGCCTACCAGTTTGGTAGTCCCATTTTGGTAGCACCAAATTGGTACTACCAAAATGGGACACATCCTGGCCAGAAGTCTCAGGCCTCTATCTATGCCTGCGGACCAGGTTCTCCTGCCCGCAGAGGCTGTCCATGCCGTTGTGGCCCCCATGGGCGCATATCTGATCTCCATTGCCTCTCCGTCTGTGCCAACTGGATAAACATTTTGCCTATCAAGGAGGAGAAGCCTCGAAGGATGTCGGGCTGAGGCAGCTTCATCAACCCGGGCGAGACAGGGAGGCTAGGGTTTGCCCCAGATTTCCAGGGGGGGGTACCAGATTGGTACTCCGGTCGACTCATCACAGGATCAGCCCCCAGCCGATGCCTCACACAAGGCGACCGGGTAACACCCACCCTCAAAGCAGTCTGCCGAGACCTTCTGTTGCAGGACTCCCTCAAATGTAGAAAATCGTGTTCTGAGGCGGCTGGATGCCGAAGTAAATGAGGGGCCCGGTGATCCTCACGGCCAGGATTTGCATCAGCGTCTGACACGGCCGCCGATGCTATGGGTTCAACGATGTGTGGTAGATCATGTTGACTGCAACGACTCGTCACCTTGAAGAGCCTCGCCTGTACGAACTGGCGAGCGGTGCGTTGTCGCACACGCTTGTGCGGCAGTTCAACGACCTGATGCGCCGGACCACGACCCCCACCGCTTTCGGCCTCGGCTTCAAGCGTGATTGTGGGAAACATACTCCGATCCACCGCAACACCCGGAAACACCCGCGTCCAGTCTTAGCCTCCTTCGGGCGGTGCAAAGAACCCGACCGCTTCACGCGTTATACCCGGCTGCACCTCCGTGGCGAGCGGCCCCTGTTTCACGTGTCGTCGGGGAAGCGCCGCCGGTTCGCCATGCTCAGCCTAGATATCGACGCCACCGACACGGCAGTGAGCTTCGACGAAACGGCTCGGTACGCGACGCGGGTCACGCAAGATGCCTGGAGCTATAACTCGTGGATTGAACCTGGGCGGAGCTTCCCCCGAAAACAAGGGGCCTACGCCCGGCTCCTGATCGACTACGCCGGCGTTCCGGCCGCGACGCGGCACTTCATCGAACTGCTGGTCAATCGCGAATTGAATTGGCGACACCCCAAAGGTGAAGCTCAAGGTTTCCACTTCGACGGCCTCAAAGGCACCACGTCATACGAGTATGACAACCCATCGTTTGACCGAGAGTATGCGGATGAGATCGCACCCATGACTGGCCGGTCGATGGTCGATGCTGGCCCGTACCTTGAAATGGGTGAGGGGATATGGATTCTCCCATATGAGGCGAAAAAGCTCCTCCGCAGCCTCACCCGGGAGCAAGGTGCTCGCCCCTGTGAGGAGGCGATTTCCGGGGAGGTGGGCAGGTGGGACCAGGAGTTGCGGCCGATCACACGGTTGCATCACTACGAGCGAAAAAAAGCGTTCTACGGCATGCTGGACGAAGGCGGTCTCAATCCCGCTGTTCGCTTTGCCTGTAACGAGAGACTTGAACAGACGAGGCGGCACCACGCCCTGCTGGTGACGGCTCCGTGCTTCGGCCGACCCCACGACCTGCCGGCGTACCAGGAATTCATGAACGGCCCCCACTTGACGTGGCGACACTTCATCTCGGTGCTGCCCGACGCTCAGATCGAATCGGTGCATCAGCACCTCCGCCTGATCAAGAGCGGAGACCGCCAGGGAGCCTTGAAACTTCTTCACTCCGCCTCGCGTGAGGCTGGAGCAGAACGTCGCAACGCTGGTGAGCAGACTCCAGGCTCACCGAGTTCCGACACGGGTGAGATGGAGTCGAGCTGCCCGCTGCTGCCCGCGATGCGTCCGGAACAGGCGATGATCGACGACCCATTTGCCGACCCGTTCGACCGCCAGAGGCGAATGGCCATGAGGCAACTGCGTGCGACCGGCGGGGATGTGGAGCTAGCCGCCCGACGCACCACCGAGTGGTGGGAGAGCCCCTTGGGCGGAGCCACCGGTCTCTCACCCGAGGAACACGCCGAACGGCGGGAGCGGCATCGGCGGTACGTCGAGTTCGCAGCGCAGACCTTCGACCCCGCCAAGGCACGTCCTGCCGCCAGCGACTTCCGCATCACCCGAGAGCGGGCCGAGGAAATGGCGGCCGACATGGATCACCACGTTCCGCAAGCCTGGCGGGACGAGGCGCAACTCCGCCATCCCCAGGCCGAGAAGCTCACCTCATTCCGCTTGGCGGCCGTGCACGGTGCTGTCCTGCGGCTCGCTTCGACGGTCGCACTGGGTCGGGACGAGTCCTCTCTCGGCGACGTGCCGACCGCCGCCATCCACGGCCTCATGCGGCACATGAAGATGACTGTCAACACCAGCACCATCGCGGCTTTGATGGGCCTGCTCCGCCGGGCCCGCCTCATTGCCCTGACCCGTTCTCACTGGAACCCGGGGTCCGGCCAAGGCGGGGGCCGCTCTGCCGCCTACGCCATCAACACCTCCCTCTTCCTCCCCAAGTGGGCCGAGGGACACATCCCCGATACCGTCCAGCTCGCCGAAGCGGGTGAGGCCATGCGTCGCCCCCCTCGCCTTTCGCTCCCATCCCCCCGGATAACTGAATTGGATTGGTCCGTCGATGATGACCCCACGCCGGAAGACGAAAACGCACTCCTCTCCTCCTTGAAAATGGACCTGAGCACCTTCGGCAGCCTCGCAATGAACCCATTGGGCTGCATTTCACGTTTCTCGCGTGGTAAAGCTCGAAAAGCCGCCTGATTGCCGGGGGGACGGTACGCGCAGATCGAGCCGCGTGACAACCGGTTATTGCCGTTCGAGCGGACCACCTGCAGATCGCCCCGCTCAAGAGGTGACCGTGCCTGTCACCGCGACCCGACTGCGAACCCGTCAACGGCTTCCATCCGCTCAACGGCTTGCCGCGGTGCCTGTTTCTGGCGTAGGTTGGGCCGGCTGAACCTGCCCACGCCCCACCCCGCGACCGCAACCGAGACCCGCACCCATGCCCCAAGTTACCGACATGGCCCGGCTGATCTTCGCCGTCGCCGACGACGCCCTCCGCGGGCCGTACAAGCCCAACGAGTACGGCAAGGTCGTCCTGCCCATGACCGTGCTCCGCCGCCTCGACTGCGTCCTGGCTCCCACCAAGCAGGCCGTGCTCGACGCCGCCCAACAGCACGAGGAGAAGGTCACCGAGGTCCGCGACGCCCTGCTCAACCGCGTCGTCGGCGGCGAGTTCCACAACGCCAGCCCGCTGGACTTTGACCGCCTCAAGGCCGACCCGGAGAACGTCGCCGCCAACCTCCGGGCCTACATCGCCGGGTTCAGCCCAGAAGCCCGCTCCATCCTCGAAAAGTTCGAGCTCGACACCCACATCGAAAAGCTCGCCCAACGCAACCGCCTCTACCTCGTGGTCAAGGCCTTCGCCAACGTCGACCTCCACCCCGACCGCGTGCCCAACGAGCAGATGGGCACCCTCTTCGAGGAACTCGTCCGCAAGTACAACGAAGACGCCAACGAGACCGCCGGCGACCACTTCACCCCCCGCGAGGTCATCCGCCTCATGGTCAACCTCACCCTCGGCCCCGACTCGGACACCCTCACCACCCGCGGCATTGTCCGCACCCTCTACGACCCGACCTGCGGCACCGGCGGCATGCTGGCCGCCGCCGAGGACCACCTCCAGGAACTCAACCCCGACGCCAGCCTTGAAGTCTTCGGCCAGGACTACAACCCCGAATCCTACGCCGTCTGCGGCAGCGACATGCTCATCAAAGGCCACCGCATCGACCACATCGCCTTCGGCGACACCCTCGGCGACGGCGAAACCGCCGACGCCTTCCCCGACCGCAAGTTCGACTACATGCTGGCGAATCCCCCCTTCGGCGTGAAGTGGGAAGCCCAGAAAGCCACCGTCACCCGCGAACACGAAGACCTGGGCCACGCCGGCCGCTTCGGCGTCGGCCTGCCCGGGGCCAAAAAAGGCGAGATGCTCTTCCTCCAGCACATGCTCAGCAAGATGCAGCCCCCCGCCGAGGGCCGGCACGTCGGCGGCAGCCGACTCGCCATCGTCTTCAACGGCGGGCCCCTCTTCGCCGGCGACGCCGGCTCCGGTGAGTCCAACATCCGCCGCTGGATCATCGAAAATGACTGGCTCGAAGCCGTCGTCGGCCTGCCCGACCAGCTCTTCTACTCCACCGGCATCAGCACCTACCTCTGGGTCCTGACCAACCGCAAGGCCCCCGAACGCCGCGGCAAAGTCCAGCTCATCAACGCCGCCGACGCCTACAGCAAGATGACCAAGAGCCTCGGCGACAAACGCAACCAGATCACCGACCCCCACCTCGACCTAATCACCCGCGTCCACGGCGACTTCGCCCACGACGACCGCCGCACTTTCACCAGCAACGGCCAACAAACCGCGGCCGTCATGAGCAAGCTCCTGGACAACGCCGACTTCGGCTACCGCAAAGTCACCGTCGAGCGCCCGCTCCGGCTCCGCCTCCAGGTCACCGACGCCGGCCTCGCCGCCCTGGCCGAGCAGACCGCCTTCGCCAACCTCGCCAAAAGCAAAAAGAAAAACCAGGACGCCGCCGCCGCCGACATCGCCGCGGGCCAGCAGCAGCAGCGGGCCATCCTCGACCTGCTGCGGTCGCTGCCCCCCGGAAAGAGTTGGATGGACCGGGCCAAGTTTGATGCCGACCTCAAGACCGCCGCCAAGTCGCGGGGCACTTCCGGGGGCAAGCTCACCGCCACGCTCCGCAAGGCGATCCACAAGGCTTTGGGCGAGGCCGACCCGGACGCCGAAATCTGCCGCGACGCCAAGGGCCAGCCCGAGCCCGACACCGACCTGCGCGACCACGAGTACGTCCCGCTGGAAGAAGACGTGGACGAATACTTCGACCGTGAGGTCCGGCCGCACGTCCCCGACGCCTGGATCGACGAATCCAAGACCGACCCGCAGGACGGCAAGGTCGGCATCGTCGGCTACGAAATCCCTTTCGGCCGCCACTTCTACGAGTACCAGCCGCCCCGGCCCCTAGCCGACATCGAAGCCGACATCCGCGGCCTGGAAGCCCAGATCGTCGCCGAACTCAAGGCGGTGCTGGCGTGACCGGCGACGCGGTGAATCATGCCGGGGCTGCCGACATGCTCGACCTGCCCCCCGAGCCGCTGTCGGATGCGACGGGCGATGCCCCGACGCTGCCGCCGTACCCGGCGTACAAACCCAGCGGCGTCGACTGGCTCGGCAACGTGCCGGCGCACTGGGAGGTGCGGCGGCTCAAGCACGTCGCCGACCTGCGCCCTAGCAATGTTGATAAGAAGAGCGTGGAGGAACAAGTGGCCGTGCGGCTCTGCAACTACACCGACGTGTACTACCGCGACCGCATCACGAACGACCCGGACTTCATGAAGGCCACCGCCACGGCTGACCAGGTCAAGCGATTCACGCTGCGGCGGGGCGATGTGCTGATTACAAAAGACAGCGAGGACGCCAACGATATTGCCGTTCCGGCCGTCGTTGCTGAGGACCTGCCGGGCGTGCTCTGCGGCTACCACCTGACGCACATCCGGCCGCGGCCTGATCGCGCCTTCGGCGACTACCTCTATCGGGCGTTCGCCAGCCACGGCATCCGCGACCAGTTCCGCGTCGGTGCCACCGGCGTTACCCGGTACGGACTCTCCGGCCACGTCATCGCCGACGCCATGTTCCCCCTCCCGCCGTTGGCCGAGCAGCGGGAGATTGCGGGGTTTTTGGATCGGGCGACGGGGCGGGTGGATGCGCTGGTGGCCAGGAAGCGGCGGCTGCTGGAACTGCTGGCCGAGCAACGCCAGGCCCTGATCACCCACGCCGTCACCCGCGGCCTGGACCCCCACACCCCCACCCGCCCCACCAATATCAACTGGCTCGGCAACGTGCCCGAGCATTGGGAGGTGAAGCGGTTGAAGCACCTATTGAGCGAGCCGCTCAGCTACGGCGCTAACGAGTCAGCCGAAGGCGATGATCCTGACCACCCGCGCTACATCCGGATCACGGATATAGCGGACGATGGTAGGTTGAGAGACGAAACCTACCGGACGCTCGAACCTGATGCTGCAGCAGATTACCTGCTTCAATGTGGCGATCTTCTTCTAGCTCGAAGTGGTGCGACGGTCGGTAAGACATACTTATACCGTGACGACATCGGATCGGCCGCATACGCGGGATATCTGATCCGCGCCCGCTTCAGAGA
Source organism: Phycisphaeraceae bacterium (assembly GCA_965214155.1). Classification (GTDB taxonomy): domain Bacteria; phylum Planctomycetota; class Phycisphaerae; order Phycisphaerales; family Phycisphaeraceae; genus Algisphaera. Next base: position 69,356 of record CBDCBB010000006.1, read on the forward strand.
TTCGGATGTCACTGCATCGTTCGTGCGGGCGTTCACGGAGTCCCGAAGTTACTGGGAGTGGGTGCGGTCCATATTTATCCAGTCGACAATCCAGAACATCAGCGCAGAAAAATATGCGGTGCTCCCGATTCCCCTCCCGCCCCCCGCCGAGCAGCGGGCCATCGTCGCGCACCTCGACGCGGCGACGGGTTGGCTCGACGCCTTGTCGGCGAAGGTATCCGCCGCCCTGGGCCGCCTGGCGGAGTACCGAGCCGCCCTCATCACCGCCGCCGTCACCGGCCAACTGGACGTGCGGGCGGCGGGGGATGATGATGCGGGAGATGCCGACGCCGCTGTACCACATCACGCACCTCGACAACCTGCCGTCGATTCTGGGTGCGGGTGAACTGTGGTGCGACCGCCGGATGCGGGATCGTGCCACGGCGGTGCGGGGGATCGCGCACCAGCACATTAAGGACCGCCGGGCCGAGCGGGCGGTGCCGGTCGCAGCCGGCGGCACCCTGGCGGACTACGTGCCGTTCTACTTTGGCCCGCGTTCGCCGATGCTGTACACCATCCACCGCGGCAACGTCGAAGGCTTCGACGGCAGGCAGGGGCAGGTGGTACACCTGGTGGTGCAAGCGGAAGCGGCGATGGGTTGTGGCCGCCCCTGGTGCTTCACCGACGGCCACGCGGAGATGGCGGTCAGCAGGTTTCACGCGGACTGGGCGGAACGCGACTGCGTTGACTGGCCGCTGATGAAGCAGCGGTACTGGTCCGACACCGCCGACGAACCCGACCGCAAGCGGCGTCGGCAGGCGGAGTTTCTGTTGCACGGCGCGTGCCCGGTGTCGCTGATCGCGGAGGTCGGCGTGTATGATTCGGTTGCGAAGGAAGGCGTCGAGGCAGTGGCGGAGCAGCATGATGCCCAATGGCCGGTTCGAGTAATGAAGGATTGGTACTACTGATCGCCGTGTCATGATCAAGACGACCCGAGGTAACTTGCTGGAGGCTGAAGCCGACGCGTTGGTCAACACCGTCAACACGGTGGGGGTCATGGGTAAGGGCATCGCGCTGCAGTTCAAGCGGGCCTACCCGAAGGTGTTTCAGGCTTATAAAACCGCCTGTGACCGGGGCGAGTTGCAGATTGGGCAGATGCACGTGGTGGACCTGGGGCGACTAGGTCAGCCGCGGTGGGTGATCAACTTCCCAACCAAGCGGCATTGGCGTGCGAAGTCACGCATGGAAGACATTGAAGTCGGCTTGGCGGATTTGGTCGGGGTGATCAGGAGGCTGGACTTGAAATCGATCGCCCTGCCGCCGCTGGGCTGCGGCAACGGGGGACTCGAATGGGGAGACGTGCGTCCCTTGATCGAGGCGGCGCTTGCACCTCTGGGGGAAGTTGAGGTGAGCTTGTTCGAGCCGGCGGGTGCCCCTCCGGCTGGCCGGATGCGGGTGGGTACCGCGCGGCCGAAGATGACACCGGGGAGGGCGGCCTTCATCGGGCTGCTGGCGCGGTACAAGGTGCCCGGCTACGACTACCGGCTGTCGATGCTTGAGGCGCAGAAGCTGGCTTACCTGCTCCAGGTGGCGGGGGAACCGCTCAAGCTGCAGTACGCGGCGCACCATTACGGGCCCTATGCCGATAATCTCCGGCACGTGCTGGCGCGGCTGGAGGGGCACTTTCTCCTGGGCTACGGCGACGGAGGAAATCAGCCGGACACGCCGCTAACACTACTATCCGATGCGGTTGAGGAGGCCGAGCGGCACTTGTCGACCATGCCCGACGCCCGAGCCCGTTTCGATCGGGTGACGAAGCTGATCTATGGGTTCGAGACCCCGTTCGGGATGGAATTGCTGAGCAGTGTCCTTTGGTGTGCAGTCCAAGAGGGAGATCAACTTGAGACGGTCACTGAGTGCGTCCGGTCCTGGTCGCCGCGGAAGCGAAAGCAGTTTCAGCCCCAACATATTGAGGTTGCCCTACAGCGTCTGCGGGAGCAGGATTGGCTCCCGACCTGATCGGGCAGGGGGCTTCGCTGTGACTCCTTATGATGCATCGGCCAGCGGTGGAGTGGTGGTGAGCTTGGAGGAGGGTCACGTGCTTGGCAGGCGACCCTCCAGGCAGCTTGGAAGGTAGCGTATCGAAGGAGTTTGTGAGCGGAAGCACAAAGATCAATGAGGCGGCCTTCGAGGCCGAGGTCGAGGCCAGTCTGCTGGCCGGGGGGTATGCGCGGCTGGATGCGGCGGGGTATGACGTGAGGCGGGCGATGTTTCCCGAGGACGTTTTGGGGTTCATCCGGCAGACGCAGCCGGGGGTGTGGGAGGCGCTGGAGCAGGTGCATGGCGAGGGAACCGGGGGCGTGGTGTTCGACGCGTTGGAGCGGGCGGCGGCAGGGGAACGGGGCCTCTTGGATGTGCTGCGGCACGGGTTCAAGTGCTACGGCAAGCGGCTGCGGGTGGCCTACTTCCGGCCGGCGACGGGGCTGAACCCGGAGACGAAGCAGCTCTACGACGCCAACCGGCTGGGGGTGACGCGGCAGCTGCACTACTCGGCCAGGCACCCGGGGCGGAGCCTGGACCTGGTGCTGAGCGTCAACGGCCTGCCGGTGGTGACGATGGAGCTCAAGAACCCGGCCACGGGCCAGCGGGCGGGGCACGCCGTGCGGCAGTACCAGCAGGACCGCGACCCGGCCGAGCCGCTGCTGGCGTTCAAGCGGCGGGCGCTGGTGCACTTCGCGGTGGACCCCGACGAGGCGTGGATGGCCACGAAGCTGGCGGGTCCGGGCACGCGGTTCCTGCCGTTCAACCAGGGTAACGGCACCGCGGCGGGCAACCCGCCTAACCCCGACGGCCACCGCACCGCCTACCTGTGGGAGCAGGTGCTGCGGCCCTACTCGCTGCTGGACATCCTCCACCGCTTCCTGCACCTGGAGCAAAAGGAGCAGCGGGACGCGGCGACCGGCCGAGTCACGAAGCGTCAGACGTTGATCTTCCCGCGGTACCACCAGCTCGACGCGGTGCGGCGGCTGGAGGCCGATGCGCGGCAGCGGGGCCCGGGGCGGAACTACCTGGTCCAGCACTCGGCGGGCAGCGGCAAGAGCAACTCGATCGCATGGCTGGCCCACCGCCTCAGCGGGCTGCACGACGCGGAGGACCGGAAGGTGTTCGATACCGTGGTGGTGATGACCGACCGGCGGGTGCTGGACCGGCAGCTGCAGGACACGGTGTACCAGTTCGAGCACCGCCACGGCGTGGTGGAGAAGATCGACCGCGACTCCGCGCAGCTGGCCAGGGCGTTGGCGGGGGGCACGCCAATCGTGATCACGACGCTGCAGAAGTTCCCGTTCGTGGCCGAGAAGCTCGACGGCCGGGCGTTGGCGGGGCGGCGTTTTGCGGTGATCGTGGACGAGGCGCACAGCGGCCAGGGCGGCGAGGCGGCGGCCGAGGCCAAGGGCGTGCTGGCCGGCGAGCGGATCGAGGCCGAGGCCCGGCGGCAGGCAAAGGAGCAGGAATTGACCGACGTGGAGGAGCGGATCGCGGCGGAGGTCTTGAAGCGGGGCCGGCAGCCCAACCTCAGCTTCTTCGCGTTCACCGCTACGCCCAAGCACAAGACGCTGGAGGTCTTCGGCCATCGGCCGGACGGGGATGATCCGGAGGGTGGGCGGCCGGTGCCGTTTCACCTCTACAGCATGCGGCAGGCCATCGAGGAAGGCTTCATCCTCGACGTGCTGCGGGGCTACACGACGTACAAGCTGTACTACGCCCTGGCCAAGCGGGCGGCCGACGATCCGAAACTGCCCAAGCGCGAGGCGGCACGGTCTCTGGCCAGGTTCGTCTCGCTGCACCCCCACAACCTGGATCAGAAGGTTGAGGTCATCGTTGAGCACTTCCGACGCCACACCCGCCACCGCATCGGCGGCCGGGCCAAGGCGATGCTGGTCACCGAGAGCCGGCTGCACGCGGTCCGCTACAAGCGGACGATCGACCGGTATCTCCAGCGACACGGGCTGACGGATCAGGTCAAAGCTCTGGTCGCGTTCAGCGGGAGCGTCGAAGACGAGGGGCAGAGCCTGACCGAGACCACGATGAACGACGGGATCGGCGGCGACCGCATCCCCGCCGCGTTCGACACGCCGCAGTACAACCTTCTGATCGCGGCGGACAAGTTCCAGACGGGCTTCGATCAGCCGCTGCTGCACACGATGTACGTCGACAAGCGGCTGGCGGGCATCCAGGCGGTGCAGACGCTCAGCCGACTCAACCGCATGGCACCGGGCAAGGAGGAAACCTTCGTCCTGGACTTTCGCAACGAGCGGGACGAGGTGCTGGCGGCGTTTCAGGACTATTACGAGACGACCGGCGTCGCCGACGAGGCCGACCCGCAGCAGCTGTACGACCTGCAGGCGCAGCTGGACGCCTCGGGGGTATACCACGACGCGGAGGTGCACAGCTTCTGCGAAGCGTTCTTCACGCCACTGCGAGGCGGTAAGACGGCGGGGCAGAAGCCGACGGCGGGGCAGCACGCGGCGATGAACGCCGCCATCGACGTGGCGGTCGACCGGTTCAAGCTGATCGGCGAGGAGGGGGAAGAACGCGAGCAACTGCAAGAGCAGTTCCGCGGCCGGCTCGCGGCGTTCTGCAGCCTCTACCGCTTCTTGGCCCAGGTGATGCCGTTTGGCGACTCGGACTTGGAAAAGCTCTACGCCTTCGGGCGGGTGCTGCTGAAGAAGCTGCCACGGGACGAGGTCGGGCCGAACCTCGATCTGGCCGACGATGTGGCTCTCAAGTCTTACCGCCTGCAGAAAATCAGCGAGGGCCGCCTGGACCTGCAAGCCGACCAGCCCGGGGAGCTGCCGGGGCCGCAAGAGGTCGGCACCGGAAGGCACCAGCAGGAAGAGGCGGAGCTGTCGAGCCTGATCCACCGCCTCAACGACCGATTCGGCACCGACTTCACCACGGCCGACCAGCTGTTCTTCGATGCCGTGGCGGAAGACGCCACTGCCGACCCGCAGCTGCAACAGGCGGCAGCGGCCAACCCAGCGTCGAGCTTTGATTTAGCCTTCGGCCGCGTGCTCCAGTCGCTGTTCATCGATCGCATGGGCCAGAACGAAGCCATCGTCGCCCGCTTCATGACCGACAGCCTCTTCCGCGAGAATGTCGAGCAGGCAATTGGCCGCGAGGTCTACGACCGTCTGCAGCAACAAGCGAAAAGCGCTTGAAGTTGCGGCCAAGCCCTTGGCTGCTTACCGAGCGCCTTCCACCTTCAAAGTCATGTCGAAGCCAAACTCAGGGTGGCTTTGTGTTTTAATGCATTGTCTTAGGATTGTAGTGAATATCCCTCGAAGAATATTCAAAATCTCCGTAAACCACGATAAATACTGAGTTAAAAGATTGTATCACAAAGCTTCTGTCTCATAGTTTTAGAATCCCACCCTCTCCGCTTCGCTGAATCCACGGGTTGTCACTCGCGGGGCCATACCCGACGTTACGCGTTCAGTTTGGAGCACCAGGATCGCAAGCGTGATTCCTCGATTTGCAGGTTTATACTCCACGTAAAGGTTCGCCGGCCAGCCAGCCGTCGGGGGGCGGCTTCAATAAGGCCACCACGTCATCAGGCCCGGCGTCCGGGTCGAGCCAACGGGCGACGTCGTGTGGCTCGGTGAGGAACACGATCATGCGGGGGTCGTCGGGCTTCTTGTTGTGGACCTCCGCGGCGAGGCCGGTGGCGCGGCAGGTCATCATCGAGACGCCTGACCGATCCGGGTCGGCGATGCCCGCGATGGCGGCGATCGATTCGTCGGCCGGGTAGAGCACCCACGACTGCGGCTTGCCGCGGGGCTGACCGAAAAGGTCCAGCGGGTACTTCCACTCCACCGCCCGACCGAGGGGCAGCACCACGCGACGGGACATGTACCGGCCCCACGTCCGGTCGATCCTGTCGTCGCGGCTGTTCGTGACACGGTGCTTGCCCAGCGAGATGCCCCACTCGACGCCGGCCAATTCACGGCCGCCGTCAGCGGGTCGAACCACGGGGACGGTCGAGCCGGGGAAGTACTCGGCCGGGAGGCTGGGCTCAAACAGCTCCTGTGTCACGCCGAAGGCTTGTCGGATGCTTTTGATACTGGCGCGGAGTTGGTAGCGGTTGCACATGCTGTCGTAGTTAGCTCTTGCCGATCGCTACAACAACAGGTTGAGGCTCAAACAAGAGCCGACACATCAACGGGGTTCACCCGGGTCATGCCAATGATGGCCGGTATCTGATAGCGTTTCAAATGCGCCGTCAACCCAGGTTTGTAGCAGCCCGGCGTGGCCTGCTGGGGTTGAGGCTTCAATTCAGCGAGCGACTCAATCAACTCGTTTCTGCCCGGTGTTGTACGGCGGAGAGGGGGCAAGGCTAGCAACATCATCCGCGACGCACGCGTAAGCGGCCGCGGCTGGCGTGGGGGAGCGGGTGGCCAAGGCGTTGGGTGACACGGACCTGGCCGAGCCGCCCGATGAACTTCAACTTAACTCCACCAGCGTCAAGGCCCGAAGCACCTTCGCAACCTAAGCGGTCGGGTCCCGCCGCACGGGCTTGCCCTTGTCGCAACATCGCTGCCGCGTCCAGCGTGTTACAACATGCTCATGCCCGACGATCGCGTCGATGTTGACAGGCCGACGTTCTCGCCTTCGTTCGTCCACGACCGCCTCGGCGGTGAGCTGCGGCCCGCCCTCGCCTACGACGGCGGCGACGTGCGCGACTGGCAGCAGCGTCTGCGGCCGAGGCTCCGCGACCTGCTCGGCCTCGACATCATGCCGACCGACCCGCCGCCGCTCGAGCCGCGTACGCTTTGGCGGCGTGACCACCCGCTCGGCGTTATCGAGAAGATCGTCTTCACCGCCGAGGCCGGGGCCGACGTCCCGGCGTACCTCTGCCTGCCGAACCAGCCGTTGGCCGACCCGCCGCCGGTGTTCGTCTGCCTGCAGGGGCACTCGAGCGGGATGCACCTTTCGATCGCCGCCTCGTTCGAGAATGAGGATGCACCGGTGGAGGTTGAGGGAGACCGCGACTTCGCCTTGGGCTGCCTGCGGCATGGCGTGGCGGCGCTGGCGATAGAGCAGCGGGCCTTCGGCGAGCGCCACGAGCACCGGCTGCCCAAGCTCCTCCGGGAAGACCGCTGCCACGACGCGGCTATGCACGCCCTGCTCCTGGGGCGCACGCTCCTGGGCGAGCGGGTGTTCGACGTCTCGCGTGGCATCGATTACCTGCACACGCGGCCGGAGGTGGACACGGGACGCATCGGCGTCATGGGCAACAGCGGCGGCGGCACCGTGAGCATCTACGCCGCAGCCGTCGAACCACGCATCGCCTACACGATGCCGTCGTGCGCATTCTGCTCGTGGCGCGGCTCGATCCTCGGGGTGCCGCACTGCTCGGACAACTATGTGCCGCGGCTGGCGACCTACGCCGGCCCGGCGGACGTGCTGGGCCTGTTTGCCCCGCGGCCGGTGGTGATTGTGACTGGGCGCGACGACGACCTCTTCGACCTCGACGGGGTTCGGGAGGAATTCGACACGCTCCGCCGCATCTATACTACCGCCGGCGCGGCCGACGCCTGCCGCCTAGTCGTTGGGGATGGCGGCCATCGCTTCTACGCCGACGCGGCGTGGGATGCGATGCTGCCGCTGTTGTGAAAGAGCGGCGAGTGCGGCCGACGGTGGCTGTAGCGGCTGGGGAGTCCAAAACCTACAGATTATGGTGTCGACTGCACGGGGGTAACGGCTTGCGGCGGAGCTAAAAGGACGGACCAGATCGCATGAGCCGGGCCGTTCTCCAAACGGAGCAATACGGTGTTCACGCCGGCCCGCAGCCGGATCAGCCGCTGGGCCTCGCCCATCCGCCAGGCTGACTGCCCGTGCTCTTGCCACACGATGTCGCCATTGACCCACAGCCGCGCGGCGTCATCGGCGGCGACGGCAACCAGCACGTCTCGTTCGCGGTCGGAGTAGACCTCGGTGTAGGCGTAGTAGGTGCTGGCTCCCATCACCACCGGCGGGGTAATATCGATCCGGTCCGACTGCCAAAACTCCCACCGCACGCCGAGGCCCTTCCTGCCGACATACTCGGCGTCGAAATTGATCTCGTACTCCGGCGGATGCGCCTTCTCCCAATCGATCTTCGAATCGTTGAACCAAGGGCCGATCACCCACCAGGTGTCGAGGTAGAGCCAACCCTGCCGAGCGGAGTCGTCGGTGAACACGCGGCCGGGCAAGGCGTTGGCTTTGGCCATCTGTTCGGGGATGACTAATTTCGGGCCCGTCTTGCCGCCGACCATGTCTGCGCCCTCGGCGGTGGGATCGTAAGCCTGATCCGTGACGCCGGATCCGGGGCCGTCGCCACCGCCGCTGCCGCTGCCGCCGGCGCCCCCGCTGGCACCGCCGGAGAAGGAGGTCATGTCGGCGAAGCCGGACTGTGAGGCCGCCCGCTGGCGGACGCCGAGGAGCGCCAAACCGTCGACCCCGCCGATTCCACCTTGGCCCCGGAGAGCTTGAGCGACCATGGAGGCGGTGTTGGCCCGCATCTGCACAACCTGGTGCTGCGCCCGACCCATCGCCTCACGGCTGTTACGGACATCCGCCATCGTGGTGCCCCCGCCTGTTCCGCCAGCGTCGGGAGCAGCGCCGCCCGCCTGTCCCGGCTGACCCGGGCGGTCGGTTGATCCGAATTCATCGTTCGACGACGAGCTCGAGGTTTGACTCGGTTTACCAGCCGCCGCGGCGCTAACCTGATTGGCCGTGGACTCCCCCTGTCCCGGTAAGCGCTCGCCGCCGGATTCGCTGCCGCCGCCGGCGGGCGACGAGGGGGCGGAACCACCGCCGCTCCCGCGGATCGCGGCGGCGAGGTCGGGACGAGAAGGCTTCGTTGAGCCGGCTTCAACCGCTGCTTTCGCTTCGCCGAACGACGAGTTGTTCGACACCGCAAGCTCGGCAGCCTTGACGTCATCGTGCAGCCTGGCAACGTCGCCTTCGAGCTGCCTGGCGGCCTCGTACATCTCGACAGGGTCCGACGTGCCGCCGTCACGCGCTACTTCCGGCATCCGAGGCGTGTCGGTCATGTCCTCGGCCAAACCGGTGTCGTTCATCGCCTCGGGGTTGATAGCTTCGCGGAGTTTTTGTGCCGTAAACCGCGCCTCTTTAGCCGCACGATAAGCAGCCGACGACGCCCGAATCTCACTCTGCGTCTGCTCCGACTCCGGCCAATTCCGCGGCTCTCGCAGGCCCAGCTCGGCTTCGTGCTCCAAGCCCCGGACCGCAGCGACAATCTCATCGCGACGCTCGTTGAATGTCTCCGCATTCGCCACCGTATCCTCGATCAACCCCTCAAGTTTCTCGGCCTGCTCGGCACGGTCCAACTGCTTCTTGCGGAACTCCTCAAACTCCGTCTTCTCGGCGGAATATTTGAGCTTCTTCCGAGCGATCTCCACCTCGCGCCGGACCGGCTCCAGCTCCTGACGAACGATCTCCTCCAAGGGCCGACGGCGGAGCTCGTCAAAGGCTTCTTCACGCACCCGCTCCATCTGTCGGCGGTGCCCGAGCATCTCCTCGACATGCACCCGGAGCTCATCTTCGGTTTCGCGGCGTTGACGCACCTGCAGCAGGTCGGCCTGCTGCTTGGTGAGTTCGATCCGCCCGCGGTGCTGCCGCTCCAACTCCTGCCGCGCCACCTCACGCAGACGGACCTCCTCAGTCCGCTCGCGTTCCGCCTGTTGATCCAACTCGAACACGCTGTGCCCGAAGAAAAACAGCACCGCCACCAACACGCCGTTGATCCCCAGGGAACCCAGCCACGGCCAGAGCGATCGCGCTCGGCGGTGGGGCGGCAGGGGCGGGAGCACCGGCGGCGAGCCGTTATCGGTTGTATCGGTCGTCATAGGTGCGTATCCCTACGTTGTCGAATCCGAGGAACTGCAGGTGGTCGAGCACCTGTACCACGTGGTAGTAGGGCGTCGTCGCGTCGGCGTCGAAGCGGATCTGCCGGCCTGGGTCGGTCAGCGACAGGTCACGCAGCTGGGTGTGCAGGTCGGTCCGCGTGATCGGCTGACCCTGCCAAAACACCTCGCCGATCGGTGTGACGCCAAGCACCAGCACGTCGTCGTCGGGCTTCATCTTGACCGCGGAACTCGACTCGGGCGGCACGATGTCGATGTCCCGCTTTTCCTTTTTAAACATCGTTGCAACGAGGAAGAAGATCAGCAGCAGGAACACCGCGTCGATCAGCGGCGACATGGCGACTTCCGGCTCGTCGGGGCGGCGTTTGCGGATCTTCATAAACAGTCCTAGCGGTCGCGGTTGATGCGGCTGCTGATCCGCTCGAAGCCCAAAACCTCCAACTCGTCGAGCACGCGGATCACGGTCTGGAACGGCGTCTGACGGTCGACGATCAGCTCGATGGGCACCTGCGCCCCTTCGTCTTGCCGCAGCGTCGTGAGCGTCTGCAGCCGATCGTCCATCGGAGAGAATTGGAGCGAGCCGTGCCGGTCCCGTCCGGATCGGGCGTAGACGCCGCCTTGCTCGTCGATCCGCATCTGGAACGCGGGGTTGTCGTACACCATCGAGACCGACGCCTCGGGGGCCGCAAGGCGGATGGGGATCTGCCGCTCGTACCGCTTGATCATGCTGGTGACCAGGAAGAAGATCAGCAGCAGGAACACGCAGTCGATCAGCGGCGAGAGCATGACCGCCACGCCCACCTCTTGCTTCGTCTTCTTCACACGCATCAGATCGTACCTCGTGCGGCCGCGGGGGATCGGACGCTCAGGCGGGCCCGGTGGACCCGGCGGATGCAGGGGCTCCGGGGCGGACCACGCCCCTGGGCGGGCCGGCGTCACCGTCGGACTCACCGACGCGGGCAACGGCGGGGGTCGGCTTCTTGATGTTGGATCGAACCCCGGGCGCGGGCTCACCGTCAAAGTTCTCCCGCTCGGCGGCAGCGGACTCGGCGGATGAGGCGGGCGGCCAGAGCACCTCGATCAGCCGCTCGGTCTCGCCCTCGATCTTCAACGTCATCACGTGCAGCCGGTGCTTGAAAAAGTAGTAGGCCACAATCGCCGGCACCGCGATGACCAGCCCCGCGGCCGTGGTGATCAGCGCCTTGGAGATCGACCCGGCGAGCATGGACGCCCCGCCCTCGTCGCCGAACACCTCCACCAGCTTGAACGATTCGATCATCCCGATCATCGTGCCCAGGAGCCCCAGCAGCGGAGCGAGCGCCGCGATGGCGGACAGCGGTGTGAGCCTCGCCTCCTGGTCACCGATGTCCCGCCCAGCCAGATCGCCCGCGGCCTCGACCGCCTCGCCTTTGGGCTCGTGGCGATGACGTAGCAGGTACGACAGCACCGCCGCGAGCGTGCTGGGTTCCTTCTGCAGCCACCGCGCGACCTCGGCAGGCGGCCTGGTCTTGAGGTCCTCATAGACGCGGTCGCTCAGGGAGCGGGGCGCAAACCGCTCCCGCCGCAGCACCACCGCCCGCTCGATCACAAACGCCACCAACGCGATCGACAACGTCCCGAGCGCGACCATCGTTAGCCCGCCCTGCAGGGCTTCCTGGAACCAGTCAACCTCAACCAGTTCCATCGCATCGTCACGGGTGGAGACGACCCCCGGTACCGAGGGTTCACCCTCGGAGACCCCTGCACCAGCGGAGTCCAGCCCCGTCTGCCCCACAGCATCCATCGTTCCCACCAAGCTGAGGCCGACTACGCTCATCAAGCAGTGAACAAGGACATGTGAAGTTTGCATTCAGTTCCTCTGATGACCAACAGACGACCAGGCGGGGGACCCAGCCCTCAACATGGTATTCGTTTACATTGACCCGTTTGACCCATCGTGCTTCCGCAGCGGAAGCCGGCAACTTGCTCCGTCCCGCCCGAGAATCACCGCCTCGGCCGACACGTTAATTCTTGACAAGGTCAAGGACCCGCCGTAAAGTGTATCCGCTTACACACCGGATCATGATGAACACGGTCACCCTTTACCAAATTGCCGAGGCTTGTGAGGTGTCGCAGCCGACGGTCAGCCGCATCCTCAACGGCTCGACGCGGCACAGCGACGCGACCCGGGAGCGGGTGCTCGCCGCCGCGGATCGTCTGGGGTATCGCGTCAACACCGCCGCCCGCAACACCGCCTCCGGGCGGTTCAACGCCTTCGCTCTGCTGCTCTCGGAGGATCGAGCTTCCTCGCTGCTGCCGTCGGGCCTGCTCTCGGGGATCCAGGCGGGGATGCGCGAGCGTGAGCTCAACCTGATTGTCGAGACCTTCTCCGACGCCGCGCTCACCGCTCCCGACCGGGTGCCCCGGCTGCTCAAGCAGCTCAGTTCCGACGGGCTGCTGATCAACTACAACGCCCACATCCCCGCCGCCATGGTCGCCCTGATCGAGCAGTACCGCCTGCCGTCGATCTGGCTCAACTCGCGCCATGCCCAAGACTGCATCTATCCCGACGATCGGGCGGCGGGCGAGACGGCCACCACGCAGCTGCTGGACCGGGGGCATCGCCGCGTCGCGTTCCTTGATTTCATCACGCCCAACCGCCCCGCGGAAGCGCACTACAGCGGGCTCGACCGCTTCGCCGGCTACGCCGCGGCGATGAAGCGTGCGGGGCTGCGGCCCCTCCGCATCGGCGATCAGGACACCTTCTACCGCGGCGGGATGATCAAAACCTTGATCGAGGTACTCCGGAAAGACGACCGCCCAACCGCCGTCGTTTGCTACCGCGATGCCGAGGCGCGCGGCGTGGTGCTCGCCGCCACGGCGACCGGGCTGCGGGTGCCCGACGACCTCTCGATTATCACGTTCGGGGCGAACGTGATCGAGGACGTCGGCCCGCGGGCAAGCTTCATGCGGCTGCCGCAGGAGGCGATGGGCCTCCGGGCCGTGGAAATGCTTCAACACCGTATCGACCACCCGGGCGACCCCCTGCCGCCCGAGCCGGTCCCGTTCACGTTCGAGCTGGGGCAGACGCTGGCGGACGTTCCGTCGGCGTGACTCGCAACCGCCGTATTCGCGGCAGACTCCCATAGGAGGTTTCATTATGCAGATTCCCTACCAATCGCTCTTACCCGCTTTCGCCGCCGGCTTGCTGCTCGCACCCAGCGGCGCCAACGCCGACCTGGTCGAATCGTTCGTCTACGCCAACGAAGCCGCGTTTGACGCCGCCTACTTTGGCGACGACGGGGGCAGGGCCCACTTCAACGCCGCTACGCTGGAGCATCCGACCTTGACGGGCGAGACCGGCGGCCGCGCCAGCTTCGTCAACGACCGCGTCAAGCGTTTCCTGAACGAGGTTTACGGCGATGAGGACGAGACGGTCTTCATCAGCTTCCTGCTGCAGACCGACAGCAACGTGGGTTTTGGAGACGGCAACCCGGGGGCCTTCCGTGTGCTGGAGCTCTACAACGACCCCACCACCGGCGCCACCCCTCCCGATGGCGACACCAATCGCACCTATCAGATTGGGTCGCTGCGCAGCAACGGCGATACCCGCTCTGCCGACTTCGAGCACCGCGTAAGTTCGCAGCCGGCCAGCAGCTCGCCGTCCATTGGTGCGTTCAACACCGGCGTTAACCTGCTGGTGGCCAAGTTCGACTTCAACGGCCCCCTCGGCGAGAGCTTCACCATCGACGCCTATCTGAACCCCGATGCGGATGAGGATTTCACGGGCCCGAGCAATCGGATCACGGGCACGGGACTCGACTTCACCTCGTTCGGCTTCGCCTCCTTCGCCGACCGCGGCGTCATCAGCAACTTCGACGAGCTTCGGGTCTCTGACAATCCTCCGTTCGCGCCGATCCCCGAGCCCGCCTCGCTGGCGCTGCTGGGGCTGGGTGGACTGGCCCTGTTGGGCCGCCGCCGCAACCGCGCCTGATCTTTGATCGGCACCTCCAATCGCCGGCGGGTCACGTAACCGCGTCCCGTCGGCTTCAGAAAAACCTCTCCGTGATCCGCACATCCCGGTCTCAAAGCTTCACCCTCTCCAAACATAAGGCGGTCGACGATCCCAACATCACAGGCGTTCTTGTGTCGGCAGACGCGAGTCGTGCTGAACGTTAAGTCGCCGGTTCCAGCAGTATCTGATGCTTTTTTCACCCGGTCTCTCCATGCCCTCGAAAGGTGACCTCATGCTCCGATCCCTTACCCTGCTCCCATCCCTGTTGTTGCTCGTCGCCCTGATGCCGGGCACCGTCTGCCTGGCCGAAAATGTGGTCTTCCCCGAGAAGGTCGGGGTGATCAACGTCATGACGGCGTATGGTGCGGTGGGGGACGGGAAGACGGACGACACCGCCGCGATTCAGAAGGCATTCGACGAACAAAGGGGTCGCAACCAGACGCTCTATTTCCCCAACGGGACGTACCTGATCTCCGACTCGGTAGGCGTCTTCAACGGCAAGCCGCACAGCAAGGACCGCTTCATCACGCTACAGGGGCAAAGCGAAGCGGGGGTCATCATCAAACTGAAGGACGGCGCCGAGGGGTTCGATGATCCCAAGAAGCCCAAGATCGCGGTCTGCCTCTACGACGGCGTGAGCACCGGCGATGCGATGCACAACTACATCCGGAACCTGACGGTCGACGTGGGCCGGGGCAACCCCGGGGCGGCGGGGCTGCGGTTCCTGACCCACAACACCGGGGCGATGGAGCACGTGACGATCCGCTCGAGTGACCCGGAGGGGACCGGCGCGATCGGGCTGGACCTGCGGCAGAGCCAGCTCGGGCCCTGCATGATCTCGCACATCACCGTCGAGGGCTTCGACCACGGGATCGAGAGCCACAACAGCTTCTCGATCGTGTTCGAGCACATCACGCTGCGGAACCAGCGGAAGGCGGGTTACTTCAATAAGCAGTCGCGGACGACGATGCGGGGGCTCAAGAGCGAGAACAGCGTCCCGGCGATCCGCAACGGCAAGCACGCCGACCTCACGCTGATCGAGGCGGAGTTGACGGGCGGAAGCCGCGGCGAGGCGGCGATGGAGTTTGAGGGGCGCGAGGTGTTCCTGCGCGACATCACGCAGCGGGGCTACGGCATGATGCTCAAGCCCGCGAGTGGCGAAGCCGTGCAGGGCGAGGAGCTCGACGAGTGGTACCCGCTGCCGGCGTACACGCTCTTCACCGATACCCCGGAGCAAACGCTGCGGCTGCCGATCGAGGAGACGCCGAACGTGCCGTGGGAAGAGGACATGGACAAGTGGATTGTGCTCGACCTCGAGCAGGGCCAGGACGTGACGCAGCAGATCCAAAAAGCCATCGACGCCGGCGTTAAGCAAGGCAAGACCACCCTGTGCTTCCCGCAGAGCGAGAAGTACAAGATCACCGGCCCGATCCGCGTGCACGGCAGTATCAACCGCATCCTCGGCATGTCCAGCATCGTGCATGTCTCCGATCCCGGCGAGGTATTCAAGTGGAAAGACGGCAGTCCCGGTACCGCGGTCTTCACCTTCGAGGACCTCACCAGCGACAAAATTATTGTGGAAAGGTTCTTTCTCCTCGGCGGGTGGAAAATCCCCGGGTACACCACCCTCCTCGAGAACAAGACGGACGCCACCATGGTGGTCAAGAACGTCAACTCTCGCGGTATTCTCAAGACGCCCCAGCCTGGTGGCACTTGGTTCCTCGAAGACGTTTCGCCCGGCCGCGGAGATTCGATGCGTCTTGCCGAAGGTGAAAAAATGTGGTCGAGGCAGTTCAACCCCGAGTCGCCCACGAAGGACATGATCATTGTCGATGGCGGGCAGCTCTGGCTGCTTGGCTTGAAGACCGAAGGCCGCGCCAATCACCTCACCGCCCGCAACGGCGCCAAGGTCGAGCTCCTCGGCGGGGTGTCGTACCAGTCGTGGGACAAGCAGGAACTCGACCCGCCCGCCTTCACCATCGCTAACTCGCAGGTGTCGATCACCATGGGCTTCTACCACTGGCAACAGCCGTTCACCGTCATCGTCGACGAGACCCGCGACGGTGAGACCCACCAACTCGGCCGCAAGGAGATCGAAGGCTACCACCTGCCGCTGTACCGATCGGCTATCGCGGGGAGCGAAGAGGCCTCTGCCGCAGCGGAACCGCAGTGAGGTCTCGCTCGCAATGAAGCGTTACGACCTCGTGTAAAGCCGCGGGCGACAGCCCGCGGCTTTGTTTAAGCCATCACTGCAGACGGTGATCGTGCCGCAACTTCGTCGATACCTGCGGAAATCACGTCAGGGGTTATTGAGGTCCGTCGTCAGGAGGCCGCTCTTTGATTGTTGCTCTTTCTACGCCGCCCGAGCTTGCCAATCCCGCCGATTTGCCCTTCGCGGGCGGCTCCGCCTCGGCGGTGGTCCGGGTCCACGAGCAGACCGTCCCCGCCGATGAGACAACGCTTGACTGGGCTGATTTAGATCGCGTCGAGCAGCAGGTCCAGATCAAGAGGTCGACGGTCGCCGTGGCACGGAACGGTGGACTCGATGCGCACCGGCTTACGTTCCGGGTCTTGACGGGTCGACTGCAAGACGTCTCGCTCGGTTTACGGCTGGTGTTCGACGCTTGGTCGACGCGGGTGCACGTGATGATGCCCGCGGCGGCCTACGGGGCGAACCGCCACGAGCCGACCGGGACCTGGCAGTCCGAGGTGCTCGAGGACCGCGGGCCCAACCCCGTCATCATCCAGCAGCCGCTGGTGCCACGTCTGGACCTGGGCGGCGGCGCGTCGCTGCAGATGATGGCCGGCGATATGAGCGTGCCCGCGGTCGCTCTGTATTTCCCGGACCACGGCCGCGGGCTGATCCTCGCGACGCCGCAGCGGGCGGCCGGCGTTGAGCTCGACTCGGTGATCCGGGTGGTTGAGGAACCCGACGCCGGCGGCGCGGCGGTCGAGGTCCTTGCGGCGGGCGTGCGGCAGGTCGAGCGCCGCGAAGGTTTCCCCAGCTCCGATGAAGGTGCCACCCTCGGCGCCGGCGATGTGGTCACACTGACCGTGCTCTGCCGCAGCTTCGCCTGCGACGGGATTGCCGAGTTGCACCGCCACCTCATGCGGCTGCGGCCGATGTTGCACTTCGAGCGGGTAGCGAGTCAAACGCCTTTGCTGCCGCGCGAGGTGCTGCCGTTTTCCGAGGCGTGGCGGGTCCAACATCGTAAGTTCAACGAGCAGAACTGGGTCGAAGCCCACGGCTACTACAGCGTGGGGATGCGTGAGGTCCCCAGCCAGGATTGGCAGACCGGGTGGGTCGGCGGCTGTAACACGCTCTATCCGCTGCTGGCCGACGGCGATGAGATCACCCGTCGCCGGGCCACGCGGACCTTCGATCACCTCTTGGGCGGGCGATTGCCATCGGGGTTCATCCGCGACCGTTTCGCGGAGGGACGATGGGTCAAGTCGGCCCGGGTGTTTCTGCGGCATCAGGCCGATGCGTTGTACTTCCTGTCCAAGTCGCTGTTGCTGCTGCGTCGAAGGGGGGTGGAGATCGACGAAGCATGGTCAAGTTTGCCGCGGGGCATCGCGGAGGCGTTTGGCCGGATGTGGCGGGAGGAGGGGCAACTCGGGCAGTACGCCGATGCGATGACCGGTCAAATCCGCATCGGCCGGACGTGTGCGGCGGGGCTGGCTCCCGCGGGGTTTCTGCTGGCGGGGCAGCTGCTTGACGAACCTGAGTGGGCGGATCTCGCGTCGCAAATCGGGGAGTACTACGCCGGACGATTCACCGCCGAGGGGCTGACCAACGGCGGCCCCGGAGATATCGCGCAGGCCCACGACAGCGAGAGTGCCTTCGCGCTGCTCGCCAGCTACACCCACCTCTACGAGGCCACCGGCGAAACCCGCTGGCTGCACATCGCCGAAGACGCGGCTTGCCAGGCTGCCAGCTATGTGATGCCGTACGACTTCGCGTTCCCGCCCGATTCGACGTTTGGGCGGCTGGGCATGCGGACCCGCGGCACCGTCTTTGCCAACGTTCAGAACAAGCACTCGGCACCCGGGATCTGCAGCCTCAGCGGCATCTCGTTGCTCCGGCTGGCGCGGGCGACCGGGGACCGCCGCTGGCTCGACCTGCTGGCCGACATCGCCGAGGCGATCCCACAGTACATGAGCCGGGCCGACCGCCCGATCCGCGACCGTCGCCCGGATCAACGCTGGCCGGTGATGCCCGAGGGCTGGATCAACGAGCGGGTGAACACGAGCGACTGGGAGGTCCGCGGCAACCCCACCGCCGACATCGGCGTGGGCGAGTGCTTTGGTGGCAGCACCTGGAGCGAGACCGCGATGCTGCTCACCCGTGTCGAACTGCCCGGGGTTTATGTGCATCACGACCGCGGCTGGTGCGTCGCGCTGGACCACGTCCGCGCCCGCCTTAAAGGCAACTGCCTGCACCTGGAGAACCCGACGCCGCACGACGCGTGGGTGAAGATTATGGTCGAGGACGACGCGGCCGGCGCGAAGCCGCTCGGAGCCAATCCTCTGGCGGGACGCCGCGGCGTCCATGTTCCAGCTAACGGTACGTTGATCGTGAACCTCGAAGATCGCCCGACCCCCGAAGACTAATCCGTTCTACCCCAGGACCCGCGCCCATGCACCAGCTTCCGCAACGGCTTTTCACCGTGGTGACCGTCATGATCTTCGTCTCCCTCGCCGGCCCGGCTCGGGTTTCCGCCCAAGACGACCTGCCGCCCGACGCGGCCTACGTCGTCGTCAACGATGACGGCCACCTCTCACTCAACGGCGAGAGGCAACGCTACTGGGGAGCCATCGGCAGCTTCCCCGGCCCCGACCAGCCGCACGACGGCGACCCCTACTACGGCCAGCGAAAAACGGTGCAGCGGCTGAAGGACATGGGCTTCAATATGGTCCGCTTCTGGCACTACCGCGGCGACAGCGACTACACCAAGGGCGACGGCTCGGCCCGGGACCGCATCGACTTCTTCTTCGCCGAGTGTGCCCGTGAAGGCATCGCGATCTGGCCGGCCGGCCTGGGCGGCGGGGCGTTCACGCTGTACGAGCCGGATGTTGACGAAGCGGTCAAGATCGTCGACGAGCCCGCGTCGGCCGAAGAATGGAAGCAGGCGGCACGTGCCATGCAGAAGACCGACTGGCGTTCGCCCGACGTGCGTGCATCGCGTCCGGCGTACGACCTGGTCGGCATCTGGGACCCGAGGATGCAGGCCCTGATGATCCGTGAAATGCGTGAAGCTGCCCAAC
>CBDCBB010000007.1:0-20714 GCA_965214155.1 Phycisphaeraceae bacterium
GAGGGCACCGTCCATGTCCACCGCGTCGAGCAGCGGGAGGAGTTGGGCGAGCGCCGAGATGCCGACGGTGGTCTCGGTCATGCACCCGGCCATGACGGTGAGGCCGAGTTTCCGCGCGTGGTGGATCATGCGTCGGGCGGGGGTGAGGCCGCCGCATTTCGATAGTTTGATGTTGATGCCGTGGAACAGGCCGGCACACTTTTCGACGTCATCTTCCGTCTGACACGACTCGTCGGCGATGATGGGGAGGTCGGAGCCGAAGTACACCGCCTCGTGCTCGGCTCGCGGTGCCGAGGGGGGCAGCGGTTGTTCGATGAACTCGACGCCTAAACCGCGCAGTTTGCCGCTGATCCGGATTGTCTGCTCCGCGGTCCAGGCGGTATTGGCGTCGATACGGAACGCGGCGTCGGTCTCTCCACGGAGGCGGCGGACCAGCATGAGGTCGTGCCCGATGCCTCCTCGCTCCGCCGGGGTGCCGAGCTTGATCTTGTAAACGGGGAACCCGGGGAACTCGCGTAATTTCGCCACCATCTCTTGGAGGGCGGCGAGGCCGAGGGTGTAGTCGGACCGTGGCCGGTCGACGCTGCGGTCCTCACCGATGTCGCTCCAGAGGGACCGGGTCGTGCGGCCGCGGCGCTTGCCCCACAGGTCGTAAACCGCCGTGTCCATGGCCGCACGGATGAAGCGGCCGCTCGCGTTGACGCCCTCGCCGAGGGTCATCTCCTGCCACCGCGCCGCTTCGCCCGGGTCCGCCGAACCGTCCGCGCCGTAGACCGCATCTTCGAGCGCACCGCACAGGTGCGGGCTGTCCCACTTCACGCGGCCGATCATGTCGTCGACGGTCACGCCCATGTAAGGGATGGCCGGCGCCTCGCCGTAGCCGGTGTGTCCGGTGTCGGGGTTGTGCAGGGCAACGATGAGGTTGTGCTGGACGGTGCGGGTGCCGTGGGCAATCGTCCACGCGTGGCGGAGGGGGAGGGCGACGGGGTGGAGGGAAAGGTTGAGCATGAATGACGGAATCCGGATGACAGATGACGACAAATGCGGAATGTTATATTTCGTCACTCTTCATTCGGATTTCGTCGTTTCGCGCTTCAGCGCCAGCGCCGCATTGACGAGGACGCCCGGGCCTTCGCAGTAGACGTCGCAGACGGGGAGGCCGAGTAGGTTGCCGACGCGGTCACGCTCTTCCTCGACCGCGGCGTCGTCCTTCAACAGGCGGCTGCTCATGGCGACGCCGATGAACTGACATTCCTGTTCGAGGTTGGACACGTGGTCGTAGAGGCGGCGGACGGTGTCGAGCGGGGTGAGGGGGAGGTGGGGCCGGCCGAGCATGTGGGGCCGGCCGGGCTCGTAGCAGAGGATGAGGCCGTGCGGCAGGCAGCCGTGGAGCAGGCCGTAGGTCACGCTGGAGTAGCTGGGGTGGACGAGCGTGGCCTGTCCCTCGATGACGAGGATGTCGTGGTGCTGGTTGCGTTTGACCAGCCGTTCGGCGGCCCCGTTGAGGAAGTCGCCGACGACCGCGTCGATGCCGACGCCCCCGCCGGTGGGGTCGGCGCGTTCTTCGTCGGTCAGGGTGAGGCCGGCATTGATCCCGGGGGCGACGAGCATGCCGGTCTGCCCGGTGGGGACGAACTTCGCGTCGTGGCCGGCCGCCTGGAGGCCCCGTGTCAGCTCAACCGACGCGACCATCTTGCCGCAGGAGCAGTCCTGCCCGACGGTGTGCAGGCGGAGGCAGTCGCCCCCGCCCCCGCCCCCGCCCCCGGAAGCGTCGAGGCCTCGCAGCCCCCGCCGGTCGGCGATGACACGCTCGGCGTTGCGGCGGAGGTCGGTGAGTGTCGCGCCGCTGGCGGCCGCGGCGGCGGCAAGCTCTTCATCGTCGCGGAGGAACTGGTGCAGCCCGGAGGTCACGTCCCAGCCGCGGTGGGCCGCGTCGAGGACGGCGGCCCGCATCGCCGGCGGGAGGCCCCCGCCGGGCGTGGCGACGCCGACAATGAGGTGGCCCTTGGCGTCGCTAAGCCGGGCCGCGGCGTCGGCGACCGATGCGACGATCGGCGTGTCGCCCCCAATCCCGAGCAGCGGCCCCGCCGTCGCCCCCGCATTTTGAGAGTCGATAAGCGCCGCCACCTCGTCTCCGCGGTAGCGGAGCAGCGCGACCGCCGTCTTCGCCGCGAGGGGGTCGGTGCGGCCTTCGGTGAGGACGATCAGGGGGTTCATCGTTGCAACCACATGGCGTGGGCGAGGCAATGACGAAGCACGAATGACCAATGACGAAGCGGCCGGTCGACACCGATCTTGTTTCGTCATTCGTCATTCGTGCTTCGTCATTTGAAGTCTACCCCCTCACCCCCTACCGTACCCGCTCCCCTTCCCCCTACCCCGCTACCCCTCCACCACGGAGCACCGCCCCATGGCCATCAAGATCGGCATCAACGGATTCGGACGCATCGGCCGCCTCGTCTTCCGCGCCGCCTCCGCGAACCCGAACGTCGAGGTCGTCGCCATCAACGACCTGTTCGACAACGACGCGCTCGCGTACCTGCTGAAGTACGACTCGATCCACGGCAAGTTCGACGGCGAGGTCTCGTCCGACGCGGACAACCTGATTGTCAACGGCAAGAAGGTCCGCTCCACCGCCGAGCGGGACCCCGCCGACCTCAAGTGGGGCGACGTGGGCGTGGACTACGTAGTCGAGTCGACCGGCTTCTTCACCGATTACGACGGGGCGCACAAGCACGTCCAGGCCGGCGCGAAGAAGGCCGTGATCAGCGCCCCGACCAAGAGCCCCGAGAAGGTGCCCACGATCGTCATGGGCGTCAACGAGAAGACGCTGGACAAGTCGGCGACCGTCGTGAGCAACGCGTCGTGCACGACCAACTGCCTCGCGCCCATCGCGAAGGTGGTCAACGACGAGTTCGGCATCGCCAAGGGGCTGATGACCACGGTCCACGCGATGACCGCGACGCAGCCGACGCAGGACGGCCCGAGCAAGAAGGACTGGCGCGGCGGCCGGGCCGCGAGCGTCAACTGCATCCCCGCCTCGACCGGGGCCGCCAAAGCGGTCGGGCTCGCGCTGCCGGAGCTCCAGGGTAAGCTCACCGGCATGGCCTTCCGCATGCCCACCATCGACGTGTCCGTAGTCGACCTCACCGTCGTGACCGAGAAGGAGACCTCCTACCAGGAGATCTCCGATGCGATGAAGAAGCACGCCCAGGGCGACATGAAGGGCTATCTCAACTGGACCGACGAAGAGGTGGTCAGCACCGACTTCATCCACGACCCGCACTCCTCGACCTTCGACCACGGCGCGGGCATCGAGCTCGACAGTACGTTCTTCAAGCTCGTGTCGTGGTACGACAACGAGTGGGGCTACTCCAACCGCGTGGTCGACCTGCTCGGCCATATGGCGGAGCTGGACGGGATTTCTTAGACCGCTCCTAAACTGTTGAAGTTGATCTGTTTTAGGAGCTGTTTCCACAACCAGCTCGGGGTGCCACACTGCATCCCGGAGGCTCTGCGGGGGATGCGGTGTGCCAGCGACGAATGACGTCAAGCTGTAGTCACACCCGCACACCGCACCCGCCCCGAGCGGCGGGATGCCGTGTGGCACCCCACGGATCGGGCTTTGAAACAGGCTCTTCGCGCGGCCGCTTGCGGCCGCGCTGTTTTGCAGAGGACTGCGGCCGCGAGCGGCCGGGCTAAGAGCGGTCTCGCGGGGCGGGGTGCTCTGAAGATTCGGCGGTGGTCTCGTACGCCTCGACGATGCGTTGGACGAGGGAGTGGCGGACGATGTCGCTGCCGTCGAGGGTGCGGAAGGCGACGCCGTTGACGTGGCGGAGGCGGTGCGCGGCGTCGATGAGCCCCGAGTCGCGGCGGTCTTCGAGGTCGATCTGGGACGCATCGCCGGTGACGACCATCTTGCCGCCGTGGCCGAGGCGGGTAAGGAACATGAGCATCTGGGCCCGGGTGGTGTTCTGGGCCTCGTCGAGGATGATGAGCGCGTCGTTGAGGGTGCGGCCACGCATGAACGCGAGGGGGACGATCTCGATGAGGTCGTGGGCCATGAACCGCTCGATGTGCTCGAACTCCATCATGTCGTGGAGGGCGTCGAGGAGGGGTCGGAGGTAGGGGTTGACCTTGTCCTGCATGGTGCCGGGGAGGAAGCCGAGCTTTTCGCCCGCCTCGACCGCGGGGCGGACGAGCACGAGCTTGCGGACCTCGCCGACCTTGAGCATGGACACGGCGGCGGCGACGGCGAGGTAGGTCTTGCCCGTGCCGGCGGGCCCGATGCAGAAGGTCAGGTCGTGGGTGTGGATCGCCTTGAGGTAGTCGAGTTGGCCGGGGGTTTTGGCGCGGACGGTCTTGCCTTGGAGGTAGACGCTCATCGCCTCGGGGTTACTCGTCCCCCCGGACGCCCCGCCGCGATCGACGGTCGGTTGGGCGGGCGCGGGGTTGGTGAGCGACGCGGTGGAGACGACCTCGAGCACCTGGCCGCGGGTCATGGATTTGCCGGCACGGGCGGCTTCGTTGAGGCGCTCGAGCGCGACGGTCGCCTGGCCGACGGCCTTGGAGTCGCCGCTGAGGCGCAGCGACTCGTCCCGGGCGTGGACCCCGACGCCCAGGGCCTCGCGGATGATCTTGAGGTTCCGCTCGGACGGCCCGACCACGGCCATGCGGTGGTCGCCGGCGGGGAGCTTGAGGGTTACTTCCACCCAATACCCCCCGCGACTAAGTGGGGCGAGCTTCCAGCCTGCCGTTGGCCCGAATGGCCTAGAGCAGACACAAGCCATCTGTAGCGGCTCGCGTCTTGGGTGCCACACCTTGACGGCTTTGCGTCAAGGTGTGCGGCTGCATGCACACCTTGGCCCCGAGCGGCCAAGGTGTGGCACCCGCTACGAACGGATTGTGTCTGCTCTAGTGCGCGGTAACCGACTTCGGGCTGCGCCCGAAAGCAGGCTCGAAGCCTGCTCCACCAAAGGCAACGTCCGCCTGCGGAATTATGTCGCAGCGGGGAAGTTGCGGGTGCGAGGCGTCGGGCTCTATTCAATGTTCCATGCCTCGCGGAGTTCCTGGGGGGTGGTGGGGACAAGGCGGAGGCCGCCGGGCAACTGCTGTTCGACGAGGTTTCCCTCGGCATCGAAACGGGTGACGGTCTCGGCGCGGCGGGCGGTGGGGCGATCGTAGACCGCCTTGCCGCCGTCGGCCGTGCGCGCGGCGCGGACGGTCCGGAGCGACAGGCTCGCCGTCGACGGGTTGTAGGCGTAGAACGACATCGTCGGCGCGTCGACGGGGAACAGCCGCGCCAGCGCGAACAGGTCGACCTGGGTCAGGTAAGCGACGGGCGGGTCGGACCAGGCGAGGTCGTCGACGCGACCGGCGAGCTCTCCGTTGGCGTTCTTGGGCTTGTCGGAGCGGAAGCGTTCGTGCTGTTGCACGGTGCGGACGGTCTCGTCGGCGGGGGGCGTTTCGATGGTCACCATGAGCCGCCCGCCGCCGCGGACGCCGGTCTCGACCCACGTCGGCTCGCGCCGCGGCTCCGCCGCCGCGCCGGGCAGACGCTTGCCCCCGGGGTCGCCCGCGGCCTGCCCGGTCCGCAGCGTCGTCTTGGTCGACCACATCTCGTCGCTCCCGACCGCCGAGGCGTAGACCCGCTGCTGGGTGTCGACCGCGGTGCCGCGGATGACGTGGCGCATGTCCATCTGGACCACCGTGCCGGGCGGCGTCAGCCCCGCGCGGCGGAGCTCCGCCGGGTCGTGCGTCGAACGCAGATGCGCATACCCCACGTCGGTATCACCCTCCATCAGCCGGTACCACCGGTCCGCGGGCAGCGCGTCACGCAACGCCTCGGCGGTGAGCGAGCCGCGCCAGGCCTCACCGGCGGCGACCCGCGACTCGACCAGCCCCTTGAGCTCGAAGATATCCGGCACGTGCACCGATTCAACCGCCCGCTCGAAGGCCCGGCGGGACGGGAGCTGTTCAAGCTCTTCGGGGGTGAGGCCGCCCACGTCGCGGGGGTTGGTCAGCGTGAGGACCGCGACGGTCTGGGGCTCGAGCATGATGAGGGCCTGGCCGAGGAGCCACGTGGTGCCGTCGTCGTCGCGGACGAGGTAGTAGGCGAGGGCGCCCGGCCGGTCGGCGAGGCGTTGCTGCTTGAAGAGGATCGACTCGGTCCGAGCCCGGGCGAACTTGACCTGCACCTGAGCCGCGACGGCGGCGGTGGTGATCCCGTCGGCCATGGACTGCTCGCTGTGGGCGAGGTCGAAGGCGATCTGGTAGCCCGACGGGTGGACGAAGGCGGCGACGGTGCCGTCGGTCGGCTGTTCCAGGACCGTGGACTCGGGCGGCGGTTCGAGCGAGATGCCAAAAGCGGTCTCGCTCCAGCGGGCCGGGGTCTCTGCCGACGGCGGGGCCGTCTGCGCCGCGACGGCGGTGCAGCACAGGGCGAAGAACAGGATCGCAGCCGGCAGGCGCATCGTGTCATCTTATCCCCGGCGGTCCCGAGCGGACGTGTCGGGGCGCGACCCATGGGCACCGCGCCGGATCAACGCGTAAGACTGCTGGCTTTCCCCCACCCGGCCGATAGAATCTCCGCTGTCGCCCGCGCCGCGCCGCCGTATGGCCTCTACCAAATCCCAATCCGCCCGCCGACGCGGGGTCCGCCGCAACGTCGCCCGGCCCGGTCCCGTCTGGCTCGCCACCCTCCGCAGCCGCGAGGTCCTCTACTCCGCGCTCATCGTCTGCGCCCTGGCGCTGCTCGCCGCGGGCGTCGCCATCTACCACCACTCCCGCGTGCCCTACCACGTCGGCGAGGTCGCGCAGGAAACCGTCCTCGCCCGCGCCCCCTTCACCGCCATCCACCCCGGCGACACCGAGAAGAACCGCGAGTTCGCCGCCCGCGACGTCCTGCCCGTCTACCGCCACAACGAGGACCTGCTCACCGATGTGCGCGAGAACCTGCTGGGCACCCTCCGCCTCGCCGACCAGGCCCACGACCAGATCCCCCCCGACTATCGCGGGTCCATCCACCTCACTCCAGAGGCCCACGCGCTGCTCAAGCACTACGCCGACCCCGACGACGGCGACGGGCTCGACGCCCGGGGCTGGGCCGACCGCACCGACAAGCTCATCCGACGCCTCTTCAGCCAAGTCATCCTCGACGACCAGAGCTACCAGCGCGTCCTCGACAGCCCCCGGCCGCACCTCCACGCGATCCACCCCGATCCTTATGAAGGCGACGCCGCGGAAAAACTCTACACCGAGCGGGTCATCATGCCCATCAGCGACCGCGAGCTCATCAAGTCGCGGCTCGACACCCTCGCGATGGACTTCCCGCCCGAGCTCCGCGACGTGGTCACCGCCGTCGTCGAGCGCCAGCTCAAGCCGACGTACTTCATCGACCGCCCGACGACCGAGGCCCGCCGCGTCGCCGCCCGCGAACACACGCCGCAGGTCGAGACGACCTACCCCGTGAACTCCGAACTGGTCTCCGCGGGCAAGACGCTCAGCCTCGAGGACCTGCGGCTCTTGCGTGAAGAGGCGGCCGCCTACCGCGAGCAGCAGTCGCCCGCCCACCGCTGGCTGGGCCTGCTCGGCGAGGCGGGCACGATCCTCCTGCTCGTCGCGGTGGTCTGGGTCTACGTCTACTTCTACAACGACAAGGTCCGCCGCAACCCGGTCCGCGGCGCCGTGCTCGCCGCGCTGCTGCTGGGGTGCCAGGTTGCGGCGACGGTCATCGTCACCCTCTGGCCGGGCGTCACCCTCGCCGGGGCGGCGTTCCCCGCGCTCCTGGGCGCGTTGGTCCTCGCCATCGTCTACGGCCAGCGGTTCGCCCTCGCGCTGGGCGCGGCGGTCACGGCGCTCATCGCCCTCACCCTCCGCCTGCCCGTCGAACAGACCCTGGTGGTCATGGTCGGCGTGGCGGCGGGCGTGAGCCTGCTCGATGAAGTCCGCAGCCGCTCGAAGCTGGTCAAGGTCGGGCTCTGGGCCGGGCTCGCCATGATGCTCGCGGCCGTGGTCGTCGGGCTGGGCACGAGCAACTTCACCCTCCCCGCGACGTGGAACCCCGCGTTCTCGCTCGTCGACCTGTCGGTGCAGTGGAAACTGATCGGCGCGTCGGCGCTCTACTGCCTCCTCGCCGGGATCGCTGTGGGCCTCATCGTGCAGGGCGTGCTGCCGACGATCGAGTCGGTGTTCCACGTGACGACGGCCATGACGCTCAAGGACCTCAACGACGCGGGGCACCCGCTCTTGCAGAAGCTCGCTCACGAGGCGGCCGGGACGTACCAGCACTCGCTCCGCATCGCCGACATGTCCGAGGCCGCCGCCGAGGCCATCGGCGCCGACCCCCTGCTCTGCCGCGTCGGGGCGATGTACCACGACATCGGCAAGGTGAACAAGCCCCTCTACTTCATCGAGAACCAGGCCGGCGGCGTCAACAAGCACAACAAGCTCTCCCCCGCGATGTCGCTGCTGATCATCCTCGGGCACGTCAAGGACGGCGTGGAGATGGCCCGCGAGTACGCCCTGCCCTCGTCCATCCGCCACATCATCGAGTCGCACCACGGCACGACGCTCGTCGAATACTTCTACCACGCCGCCAAAAAACAGAAGGCCGAGGAGGACAAGCCCGCCCCGAGCGAGTTCGAGTTCCGCTACCCCGGCCCGAAGCCCGAGACCCGCGAGGCCGCCATTATGCTCCTGTGCGACGGGATCGAGGCCGCCGCCCGCGCCATGGACGAGCCCACCGCCGTCCGACTCGAGCAGCTCGTCCACACCATCGCCAACAAACGCCTCATGGACGGCCAGTTCGACCAGTGCCCCATGACCCTCCGCGACCTCTCCCGCGTCGAGACCGCCATCACCAAAACCCTCTGCGCCGTCTACCACACCCGCATCAAGTACCCCGGCGGCAAGAAGAAGGACGCCGACAAGGTCAAGGTCGACCCCGCCGTCCAGGCCAAGTCCGCGTAGGTTCCCCCCGTCGCTCGCCCCGTCACCTTCCGCTTGCGGTTAGCGCCGGTTCCTCAACCCCTCCCCTCCGGGGGAGGTGGCCGGCGCAGCCGGCCGGTGGGGGAGAGTGTCAGTTGCAAAGGCGACGCTTCTGCACCTCGCGCCCTCCCCGGCTACGCTCCCCGTCACCCTCCGCTTGCGGTTAGCGGACCCCACCTTAACCTTTCACCCCCCCGCTCCGCATCGGCCGAAATAACCCCCGGCCCGCGCAGAACCCCCGCGCCTCCCCCGTATCCTCAACACGCCGATCCGCGTCTCCCGCTCCCGATCCGCACGGTGCACCCCATGAACCTCCGCCCCCTCGTCGCCCTGCTCGCCGCCTGCGTCCTCGCGTCCCTCGCCGCCCACCCCGCTCCCGCCCAGGACCTCTTCTCCGTCACCGCCACCGGCGGCGGCACGACCCTCACCGCGTCCGACTCGGACATCATCGACCTCATCGAAGACCTCATCGAGACCGAGGGCGCCTTCGACCGCTTCAACGGCGTCGACACCAACGCCACACTCACCTACGCCGGCGTCCCGGACACTTTCGTCTTCGACGTCAGCGGCGACGGCCGCGTCGTCACCCTGTCCTTCCCGATCACCGGCTTCACCCGCACGTTCCGCGGCGACGACGCCGACGACGTCGAGGAACAGATCGAGGAGTTCTTCGAGGAGGACGGGGCCGAGGAATACGCCAACCTCCTCGCCGAATTGAACAAGCGCTCGCTCGTGAGCGTCTTCGACGGCAACCCCTTCGCCACCACCGCCATCCTCAACCGCGGCACGTTCCAGGCCTTCGCCATTGGGCAGGCCGGCCCCACCTGGGCCAACCCCAACACCTACACCACCGGCCAGCCCGGGTCCTACGGCTGGTTCTCCATCAACCCCAACATCTACGACCTCCAGCCCGACCTCGACAGCGATAACGACGGCTCCACCGACGATATCGACGCCGTCTCCGGCGGGCTCTCGGCCAACGGCGGGTTCATGTTCGGCCGGGCCATCGGCCTCTCGGTCAACGCCACCTACCAGTTCAACGACTTCGACGGCACCGAGGTCTACCACTCGGGCATCACCCTGGGCGTCCCCATCAACCTCGTCGGCGAGGACGCCGTCGGCCTCCAGCTCACCCCCTTCGCCACCTCCGGCATCGGCGGGTCCACCGACGCCGCCGCCGGCGGAGCCTTCTACGGCTTCGGCGTCGCCGCCAACCTCCGCCTCTCCCTCGACGACCGCCTCGTCTTCAACATCGGCAATCAACTCGTCTACTACCACGGCTACGACATCACCTACGACGACTACGAGTTCTCCACCGAACTCGACCAGTCCCTCTTCACCACGGGCGTCCTCGCCACCCTCTTCCTCGACCGCCCCGGCGGCAACCTCTTCATCGACGGCGGCGTTACCTACACCGCCTACCTCGACGACGCCGCCGTCGACTCTTGGATCACCCCCGAAGTCGGCATCGGCTGGCGCTTCGCCGGCAACTCCCGCGTCCGAGCCGGCTACCGCGCCCTCCTCAGCGACCGCTACGACGCCCACGGCCTCAACGTCAACCTCGTGTTCACGTACTGAGGGATCGGGGACCGGGTTTGGGATCAAAGCGGTTTGCATAATAGTGGCACAGGCGTCTCGCCTGTGTTCGGCCGGCAGGCCGAAGATGACGCTCTCGGCTCGGCCCTTCGCCTTCGGCGAACACAGGCGAGACGCCTGTGCCACTGCCAGAATCTTCGCCAGTCGCTCTAAGCTCAACCGTTTTGCCGCGACCCCCCGCTGCAAGCCACGATCCCGCTTTTCCTGATCCCCATACCCCGGTCCCCGGTCCCTTCCGCCCTCAAATCACCGCGTCCCACCCCGTCAACCCCAGCGGCTCGCGCACGAAAAACGGCTCGGCGTACCGCACCCCGATCCGGCTCCCCATATACCCGTTCATCTGACGCACCCACGTCACCACCGGACGGTTCATCGCCGGCGTTACGAACTGGCTCTCGTACGCCTTGATCGACGCCTCCTTCACGTCCATCTGATCCGTGATGTCCACCAGAAAACTCGGCTGCGCCACGATCTTCAGGTGCGTCGCAAAGTAATAAACCAGCCGCTTCGGATAGATCGGCTCCCCCGGCAGGTCCGTCTTCGTCAGCTTCGCGTCGAACCGCGCATCCTCCACGATCCGCGTCGTCGCCACGTGGTCGGGGTGCGCATCCTCGAAGTACGGTGCGAACACCATCTCCGCCTGGTGCTCGCGGATCACCCCGGCGACGCGGTGCCGCGCGTCGAGGGTGTGCTCGATCTCCCGGTTCTTCAGCCCGAGCAAGCGGCGCGTGACGTTGCCCGTCCCCGCGTCGAGGATGTTCAGGGCCGCGTTCCACTCCCGCTCGCGCTGCTCGACCGAGCCGTGCGGCGTCGGCTCGCCGTTGCACATGTCCAGCATCAACACCCGGTGCCCCTGCTGCGCCAAGCGAACGATCGTCCCCCCCATCCCCAACTCCTGATCATCCGGGTGAGGCCCGACCACGATGATGTTCATGACTGCGTTCCTGTTTAGCGCCGCGACTCGTCGGGCTCCCCCATCAACCTCTCGTACAACGCCAACAGCTCACGGTTCATCCGCTCGGCGCTGAAATGTCGCATCACGTGCTCCCGGCCGGTCGCCGCGAGGCCCGCAGCATACGCGGGATCGTCGAGCAGTTGCCGCAGCGCCGCCGCCAGCGCCGCCTTGTCCCCGACCGGCACGAGCCGCCCCGTCGTTTCGTCGATGCACACCGACGGGATACCCCCCACCCCGTACGCCACCACCGCCACCCCGCACAACAACGCCTCGCACAGCGTCCGGCTCTGGCCCTCCTGGTACGACGGCAACGCCATCACGTCCATCGCCGCGAGGTACCCCGGCACGTCCGCCAGCGGGACCAGCCCCGTCATCACCACCCGCCCCGTTCGATAATTCGGGTGCGCCTCAAGTATCGAACGGTGGAAACCGTCACCCACGAACAACAGCCAGGTTTCCCGCCCCGCTTCTTGCAAGTCGGGGAGGATGTCCAGCAGGTCCGCGTGCCCCTTGAGCGGGTCCAGCCGCCCGACGTGCCCGACGACCCGGGCGTCGCGGGGGATGCCGAGGCGGTCCCTCACCGCCCCGCGTTTGCCGGGGCCGGGAAGCGGAAACGCGGGCGTGTCCACCCCGCTGGGGATGACCGTAAACTTGTCCGCCGGCGCGATGCGGTGGGCGACGAACGCGTCCACCATCGCCGGCGTGATGGCGATGAGGTGGTCGCACCGCTTCGCCGCGTAGCGTTCCAGCGTGATATAGAGCCGGCGGACCGCCGCCCGCTGCCGGTCGTGGAACGGCAGGCCGTGCACGGTGTGGATCACCTTCGGCAACGCGGTGGTCGACCAGATAGCCCCGTCCGCAGCTTCGGTTCGGCGTCGGACCTCCGCCCACGCCGCGGCGCGGGCAAGGATGCCCGCCTTGCTCGAGTGCGAATGCACCAGGTCGGGCCGCGTGTCACGCACCAGGCGGCGCAGCGCCCGGTAGCACCGCAGGTCGGTCCACGGCGCTAGCTCGCGCACCAGCGGCGGCATCTCGTGCAACGTCGCCCCGCTCGTCTGCGCCTCCCCGAGCAGCGAGCCCTCCGGCCCCGAGATCGGGCCATACGCCAGGTGCACCTCGTGCCCCGCGTCGACCTGGGCCCGGCACGACATCACCGTGTTCTGCTGCGCTCCGCCGAGGATCAGCCGCGTGATGACGTGCAGGATGCGCATGGGCCGACAGCGTAGCCCCGGTGAGGGGATTGCTGAGCTTTTCGGCCCTAGCCGCGACGCTACGCGTCGCGGCCCGCGTTGCGTAGCAACGCGGCTATTGGGGAAGGTTTGGACCGCGTTGCGTAGCAACGCGGCTGCTGGGGACGGTTTGCGAGGCGCGGAGCCCGCGGTGCGGTGACTGCGATACCAGGCGTTGTTAAACTCGCTCGACGCGAACCCCGACGGAGCCCGCCCCATCGACCCCGCCTTCTACGAGACCCTTGCCGCCGACGCCCTCGCCGGGCGGGAGCCCGACGCCGCGGCGTGTCGGCGGCTGCTGGCCGACCCGGCGGTCGAGCTGATGCCGCTGCTCAACGCCGCGTACACGGTGCGACGCGAGCACTTCGGCAAGGCGGTGCAGGTGCACATCCTCAACAACGCGCAGAACGGGCGTTGCCCCGAGGACTGTTCGTACTGCACGCAGGCCAAGACGAGCGACGCGGGGATCGAGCCGTACGCGATGAAGCCCCCGGAAGAGGTGCTTGCTGAAGCGGAGCGGGCGTACCGGGCGGGGGCCCACCGCTACTGCATGGTGTTCTCCGGCCGGGGCCCGTCGGCGAAACGGACGGCTCAACTGGCGGGCCTGGTCCGCGAGGTCAAGGCGCGGTTCCCGTCGCTGGAGGTGTGCGTCTCGGCGGGCCTCCTCGACGACGACAAAGCGAAGACACTCGCCGACGCGGGGCTGGACCGGCTGAACCACAACCTCAACACCAGCCGCGGGCGGTACGGCAGCATCTGCACGACCCACACCTACGACGACCGGCTGAACACGCTGCTCTCGGCCAAGCGGGCGGGGCTGCAGACCTGCTCGGGGCTGATCGTCGGGATGGGCGAGCCGGCGGAGGACGTGGTCGAGGTGGCGTTGACGCTGCGGGCACTCGGGGCCGAGTCGATCCCGGTGAACTTTTTGCTGCCGTTTGAGGGGGTGCCCGGGACGTACGGCGGGGAGCCGGACGGAGCGGGAGCGGAGACGTGGCGGGCGTTGACGCCGGGGTATTGCCTGCGGGTGTTGTGCCTGTTCCGGCTGACGAGCCCGGCGGCGGACGTGCGGTGTGCGGCGGGCCGGGAGTTTCACCTGCGGTCGCTGGAGGCGATGTGTTTGTACCCGGCGAACTCGCTGTTTTTGGACGGCTACCTCAACGGCCGGGGGGCCGAGCGGCGGCGGACGTACCGGATGATCCGCGACGCGGGGTTCGAGATCGTGTCGGACCGGCGGCTGGAGGAGCTGTTGGCGGAGGGCGACGCGGAGGATGGGGGCCGGGAGTCGGGCCGGGTGGGCGACGTGACGGTGCACGGCGAGCCGCGGCCGGCGGTGAAGTCGCTGGACGAGCTGCGGCCGGCGATGGGTGGCGTCCAAGGGGAGCGGTCGCCGGCGTCTTAGCGGGTGTCACACGAGAGCCGTCGGGTGCCACACCGCATCCCGGAGGCTGGGTGGAAGGTGCGGGGGTGGCCGGGGCAGAGTCTTCGATGCCCCGGGATCCTCGACAACACTCGTGTCGCGCGGTGACGCTTCCGGGGCTTCCCAAAGCGTCAGCCCCGGCCACCCCCGTCGCATCTCACGGAAACCTTGCCCGGCCGACGAACGCAAGAGCGTATGCCGCAAACGTCGCAAGGAGCAGCAGGCCGACGGACCAGCCCATCGACTGCCACCGGTTGAGGTCCGCCCCCGCCTGTCGCCACGGCAGGCGACGCTGGATCAGCACCGAGATACTCACGGCGAAGCACCAGATCGCAAACAGAGCGACGGCCAGATGCAGGGCAGCGGCGGGCACCGGGTGGTCAACGCGGCCGGGACCGCTTGTGCTTGCGGTTGGGCGGGGGGTTGGGTTTGAAGCGGAGGACCAGGGCCTTGGTGCCGCGGACGAGCGCGGCCCAGCGCGTGCCGAGGGTCCGCTTCGGGGGGTGTCGTCGTCGTCGGCGTCGCCCGCCGGGTCGCTCCCCGCGCCCTTGGCCGCCCCCGGCGCGGGCGCGACCTTCCAGATGCCGTCGGACTCTTCCTCGTCGAACGTAATGGAGGATGGCATAACGGTTTCCTCGATACGCGAAAACGTCCCGGAACCCCGAGATTATACATCATGGATCGGGCGCGGCAGATAAAACTTGCGTCTCGCCGCCGTCGGCGCGACAACCGGGGGCGGGAAGGATAGGCTCCTGCCCGGCGTGTCGCGCCACGCCCGCCGGCCCCGATGCCCCCGAAGCCCGCTGAATCACCATGGCTCTGATCCTCCCCGACGTGTACGAAGCGCTGTTTCAGCCCGTGTTCGAGGCCTTGCCGTTCGACGACGCGATGGAGGCGTTGGTGATTAAGGAGCAGCCATCGGACGCCGACGCCGCGGCCGCGGTGCAGCGGGCGGTGCGGGACGAGGCGTTGAGCGATCGGCCGGACCTGGTGGCGGGGCTGTGGCTGTACGTCGACGAGTTGGACAAGGCTCACGCCGCGTGCCAGGACCTCGACACGCCCACCGGGTCGTTCTGGCACCTGATCGTGCACCGGCGTGAGGGCGACTTTTCCAACGCGCGGTACTGGGTCCGCAAGACGGGCAAGCACCCGGCGATGGACCACATCGACCTCACCGGAGGCGGCGCGGGCACGGGCACCACCGTCGCGGCGTACGACCCCGAGGAGCTGGTCGACCGCGTTGAACGTGCGACCAAGCGGGGCGACCGCGAGAGCCCCGCCCTCGAGTCGGCCCAACGCAAGGAGTGGCAGGCGCTGTTCGGGTGGTGCGTGGAGCACTGAAGTGCGGAGTGCGGAGGGCGGAGGGGACAGTGTGGGCAGAAGTGCGAAGTGAACAGGGAACAGTGCGCTGCCGGAGCGCACTGTTCCCTGTTTCCTGCTCCCTGTTGCCTCCACACTCCGCACTCTTACCCGGCCCGGCTGAAGTACAGCGAGATGACCAGCACGTCGTAGATGGCGTGGGTTGCCGCGACGATGCCGAACCCGCGATAGACATAGATCGCGGCGAAGTACAGCCCCGCGAGGGTGTAGAACACGAAGTGCCCGACCTCGCGGCTGCTCCACCGCAGCGGGTTGTACCCGTCGAAGGGGTGGTACAGCGCGAACGCTACCGCCGAGACCGCCACCGCCGCCGCGGCCGCGGGCTTGTGCTTGACCCCCAAGAGGTCGGCCAGCAGCGTGTGCACCAGGACGATGCCCAGGAGCCGAAACACCAGCTCCTCGTAGATGCCCGCGCCGATGGAGAACACCGCCCCCGCCGGCCACGACCCCACCGCCTCAAACCCCGTCGCCCCCCCGGAACCTGCCCCGGCCCCGCCCGCCAGCATCGCCAATGGCTCGAACCCCGCCGCCGCCTCCGCCGGGCCCCGCGACAGCATCACGCTGAACACGAACAGCGGCAGCGCCAGCGCCGCCGACTCCACCGCCATCGCCCCGCACAGCAGCGGCTCGGGCCGCCACGGGTCCCGACGCACCAGGTGGATCCCCAAGAGCGCCAGCACCGTCGCCAGCCCCGGCAGGTAGTACCCGTACCACCCCAGCCACGCGAACGCCTGGCCCAGCATCCGCTCGGCGATGATCGGCGGCAGCCGCGCGTTGCCCTCGGGCGCCAACGCCACCGCCCCGACCTCGTACACGATCAACAGCGGCAGCAAAAAGTACAAGCTCTGCAGCGGCCACTGCGTCCGCTCCCAGTACGACGTCACCCGCACCTGCTGCGGCCCGGCAATCTGACGTTTCACACGCTGGGACATGGTTTAAGACCCACACCGGCAAGGCAGGAACCGCAGATTTCGCAGATGACGCAGATTTAAGGCAAAGCAGCAAATCCATGACTTAATCCGACCGCTTTTTCGTCATTGAACTGATCATTCCTATCTGCGAAATCTGCGCAATCCGCGGTTACTGCTTCATCTCTTTTCAGTACTTCAACACCGCGTGCAGGTTGTGATACGGCTTCACCCGCTCGCGACCGTTCAGGAACGCCAGCTCGATCAGCACCGTCACCCCCACCACCTCGGCCCCGAGGCCGTCGATCAGGTCGAGGCACGCCTTGAGCGTCCCGCCGGTGGCGAGGAGGTCGTCGACCATGAGCACGCGCTGGCCGGGGCGGATCGCATCGGCGTGGATCTCGAGGGTGTCCGAGCCGTACTCGAGGTCGTAGGTCATGCTCCGCCGCGCGTGGGGCAGCTTGCCGGGTTTGCGGATGGGGATGAACCCCGCCGAGAGCGCCTGGGCGATTGCTGTGCCGAAGATGAACCCCCGGCTCTCCGCCCCGCACACCAGCTCGACCCCCTTGCCGCGGAAGGGGTTGGCCATCTGCTCGACCGCCATCGCCAGGGCCGCGGGGTCCTTGAGCAGCGGCGTGATGTCCTTGAACACGATGCCGGGCTTGGGGTAGTCGACGACGTCGCGGATGCGCTCCGCGAGGGGCTGGGGGCTGGGGTTCGGGGTTTGGGCTGACATGTCGGCGGGTCCTGCTCGGGGCTGCGGTAGGGATGGTACAACGATCTGCGACGAACCCCGCTCAGCGGCATCGACTTCCAGCCTAGACCCTAGCCCCCAGCCCCTAGACCCCGCCCCATGGACTCTTTCATCATCAACGGCGGCCGGCCCCTCCGCGGCACGGTCCGCGTCAACGGCTCGAAGAACGCGTGCCTGCCCCTCATGGCCGCCGCGTTGCTCACCGACCGGCCGGTCACCCTCCGCAACGTGCCGAACCTCTCGGACATCCGCAACATGCGGCGGCTGCTGGTCTCGCTCGGCTGCACCGTCACCCCCCGCGACGACGAGCCGGGCACCGTCACCCTCCACACCACCGACGACGGCAACAGCGAGGCGCACTACGACATCGTCCGCACGATGCGGGCGGGGATCTGCGTGCTCGGGCCCCTGCTGGCCGCACGGGGCCGGGCCCGCGTCTCGATGCCCGGGGGGTGCGCCATCGGCGACCGGCCGGTCGACCTTCACCTCCGCGGACTCCGCGCCCTGGGGGCCCGCATCGAGCTCGACGCCGGCTACATCGTCGCCACCGCACCCCCCGCCCCCGGAAGCACCCCCGGAACCCGAACCGGCCGCCTGCAGGGCGCCCACATCTTCCTCGGCGGGCCCCACGGCTCGTCCGTCCTCGGCACCGCCAACGTCCTCTGCGCCGCCACCCTCGCCGCCGGCACCACCGTCATCGAGTCCGCCGCGTGCGAGCCCGAGATCGAGGACCTCGGCCGCCTCCTCATCGCCATGGGCGCGAACATCACCGGCCTCGGCTCGCCCCGCCTCACCGTCGAGGGCGTCGACACGCTCGGCGGCACCCCGCCCCACGGCCACGACGTCATGCCCGACCGCATCGAGGCCGCCACCTACCTCATGGCCGCCGCCATCACCAACGGCAACGTCGTGTTGGAACGCTTCCCGCTCGATGCCCTCGGGGCCGCCCTGGATCGGTTGAGCGAGATCGGCGTCGTGGTGGAAAGGGATCAGGGACCGGGGACCGGGGATCAGGGAAAAACCAAGACCGTTGAAGTTGAGGGCGACCCCTCTCCCGATCCCCGATCCCCGGTCCCCGATCCCTACCCGCACATGCGGGTCTCCACCGCCCGCCGCCTCCGCCCCGTCCAGGTCACCACCCAGCCCCACCCCGGCTTCCCCACCGACCTGCAGGCCCAGATCATGGCGCTGCTCACCCTCGCCGACGGCAACGCCATCATCACCGAAAAAATCTTCCCCGACCGCTTCCTCCACGTCGCCGAGCTGCTCCGCATGGGCGCGGATATCACCCGCGTCGGGCCGTCCGCCATGGTCACCGGCGTCCGTGAACTCGTCGGCGCGCCGGTCATGTGCAGCGACCTCCGCGCCTCGGCGGGCCTCGTCCTCGCCGGCCTCGCCGCCCGGGGCACCACCACCCTCAACCGCGTCTACCACCTCGACCGCGGCTACGAGTCCATGGAACTCACCCTCCAAAACCTCGGCGCCGACATCGAACGCATCCCCGGCGGCAGCGTCTGAGTTTCCCCACGAAGCGACGCGGCTTTGCCGCGCCACCCTAAACCAGCGCGGCGAAGCCGCGTCGCTTCGTCATGCATCCGCCCCGCCAGCAAGGTGTGGCACCGACTTTGCCTTACCCCTTGCGGACCCGTCCCGCCGCTTGGCGCGCCTCTTTTTTCAGCAAGGACCCCGACCGCCGTGACCACCGCCCAAAACATCATCACCGGCTCCAACGGGTCGGCCGCCACCGCATCGTCTCCGCACCCGCTCGAGCCCCTGTCGGCCGAGGAGGTGCAAAACGCCGTCGACATCCTGCGCGACGCCGGCAAGCTCACCCCGACCACCCGCGTCGTGTCCATCAGCCTCCGCGAGCCGGCCAAGGAGCTCGTGCACGGGTTCGACGGCTCCACGCCGATCCCCCGCCAAGCCTTCGCGGTGCTTTTCGACAACGCCGAGAACGCCTGCCACGAGGCGCTCATCTCACTCGAAGACGCCCGGGTCGTGAAGTGGCGGCACGTGCCGGGCGTGCAGCCGACCATGACCGTCGACGAACAGGTCGAGTGCGAGGCGGCCGTGCTGGCCAGTCAACCGTTCCGCGAAGCGCTTAAGAAACAGTACGGCGTCGACGACACGTCCCTCGTCATGGTCGACATCTGGAGCGCCGGCAACTACGGCTCCGAGGAGGACCGCACCCGCCGCCTCGCCCGGCCCCTGTGCTTCCTCCGCGAAGACCCCACCGACAACGGCTACGCCCGCCCCATCGAGGGCATCCGCCCCGTGGTCGACCTCAACACCATGCAGGTCATCCGCGTCGAGGAGTACGGCCACTGGCCCCTGCCCCCCGAGACCTGCAACTACGCCGCCGACCGCGTACCCAACCAGCGCCGGGACATCAAGCCCCTCGACATCACCCAGCCGCAGGGTCCGAGCTTCGAGGTCGACGGCTACCAGGTCACCTGGCAGAACTACAAGTTCGTCATCGGCTTCAACGCCCGGGAGGGCCTCACGCTCCACCACCTCCGCTACGACGACGGCGGCCGGGAGCGGTCCATCCTCTACCGCGCCTCGCTCACCGAGATGGTCGTGCCCTACGGCGACCCGCGCCCGACCCAGCGGCGCAAAAAACGCCTTCGACGTCGGCGAATACGGCATGGGCATGTGCGCCAACAGCCTCGAGCTCGGCTGCGACTGCCTCGGCTACATCCGCTACTTCGACGCCGACCTCGTCACCAGCCGCGGCGAGCCGCTGAAGATCAAGAACGCCATCTGCATGCACGAGGAGGACTTCGGCATCCTCTGGAAGCACACCGACCGCCGGCTGGAAACGCCCGAGGTCCGCCGGTCCCGCCGCCTTGTCGTCTCCTCGGTCTCCACCGTCGAGAACTACGAGTACGGCTTCTTCTGGTACCTCTACCAGGACGGCAACATCGAGTTCGAGCTCAAGCTCACCGGCATCCTCTCCATGGGGGCCGCCCGTCCCGACGAGTCGCTGATCCACGGCAGCATGGTCGCCCCGCAGCTCTACGCCCCGAACCACCAGCACTTTTTCAACGTCCGCCTCGACTTCGACCTCGACGGCACCGACAACTCCATCCAGCAGGTCGACGTCGTCGCCGACCCCGTCGACGAGGACAACCCCTTCGGCAACGCGTTCCACGCCCAGCCCGTCACCCTCGAGACCGAGGCGCAGGCGAAGGCGCATCTCTCGCTCGAGTCGGGCCGGACGTGGCGGGTCGTGAATCCGTCGGTGAAGAACGCCGTGGGCCAGCCGGTGGCCTACCGCTTCCTGCCGGGGGACAACGCGGTTGCCGTACGCCTCGCCCGAGGCGTGGTGGCGCAAGCGGGCCCGGTTTGTCGACCACCACGTCTGGGTGACGCCGTTCGACGAGGACGAACGCTTCGCCGCCGGCGACTACCCCAACCAGAGCGGCGGGGGCGACGGGCTCATCCGCTGGACCGGAGCAGGACCGGCCCATCGAGTCGACCG
>CBDCBB010000008.1:0-3808 GCA_965214155.1 Phycisphaeraceae bacterium
TCACGCGCGCGGTCGGTGGCGGCGGCGACGGCGGCGACGCGGGTC
Source organism: Phycisphaeraceae bacterium (assembly GCA_965214155.1). Classification (GTDB taxonomy): domain Bacteria; phylum Planctomycetota; class Phycisphaerae; order Phycisphaerales; family Phycisphaeraceae; genus Algisphaera. Next base: position 46 of record CBDCBB010000008.1, read on the forward strand.
ACGGGCGGGCTGTCCCCCGCGCCCGTGGCCTCACGCCCAAGGTCCAAGGGCGCGACTGGTCGGCGGGACGGGGCGCGGGCTGGGGCGGAAGGTCAGGTAGGGCTTGGCCCGCAGCGGCGGCCAATGCGTCGCGGTCCCACTTCCGCCGCCGCGACAACACGCGCCATCGGTGGTCCGGTCAGAAGTCCAAGCCGTACGCGAAGCGCGCTTGGCCCGGACGACCTTCTCTTCCTCATCACCCACCCCGGCGGCCTTTGCCGGCTCTTGTCGGGCCGCCCGGTCTTGTCCTCGTGTCGCGGCAGCTGCTCCAGGGCGGCATGGCCTAAAGGTTCTTGCCGCCAGCGGGTCGGGGTCCACGTGACACCTGCATGTGTGCCACCGCACAGCCACGACGGACAACTCCGTCACGCGACGCGCGGCTCAGCTAGCCTGGCGTGGACATGCCGGTGTGGCGGAGAGGGCTGCGACCTCATGAACCCTGCGGTGACTCCCTTTGGCTAGGCCGCGAGGTGGGGCCGGCCGCGGCCGGCGACCCCGACACTTCCAGCGCGAGGTCATGCACGCGGAGCGTGCGGCTCGGGGAAGCGCTGAGCCGGCGAAGGCCTTCCGCCGTAGGGTCAGCAGTTTGGGGCCGGAGTACTATTATGAGGCCTTGTCTAGCCGTGAGGCCGACCGCGTTCAGAACTGCTTGCAGCCCCCTGACCCTCTGCTCAAGGAGGTGTACTCCTGCCTTGCGCGGCTACCTCGTCTTGACGCGGCACTCGTGGCGTTACGGCACAACAGCCGGCGGCCGCCGACCTTTACGGGGTACTCCTGGACGGATCACCTGGCCTGGGCTGTCGATAGTGCAGTTGTGTGCCTCCGGTTCGTACTTGTAGGTCAGATCGCAGGTGCTTCGATGCTTGCTCGTTTTCAGTTGGAACACTGGGGGGGCCTGTTAGGAGACCGCCTTCAGGTGAGGCATGCGCAGAGGGAGTCTGTCGGTGCCTATCTAGTGTCGCGTAAGCGTGTCGCCTGAGTTGTCTGTTGTGCTTGTGGGACACTCTGCGCATGGCCGGTGTAGTGAATCCTGAGGCGTTGTCCGACGAGCAGCGGGGGGAGCTGGAAGCGGCGGTGGCAAGCCGCTTCGTGGACGGCCGGCTCTGCAGCCGGGCGCAGATGGTGCTGTGGTGGGACGAGGGCCGCTCCGCGAAGGAGATCGCGGTGCTGGCGCGAGTCAGCGAGAACACGGTGCGGCTGTGGCCGGGCAGGTACGCGGCCGACGGTCTGAGCGGCCTGGACAACGCCGATCACCCGGGCAAGGGCAAGCAGGTGGACCCCCGGGTCCGGGGCCGGGTGCTGGCGCTGTCGCGGTCCAGCCCGCCGCCGCAGCTGGGGGTGACGCACTGGAGCTCCCGCCTGCTGGCCGGCTGGTTGAAGAGGTCGGAGGGCATCGACGTGTCCCACACCTGGGTGGCGGACCTGTGGCGGGAGACCGGCCTGCAGCCCTGGCGGCAGGGGACGTTCACGCTGAGCCGGGACCCGGAGTTCGCGGAGAAGGTCGCCGACGTCGTGGGCCTGTACCTGCACCCGCCGGCGGGGGCGGTCGTGCTGAGCGTGGACGAGAGGTCCCAGATCCAGGCGCTGGACCGCACGGCCCCGGTCCTGCCCGGCTGCTTCGGCCGCACGGAGAAGGTCACCCACGACTACGTCCGCAACGGCACCACGACGCTGTTCGCGGCGCTGGAGGTCACCAGCGGGAAGGTGTTCGGGGCCTGCTACGAGCGGCACACCAGCGCCGACTTCATCGACTTCATGGACAAGGCGGTGGCCGCGCACGCCGACCGCGAGGTCCACGTCGTGCTCGACAACTTCTCCGCGCACAAGACCGCCGCCGTCGGCGACTGGCTCCTCGCCCACCCCAACGTCTCGTTCCACTACACCCCGACCTCAGGGTCGTGGCTGAACCAGGTGGAGATCTTCTTCGGGGTCATCACCAAGCAGGCGATCCGCCGCGGGACCTTCACCTCCGTCGCCCGGCTGATCCGCACCATCGACCGGTACATCGCCAGCTACAACACCACCAGCAGGCCCTTCGCCTGGACCGCCGACGCCAAGACGATCCTCACCAAGGTCCGATGGGTCCAGACCGAAGCCCGGAAGCTGACGGGACACTAGAGCGTGTCTGGTTAACGGCAGCGGGGCAGGCCACGCTGGTACCCGTCGTTCCTGTCGACCGCACGCCACGGGCTGCCTACGAGAACCTGTCGGAGACGTTGCACGCCCGTGGTACAGCACGCGAGGTCATCTACATCGAGTCGACCGGCCTGCTCCAGGACTACCCCGAGCAGTATCTCCAGGCGGTCCGGCCGGTGCTCGACGCCGTCTCCAGAAGCTTGGAGTGCGTAACTCTTCTTCTGGCTGAGCATGCCTCCAAGACGGGACTCGCGACAGTCGCCGACACCCTGCGCCTGCCGCCAGGTGGAGACGTCAGTCCCGGGCAGGACCCAACTGCACCTAGTGTCCCGTCAGCTTCCGGGCTTCGGTCTGGACCCACTTCACTTTGGTGAGGATGGTCTTGGCGTCGGCGGTCCAGGCGAACGGCTTGCTGGTGGTGTTGTAGCTGGCGATGTAGCTGTCGATGGTGCGGATCAGCTGGGCGACGACGGACCGGAAGGTGCCGCGGCGGATCGCCTGCTTGGTGATGACCCCGAAGAAGATCTCCACCTGGTTCAGCCACGAGCCTGAGGTCGGCGTGAAGTGGAACGTGACGTTGGGGTGCGCGAGGAGCCACTCGCCCACGGCCGCGGTCTTGTGCGCGGAGAAGTTGTCAAGCACCACGTGGACCTCGCGGTCGGCGTGCGCGGCCACGGCCTTCTCCATGAAGTTGATGAAGTCGGCGCTGGTGTGCCGGTCGTAGCAGGCCCCGAACACCCTGCCGCTGGTGACCTCCAGCGCCGCGAACAGCGTGGTGGTCCCGTTGCGGACGTAGTCGTGGGTGACCTTCTCCGTCCGGCCGAAGCAGCCGGGCAGGACCGGGGCCGTGCGGTCCAGCGCCTGGATCTGGGACTTCTCGTCGACGCTGAGGACCACCGCGCCGGCTGGCGGGTGCAGGTACAGGCCCACAACGTCGGCGACCTTCTCCGCGAACTCGGGGTCCCGGCTCAGCTTGAACGTTCCCTGCCGCCAGGGCTGCAGGTCGGTCTCGCGCCACAGGTCCGCGATCCAGGTGTGCGACACGTCGATGCCCTCGGACCTCTCCAACCAGCCGGCCAGCAGGCGGGAGGTCCAGTGCGTCACCCCCAGCTCCGCCGGCGGGCTGGACCGCGACAGCAGCAGCACCCGGCCCCGCACCCGGGGATCCACCTGCTTGCCCTTGCCCGGGTGATAGGCGTTGTCCAAGCCGCGCAACCCGTCCGCCGCGTACCTGCCCGGCCACAGCCGCACGGTGTTCTCGCTCACCCGCAGCAGCGTGAGAGTGCCAGCCTGAAGTGGCCCCGGTTGGAGGCCCAGTGATGGCTTGAGCTGGCCCCACCCCCGACCCCCCTGCTGCCTACGGTCCGTGACGTCCGCCAAGACGATCACGGGAGTAGGGCTGATGAAGGAGATGTCGAGAGTGGAGCAGTTCGAACGTATCCGTCGGGATCATCGAGACGAGGGGCTGTCGATCCGGCAGCTGGCGAGCCGGCACCGGGTGCACCGGCGCACGGTGCGTCAGGCGCTGGGCGACGCGGTCCCGCCGCCGCGCAAGGTGCCGGTGCGGGTCTCCCCGGCGGTGGGGCCC
>CBDCBB010000009.1:0-32557 GCA_965214155.1 Phycisphaeraceae bacterium
GTGCCCCGCGTCGACCTGGGGCCCGGCACGACATCACCGTGTTCTGCTGCGCTCCGCCGAGGATCAGCCGCGTGATGACGTGCAGGATGCGCATGGGCCGACAGCGTAGCCCCGGTGAGGGGATTGCTGAGCTTTTCGGCCCTAGCCGCGACGCTACGCGTCGCGGCCCGCGTTGCGTAGCAACGCGGCTATTGGGGAAGGTTTGGACCGCGTTGCGTAGCAACGCGGCTGCTGGGGACGGTTTGCGAGGCGCGGAGCCCGCGGTGCGGTGACTGCGATACCAGGCGTTGTTAAACTCGCTCGACGCGAACCCCCGACGGAGCCCGCCCCATCGACCCCGCCTTCTACGAGACCCTTGCCGCCGACGCCCTCGCCGGGCGGGAGCCCGACGCCGCGGCGTGTCGGCGGCTGCTGGCCGACCCGGCGGTCGAGCTGATGCCGCTGCTCAACGCCGCGTACACGGTGCGACGCGAGCACTTCGGCAAGGCGGTGCAGGTGCACATCCTCAACAACGCGCAGAACGGGCGTTGCCCCGAGGACTGTTCGTACTGCACGCAGGCCAAGACGAGCGACGCGGGGATCGAGCCGTACGCGATGAAGCCCCCGGAAGAGGTGCTTGCTGAAGCGGAGCGGGCGTACCGGGCGGGGGCCCACCGCTACTGCATGGTGTTCTCCGGCCGGGGCCCGTCGGCGAAACGGACGGCTCAACTGGCGGGCCTGGTCCGCGAGGTCAAGGCGCGGTTCCCGTCGCTGGAGGTGTGCGTCTCGGCGGGCCTCCTCGACGACGACAAAGCGAAGACACTCGCCGACGCGGGGCTGGACCGGCTGAACCACAACCTCAACACCAGCCGCGGGCGGTACGGCAGCATCTGCACGACCCACACCTACGACGACCGGCTGAACACGCTGCTCTCGGCCAAGCGGGCGGGGCTGCAGACCTGCTCGGGGCTGATCGTCGGGATGGGCGAGCCGGCGGAGGACGTGGTCGAGGTGGCGTTGACGCTGCGGGCACTCGGGGCCGAGTCGATCCCGGTGAACTTTTTGCTGCCGTTTGAGGGGGTGCCCGGGACGTACGGCGGGGAGCCGGACGGAGCGGGAGCGGAGACGTGGCGGGCGTTGACGCCGGAGTATTGCCTGCGGGTGTTGTGCCTGTTCCGGCTGACGAGCCCGGCGGCGGACGTGCGGTGTGCGGCGGGCCGGGAGTTTCACCTGCGGTCGCTGGAGGCGATGTGTTTGTACCCGGCGAACTCGCTGTTTTTTGGACGGCTACCTCAACGGCCGGGGGGCCGAGCGGCGGCGGACGTACCGGATGATCCGCGACGCGGGGTTCGAGATCGTGTCGGACCGGCGGCTGGAGGAGCTGCTGGCGGAGGGCGAACGCGGCCGATGGGGGACGGGAGTCGCGACGGGTCGGCGAAGTGACCGTGAACGGCGCGCCACGCAGACGGCGGTCAAGTCGCTGGACCGAACTTCGCCCCGTCGATCGGAGCCGTCCAAGTCAAGCGGTTCTTAGCCCGGCCGTCTTAGCGGCCGCCGCGCCTCGACGCCGAGCGCCACGTCACGGCGATTGGGCCGCCACCGCATCCCGTCAGGCTGGGTGGAAGCCATAGCGGGGGTGGCCCAACAGGCCACGAGTCTTAGATGCCCCGGGATCCTCGACAATCACTCGTGTAGCGGCTGGGTGCCACACCTTCCGACGGCTTCCCAAAGCGTCAGCCCCGGCCACCCCCCGTGCGGCATCTCACGGCACACCTTGGCCGGCCGAGCGAACGCAAGAGTGTGGCATGCCGCAAACTTTTGGAAGGAGTTTTGCAGGCCAGACGGACCAGCCCGTCGACTGCCACCTGTTGAAGTCCGCCCCCGCCTGTCGCTACTGCAGGCGTACGCTGGATGCCAGCACCGATGATACTGGCGGCTTAGCCCCATGGTCGCACACAGAGCGGCCGCAAGCATGCCGGGCTAAGAGGCGGGTCGTTTTGGGTGGTCACCGCGGCCGCGACCGCTTGTGCTTGCGGTTGGGCGGGGGGTTGGGTTTGAAGCGGAGGACCAGGGCCTTGGTGCCGCGGACGAGCGCGGCCCAGCGCGTGCCGAGGGTCCGCTTCGGGGCGGTGTCTTCGTCGTCGGCGTCGCCCGCCGGGTCGCTCCCCGCGCCCCTTGGCCGCCCCCGGCGCGGGCGCGACCTTCCAGATGCCGTCGGACTCTTCCTCGTCGAACGTAATGGAGGATGGCATAACGGTTTCCTCGATACGCGAAAACGTCCCGGAACCCCGAGATTATACATCATGGATCGGGCGCGGCAGATAAAACTTGCGTCTCGCCGCCGACGGCGCGACAAACGGGGGCGGGGGGGATAGGCTCCTGCCCGGCGTGTCGCGCCACGCCCGCCGGCCCCGATGCCCCCGAAGCCCGCTGAATCACCATGGCTCTGATCCTCCCCGACGTGTACGAAGCGCTGTTTCAGCCCGTGTTCGAGGCCTTGCCGTTCGACGACGCGATGGAGGCGTTGGTGATTAAGGAGCAGCCATCGGGACGCCGACGCCGCGGCCGCGGTGCAGCGGGCGGTGCGGGACGAGGCGTTGAGCGATCGGCCGGACCTGGTGGCGGGGCTGTGGCTGTACGTCGACGAGTTGGACAAGGCTCACACCGCGTGCCAGGACCTCGACACGCCCACCGGGTCGTTCTGGCACCTGATCGTGCACCGGCGTGAGGGCGACTTTTCCAACGCGCGGTACTGGGTCCGCAAGACGGGCAAGCACCCGGCGATGGACCACATCGACCTCACCGGAGGCGGCGCGGGCCACGGGCACCACCGTCGCGGCGTACGACCCCGAGGAGCTGGTCGACCGCGTTGAACGTGCGACCAAGCGGGGCGACCGCGAGAGCCCCGCCCTCGAGTCGGCCCAACGCAAGGAGTGGCAGGCGCTGTTCGGGTGGTGCGTGGAGCACTGAAGTGCGGAGTGCGGAGGGCGGAGGGGACAGTGTGGGCAGAAGTGCGAAGTGAACAGGGAACAGTGCGCTGCCGGAGCGCACTGTTCCCTGTTTCCTGCTCCCTGTTGCCTCCACACTCCGCACTCTTACCCGGCCCGGCTGAAGTACAGCGAGATGACCAGCACGTCGTAGATGGCGTGGGTTGCCGCGACGATGCCGAACCCGCGATAGACATAGATCGCGGCGAAGTACAGCCCCGCGAGGGTGTAGAACACGAAGTGCCCGACCTCGCGGCTGCTCCACCGCAGCGGGTTGTACCCGTCGAAGGGGTGGTACAGCGCGAACGCTACCGCCGAGACCGCCACCGCCGCCGCGGCCGCGGGCTTGTGCTTGACCCCCAAGAGGTCGGCCAGCAGCGTGTGCACCAGGACGATGCCCAGGAGCCGAAACACCAGCTCCTCGTAGATGCCCGCGCCGATGGAAAACACCGCCCCAGCCGGCCACGACCCCACCGCCTCAAACCCCGTCGCCCCCCCGGAACCTGCCCCGGCCCCGCCCGCCAGCATCGCCAATGGCTCGAACCCCGCCGCCGCCTCCGCCGGGCCCCGCGACAGCATCACGCTGAACACGAACAGCGGCAGCGCCAGCGCCGCCGACTCCACCGCCATCGCCCCGCACAGCAGCGGCTCGGGCCGCCACGGGTCCCGACGCACCAGGTGGATCCCCAAGAGCGCCAGCACCGTCGCCAGCCCCGGCAGGTAGTACCCGTACCACCCCAGCCACGCGAACGCCTGGCCCAGCATCCGCTCGGCGATGATCGGCGGCAGCCGCGCGTTGCCCTCGGGCGCCAACGCCACCGCCCCGACCTCGTACACGATCAACAGCGGCAGCAAAAAATACAAGCTCTGCAGCGGCCACTGCGTCCGCTCCCAGTACGACGTCACCCGCACCTGCTGCGGCCCGGCAATCTGACGTTTCACACGCTGGGACATGGTTTAAGACCCACACCGGCAAGGCAGGAACCGCAGATTTCGCAGATGACGCAGATTTAAGGCAAAGCAGCAAATCCATAACTTAATCCGACCGCTTTTTCGTCATTTAACTGATCATTCCAATCTGCGAAATCTGCGCAATCCGCGGTTACTGCTTCATCTCTTTTCAGTACTTCAACACCGCGTGCAGGTTGTGATACGGCTTCACCCGCTCGCGACCGTTCAGGAACGCCAGCTCGATCAGCACCGTCACCCCCACCACCTCGGCCCCGAGGCCGTCGATCAGGTCGAGGCACGCCTTGAGCGTCCCGCCGGTGGCGAGGAGGTCGTCGACCATGAGCACGCGCTGGCCGGGGCGGATCGCATCGGCGTGGATCTCGAGGGTGTCCGAGCCGTACTCGAGGTCGTAGGTCATGCTCCGCCGCGCGTGGGGCAGCTTGCCGGGTTTGCGGATGGGGATGAACCCCGCCGAGAGCGCCTGGGCGATTGCTGTGCCGAAGATGAACCCCCGGCTCTCCGCCCCGCACACCAGCTCGACCCCCTTGCCGCGGAAGGGGTTGGCCATCTGCTCGACCGCCATCGCCAGGGCCGCGGGGTCCTTGAGCAGCGGCGTGATGTCCTTGAACACGATGCCGGGCTTGGGGTAGTCGACGACGTCGCGGATGCGCTCCGCGAGGGGCTGGGGGCTGGGGTTCGGGGTTTGGGCTGACATGTCGGCGGGTCCTGCTCGGGGCTGCGGTAGGGATGGTACAACGATCTGCGACGAACCCCGCTCAGCGGCATCGACTTCCAGCCTAGACCCTAGCCCCCAGCCCCTAGACCCCGCCCCATGGACTCTTTCATCATCAACGGCGGCCGGCCCCTCCGCGGCACGGTCCGCGTCAACGGCTCGAAGAACGCGTGCCTGCCCCTCATGGCCGCCGCGTTGCTCACCGACCGGCCGGTCACCCTCCGCAACGTGCCGAACCTCTCGGACATCCGCAACATGCGGCGGCTGCTGGTCTCGCTCGGCTGCACCGTCACCCCCCGCGACGACGAGCCGGGCACCGTCACCCTCCACACCACCGACGACGGCAACAGCGAGGCGCACTACGACATCGTCCGCACGATGCGGGCGGGGATCTGCGTGCTCGGGCCCCTGCTGGCCGCACGGGGCCGGGCCCGCGTCTCGATGCCCGGGGGGTGCGCCATCGGCGACCGGCCGGTCGACCTTCACCTCCGCGGACTCCGCGCCCTGGGGGCCCGCATCGAGCTCGACGCCGGCTACATCGTCGCCACCGCACCCCCCGCCCCCGGAAGCACCCCCGGAACCCGAACCGGCCGCCTGCAGGGCGCCCACATCTTCCTCGGCGGGCCCCACGGCTCGTCCGTCCTCGGCACCGCCAACGTCCTCTGCGCCGCCACCCTCGCCGCCGGCACCACCGTCATCGAGTCCGCCGCGTGCGAGCCCGAGATCGAGGACCTCGGCCGCCTCCTCATCGCCATGGGCGCGAACATCACCGGCCTCGGCTCGCCCCGCCTCACCGTCGAGGGCGTCGACACGCTCGGCGGCACCCCGCCCCACGGCCACGACGTCATGCCCGACCGCATCGAGGCCGCCACCTACCTCATGGCCGCCGCCATCACCAACGGCAACGTCGTGTTGGAACGCTTCCCGCTCGATGCCCTCGGGGCCGCCCTGGATCGGTTGAGCGAGATCGGCGTCGTGGTGGAAAGGGATCAGGGACCGGGGACCGGGGATCAGGGAAAAACCAAGACCGTTGAAGTTGAGGGCGACCCCTCTCCCGATCCCCGATCCCCGGTCCCCGATCCCTACCCGCACATGCGGGTCTCCACCGCCCGCCGCCTCCGCCCCGTCCAGGTCACCACCCAGCCCCACCCCGGCTTCCCCACCGACCTGCAGGCCCAGATCATGGCGCTGCTCACCCTCGCCGACGGCAACGCCATCATCACCGAAAAAATCTTCCCCGACCGCTTCCTCCACGTCGCCGAGCTGCTCCGCATGGGCGCGGATATCACCCGCGTCGGGCCGTCCGCCATGGTCACCGGCGTCCGTGAACTCGTCGGCGCGCCGGTCATGTGCAGCGACCTCCGCGCCTCGGCGGGCCTCGTCCTCGCCGGCCTCGCCGCCCGGGGCACCACCACCCTCAACCGCGTCTACCACCTCGACCGCGGCTACGAGTCCATGGAACTCACCCTCCAAAACCTCGGCGCCGACATCGAACGCATCCCCGGCGGCAGCGTCTGAGTTTCCCCACGAAGCGACGCGGCTTTGCCGCGCCACCCTAAACCAGCGCGGCGAAGCCGCGTCGCTTCGTCATGCATCCGCCCCGCCAGCAAGGTGTGGCACCGACTTTGCCTTACCCCTTGCGGACCCGTCCCGCCGCTTGGCGCGCCTCTTTTTTCAGCAAGGACCCCGACCGCCGTGACCACCGCCCAAAACATCATCACCGGCTCCAACGGGTCGGCCGCCACCGCATCGTCTCCGCACCCGCTCGAGCCCCTGTCGGCCGAGGAGGTGCAAAACGCCGTCGACATCCTGCGCGACGCCGGCAAGCTCACCCCGACCACCCGCGTCGTGTCCATCAGCCTCCGCGAGCCGGCCAAGGAGCTCGTGCACGGGTTCGACGGCTCCACGCCGATCCCCCGCCAAGCCTTCGCGGTGCTTTTCGACAACGCCGAGAACGCCTGCCACGAGGCGCTCATCTCACTCGAAGACGCCCGGGTCGTGAAGTGGCGGCACGTGCCGGGCGTGCAGCCGACCATGACCGTCGACGAACAGGTCGAGTGCGAGGCGGCCGTGCTGGCCAGTCAACCGTTCCGCGAAGCGCTTAAGAAACAGTACGGCGTCGACGACACGTCCCTCGTCATGGTCGACATCTGGAGCGCCGGCAACTACGGCTCCGAGGAGGACCGCACCCGCCGCCTCGCCCGGCCCCTGTGCTTCCTCCGCGAAGACCCCACCGACAACGGCTACGCCCGCCCCATCGAGGGCATCCGCCCCGTGGTCGACCTCAACACCATGCAGGTCATCCGCGTCGAGGAGTACGGCCACTGGCCCCTGCCCCCCGAGACCTGCAACTACGCCGCCGACCGCGTACCCAACCAGCGCCGGGACATCAAGCCCCTCGACATCACCCAGCCGCAGGGTCCGAGCTTCGAGGTCGACGGCTACCAGGTCACCTGGCAGAACTACAAGTTCGTCATCGGCTTCAACGCCCGGGAGGGCCTCACGCTCCACCACCTCCGCTACGACGACGGCGGCCGGGAGCGGTCCATCCTCTACCGCGCCTCGCTCACCGAGATGGTCGTGCCCTACGGCGACCCGCGCCCGACCCAGCGGCGCAAAAACGCCTTCGACGTCGGCGAATACGGCATGGGCATGTGCGCCAACAGCCTCGAGCTCGGCTGCGACTGCCTCGGCTACATCCGCTACTTCGACGCCGACCTCGTCACCAGCCGCGGCGAGCCGCTGAAGATCAAGAACGCCATCTGCATGCACGAGGAGGACTTCGGCATCCTCTGGAAGCACACCGACCGCCGGCTGGAAACGCCCGAGGTCCGCCGGTCCCGCCGCCTTGTCGTCTCCTCCGTGTCAACCGTCGAGAACTACGAGTACGGCTTCTTCTGGTACCTCTACCAGGACGGCAACATCGAGTTCGAGCTCAAGCTCACCGGTATCCTCTCCATGGGGGCCGCCCGTTCCGACGAGTCGCTGATCCACGGCAGCATGGTCGCCCCCCAGCTCTACGCGCCGAACCACCAGCACTTTTTCAATGTGCGGCTGGACTTCGACCTCGACGGGATGGACAACTCGATCCAGCAGGTCGACGTGGTGGCCGATCCCGTCGACGAGGACAACCCCTTCGGCAACGCGTTCCACGCCCAGCCCGTCACCCTCGAGACCGAGGCGCAGGCGAAGGCGCATCTCTCGCTCGAGTCCGGCCGGACGTGGCGCATCGTCAACCCGTCGGTGAAGAACGCCGTGGGCCAGCCGGTGGCGTACCGCTTCCTGCCGGGGGACAACGCGGTGCCGTACGCCTCGCCCGAGGCGTGGTGGCGCAAGCGCGCCCGGTTCGTCGACCACCACGTCTGGGTGACGCCGTTCGACGAGGACGAACGCTTCGCCGCCGGGGATTATCCCAACCAGAGCGGCGGGGGTGACGGGCTCATCCGCTGGACCGAGCAGGACCGGCCCATCGAGTCGACCGACACCGTGCTCTGGTACACCTTCGGCCACACCCACCTGCCCCGACCCGAGGACTACCCGGTCATGCCCTCGGCCTACATCGGCTTCCTCCTCAAGCCGTCGGGCTTCTTCGACCTCAACCCCGCCAACGACGTGCCCCCCTCGGACAAGGCGTCGCAAAAGGTGGCGGCGGCGGGGTCGTCCTGCTGCCACTGACCCCGCCCTCGATCCGGGGAAAGGAGCACTCTGATGTGTCCGGTCTGCTGGGCCACCCTGTTCGCCACCTACACCTCCATCCTCGCGGTCTCCGCCGTCACCGTCGCGGGGACCGACCGCTGGACCCAGGGGGTTGCCGCCGCGGTGGCGGTGCTCCTGGGCCTGCATTACCTCGACTTAGCGTGGGTCCCGTGGTGGGGCTTCGCCGCGGCCGGCGCGGCGTTGGCGCTGCGGGTGGCGTACCTGCTGGTGTGCAGGCGGAGCGACCTGCTGGTCACCCGCGCCTGGCGCACGGCGATGGCCGTCTCCAAGTCGCGGTGCCCGACGCGTGATGGGTTCCCGAGATCGGCCTGACAGGTTGATTCCCGATGAAGCGACGCGGCTTTGCCGCGCGGTTCGGAGACGGCGCGGCAAAGCCGCGTCGCTTCATGGGTAGACCCGCTGCCCGACGCGTGATGAGTTGTCACGATCGGTCTGACAGGGTGGTTTTCAATGAAGCGACGCGGCTTTGCCGCGCTCGATGTGGCGGCGCGGCGAAGCCGTGTCGGTTCGTGGGTAACATGGATCGATGACCGACGCCGCCCCGACGACGCTGCCCGACGAGTTGCTGACGATTTTGCGTTGCCCGCTGACGCGTTCGACGCTGTCGCAGGAGGGCGACTGGCTGGTGGCGGCGGAGCCGGAGGGTAGCGGGCTGCGCTACCCGATCCGCGACGGGATCCCGGTGCTGCTGGTGGACGAGGCGGCGTTGCCGGAGGGCGTCGACTCGCTGGCGGCGTTCAAGGAGCGGTACGCGGGGGTGATCCCGGGGTAGGGCCTGGTGCCGGTGCAAGCAATGAAGATGGGTCAGCCGTCGAGGGGCGTGGATGGGGACGGGTGACCTCCGCCGTTCTCGTTCTCGATTTTGGAGCGAACGCAGCGCCTTGCCGAGGCGTGTTACCTTTCACCACGCTACCTTCCGATCACGAGTACGCGTACGAGAACGAGAACGAACGGCATGTCGGGCACGGGAACGACAGGATCCACCATGACGTCGGACCCCACGCCCCGCCCCCGGAGTTCGCCCCGTTCCCGGGGCTCGACGTCGCTGCTGGTGTGGGTGGCGGCGGTGCTGCCGGTGTTGTTGGTGGGCGGGATCGTGGCGTGGTGGGTTTACCACGAGCGCAGCGTGGGGGTGGAGAGCGGGGGCATGGGCGGTGGGGCCGGCGAGGTGCCGCGGGAGGCGGCGGAGCCGGCGACGCTCGCGGTGGGGCGGGATTACTACGTGTTCGCGAAGACCATCGAGCTGTACCCGAAGCAGCCGGGCGACCGGACGTGGGACCGCCTGGACGACTCGGCCCCGGACGTGCAGTACGCGATCACCTGGCAACGCCACACCGTCTTCACCAGCAGCGTCCGCGACGACACGCTGCTGGCGACGTGGGACGGCATCAGCCTCGACGTCCGCAAGGCGGTCTTCGAAGGCGAGGTCGAGCCCGGCCAAACGCTCAATCACGCGGCCCCGGTTAACGTCACCGAAGACGGCGAGATCACCGTCAAGGTCTGGGACGAAGACCCCATCGGCCTCGGCGAGGACGACGCGGGGGAGGTCACGCTGCGGCTGGCGAGCCTGCACGAGGGCGACAACGTCATCGAACTTAAGGCGTCGGACCTGAACGGCATCAAACGGATCGTGCTGCGGGCGACGGGGACGGACCAGCCGATGGACAACCTGATGGAGGCGATCGCGGCGCCGTGAAGCCGCGGGGCGCGGGGTGTTCTTCGCCCGGCCGCTTGCGGCCGGGCTAAGCGCTTGTTTCGCAACCGGCTTAAGGGGTTGCGGGTGGGGCAGGCCTTCAGCCTGCCGTTGGCCCGAAGGGCCAAGTTCGCTGTCTACAGGTTCGGGCTGCGCCCGAAGGCAGGCTGGAAGCCCGCCCCACCAAGGCTGTGAAACAGGCGCTAAACGGGATGGGCGGGTGCCACACCGAACCCCGGAGGCTTTGCGGAGGGTGATATGGGCGTGTCAGGCGCGGACGTCATGCCGCGGTCACGCGCCTGCCGCGTCCGCTCATGAGTTGGGGGGCTGGCGGAGACCGCGGCCGCAAGCGGCCGGGCTAAGCGGTATGGTGCGGGTGCCGACGGCGGTGACGACCATGGGCCCCGAAGCTCCGCTCCAACTCGGGATGATCGGCTGCGGCACCGTCGGCGGCGGGGTCGCCAGGTTGTTGCACGAGCACGCGGACCTGTACGCCCAGCGGCTGGGCCGGCCGCTTGAGCTCCGCCGCGTGCTGGTCCGCGACGTGGACAAGGCCCTGCGCGGTGGAGAGGTTTCGCGTGATCGACTCACCACCGACGCCGACGCGCTGCTTCACGACGACGCGATCGACGTGGTGATCGAGGTCGCCGGCGGGGTGGACGCGGTGGGCGCGCTGGTGCGGCGGGCGTTGCAGAACGGCAAGCACGTCGTCACCGCGAACAAGAGCCTGCTTGCCGCCCACGGCGCGGAGCTGTTCGCGCTGGCGCGAGGGCACGGCGTGTGCATCGCCTTCGAGGCGTCGTGCGGCGGGGGGATCCCCTGCGTGACGGCCCTGCAGTTCGGGCTCATGGCCAACGCGGTGCACGGGCTCTACGGCATCCTCAACGGCACGTGCAACTACATCCTGACGGAGATGACCCAGCGCGGCAAGACCTACGCCGACGCGCTCGCCGACGCGAAGCGGCTCGGATATGCGGAGGCGGACGAGACGCTGGACGTGTCCGGGGCGGACGCGGCGGCGAAGCTGGCGATCCTCGCGTCGCTGGCGTTCGGGGCGGACATCCGCGGGGGGGACGTGCCGTGCCACGGGATCGACACGCTGGATTTGGAGGACGTGCGGTTCGGGGCCGAGCTGGGGTACGACATCAAGCTGATCGCGTCGGCGGAGCGTTGGCCGGGGCAGGCGTGGGTGTGCCTGAACACGCGGCCGTGCTTCGTGCACCGCAGCGAGCAGTTGGCGCAGGTACACGGCTCGTACAACGCGCTGTCGGTGGTGGGCGACGCGGTGGGGCACACGCTTTACTACGGCCGGGGCGCGGGGGCCGGGCCGACGGCGTCGGCGGTGGTGAGCGACGTGCTGGGCGTGGCGTCGGGGTGGTACCCCAGGGCGTTCGCGTCGCTGCGGCTGACGCCGGATTTGCACGGGCGGGCGCCGCTGGTGGAGGAGATGGACACGGAGAGCCGGTGGTACCTGCGGATCGACACGGCCGACGAGCCGGGGGTGATGGCGAAGGTGACCGCGGCGCTGGGCGGGCGGGGGATCAGCCTCTCGGCGATTTTGCAGCACGACGCGCCCGAGACGGCGGGGCGTCACGACGGCAGCGTTCCGGTGGTGATCACGACGCACCGGGCGCGGCTGGGCGACGTGACGGCGGCGGCGCGCGAGGTCGCGGGCCTGGCCACGACGCGGGGCGAGCCGGTGATATTGCGGATACTGGACCTGCCGGGGTGAGGCAATTGCCGCGTAGCGGGTGACGCGCCAGCGTCCCGTGGGTTGCGAACACCGGGCACCTCCGGTGCTCCCGCTACGCGCAAGAGGTCAGGGGTCAGCGGAGGGGGTGGTCGCCGCGGGCGGTGCGGAGGGTGTTGATCTGGTCGAGGGCGCGGGGGTCGTGGCGGAGGAGTTTGACGAGTTGGGTGGCGGAGACGCCGAGGGCGGCGGCGGCGGGGGCGGGGTGGCCGCGGTGGCGGTGGAGGTGGTCGAGGGCCTCGGCGAGGAGGGCGGGGAAGTCGTCGTGGGACGGGTTGATCGCGAGGCGGCGCGACTTGACGCGGGCGGACCAGGTGGGGCTGGGGGCGGGGGTGGGCGTGGTGCGGACCTGCAGGGCGAGGTTGACGCGGAGGCGGAACAGGGCGACGGCGCGGTTGGCCCCCTGGCTGCGGCGTTCGCTGGCCTGGGCGGTGACGCCGGTGGGCCGGTGGGTGAGGACGACGGCGGTCTCGACCTTGTTGCGGTGCTGCCCGCCGGGCCCCGAGCCGCGGGTGCGGGTGACGTCGCAGCCGCGGAGCAGGTCGTTGGGGTCGAGGGTGGCGGGGTGGGGTGGCACGGGGGGATTGCGGGGGGGGCAGCCTTTCACGCAGATTACGCAGATGTCGCAGATGGGGGACGCAGATTTGGCCCCGGCAGTTGTAGGGCAGGATTCACCCTGCCGCGTATGACCAGCCACGTGAGGTGTGCCCTTACACGAGGCAGGGCAAGCCCTGCCCTACGGCTTGAACGCCAGGCCGCGGAGACGCCAAGATGCTAAGAGGAAGCACCTCCCTCCTTTTTGCATTATTTGGCGGCTTCCATTTTTGGCGTCTTGGCGAACTTTTCTCAACGACCCCGACTCCCAATCTGCGTCCGCCATCTGCGGAATCTGCGGAATCTGTGTAAAAGGCTGTTCCTCTCTTACGCGGAGCCGGCCGATGACCAGCAATGCCCCCAACAAATCGCGACTGGCCGAGCTGGACGCGTGGATGGCGAGTAACCCGTGGCACCCGCGGGTGGTGCCGTTTTTCTGCTGGATCCTGTTCCTGGCGGCGGCGGGGTTTCTGCCCGGGTCGCTGGCGGCGTTGCAGCCGCTGATTTATCTCGTGCAGTGCGTGGCGACGGTGTGGCTGATGTGGCGGTACCGGCACCTCACGCCGGAGCTGACGGTGCGGTTCCACTGGCTGGCGGTGCCGACGGCGGTGGGGCTGGTGGTGGCGTGGATCGTGCTGGGTTACGCGATGGCGGGGGAGCTTGGTTGGCGGTGGGAGCGGGTGTGGCGGGGGGAGTGGGCGGCGGGGACGGGGCCGAACTTTCCGTATGAGGAGCTGGGGCGGGAGCCGAACCGGTTTGGGCCGGAGTTGAACGTGGAGGGGGTGGTGCCGCTGCACGGGGTCCAGGAGCTGACGGCGGCGACGCCGTTGCTGGGGTGGACGTCGATGGGGTTGCGGCTCTTGGGGATGTCGCTGATCGTGCCGCTGTTCGAGGAGATGTTCATCCGCTCGGCGATGCTGCGGGGGCTGCACCGGGCGCGGCCGACGTGGCGGGGCCTGGTGCAGTTCGCCTCGGACGTGCCGGTGGTCGGGGACGCGATCGCGGGGTGGCCGGCGGTACGGGCGGCGAACGCGCAGCCACCGGCGTTGACGGCTCAGCTGGAGCGGACGCCGGTGGGGCATTTGACGGTGTTCGCGGTGGTGGCGTCGACGGTGGTGTTCATGGCGAGCCACGTGCCGCGGGACTGGCCGGGTTGCGTGGCGTGCGCGGTGGTGTGGTGCGGGGTCCTGTGGTGGACGAACCGACCCCCCCGGGAGCTGCGGCAAGAGCGGGGCGACGCGGCATGGGACGCCATGCCCGGGGGCGGGCGGCTGGGGCTCGGGCCGATCGTGTGGTCGCACGGGCTGACCAACGCGCTGCTGTGGGGGTACACGCTGTGGGCGGGGGATTGGCGGTTTTTGTGACGGGGGGGGGAACGCGACAAGTCGCGGCGCTAAACGGCGGATTCGTTGAGCGGGAAAGACGGCGCGGCGGAGCCGCGGCGCTTCATCGGGAGAAGGTCACGGTTCCGGGGTGACGTGGCGGCGGACGGCGGCGACGACTTGGGCGTGGTCGACGCCGCCGGTGGCGATGATGCCGCGGTTGTTGTGGAGCGTCCGGCCGTGCGAGAAGTCGAGCGGTTCGCCCGCCACGTCCGTCACCGTTCCGCCGGCCTCGGTGACGACGAGCATACCCGCGGCGTGGTCCCAGATCTTCTCGCGGTAGCCGGGCTTGGTCGGCAGGCGGAGGTAGATCTCCGCGTCGCCCCGGGCCACCGCGGCGTACTTGCACTGGCTGTCGATGCGGTACGGCTCCTCGGTGATGCCGAGGTCCGCGGCGATCTTGACCGACGCGTCCTGGTCGCTGTGGCCCGACTCGACCGACTCGCAGAACTTCGCCTGCGACAGGTCCGTGGTGGTGCTCACGTGTACCGTTTCGCCGTCGAGGGTGGAGTCATCGAGGAGCAGGCGGCGGGTGCCCCCCCCGCGGACGGCGGCCATGAGCACGCCGTCGCGGTCAAGGTTCGGGCAGCCCAGCACGCCGAGCACCACCTCGCCGCCTTCGATGAGGGCGAGGGCGACGGCGTACTGCTCGCCGCGTAAAAAGCCCTTGGTCCCGTCGATGGGGTCGAGCGTCCAGTACGTCCCCCCGGAAGCCCCGGAAGCCCCGGACGTGGAGCCGGAGGACGGGTCGAAGCCGCCCCGGTCGATCGCGTCGAGGGCGCGGTCGACGCTCAGGCCCGAGTGGTGGGCGATGGCGGCCCGCAGCGTCAGCGCCTCGTCGGTGTCGGCGCGGAGCTCGCCCGAGTCTTCCTCGCCCACGACCGGGACGTCGGGGAACGTGTCGCGGAGCATCCGGCAGACGATGGCCTGCGACGCAAAGTCGGCGACGGTGACGGGGGACTTGTCGCGCTTCTGCATCGCCTCGCCGGTGACGAGGTTGATCTGGACCTTGCGGCAGACGTCCGCCGCCGCCCGCACCGCCGCGACCGCGGCCCGGAGTTGGTGTTCATAAGCCATGGCGGGAGTGTATCGGATGCGGTGCGACGGTCCGCCGGGGCCGGGGGTCACGCGCGCAGCAGCGGTGAACCGGCGCGGGGGCTGGCGGCCGGCTCCTGCCCGAGCAGGGAGAAGCGGGGTCGGCGGGGCACGAGGGGGAGCTTGGCCTGGGCGTGGACGAAGGCGTTGAAGAGCGCCATGCGCCAGCGGACGGGCCGGGGCACGCGGGGCATGACTTGGCCGCAGAGGACCGAGACGACGGCGCGGTGGACGCCGAGCGGTCCCGAGCCGTTGAGCAGGAGTTCGCGGAAGGGGTGCCGGTAGAAGTTGCGGATGAGGCGGAAGAAGACGGAGGTGCCGGCGTGGAGGAAGCGGGCGTGGCGGCGGCGTGCGGCGGCGGGGGTGAGGCGGCCGGCAAGGATCGCGTCGAGCTGAGCCGCGGCGTGGCGGGCGCCCTCCATGCCGAGGTAGATGCCGGTGGAGAACACGGGGTCGAGGAACGTCGCCGCGTCGCCAACGAGGAAGTAGCCCGGGCCGGCGAAGGGGGCGCAGGAGTAGCTGTAGTTGGTGATCGTGCCGTTGTGGTCGGGGAAGGTGGCGTTGGCGGTGCGGCGGGCGACGGCGGGGCAGCGGGCGATGCCCCAGAAGAGCATGCGATTGGCCGGCTGCTTGATCCGCTTGGCGGTGGCCGCGTCGAGGACCATGCCGATGCTGGTGCGGCGGTCGTCGATGGGGATGAGCCAGAACCACGCCTCGTCGCACATGACCAGGACGATGTTGCCGTTGTCGAGGCCGTCGGAGCGTTCGACGTGCTCGAAGTGGCCGAAGTAGGCGACCTTCTGCAGGCCCGGGCCGTCGAAGTTGCGGCGGGTCTTGAGGTGGCGGCCGAGCACGGTGGCCTGCCCGCTGGCGTCGACGACGTAGCGGGCGCGGAGGGTCTCGCCGCCGGCCTGCAGTTGCACGTCGCCGTCGGCGAGGTGCAGCACCCGGTCGACGCCGACGCCCTCGCGCACCTCGGCCCCGGCGTCGCGGGCGGCGTCGAGGATCACCTTGTCGAACAGCGCCCGCTCGACGTTGAACGTCGGCTCGATCCCCGGCACGAGGCTGTCGGCGAAGCGGACCCGCGTCGTGTCCCGGCCGTTGCCCATCGTGAACTCGGCCCCGAGCTTCTGCACCTGCGGCAGCTTTGCCATCGCGTCGGTCAGCCCCAGGTCCGCCAGGACGTGCATGTTCTGCGGGACCAGCGACTCGCCGATGTGGAACCGGGGGAACTCCGCTTTTTCCAGGACGAGCACCAACCGCCCGGCGCGGGCGAGGCAGAGGGCGGCCGTCGCCCCGGCGGGCCCGCCGCCGAGGACGATGGCGTCGTAACACGGATCGGAGGAACTACGCATGAGCGATGCGCCTCGTCGGGTGCCACACCTTGTCGCTTTGGACAAGGTGTGTACGTCTCGGCGAAGCCTGCACACCTTGACCCAAAGCGGCCAAGGTGTGGCATCCTGTTAATTCCGCCTCACCCGACATCCGCGACCCCCTCGATCTCGACCAAGAGGTCGGGGCGGCAGAGCACCGCGGGGATCAATTCGACCCGGCCGGCGAGGTGGGGCACGCGGTCGGCGGCGTCGGCCAGCAGCGTCGCCGCGTCGCCGAGGCGGACGTGATAGACCCGCAGGCTCCGCAGCGCCGCCAGCCCGGCGTCGCAGCCCGCCGCCTCGATCAGCGCCTCAAGGTTGACGTACGTCTCGGCCGCCTGCTCGCGGACGTGGCCGACGTGTTTCGACTCCTCGCCCACGACGCTGGAGGTCCCGCCGATGAGCAGGGTTTGGCCCCCGCCGCCGGGCGAGGCGATGCGGGTGGCGCGGGCGAAGCACGGCGGCAGCGGGCCGTACCGCTTGGAATAACGGTACGCGGCCCGCTGCCGCGGGTTCTCCACGGGAACCCCGGGGTGCCGGTCGGCGAGGCAGTGCAGCACGAGGTCCGACCCCGCGGTGCCCACGCCGCTGGCGGTGGGGATGTGCCGGTCGAAGCGGGCGGCCCCGCCGTAGCGCTCGTCGTACGCGGCGAACCGGCCGGCGTTGAACACCATGTACCGGTCCAGGTCCGCCGCCGCCGCCGCGTTCCCGTGCAACCCCAGGCCCGACCCCGCCTCGTCGCCGATGCCCGGGATGAAGTTCCACAGCCGCACCGCGTGCCCCGCCGGCGAAGCGTCCAGCCCCCGGTGCAGCAGCCGGTACGCCTCGGCCGTCAGCCGCTCAAACTCCACGTCCGGCAGCCGGTCCGCCCCCTGCACCACCACCGACAAATGCGCAAAACGCCGACCCGTCACCACCCGCCCCACCAGCCGCGGCTCGTCGGGGTCGACCAGCGCCGCGGCCCGGCCGTGGGGACGCACCCAACCGTCGACCCAGGCGGGCACGAGCGACGGGCGACGGGTGACGGTGGAAAGGGTGCTCACGGGTCTCATTCGGCGGAAGGCAGGGGGGCGTGCCGCCCGGTCCGGGGTCACGACCACCTCCATCGGAAACACGGACCATTTTAGGCGATTTCGGCCGCGATGCGAACCCCGGTGGTCAGGCCGTGGTAGTCGCTCGCCATCACGGTGGTCGGGCCGGCCCCGACGTCGGGCTGCACCGCGGCGAGGGCCGCGGCCAACAGCGGCCGGGCGCTAAACGATTCGGCGAACCGCTCGCCGACCTGCGCCACGCCCAACGGCGCACCGACCCGCCGCACCGCCGCCGCCTCCAGCCGGTCGATCCACGTCCCGTTCGCCGAGCCGATCACCCGCCGCACGCCGCGCGCGGCGTCTTCCCGCAGCCGTCGGCGCACGCCCCGCACCCCGTGCCCCGCGTCGCGCCAGCCAAAGTGCACCTGCCACCCGCCGTCGACCGTGGCGTAGACCCGCGCCCCGCGGGCCGCGGCCGACGCGGCCGACTCGAGCACCAGCGTCACCGCCCCCGCCGCCGTGCCGCCCTGCATCCCCGGCATCCCGAACGCGGCGTAGCTCTCCTCCACCAGCGGGTCGTGCTCCTCGCCGGCGCACACGATCGCCCGGCCCCACTCGCCCGTGGCGATCCGCATCGCCGCCAGCCGCAGCGCGTCCAGCCCCGCCGTCCGCGACCCGATCACCGTCTGACACGCCCCGCGGAGCTGCAGCATCATGCTCAGGTGCGCCGCCCCGGCGTTGGGCACGCCCTCGGCAAAGAGCATCGGGTTGGCCGTGGCGAGCCCGCCGTCGACGATGCCACGGTAATAGTCGTAGCTGTACCGCGTCGAGCCGTGGGTCGTGCCGAGCAGGGCGGGGCACCCCCGGAAGAACGCGTCACGGGTGGCGTCGTCTGCGTGCCCCTCGGTCAGCCCCGCGTCCTCCACCGCCAGCGCCGCCGCGGCAAGCGTCAGCTTCACATACCCGCTCAGCCGCCGCACCCGCCGGGCGTTGAGCAGGTGCAAGAAGTCCGCCTCCTCCACCGGGCCCGCCACGGGTGCCCCGCTCCGCACGTGCCCGAGCAACGCCTCCACCCCGATCACCCCGGGCATCACCACCCCGACCCCCGTGATGCAAACCGACGCAGCCGACGGATCAACATCCGCGGCTCCACTTCCCCCGCGCCCTATTCCCTGTTCCCTCCGCACTTCTCCCTTCCCCATCACCACACACGTGTTCGCCCCCCCAAACCCCAGCGACGTGTTCAACGTCGCCCGCACGTCAACCTCCCGCGGCTCGACCGACAGCGACAAATCCGCGAAATCCACGTCGCCCGGCGTCGTCGTCGCCGTCGTCGGCAGCACCCCGTCACGCATCGCCAGCATCGCGAAGATCAGCTCCGCCGCGCCCGCCCCGCCGAGGGTGTGGCCCAGCCGGCTCTTGAGCGCCGCCACCGGCACACCCTTTAACCGCTCCCCGAACACCCCACGCAACGCCGCGTACTCCGCCGCGTCATTGTCCGGCGTCCCCGTCGCGTGCGCCACGATCAGGCCGATCCCCCCCGGCCCGACCCCCGGCCCCAGCCCCGCCGCATCCAGCGCCCCGGCGACCGCCCCGGCCGCGCCCTGCCCGTCCTGCAGCGGCTGGGTCAGGTGGTGCGCATCCGCCGACTCGCCCCCGCCGAGCAGGCACGAGAAGGGCTCCCGACCCCTTGTCTCAAGGTCGGCCGCCCGCTCCAGCACCACGATCCCGTACCCCTCGCTCACCTTCATCCCCGCCCGGTCCCGCGCAAACGGCCGGGGCAGCCGCTCGTCCACCAGCCTCAAACTGTTAAACCCCGCATACGCGTACTCGCTGATCGGGTCGTACCCGCCGCAGACCGCCAGGTCCAGCTCCCCCGCCCGCAGCAGCGTCGCCCCGAGCAGGATGCTGCCCAACCCCGAGGAACACGCCGAGCACGTCGTGGCCGCGAACCCTTCGAGCGGCAGGTGACGCGTCGCCCGGGCGATCACCGCCGGGGCCAAAAAGTCCCGCAGCGGCAGCTTCGACCCCGACCGCACCATCTTCCCCGCCGCGGTCATCCCGTGCAGCGTCGTCCCGAGCATCACCCCGCACCGCTCCGGCGCGTACGGCCAATCCACCCGGCCCCCCTCTCCCACCCCCAGCCCCGCGTGCCCCAACGCCTCGTCGATCGCGAACCGCAGGTAGCCCGCCTCCCGCGGCTCACCCCCACCCCCCCCACCCCCCTCACCCCACCCACCGCCCCCGCCCGGCAGCGGCGCGACCTCGCCCCCGCCCCGGTCCGCCTGCCCCGGGTCCTCGATCGCCGTGAACGGCCCCAGCCCCACCGCCCCCGCCCGCAACGCCGACCAAGACGCCTCCCGACCGAGCCCCAGGCTCGTCGCCAGCCCCGCCCCGCTCACCACGATGGGCCCACACGCTCCGGCCATCCCCAATGTTATCACCCCACCGCCCCGCGATACACCACGCGTCACCCCCTTCACCCAATAGCCGCGGCCTGACAGGCCGCGGAAATTAGCCGCATCGCGGCCTGTTAGGCCGCGACTATCTGGATGGTCATACGGATCACGTGAGTAACCCGTGCGCTACGGGTGCCACACCTCGGCCGCTTGGGGCCGAAGTGTGACGGCTTGCATCGCACGTGCCGCACACATCGCCGCAGAGCCGGCGAGGTGTGGCACCCGCAACCATCACGCACGGGTCCGCCGGAACCTGCGTTACACCTGCCGAAAAAACGTCCACCCCCTCAACGCCTGTACACTCCCCCCGTGACCGCCGCCACCCCGACCCCCACCCCCACCCCCACCCCCAAACCCTCACGCCTCGCCGTACCCGGCGACCTCGTGCAACGCCTGCCCCACGGCCCGGCGTTCCGCTTCATCACCCGCGTCGACGCGCTCAAGCCCGGCGGGTCCGGACGCGGCGTCTGGGCCCTCACCGGCCGCGAGCCCTTCTTCGCCGGCCACTTCCCCGGCGAGCCCATCGTCCCGGGCGTCCTCCTCGGCGAGGCCCTCGCCCAGCTCAGCGGCCTCGTCGCCTGGGCCGACCGCGACGCCGGCCACGCCCTGCTCGCCCAACTCGATATCAAGCTCAAACGCGCCGTCGCCCCCCCCGCCGACGTCACCCTCGAATCCACCCTCACCCGCCAGCTCGGCTCGCTCACCCAGTTCGACGTGAAAGCCACCGTCAACGGCGACATCGTCGCCGTCGGCTCGCTCACCCTCGCTAATATCCCCCCGGACGCCCTTCCCGCTCCGGACGGCCCCTCCGGTCCCCCCACCCCGCCTGCCCGACACAACGACTGATGCGACTCGCCCACCCCCTCATCCTCCTCGCGGTCACGCTGCTCGCGGCCCCCGCCCCGCACGCCCAGAACGCCCCGGCCGCTCCGGACACCCCGTCCGCTTCCACCGCCCCGCAGGACGAGGCCGCCCGATGGGACTCGCTTACCCAACTCGCCGAGCAGGGCGTCGAGGTCAAGACCTACCGCGCCGACTTCAAGCAGGAAAAGATCACCCCCCTGCTCCGCGACCCGATCCAGTCGAGCGGCACCATCCGCGTCGCCGACGGCGTCTCGCGGTGGGACACCCTCGAGCCCTACCCCTCCACCATGATGGTCGCCCAGGGCGAGCTGCGGCTGTACTACCCCGAGCAAAAGACCCTCGAGATCTACGACCTCGGCGAGCGGCTCGACGCCATGGCCGCGTCCCCGATCCCCAACCTCGACCTCCTCCGCGAGGCGTTCAGCCTCGAGGCGGTGGACCGCAGCGACGACGCGGTCAAGCTCCGCCTGCTCCCCCGTGAGGAGGAGCTGAGGGAAAACGTCAGCGACGTTATGGTCACCCTCGACCCGGCCCGCGGCGTCCTCACCGGCATCGAGATCACCGACGCGGACGGCGACCTCACCGTCCTCGCCTTCGACGGCATCGAGCTCAACCCCGACCTTGACCCCGACGAGCTCGCCCTCGAGGTCCCCGTCGGCACCAAGATCGTCAAGCCGCTCGAAGCGGCCGGGCAGTAGCCGTGCCGGCTGATCGTGGCACAGGCATCCTGCCCGTGCTCGACCGTGGCACATGCATCCTGCCTGTGTTCGCCTAGTGGCACAGGCATCCTGCCTGTGTTCGCCTAGTGGCACAGGCATCCTGCCTGTGTTCGCCGAAGGCGAAGCACGGTGGGGGAAAGCGCGAGTTGCGAAGGTAAAGCTCTTGCACCTCGCGCCCTCCCCGCCCACGCTGAAGCGTGGCCGACCCTCCCAGAGGGTGGGTGGTCGCGGAACCGCCTCACTACAACCCCTCTACCGAATCAAAATCCGGCCTTGCAACGGTTAATCACCCGCTTCTGGCTCCGCGTCTTCTACGCCTCGATGCGCTACGCGCCGTGGGGGCCCCGCCTCACCCGGCCGTTGTGGGTCCACGCCGCGTGGCACCTCTCGCCCTACCTCCGCCGCGTCACCCGGCACAACGCCGCGCACATCCTCGGCGTCCCGCCCGACTCGCCCGAAGCGGGCCGCCTCGGCTTCGCCACCCACGACGACTTCTTCCGCTTCACCTGCGACCTCGGCGAGAGCCGACGCCAGACCCCCGCCGAGCTCCTCGCCCGCATCGACTCCGTCACCGGCACCGACGCCTACCACAGCGCCCGCGCCCTGGGCAAGGGCGCGATCCTCGTCACCGCCCACTTCGGCAACTACGAGGTCGGCCTCGCCGAGATCACCCGCCTCGAACCCCGCGTCCACGTCGTCTTCAGGCGCGACGCCGCCGGCGCCTTCGAGACCACCCGCGCCGCCCTCCGCCGCACCCTCGGCATCATCGAGACCCCCATCGACGACGGCCTCGCGAGCTGGCTTACCCTCCGCGACGCCCTCGCCGACGACGCCGTGGTCATGCTCCAGGGCGACCGCGCCATGCCCGGGCAGAAGCGCCACCGCGCCCCGTTCTTCGACGCCGCCCTCGACCTGCCCGTCGGCCCCGCGAAGCTCGCGCTCATGACCGGGGCCCCGCTCGTCCCCGTCTTCGCCGTCCGCACCGGGGCGAAGGGCAACCGCGTCCGCATCGAGATCGACGCACCCATCACCGTGGCCGACCCCGCCGCCGTCCCCGCCGCGCTCAACACCCTCGCCCGCAGCATCGAACGCCGCGTCCGCGCCCACCCCGAGCAGTGGCACGTCCTCCACGACGCCTTCGCCCCCTTCTCACCCCCCTCCCCCCGCGAGGGGCTGGGGGAGGGCGGCGACCCGCCGACGCAAAGCCCCTCTTGACGCATGAGGTTCAGGACGACGCGCTATCCCTTAGAACGTTTGATGTGAACTTTCTCCAGTAGCCGCGTTGCTACGCAACGCGGTCCGCGACGCGTAGCGTCGCGGCTATGGCGGGGGATTACAGCACTCGCTCATACGGATCACGTCAAGAACTCGTGCGTCAGGGGTGCCACACCACGGCCGCTCGGGGCCGATGTGTGACGGCTTGCATCGCACGTGACGCACACATCGCCGCAAAGCCGGCGAGGTGTGGCACCCGCAACCGCAATCCGCGAGAAGCTGACGGAACGCGTATATGCGGCCTGCGCCGGGTCGCTTGTTTGCCGGTCGCCGCACCGCCTCGCGGGCCGTCGATCCCGCGGGACCAGACGCGCACCGGAAAAAGAGCGCCCTCCGGGTGGCCGGGCTGCGTTTCATATAGGTCAGTTGACGGGTGAGGATTGCCCCTTCTGCTTCTGCGACGGCCTACGCCCCGGTCCGTGCGACGGCCCCGGCCGCGACGCCGCCGACCGCCGACCCGCCGGGCGCGGCGGATCGCGGGACGGCCGCGGGTGCATCGGCCGGGCCCGCCCGGGTCGCGGCGGTGGTGCGGCAGCTCGAGGCCGAGGCGGGGACGCTGGACCACGCCGGCCGGGCGACCGACGCCGCGGCGGGGGTGCTCGACGAGGTGTCCGCGGTCCAACAAGGCGGCGCGGCGGCGGCGGGCCACGCCCTGACCCGTGACGCACAATTCGAGGGCCGACCGCTGTTCGACGGCCGGTACCGGGTGCAGGTCGGCGGGGGCCGGCTCGAACTGCCCGACTTCACCTCGTCCGCCCCGACGCCCGAGGCGGTCGGCCGCACCCGCGAGTCGCTGGCGGGGTTCCGTCGCGACGTGATCGACCGGCGGCTGGGCATCGTCCGCAACGCCATCACCCACGCCGCCGACGCCGCGGCCGTGTTCCTGCACGACCCGCTGGCCCACCGCGGCCGGCTGCTGGACGTGACGGGGTGAACGCTGCGGCTTCCTGTAGAACGCGGGGGGTGCCACACCGCATCCCGCCGCTCGGGGCGGGTGCGGTGTGCGGGTGTGACCACGGCTTGACGTCATGCGTCGCCGGCACACCGCACCCTCCGCGAAGCCTCCGGGGTGCAGTGTGGCACCCTCAATTACGCGCACGGTGCCACACCGCATCCCGCCGCTCGGGGCGGGTGCGGTGTGTGGTGTGACCAGTGCGTTGAGTCACCCAAGGTCCGCACACCGCACCCTCCGCAAAGCCTCCGGGGTGCAGTGTGGCACCCTCTCAACTACGCGGGGGGTGCCACACTGCATCCCGCCGCTCGGGGCGGGTGCGGTGTGCGGGTGTGACCAGTGCGTCAAGTCACCCGAGGTCCGCACACCGCACCCTCCGCAAAGCCTCCGGGGTGCGGTGTGGCACCCTCAATAACGCGGGGGGTGCCACACTGCATCCCGCCGCTCGGGGCGGGTGCGGTGTGCGGGTGTGACCAGTGCGTTGAGTCACCCGCGGTCCGCACACCGCACCCTCCGCAAAGCCTCCGGGGTGCAGTGTGGCACCCTCAATAACGCGCACGGTGCCACACTGCATCCCGCCGCTCGGGGCGGGTGCGGTGTGTGGGTGTGACCAGTGCGTCAAGTCACCCGCGGTCTCCACACCGCACCCTCCGCAAAGCCTCCGGGGTGCAGTGTGGCACCCTCAATAACGCGGGGGGTGCCACACCGCATCCCGCCGCTCGGGGCGGGTGCGGTGTGCGGGTGTGACCACGGCTTCACGCCACTCGCAGTCCGCACACCGCACCCTCCGCAAAGCCTCCGGGGTGCGGTGTGGCACCCGACGATTGTCGTGGAACCGTCTCCAGTCAGAGGGTTTAACGGATGGCGCCGCTACTCGAACGGGTTGGGCGGCGTGTCGCCGTCGTCGGCGGCGGGGTCGGCGACGAGGCGGGAGGGGCCGGGGGCGGGGGTCGGGGCGGGGACGTATCGGATCGCCGGGGCGTCGGGGGCTCCGGGGGTGTCCGGGGCGTCGGACGGGGGCGGCGTGGCATCGGCGGCCGCGTCGTCAACCCGCGACTCGATCTCCCGCAGCAGGCTGTTGGCGATCACCTTGCCCGCCTTGTTGCTGACCGCCACCTTGCTCGTCCGCGTCCCGGCGGGGGTCACGGTGACGGTAATCAGCTTGCCCTCGGCCGTCGAACCGGTGACCACCGCGTCCAGTTGCGTCACCGTCGCCTGCACGTCGGCGAGGCCCTTGTCCCGGACCACCGCCTCGGCGACGGGGCCGACGCGGTCCGCCGTCGCGGCGACGACGGTGCTGGTCTCGCCCGTGACGACCTTACTCACCGCCTGACAGCCGGTGAGCGACGTGGCGACCGACAGCACACCGGCCACAAGCGTGACGGGGAGGGGCAGGCGAACGGGGCGGCGGCGGGGCATCGGCGATCTCCGGGGACCGGGGGTGAACAGTGTAGTTCACCAGTTTACCGCCGGGGATCACGGGTCCTGCGCCGGTGGTTATCGGTCATGGACTGCAGCTACGAGGTGGGCCAACGGCAGGACCGGCGCACTTAGCCCGGCCGCTTGCGGCCGCAGTCGTCGGGGGCGGACTGCGGCCGCAAGCGGCCGGGCTAAGCGGGGGTGGTTAGGGTCTCTACCGACGCGGGCGCGGGGTCCGGTTCAGCGGTAGAGCTGGTTCGAGTACCCGCGGCTGTACCCGCTGGAGGCGGTCTCGGCGGCGGCGGGGACGGTCTCGCGCCGCTCTGGCCGGTGGCCGGGGGCGGCCGGGGATTCGTGGCGGCCGTGGGCGGCCGCGCCCGGGCCCCGCTGGTAGTCGCCCCGGCCGCTGCCGCGCGGGCGGGCCTCGTTCACCGTCAGCGGGCGGCCCATGAACTCGGCCCCGTGCATCCGCTTGATTGCGTCGAGGGCCTGCAGGTCCTCGAACATCTCCACGAACCCGTAGCCCCGCGGCCGGCCGGTGTCGCGGTCGAACACGAGCGTCGCCCGGTTCACCTCGCCGAACGCGCCGAACGCTTCGGTGAGGTCGTCCTCGGTGGTGTCGTAGGGGAGGTTGCCAACGTAAATGTTCGTCATGGTGAGGATCTTTCTTCGCCGCTTCACGCAGACACACCGGAGCAGGCCCGGCGGGTGTCCGCGTGACGTACGACGAGGTCGTTTCGGTTGTTCTGCTGAATCAACCCTGGTTGGGGCAGGCCACAAGCAGGCGGCGGCTGCCCTGAATCACTCTCTGCCCCCACGATAGCCATCGGCCGGGGGACGATCAAGGCTTAGCCCCGAAATTTGCGCAATTTTATTGCGGTTACGACAGGAGCTGCTCAATATCATCGCGGGTGAGGCTGTGCAAGAGGTTTTGTTCACCACCGACGATGGCATCGGCGAGCTTCCGCTTGCGTTTCTGCAGCTCGATGATGCGCTGCTCGACGGTGTCCTCGCAGATCATGCGGTAGGCGAAGACCGGCTTGGTCTGTCCGATGCGGTGGGTCCGGTCGATGGCCTGGGCCTCGACGGCGGGGTTCCACCACGGATCGAGGATGAAGACGTACTCCGCGGCGGTGAGGTTCAGGCCCACGCCGCCGGCCTTGAGGCTGATGAGGAACACCTGCAATTCGGGGTCTTCCTGGAATTGTTCGACCACTTCCTTGCGGTTGCGGGTCTGGCCGTCGAGGTAGGCGTAGCGGATGCCCAGCTCGTCGAGGCGTTTGCGGACGAGGGCGAGCATGGAGGTGAACTGGCTGAAGACGAGGGCCTTCTGGCCGCCGTCGATGACCTCGGCGAGCATGTCCGAGAGCTGGTCGAGCTTGGCCGAGGGCGCGTCGGCGGTGCCGCCGGTGACGCCCTGGAGGCTGTCCTTGGTGATGAGGGCGGGGTGGCACGCGGCCTGGCGGAGGCGGAGCAGCGCCTCGAGCACCATGAACGCGTTGCGGCCGACGCCCCCCCCGGCCCCGGAAGCACCCCCACCGCCCCCGGAAGCGCCGCCGCCGGACCTGTCGCCGTTGGTGCCGTCCGCTGAAGCGGGCTCCGCCGATTGGTTGGACTGGGAATCGGACCTGTCCATCTGTTGCATGAGCGTGCCGCGGTAGTAGGTGCGCAGCTCGTCGTAGATCTTGCGTTGGGCGGGCTCCATCTCGCAGAGGATCATCTGCTCGGTCTTGGCCGGCAGGTCCTTGAGCACCTGGCTCTTGGTGCGGCGGAGGATAAACGGGCGGAGGGCGGAGGCGACCTGAACGATGGTGTCGGAGGCAAGGGGCTGAGGGGCCGAGGGGTCGAGGGGCTGAGTGTCGGGGTCGATCCCGTCGAGCGTGGCGTCTTCTGCACTTTGCCCCTCTGCCCCTGTACCCCTGTGCCCCTGCGAAGCGCCCTTGACCAGCTCGCTGAACTTCGCGTTCGCGCCGAGCATGCCGGGGTTGAGGAACTCGAAGATCGACCACAGGTCGCCGAGGTGGTTCTCGATGGGCGTGCCGGTGAGGGCGAGGCGGTGGTTGGCCTGCAGCAGCCGCGCCGCCTTGGCGGACTGGCTGGAGGGGTTCTTGATGGCCTGGGCCTCGTCGAGGACGACGTAGTCGAACGGCTTTTCCTTGAGCTGGTCGATATCACGACGCATGAGGCCGTAGGACGTGACGATGAGGTCGTACTGCTTGAACTGTTCGAGGGAGGCGCCGCGGTCGGGCCCGGAGTAGGCCAGCACGCGGAGTTCGGGGGTGAAGCGGGCGGCCTCGTCCAGCCAGTTGAAGATGACCGAGCGGGGGACGACGATCAGGGACGGAAGGGGTTGAGGGGTTGAGGGGCCGAGGGGCAGAGTGCCCCCGTTGTTTTCGCTTTGCCCCTTTGCCACTTTGCCCCTTTGCCCCTCCGGGTCGACGTGGTCCTTGTGGCCGAGTTTGCGGGCCTGGATCATGCCGAGGACCTGGATAGTTTTGCCCAGGCCCATGTCGTCGGCGAGGATGCCGCCCATGCCGAAGTTGCGGAGGAAGCCCAGCCAGCCGAGGCCCTCGCGCTGGTAGGAGCGGAGCGTGCCCTGGAACTCGGGCGCAGCGTCGAGCGGTTCGACGCCGGCGAACTGCTTGAGGCGGTGCCGCGCCTGGGCGAAGCGGTCGTCGATGTGGACCAGCTCTTTTTCGTTGAGCAGGGCGTCAAGGACGGCGGCCTGGGACGACTTGAAGCGGAGGTGGTCGCCCTCGACCTTGCCCAGCGCGGTGAGCAGGCCGTGCTCGTCGAGCCACTGCTCGGGCATGAGGGCCATGCTGCCGTCGCCGAGGGTGATCATGGGTTTGCCGGCCTTGGCGGCGGCGAGGACCTGGGGCAGGGTGAAGATTTGCTCGGTGCCGTCGCGTTGGGTGTAGGTGATGTCGCCGCGGAGCTCGAACCAGTCGATGCCGGAGGTGATGGAGAGGGCGGGCGGGCCGGGGGCGCGGACGACGGCCTCGTCGGCGGAGACGACCCAGCCGCGGGCGATGAGGGTGGCGACGGCGCGGGGCATCTGTTTCGGGGTGACCAGCACGACGTCGCCGGTGGTGGAGGCGGTGTGGCGGAGGCCCAGCCCGGCGGTGGCGGCGATGGCCTCGCGCTCGGCGCGGAGGTCGCGGCGGATGAGCTTTTGGTCGGCGTGCTGAGCGTCGGAGTTGCCCGCTTCCGGGGGGGTGTTGCCGTCGTCGAGGGGCGGGGCGTCGTCGAGTGCGGCAGTGGCGTCAGTTGGGGTCTCGGTATCGGAATCGATGGAGGTGTCGTTTTCGGGGTCGAGGTCGCCGGGGAGGAGCGGGGCGTCGGGGAGGGTTTCGGGGGCGGGGGCGGCGGAGCTGCCGGCCAGGACGCCCGCTAAAGCGGGCTCCGCCGAGGCGGATGGGGCATCGGTATCGGTGGGGGGCGTGGTCACGGGGGCCTGCGCGACGGGGACGAAGCGGCCGCGTTGCACGGGGCTCACCCGCTGACCGGCGTAGTCGAACCAGACTCGGCCGACGAGGCTCTGCCGCGTCGCGCCGCTGACCAGCCGGCCCGCCGGCGCAGACCCGGGGCTGTACACGTCGAGGTGCGGCACCGGCTCGATGAGCTGCTCGCCGCGGCCAAGCCCCTCGGGCAAATCCAGCTCGGGCAGCTGCGGCAACAGGTACAGCCGCTCGAGGAACTTGCCCACATCGTCGCTCGCCACCCTCAACGCCGAGGCGGACACCGCCGCGTCGGTCACGGCGTCCTGGACGCCCTCGGCGTCGTCGTCGGTGTAGCGGGTGTCGCGGAACTGGCCGACCCAGCGGTACGCGTCGCGGTCGTCGAACGGGGCCGCCATCGCCACCAACGCCCCTCCGGAAGCCCCCGCCCCGCCCCCGGAAGCCCCCCCTCCGCCGGTCGATCCCCCGCCGCTTCCGGGCGTGGGTCGGTCCGTGATGACCAGCCCGTCGCGCCCGCCGAGGATCACCGCGGGGGTGGTGATGGGCAGGCGTTTGCCCGCCCGGCGGAGCTGCAGGTCGACGATCAGCCCGTCGCCCGTGGGGTGGCCGATGAGCCACAGCCGCCACGGCTTGTCGTCGCCCGCCCAACGCAGCGGCCGCTGGTTGGTGCGGTTTTCGTTCTCGTCTTCGTTGAGTTCGAGGAAGCACCGGCCGGTGTCGATCATGCGTTTGAGCAGCGACCGCCGCGCCCCGGGGGCGACGCGGTAGGTCGCGTGGGTCCGTTCGAGGCGGAACGCCTGCCCCGCCTCGTGGTGCGTCACCCACGTCGCCCCGAGCAGCATCGCCACGAGCTCGCGGTCGGTCGGGTCGGCCAGCGTGTCGATCGCGTCGAGGCTGATCTTCAGGGGCTTGGGCTTGCTCCACCCCGAGGCGATGGCGCTGCGCTGCTGCAGGTCGATCACCAGCCCGCTGTGCCGCCGCGACAGCTCGGGCATCACCACGTAGGTCACCTGCCGCTGGGTGGGGAAGATCGTCGCGGCGAGGTCGCCGGCGTCCTCGCGCTCCTCGGCCGAAGGACGCAGAAGCGACAGCCGGCCCATCCACTGCGGCTCGGCGGCGCGGATCACCCGGGCGGTGTCGTCACGCTTCCGCGCCTTGGGCGGGCTGAGTTTCAGCTTCGCGAGGTCGCTGACTTTGGTGTCGCCCGGGCCGTCGTCCTCGTTCGCGTCGAGGTCCAGCAGCGTCGCCCAGATGTGCTTGCAGTAGGCCCCGGAATCGAAGTGCGGGCAGGTACACTCGGCGGAGGCCTGCTTCTCCTCGGCGGTGATCCCGACGTGGTGGAGCGTGTCGCGCGTCCTTGACCTCGGCGCGGAGGAGGTGGCCGTCGCCGGGCTCGAGGCGGGTCACGGCGTCTCCGAGCTGGAGCGCCCGGCCGTGCATCCGGACCGGTCCCTCGAAAAACGGCTTCCACGAAGGCAGGATCAGCATGCAGGGTCCTGGGCGGTGAGTCGGGGGTAGCGGGGCGCGGACGCGGGAGGGGCCGTGGGCGGCCGGGGTGTCGCGAATCGCCTAGCTTAGACCGGGCAAGGCGCTGCTTCAACGGCGCGGGCGGAGGAAGTGCGGGAGTGGGCTCCGCTAGCGTTTCACAGCCGGGAGGGTGAGCGACCGGGACGCGTGCTCCGCCAGACCCACCGGTCGCTTACGCTTGCGGCTCTGCCCGATTGCCCTTTGCTCCATGCCACTTGCCCTGTTCATCCTGGCCGGCCTCGCGCTGCTCGCCGTGTGGCGGGCGGGGTACCTGCGGCCCGACGCGCTGACGCACACGCCGCGGCGGGAGGTGGAGTTCAGCGACGCGGACCGCGTGGTCGGGTTCGGCTTTTTCGCGGTGCTGTTCCTGCCGCTGGCCGCGGGTGCGGCGTTGCCGGAGGGGGTGGGTTTGACGATCGGGCTGTTGGCGCTGCCGGCGGCGGCGTTCTTCTTCGCGGTCAACGCGGCGGCGACGGGGGCGGGGCTGCGGAAGGCGGGGTTCATCCCGCGGCGGCCGGGGCGCGACATCGTGGCGGCGGCGCTGGGGCTGCCGGTGGGGTTCCTGTTCACGGCCGTCGGTTTGCAGGTCGGCTACCTGGTCGGGCGGTGGGTCGGCGACCCCGCGCCGGACGGCGCGAACCACGTGATGCTCGAGCTGTTGCAGAAGTCCGACAGCCGGGCGGAGATCATCGGCATCGTCGTGCAGGCGACGCTCCTCGCGTCGGTGT
This sequence comes from Phycisphaeraceae bacterium, assembly GCA_965214155.1. Taxonomy (GTDB): domain Bacteria; phylum Planctomycetota; class Phycisphaerae; order Phycisphaerales; family Phycisphaeraceae; genus Algisphaera. The sequence goes on from CBDCBB010000009.1 coordinate 30,690, forward strand.
TCGAGGAGGCGTGCTTCCGGGGCCTGCTGCAGACGCTGCTGATCGACACGCTCGGCCGGCGGCGGCGGTGGGCGGCGGTGTGCATCGCGGCGGGCCTGTTCGCGGCGATCCACCTGAGCGCGGTCACGTGGCACGCGCTGCCGGGGCTGTTCGTGCTGGGCGTCGTGCTCGGGTGGGTGTACGAGCGGACGGGGAGCCTGCTGCCGTGCGTGCTGATCCACGCGGGGTTCAACGCGATCAACCTGTGGGCGGCGTGGGCGATGCGGGTGACGGTGCAGTCGTAGCGTGTCTGATACGGCCGATGCCGCGTGGTTCACGGTTCTTAGCCCGGCCGCTTGCGGCCGCAGTATTTCATGTTAAGCCGAGACAGCGGCCGCAAGCGGCCGGGCTAAGAGGCTGCTTTGGAATGAGTCCGGGGTGCCACACCGCATCCCGCCGCTCGGGGCGGGTGCGGTGTGGGGGTGTGACCGCAGGATTGCGTGGTTCGCAGCTTTACACCGCACCCTCCGCAAAGCCTCCGGGATGCAGTGTGGCACCCTGTGACTTCGGAAAGACAGCGGCCGCAAGCGGCCGGGCTAAGCGGGGGAAGCTGGCGGGGTTATTCCATGATGCCGATGACGCCTTGGGCGATGCGGGCGCCGGCGTTGCCGCTGGGTTGGCCGCCGTCGTCGGGCTTTTCGTGGACGATGATCGCGCGGCCGAGGATGGGGTTGTTCATCCCGGCGATGCTGATGCCCTTGGCCATGTAGCTGAAGTCGGCGGTGCCCTTGGCATCGGCCTCGAGGTTGCCGAAGTCGCCGGCGTGGCCCTGAACGGTGTCGGCCAAGGCGTGCTCGTGGCCGCGCGGGTCGTAGTGGCTGCCCGCCGCCATGCCGTCGGCCGAGGTCACGTTGCCGTACTGGTGCACGTGGATCGCGTGGGTCGAGTTCGGCTGGAGGCCCATCACCGTCGCCTCGACCATCACGCCGTCCCCCATCTGCGTCAGCGTCACGGTGCCGTGCGCCTTGTTACCCTCGGTGGGCATGAGCTCGACCACGGCCTTCTTGACGACCATCTGGTGCTGGGCCTCGGACATCTCCATCCCCATCGTCGAGCCGGGCTGCGTCGCGGCCTGCATCCGCTTCTGATCAGGGGTCTGCATCGGCTGGCGGTCGGCGTCGACAGCGTTGCCGCTGCCCGCTTCGAGGGTGTCCCGACGCACCTCGGCCGCACCTTCGTCGTCGGGAAGGTCCACGCCGGTCTGCTTCCGTGCCGCGTCGTGGGCCTGCTCCGCCGCCTCGTCGGCCTGGGCGACCTGCTGCCGTTCCGCGTCCTCGGCCGTGTCGCGGGCGCTGTCCTTTACCGCCGACATCGGCCCGGCCTGGGCGGTATACACCGAGACCCCCACGGCCGACGCGAGCAGGCCGGTCAACACGACGTTCGAGAGCAGGCGGCGGTTCATGGTGGCGTTCCTTGATCGAGGGGGCGGACGGTCTGTCCTGATGCTAGGCCGGGTGCGGAGGGTTGGCAGGGGTCGGGGGTTTGGGGTCGGGGGTCTGGGGTCGGGGGTCTGGGCTCTGGGGTCTGGGGTCTAGAACAAGGCGGGACGTCTTCCGCCATGGGCGCGACGCTACGCGTCGCGGACCATGTTGCGTAGCAACGCGGCTAATGAATTTGGTCTGTTCGTTCGCTCTAACAGGACGTGGCCCTCCCAACTTGGGGTTCCATATCCCACACCTTAGACCCCGATCCCTAAACCCTAGACCCCAGACCCCACACCCCAGACCCTACCCCCCCGTCCGCACCGCGGCGAGCGGCTTGAGGCCGTCCTGCAGGGCTTCGAGGTCGTACCGGCGGGAGAGGTCGAGGACGACGGCCTGGCCGTGGTC